>JAUNEB010000002.1 GCA_030525795.1 Aerococcaceae bacterium | reverse complement strand
GCATTAGGAGAATGGTATAATTCTTTGACTGATGAAGAAAAAGAAGCTTTTGCGGAAGTCGCAGAGCTTATAACTGCTCTTGATGAATGGCGTGTGCAAGGAGAAGGCATTCTAGAAGGTGACTATGAAGGCGCGGTTGCATGGTTGCAAGATGGTATTTCTATTTTAGAATATACAATCTCTTTAGCGGAGGCTTATGGATTTGATGAAGATGCAAGTTATGAAGAATTGTTAGCATCTCATGCAGAATTGTCAGAACTTTTGGCTCAAGCAGAAGCAGAACTTGCAGCTTTACAATCTTCAGAATCAACAAGTACTTCATCACAAACGAATACGGTGGAATCTAAAGCGAGCGAAACAGCGGTAGCATCCAGCACGACCGTTTCGAATAACGCACCTAAACAAAAAACATTACCACAAACAGGAGAAGCCTCAACAATTATGGGCATGGTTGCGATTACTTTAATGGCAGTAGGTGCAACTGCATTAAAACGCCGTGTATAAACTTAATAAGAAGACTGCTAACCCAGTCTTCTTTTTTATTAAAAAAATGGCAAATTTTTAATGAAACAAGCGCGTAGTTTATGTTATGATGAAAAGGTATGAAACATAAAAAAAGGTAGGAGTTATGTTTATGAGTATCACACATATCTTTACGATGCTAGGTGGCTTAGCATTGTTTTTATACGGAATGACGATGATGTCCAACGGTTTGGAAATTGTCGCCGGCAATAAAATGAAAACTATTTTGGAGAAGTTAACGTCGAATCGTTTCGTTGGCGTCGGTGTCGGTGCGATCATTACGGCGCTAGTTCAGTCCTCTTCGGCAACAACGGTAATGACAGTCGGTTTTGTCAATTCAGGCTTAATGTCATTGGAAAGTGCCGTTTGGGTCATTATGGGGGCAAATATCGGAACGACGATTACGGGACAATTGATTGCCCTCGATATTACGGCAATGGCACCAATTATTGCCTTTGCTGGGGTTGCAATGCTCGCCTTTTTCAAAAGTCAAAAATTGGACGGGATTGGTAACGTATTAGCAGGACTAGGGATTTTGTTCATGGGAATGGACATGATGTCAGGCGCGATGGAGCCGTTGCGTACGGTTCCCGAATTCGTCAATTTAATGACCAGCTTTGAAAATCCGTTAATCGGTATTTTGGCAGGGGCGGTGTTTACAGCCGTTATCCAAAGTTCATCTGCTTCGGTAGGGATTTTGCAAGCATTGGCTGCGAGTGGTGTTGTGACATTGCCGTCTGCGATTTATGTCTTGTTCGGACAAAATATTGGTACCTGTATTACGGCGGTTTTGGCATCGATTGGAACCGAACGTAATGCAAAACGCACAACGATTATTCATTTATCGTTCAATATTATTGGAACGATTATTTTTGTGGTGATTAGCTTGTTGACGCCGTTTGCGAGCTTTATGGCTCAGTTGTCACCAGACAATATTCCTGCTCAAATTGCCAATGTCCACACGGTATTCAACGTTGCGACAACGATTTTATTATTGCCATTCGGACACAAATTGGTTAAGTTAGCACTTGCGATTTTGCCAGATAAACCTGAAGAAGAAACGGGCATGCGTTTGAAATATTTGGATTTCACGCTGTTCGATTCGGAATACCGCATTGGTGCGAGTACAGTTGCGAACGCACAAATTTTCCGCGAAGTACAAAATATGTTGGAATTCGTAACGAATAATACACAACGTACGTTTGAATTGTTGGAGCAATATAGTGACGAAGCGTTTGAAACGATTCAGCAGCAAGAGGAATATATTGATTTCTTAAACAAAGGCATTATTCGCTTTACGACGATGACGTTGTCACATGAATTGCCACTGAGCGGCACGCAAGCCATTGGTTTGTTCGTCAAAGTCGCATCCGATTTGGAGCGTATTGGCGACCACGCAATCAATATTGCAGAGCGTGCGCAAGAATTGTACGAATCCGATACCGTTTTGTCTGCGGGAGCAATTGAAGAAGTCAAGCGCATGAATACATTGACGCAAACCGTATTGAAACAACTGCACATTGCTGACTTTAGCGAATTTGACCGCTTAGTAGAACGCGTGAGTGAAGCAGAAGACCGCATTGATGATGCGTATCAAGATTTTGGCCGTAACCAGCTGCTTCGTTTGAAAGAAAAAAGTTGCACGATCGAAAACAGCATTCGCTACTCAAAAGTGTTAACGGACTTTGAGCGTATTGGCGACCACTGCTTGAACATCGCAAAATGTTTCGACGACATTCAAGAAACCGTTCAATCCATGCGTATGTTGCACGAAGAACCAAAAAGCTAGGATTTCCTAGCTTTTTTGCATAGATATGTTATACTAAACCCAAGAGGAGGGGCACCGATGCAATTTTATATAAAAGAGCGCGTATGGTCGTTTACGGATAGTTTCGATATTTATGATGCGTACGAACAACCACTTTACACCGTTCGTGGCAAAGTATTTTCACTGCGCAAAACGCGTACGTTAATGGATTATGCTACTCAACAAGAAGTGACTACCATCACACAAAAGTTGTGGAGTTTCTTACCCACATATGAAATCACGAGCGACAACGATTCAACGGTAACCTTGCGTCAGCAGCTTACGTTTTTCAAACCCGTGTATAGTATTCCGGAACTAGATTGGGAAATTCGCGGTAATTTTTTGGAGCGTGCGTACACGATTTATGATGCCAAAGGCAACGACATTGCGCGTATTAGCAAGCGTTGGATGACTTGGTCCGACACGTATGAAGTCGATATTGTGGACAAAAACGCCGACGAAAAGCTTGTCATTTCAATCGTATTAGCGATTGACGCCGGCAATGAAAGCCGCTAGTCTTGCATTTGAGCCATCAAATGCGTTACAATACCTTTAGCAAAAAAGGAGTGTGCAAAATGAAAAAATTATCGAAAGAAATCATCAGTTTCGTTGTCACGATTTTGATTTCGGTGGCGATTGTGTTCGGGATTCGTCATTTTATCGCGGAACCTGTGACGGTTGACGGACGCTCAATGGATTACACGCTACAAGACGGCGAGCGCATGTTTATGCTCAAACTGAACAAAATCGACCGTTTCGATGTTGTCGTGTTACCCGCACCAACTGACGCCAAAAAATTATACATCAAACGGGTCATCGGCTTACCAGGCGACACAATCGCCTACCAAAATGACCAACTCATCATTAACGGTCAAACAGTTGACGAGCCCTATTTAGCCAAAAAACAAGCAGAAATAACGGGGAATTTTACCGAAGACTTCACGCTAGAGCAAGTCGCTGGCGAAGCGGTTGTGCCTGAAGGCAAAGCGTTCGTCATGGGCGATAACCGCCAAAATTCATTGGACGGCCGCGCTTTTGGCTTTGTTGATTTAGAAACATTGACCGAAGCAGACTTCATTCATTGGCCATTAAACCAAATTGGTTTTACAGAAAAATATCAACTGACCGAAAACGGCATCGAAAAAAGATAGTTGCTTTTTGTAAAGAGCATGATATAATGAAACACAAGATAGATTAGTAGATGATTGCATGGTAACTAGAGAATGTCGCCTAGGCTGGAAGCGACTTGCCCACTCGTTCATCGAACCTGCTATATTGTTCAAAATGGCTTAGCCTCCTTATCGGCTGTGAGTTGAAGAGTGATGAGCACTCTTAAATAAGGTGGTACCGCGGAGTGTCTGTTCTTCGTCCTTGTGTGAAGGATGAAAACAGACGCTATTTATTTTTAAGGGGGAACCAACATGGTAACAAGAAAAGAAGATTTTTCAAAATGGTATATCCAAACCATTCAACAAGCAAATTTAATGGATTATTCGCCTGTGCGCGGATGTATGATTTTTAAGCCAGACGGCTACGAAATTTGGGAACATATCCAAAAAGCGTTCGACGCGCGTTTCAAAGAAGAAGGTGTGCGCAATGCGTACTTCCCAATGTTAATTCCAGAATCTTTTTTCAATAAGGAAAAAGACCACATCGAAGGATTCAGCCCTGAATTGCCTTGGGTAACCGAAGCGGCAGGCGAGCAATTGGAAGAACGCTTGGCATTGCGTCCAACTTCAGAGACGATTATCGGCGACGCGTTCAGCAATTGGGTGCAATCTTACCGCGACTTGCCGCTTGAGATTAACCAATGGGCGAACGTTTTCCGCTGGGAGAAAAAGACGCTGCCTTTCTTGCGTACGTCAGAATTTTTGTGGCAAGAAGGCCATACCGCGCATGCAACGCCTGAAGAAGCCAAAGCACGTACACAACGCATGTTGCAAGTGTACCGCGAAGTCGTCGAAAGCGTCTTAGCCGTTCCCGTTGTTGCGGGCGAAAAAACGCCTTCGGAACGTTTTGCCGGCGCTGAAAATACATACTCTATCGAAGCGATGATGCAAGACGGCAAAGCCGTTCAAGCAGGAACTTCTCACTACATGGGCACCAAATTCGCTGAAGCGTTCAACATCAAGTTTTTGAACACAGAAAATGAACACGTCCACGCTTACACAACTTCGTGGGGCGTTTCAACACGCTTAATCGGCGCAATGATTATGACGCACGGTGACGACCAAGGCCTCGTCTTGCCACCAGCTGTCGCGCCACACCAAGTCGTCTTCATTCCAGTCGGCCCATGGCAAAAAAATCCTGACATTATGGAGAAAATTAACGAACTCAATGCGCAATTAAAAGCCGTTGGCATTCGCACAACCATTGACGACACAGACAACTCACCTGGTTACAAATTCAACGAGTGGGAATTACGCGGTGTGCCTGTTCGTATCGAATGCGGCCCACGCGACTTACAAAATGAACAAGTTATGATCAAAGCGCGTGACTTAAGCGAAAAAGTTGCCGTGCCATTTACGGATTTTGTAGCGACTGTTCAAGCAGAATTGAATGCGATGCAAGGACGCCTTTTAGAATCGGCCCGCCAAATGAACCAACAAAATTACTACACGCACATTAACACATTAGACGAGTTAGTCGCTCATATCGAGAGCAAACGCGAAGCGGGCGAATTACCTGGATGGGTGCTTGCGGGCTGGGACGGAACGGAAGAATCTGAAGCAAAAATCAAAGAACTCACTGGCTTCACTACACGCAACATGCCATTTGAAATCGAACAAAAAGCAACTTGTATCGTAACAGGACAGCCTGCTAAACACACCGTTTGGTTAGCGCGAGCATACTAATATTTGCCTCTTCCTTTAGTGAACACCAACAGCGCAAGCATAAAACTTGCACCAACTTACAAATCATGATAAAAATGAACGTACACAAAAGGAGGAATTCGCATGAAAAACGTTTTATCCATTCAATCACATGTCGTTTATGGCTACGCTGGCAACAAAGCGGCAACTTTTCCGATGCAAACACTCGGAATTGACGTGTGGGCATTGAATACCGTTCAATATTCGAACCACACGCAATACGGCAAGTGGAAAGGGATGGTCGTGCCTGAAACGCAGTTCGGCGACATCGCCCAAGGCATTGCGGACATCGACGCGTTGCACGAATGTGATGCGATTCTTTCAGGCTATATCGGCGCGCAAGCGCAAGGCGCAGAAATTTTGGCAGTCGTTGAGCGGATAAAAGCACTCAATCCAAAGGCGATTTACTTTTGCGATCCTGTCATGGGGCACCCCGATAAAGGTTGCATTGTGCCATCAGGCGTGGCAGAATTTTTGCGCGACGAAGCGATAGCCAAGGCAGATATTGTCGCGCCAAACTTAGTAGAATTGCGCGAATTGACTGGCTTACCGGTGGAAAATTTTGAACAAGCAATCGAAGCTGTTCAAGCAATCCAATCTAAAGGTGTCAAAAAAGTACTCGTCAAACACCTTAGCCGTGTCGGAAAAGACGCAACCCAATTTGAAATGTTACTTGCTAACGAAGAGGGTATTTATCATATCAGTCGTCCGCTACATGAATTCAAAGCAAAGGACCCTGTCGGCGTCGGCGACTTAACGAGCGGCATTTTTCTAGCGGAATTGCTGAATGGCAAGACAGACTTAGAAGCCTTTGAGCATACGGCGAATGCGGTAAACGATATTATGTCCGTCACACAACAATCTGGCAAGTATGAGCTACAAATTATTGCAGCCCGCCAATACATTACGCATCCCGTCAGCCAATATACGGCTCAAAAAATTAAATAAGCATTTCAAGCAACGAAGCATGCCTTTGTTGCTTTTTTAGTGGAAAAGAAAACTTTTTGTGTATTTAATTATATGGCATACGGCTCAAAAAAATAATTAAGTTTTTCTTAAGAAGCCACACAATCCAAAAAGAGTATGCTATACTAATCGTAATTGCGGAAAGGAATTTTTTATGAAGCAACTGAATGTATTCAAATTATTGACAGCGAGTGCGTTTGTGCTGATGAATTATCAAGCCAGCGTAGTACATGCGGAAGATACCGCTACTTCTCAAGGAACGGATGCGACTGAAAGTGTAGATGTGCCGGAACAGCCTGAGACGATTGAGGTGAGTGTCACATCTGACGGTACTTCAGGTGTAACCTCACCACCTACATCTACGCCAACGCCAGCGGATCCCAATGCCACGTTGCCGCCAGCGCCTAATCCAACAGGGGCACCGCCAACGTCTAGTCCGACAGTTCCTACGCCGACACCAGCACCTGCGACTACGGAACCAACGATTACCGAGGTAACGGTTTCAGGTGAAATTGATCCGAACGCAACGGGTGTCGAAGCTTTTGACCCTATTGAAATCCAGTTGGAAGGCGACAATTTGACGAAAGATCATTTTTTGACGAGTGAAGGGTTACGTTGGACGGAGCATACGAGAGTTGAGTTGACTAGCGGAACGGTTGAAGGGAATATGAATGATAGCGCCTTTTGGGGTGTGGATAATCCGCAAGTGCCTCTTGTGGGCTATACTTTGCAAGCAGGAACGACAGGTCGTTTGACGCGTGTTGGCACAACACAATCAGGTATTGAATTGGATTTGTTGTGGACATTGGAAGGAACGGATCACGCTGAATGGATGGCCAATTCAGGCAACGCATATGACGGCACGGTCAAAGGATTCGGCTTTGTAGGCAGTCAGCACATTCCTAACTCAAACAGCAATTCGATTGCGGTATTTTACAACGGTGCTAACACATTGGATATGAAGTATCGTATTGTGAAACATAATACGCAAGAAGAAGTCCCTGTTATCGTCAGTTTCATTACGACGGATATCGATGGTGCTCAAGGTGTCAAAACAGATTTGGACAATTTAGTACGCTACATTCCACCGCAGTCTAATTTGGAAGAACAAGACGGAGTTGTGTATGATGCCACAGCAAGATCGCACGGTGCAGATTATAACGGAATGGCGCATTTGCCGAACGGTGGCTATTTGGGAGCGGGATTCGTCTCGAACTTCCGCTATACGTATTACACACCAGCGCCCGCTCGTGAAAGTAGTGTGTATCCTTATTCTATCGGCGCAAGGTACGAATTGTTTGGAAGTGCGCTACAAGCGAACATGCGTGTTAATGCGCGGCAATATATGACAACGGAATATGTTGATACTAACGGACAAACCTTGCGACCAAGCGAAACATACCTCATTCGTGCAAACGAACACTATACTGTTCCTGTTCCCAAAATGGACGGCTACTTATATGAGACGCATACTCAAACAAACCAATCAGGCAACGTAAAAGTGCGCGTCGTGTATCATCCTGCCACAACCTTGAAGTTACATTATCAAGACGAATCGGGCAATCGATTAGCTCCAAGCAAGACATATTTACGCAAAACGGGCACCAATTTTACGCATCAGCCACATCATATTGATGGCTACACCATACCAGAAAATTATGCAACAACACTTCAAGAAGCAACACAACATACATTTATCTATCGCAAACCTTATCGCGTGATAACCCACTACAAGGATACGCAAGGTAATATGTTAGCACCGAGTCAAACCTATACTCAACATAGAGGTGATACTTACCAACAAATTCCACCTTACTTAGCGGGGTATACGGTGCCTAACACTTATCAAACAACGGTACAATCTGATGTGGAATATACCTTTGTTTATTATCGCGAATATGAGGTGACGTTGAACTTATATGACTCAGAAGACCGCCGCTTGTTAGAATCGCTCCTCGTAAAAGTTCCACAAGACCATACAGTGACCTATGATTTGCCGACGATTTCAGGTTATGCACCAAAAGGACGCATTCAATTGACCGCGGACAACAACGATACTCGTTCGGTAACCTATCAACGTCAATATCCAGTTAATCTACATTTTGTTGACCAAGACGGTGTGACACTTTTTCCGAGCGAGACCTATCAAGTGAATGCGAATGCGGCAATGGATTATTTAGCCCCGCGTAAAATAGGTTACACGCGTCCAACGGTTTACCAAACAGTCGTTGATGCGGCTAAAACCTATACATTTGTCTATCACAAACAACCGAAAGTAACTTTCCGCTACCAAGATATGCAAGGGAACGCTTTACAATCGGAGCGTATTTTATTAGTGGATAAAGGAAGCGTATTGAAGCAAGAAGCGCCGACATTCGATGGCTATGCAATGCCTGAGATATTTAAGCAACGGATTGAGCAAGATACGCAGCACGTATTTGTTTATCCGAAACTTTACACCATTACATTGCATTACCGAGATGAATTTGGCAAAACATTGCGTCCTACACAAGTATTCAAGCGAGCTGAACAAGCGAATGTGACGCTAGAATCGGAATGGATTCGCGGCTACCATAAACCTAGTGCGTATACGACAACACTCGACCGCGATATAACGCACACATTTGTGTACCCATTGGCACCGCAACCCACTTATCATCCGCCATATACCCTTTCGCCAATTCCTTTTTCTCCTGTCGCCAAAAAAGACAGCCTTTCTAATATAATCGCAAAAGCAAGCACTCGTTATGTGCCTTTCCATGCGACATTGGCCGGCAGCCCAAGATGGACCAATATACCTTATTATCCAACATGGCAAGCGCCATATACACCGATTCAAGTAGGACGTAATAAGGTAACGCACGCACGTCTTCAGCGAGGAATTGGCCCGAATATGATTGCGTCTACTCGTCCTGTAACAACGCGTCCTTTACCGCGCGTACAACAAATCCAAACAGCAGAATATTACGCATTGGATAATGGGGGGAGTGTGTTAAGGCAGAAAGACACAAGCCTAGCTCATTTATTATCAATCGGAATAAGATTATATCAACAGATTCCGAAACAAGCTAAGGAAGACACTATGTACGTGCTGCAGAGTGCCAAAAAAACATTATCAGGCTCAAAAATGTTTGAACAAAATTTAGGGCTTACAGCAAAAGAATCGCTTATTTTATTTTCTTATTTAGATATGGAAGCATTAGCAGCTATCCGACGAGGAGAGGATCCTAATAAAGCGGTAGCATATGCATTGGCATATCCTGCTTATGGACAAAATCAACTTCAGAATTTATATAGTGACTTTAATTATACGCCGCCGTTTATAAATCAAGCAGTATATGATTTGTTGAATTATATTCATAAGAATGATTACGGGAATTACAAAATAGATCTTCCTCATCTAGGAACGACGTTACTTTCAACATATCCATCAAGTTTAGTAAAAGAAGTAACAAAGGGTACTAGCTCTTTCTCGATAGTGGATATGTTTGCTCAAATGGCTGGTTATAATCAATATCGAGGGATAGTATTGAATAGGGATCGTGTGATGACACTGAATGGATATTGGGGAGACGTATTTTCTGAATTATTTACTCCAAATAAGGTAGATATAGCAACAGATCAAGATGCAAGAATATTGGCTAAGAATGCAAATTACAGTGATAGTCTATTGGTGGATAGATTACGCTCACATTATTTATTGACGTCTTTAAATAGTATTAGAGACAAGATGTATTTAGAAACCTATAATAAAGATAATGAGTGGCTTGCCCACTTGAGTCATTGGATTGAGGGAGGACAAGCACTTTTTACATTAGCGGGATTGGGACTGTTAGCTATTGGAATTAAGAAAAAAAGCACAGAGATGGCAGCGGATTTCAAAAAAGAAGCGACAAAAACCGGAGTAGGTGTAGCGTTTGCGGGGAGTGTGATTGCCCATCAGATGAAGCCTCAAATAGATTTTATAAAAGGTGTAGGAGAAGTAGCCATGAATTTTATAGGTCTAAAAAAACCGCCATTAAGTGATAAGGCAAAGGAAGAGATTTATAACTATATGCAAAAAAAGAGACAACAAGAGGGACAAAAAGAAAAAATTGAAGAAGAAATTCGCAATATAGGAGCACCTGGGAAACCGAAACCTATGTCAACAATTTCGAAATCCTCGAGTAGTAGCCTAAAAGGTATGAATAAGCTGACAAAAAATAAAAGTAAGAAACTAAAGATTTCACCTTTGAAAGGGAACTTTTCTTTCAAAGCATCTAAGTATAAGAGAAAGTAGTGATAACATGCGAAAGAGATATATCGTATTAACCTTATTCATCATATTAATTATAAAGGATATAATTGTGAGCAATTTGAATCGCTATGCGCCGTACTATGTTCAACAAATAGAAGTGTCACAAGATGCCAATCCATTAATTCCGATTGTAGGGCAAGTTTATGAAGACTTACGCAATCCACCAGGCTATACATTTCGGTCGAAAGGAGTGATTGCTCCGGTGAATATTATTTATAATGAATCGTTGAGATCGGGGGTATCGTTTTCGTTTTCTAGTGGAGAAAGTGGATTTTCATATAAGGATACTCGCTATAATTTCAGTTCTCAAGGTGTTTTGTATAGCTATGACTATGTCGATGAAAACGGGGAACGAATTTGGACGGATAAAATTACACCTGAAATTCGTCAGCAGATGTTAGAGCAATTCGAGGAATTTGCGCGACCGATTTTAGGAACAAAAATCAAGAAACCAATCATCAACTTACAATGGCTATACAATATGTTAAATGAAGATCGGTTTAAGTAACGAAAGTAGTGATAACATGCGAAAGAGATATATAGTATTAACTTTATTCATCATATTAATTGTGATGGACATAATTGTGAGCAATTTAAATCGTTATGCGCCGTACTATGTTCAACAAATAGAAGTATCACAAGATGCCAATCCGCTGATTCCGATTGTAGGGCAAGTTTATGAAGACTTACGCAATCCACCGGGCTATACATTTCGGTCGAAAGGAGTGGTTGATCCGGTGAATATTATTTATAATGAATCGTTGAGATTGGGGGTATCGTTTTCGTTTGCCAGTGGAGAAAGTGATTTTTCATATAAAGATTTTGAATATAATTTAGATTCTCAAGCAATTTTATATAGCTATGAATATATTGATGAGAATGGGAAGCAAGTTTGGACGGACCAAATTACACCTGAAATTCGTCAGCAGATGTTAGAACAGTTTGAGGAGTTTTCTCGTCCGATTTTGGGGAGCAAAATCAAGAAACCGATCATCAACTTACAATGGCTATACAATATGTTAAATGAAGATCGTTTTAAGTAGAACGGGAGATATCCTATGAAAAAACTAAAAATAATCGTTATCGCAATTAGCCTGTTAATTGTCTGGTGGAATGTAAGTGATGCAATTCATGAAAGTTACAGCTCAGATGCTCTATATTATGCAATGCATACAAACAAATATGAGAATCAGCCTTTTAAGAAACGATTGATGCTGTGGAATGCGATGGCTCATCATACATCCCTTGTATGGTTGTATGGGGTTGAAGGAGTGACGACAAGCGATAATATGGTCTTGATAGATATAGGGGAAGATAAATTACGGATTTCAAGGGGCCGTGGGGCTGAGTTCTTAGAAGTACATTATAATGGGACTAATTACTATTTCAATCAACAAGGAAAATTTACTTACGCTTATCATCGGGTAAATAAGACATCAGAGACGTATGATGTTCATCCAACCTCCGAAGAACAAGAGGCGTTTTTTGCGAATGTGGATCGAATGATTCAACCGATTTTGGACAAGGTAGAAGTTCCTGAAACAAATAAACAATGGGTGTTTGACATGTTCGCGCCGTACTAGGAGATAATCATTTTTAAGTAATGAAAGTAGTGATAACATGCGAAAGAGATATATAGTATTAACCTTATTCATCATATTAATTATAAAGGATATAATTGTGAGCAATTTGAATCGCTATGCGCCGTACTATGTTCAACAAATAGAAGTGTCACAAGATGCCAATCCATTAATTCCGATTGTAGGGCAAGTTTATGAAGACTTACGCAATCCACCAGGCTATACATTTCGGTCGAAAGATGTGAATGTTATTTATAATGAATCACTGAAGTCAGGGCTGTCGTTTTCGTTTTCTAGCGGAGAAAGTGGATTTTCATATAAGGATACTCGCTATCGTTTCACTTCTCAAGGTGTTTTATATAGCTATGAATATATTGATGAGAATGGGAAGCAAGTTTGGACGGACAAAATCACACCTGAAATTCGTCAGCAGATGTTAGAGCAATTCGAGGAATTTGCGCGACCGATTTTAGGAACAAAAATCAAGAAACCAATCATCAATTTACAATGGCTGTACAATATGTTAAATGAAGATCGATTCAAGTAGAAGAACGATCGTTGCAATGGCAAAAGGTCGCGAATAACCAATGGGTGTTTGATTTATTCGCGCCGTACTAAAAAATAAATCCATCCATGTAACCAATATGGCTCTTAAATAAATTTATTATTACTTATATAATAAATTTATCAAAATAAGGAGGCATTCATTAATGGAAATGGATATTTGTAGGCTAAAAGAAATTCGTTCTGCGCTTGGATTAACTCAAAAATCGGTGTATGACGGGATTTGTTCGCGTAAACATTACTCCAGAATCGAAAATAATCGCGGAAAAATGTCAATTTTTTTACTCATTAAATTTTCGCAACGACTGCGTATTCCGATGGAGCAAATGGTACAAATTAAAGATGTCGACTGAATAATACAACAAAAGTTAGGAAACGGCCCTAGCTTTTTTTTCGTGAGTAAAATTAAAATTTTCTTTGAACATCCTTTGTCAGTGCGGTATAATAAAAAGTATTCATACAATGAGAAAGGGTGGAAAAAATGGCACGAACGCAAGATATGACGGCGCAAGAAGTTATTGACTTATGCGCAACTTACATGAATGACAAAAATATTCAATTCGTCCAAAAAGCGTTGGATTTTGCCACGCAAGCACACGCGCACCAATCAAGATTATCGGGAGAAGCGTATATCGTTCACCCTATTCAAGTTGCAGGGATTTTGGCAAAATTGCACATGGATCCTGATACAGTTGCTACAGGATTTTTGCACGATGTTGTCGAAGATACGGATTATACACTCGAAGATATCGCCGAACATTTTTCGGAAACAGTTGCCTTTTTAGTAGACGGCGTCACGAAACTCGGGAAATTCAAATTCCAAAGTAAAGAAGAAGCCTTAGCCGAAAACCATCGCAAAATGTTGCTGGCGATGGCAAAAGACATGCGCATTATTATTGTTAAATTGGCGGACCGCCTGCATAATATGCGCACCATGAAATTCCAAAAGCCTTCCAAACAAATTGAAAAATCACAAGAAGCGATTGAAGTGTACGCGCCTTTAGCCGACCGCTTGGGGATGAATTTAATCAAATGGGAGCTTGAAGACATCGCATTGCGTTACACGAATGAAGCCGAATATTATCGCATCGTCGACTTAATGAAAAGCAAGCGCACAGAACGCGAAACTTACATTCAAGAAACAATCGAAGACATTCAAGAAGCCGTCAAAGAATTGGATATTCCAGCGGAAGTTTACGGCCGTCCGAAACATTTGTACTCCATTTATCGCAAAATGGTCGACCAAAATAAAGCTTTTGACGACATTTACGATTTATTAGCGATTCGCGTTTTAGTCGACACGATTAAAGATTGTTACGCCGTTTTAGGGGCGATTCATACAAAATGGAAGCCGATGCCAGGCAGATTCAAAGACTATATCGCGATGCCGAAAGCGAATTTGTACCAATCCATTCACACAACGGTTATCGGCCCTTACGGCAAGCCGGTTGAAATCCAAATTCGCACCTTCCAAATGCACGAAGTTGCCGAATACGGGGTTGCGGCGCACTGGGCGTACAAAGAGGGCAAAACAGCGCAAGTTAAAGAAGAAGACGAAATCAAACGCCAATTGAATTGGTTCAGAGATTTAGTGGAGTTGCAAGATGACGCTAAAGACGCGAGCGAATTTATGGATTTTGTCAAAGAAGACATCTTCAAAGACCAAGTGTACGTTTTCTCGCCGCAAGGTGACGTGTTCGAGCTGCCAAAAGGCGCAGGTCCGCTAGACTTTGCGTTCCATGTCCATACCGAAGTCGGCAGCAAAACCATTGGCGCCAAAGTCAACGGCAAAATTGTTCCATTAAACTACAAACTCAAAAACGGAGACATTGTCGAAATTTTGACAAATCCAAACTCGAGCGGGCCAAGCCGAGATTGGCTCAAATATACTTTCACGAGCAAAGCGCGCAACAAAATCAAACGTTATTTCAAGCTGCTTGATCGCGACAAAAATAGCGAGCGCGGCCAAGAAATTTTGGAAAAAGAATTGAAAGAACAAGGGTACGCCTTGAAAGTTCTCACAAAAAAACAAAACGAAAAAGAATTGTTAGAACGCTTCAACTATAATAGTTTGGTTGATATTTATGCCGCGGTCGCACTCGGCGAAATTGGAATTCAAACCATTTTGAATTTCGTTGAACAACGCGAACGCAAACAAGTCGACAAAAATGTAGAAGAACGTTCTAACAAACAAGAAAAAACATCCCCAACCGTCCAAAAAATTCAACACGAAAACGGCGTTATTGTGCGCGGCGTGAACAATTTGATGATTCGCTTGAGTCGTTGCTGCAACCCTGTTCCAGGCGACAGCATTATCGGGTACGTCACGCGCGGGCGCGGGATTTCGGTTCATCGCAAAGACTGTCCGAATTTGCAAGGCGAAACAGACTTAATGCAACGTACAATGGCAGTAGAATGGGAAGAAACCTCGCAATTGTCGTCGGAATACGAAAGCGAATTACGCATTATCGGTTTTGACCGCTCAGGATTATTCAACGATGTGTTGCACGTCGTTAATCACTCTGTCAAAAATTTACGCAGTGTCAACGGGAAAGTCGACGATAAACAAAGCGTTGCAACCATCACCATAAAAGTCGCCATTTCAAACACGACGCAGTTGGAAGACTTAATGGTCAAATTACGCAACATTCCAGACGTGTATGATGTGATGCGCGTCAGTGTCAAATAAGGAGGCAGCCTATGAAAGTTGTTATCCAACGCGCCTTAGAAAGTAGCGTGTCTATCGCAGGTCATATCGTCGCACAAATCGACAAAGGCTACGTATTATTAGTTGGCATTACGCACGACGACACCCTTGACGATGTGCAATATTGTGTCCGTAAAATTAGTCAAATGCGACTATTCGAAGATTCCGCTGGCAAAATGAACCTCGATCTCAATCAAGTCGGTGGCCAAATTTTGTCAGTCAGCCAGTTTACCCTTTATGCGAATACGACTAAAGGGAACCGCCCTAGCTTCATTGAAGCGGCGCGACCTGAGCAAGCAGAATTCTTATATAATCAATTCAATGAATTGCTGCGCCAAGCAGGTTTTGAAGTAGTCACAGGACAATTCGGTGCCAATATGCAAGTATCGCTTGTCAATGATGGCCCTGTCACAATTTTATTAGAAAGTAAGCATTAAACGATTTTCTATAACTGTTGAAATGTAACGAAAAAAGCTAACAAGACCTAATCTTGTTAGCTTTTTGTAGTTATTGTGGTTGATTGAAGTAGTTTTTCAAACCAGCGACAATGGCTTTAGCGACGGTTTGTTGATATTCTTCTGTACGAATGACGGCAACATCGTTCGCGTTACTCATGTATCCCAATTCCAACAAAATACTTGGCTGATCATTTTCACGGAGCACTTGGAAATTACCAAAACGAACGCCGTTGTTATGCATCGACAGCTTAGCTAGTTCCATATTGACTTGGTTGGTTAAATGATAGTCGGCTTCATGGTAGTAGTAACTCGTTGTACCAGACCACTCAACATCTGCAGCATTGTCATAGTGAATACTAATAAACGCATCCGCGCCGTACGCCTCGCTAAGGTCAACGCGCTCTTCTAAAGAAACGGTGCTATTGTCTGCGCGTGTCAAAATAACCGTTGCTCCTTCAGCTTCCAGTAAAGTTTGGAGCGCCAAAGTCGTTGACAAAGCAATTTGGTCTTCTTGAGTGTAAGGATCTTCGTTGATGGCACCTGGATCTTCGCCACCATGTCCCGCATCTAAAACAATCACAGCTTTATCGAGCGAAGCAACTTTAGCCGTATTCATATGAGTGGCTGAATCGCTCAATTTGGCAGTAATGCGACTGTCCAAGTAACCGCGAACCCCGCGTTCATCTTCCGCCAAGTAATACTCGACATCATCTACTTGAACGGTATCAATCAATTTGAATAATTGATTGAAGTTAATCGTGTACAAAATATCCGCGTCCGCATTGGCTTCTTTCAAAAAGGCTTGGTTACTCAAGCGGACTTGTAATTGTTGCGTGTCATTTTGGGCGGCGGACGGAGATTGTGTTCGGATGGCGTCCTTGTTGACGAGTTGAATGAGGCGCGTGCGCACAAAACCTGGTTGATGGTTAAAGGTAATTTTGCTCCAGCCACCCGATTCAGCGATAATCGGGAGTGTATCGCCGACTTGCAAAGTACCAATAACGGGACTGGATTCATTTTCGCTTTGATAAACGGAAGTTTCTACCAAAATTTGCGCATACAAATCTTGTTCCGAATGGAGCGTTTTGCTTTCTAATAGCCAAATGGGAATCCAACCTTCTGTTTTGCCGTCTAAGCGCACAAAATACCAGCCGTTTTCTTCCTTAATAATTTGGACGGATTGATTTTTTTTGAGGGTTTGTAAGGCGACGCTGTTGGTAGCAGGTGCAACACGCAGCGTCACTTCTTCTTTTTGGAGCGTTAATGTTTCAGATGAAAATAGTAGTGACAAACTCATCACAGATAGCGCAATTAATAATAGCGTCGCAATCGGTGGAAAATATTTTCGCGAACCAATCGTACGCAAAAAAACAGAAAAATTCATAATTAACTCCTTTAGTAAATCTCTATTTTATTATACGCAAAGCAGATGATAAAGTTCAAGAAAATTTGGCGTTGTAACACAAATGAAAAGTCTTGACAATGTTGAGGTAAATTCGGTAAAATAGATTCCAATCAATGAAGTAGACAAGTAACCTGCACGTACTTAGAGAGCTTTCCTTTGGCTGAAAGAAAGCACCGCAAGGCGAAGACACTACGGAGATGTATCATGCAAAGTGATACCGTACGAGTCGCGTTAAGACGATAGAGATGGCACAATGTGTCATGAATTTAGGTGGTACCACGTTAGTTAAACACGTCCTATGACTTTGTCGGGGCGTGTCTTTATTTTTATAAAGGAGTGAAAAAGATGCAAAAATTAAAGGGAACAGAAGATATTTTACCAGTGGAAAGCGGTGTGTGGCAATATGTAGAAGATACAGCGCGTGCGATTTTTGACAGCTATCAATTCAAAGAGTTGAGAACGCCAATGTTTGAGGCGTATGAATTGTTTGCGCGTTCAGTTGGCGAAACAACCGATGTCGTATCGAAAGAAATGTATGATTTTTATGATAAAGGAGAGCGTCATTTGGCGTTGCGTCCAGAAGGAACGGCTGGCGTAGTTCGCGCGTATGTGGAACATAAGTTGTTCGGACCAGAACACGCTAAGCCATATAAAGTGTATTATATAGGGCCGATGTTCCGTTATGAGCGTCCGCAAGCAGGGCGCCAACGCCAATTCCATCAAATCGGAGTAGAAGTATTTGGAAGCACCAATCCAGCAACAGATGTCGAAACAATAGCGCTCGCGTGGGATTTATTCAGTGAATTAGGTATCGAAAATATTACGCTATACATCAATTCGCTTGGAAAACCAGAAGACCGCAAAGCGTACCGACAAGCTTTGATTGATTATTTGACGCCATTGCAAGAGCAGTTAAGTGAGGATTCAAGACGCCGTTTGCAAGATAATCCGTTACGCGTGTTGGACAGTAAAGATGCCAAAGACAAAGCGATTGTCGCGAATGCGCCGACGATTTTGGAATTTTTATCGCAAGAAAGTCGCGAACATTTTGAAACGGTGCAGGCGTTATTAACGGCATTGGACATTCCATTCAAAGTGAATCCGTTAGTTGTACGCGGATTGGATTATTATCAAGATACGATTTTTGAAATTATGGTAGAAGATGCGTCAATTGGGGCGCAGTCAACGATTTGTGGTGGCGGTCGTTATGATGGCTTGGTCGAACAATTAGGTGGGCCGCAAACACCAAGTTTTGGGTTCGGTATTGGTATGGAACGTTTGATGTTGTTGCTCAAGCAACAAGAAGTCGAACTCCCTGAAGAAGAACCGCTCGATGTGTATGTGATTGGATTGGGAGATGCGACGAATCAATTAGCGTTGCAATTAGTGCAAGCAGCACGCCGCGACGGGCTAGTTGCAGACCGCGATTACTTAGGTCGCAGTCTAAAAGCGCAATTTAAAGCCGCAGCAAAAGGGAATGCGAAGTTAGTGTTGACAGTTGGCGAAGAAGAAGTTGCCAACGGAACGGTTCAACTTAAACATCAAGAAACAGGCAAGCAAGTAACACTTCCTGCCAAAACATTGTTAGAAGACTTTATCGGCGAGTTCCGTCGCCAAACAATCGACACCTCTGTCATTGACAAATATTTTAGAGGCGAATAATTTCATACAAAAAAATAAAAAGGAGAATGATGATGAAACGTACAACTTATTGTGGACACGTAAACGCCACACATTTGAATCAAGAAATTACGTTGCAAGGTTGGGTACAAAAACGCCGCGATTTAGGAAGCTTAATTTTTGTGGATTTGCGCGATAGAGAAGGTATTTGTCAAGTCGTGTTTGATGCGAATTTGATGCAAGATGACATGGCGTTAGCAGAAAGTTTGCGCAGCGAATTCGTTATTGAAGTAACGGGCGAACTAAAAGAACGCGACGAAAACCAAATTAGTGACCGTTTAGCTACAGGACGTTATGAATTGGTTGCTAAGCAGTTGACGATTCTAGCGACGGCAAAAACGCCACCGATTGAAATTGACGGCAAAACAGAAGTGCAAGAAGAATTGCGTTTACGCCACCGTTTCTTAGACCTTCGTCGCGCAAAAATGTTCAACAACTTGCGTTTGCGTCACCAAGTAACGCAAACTATCCGTCACTATTTGAACGAGGCAGGCTTTATTGACGTGGAAACACCTTACTTAACGAAGTCAACGCCTGAAGGCGCGCGCGATTATTTGGTGCCGACGCGTCATGAAGCAGGGAAGTTTTTTGCGTTGCCACAGTCGCCACAATTATTCAAACAATTGTTGATGGGCGCGGGTTTTGACCGTTATTACCAAATTGTCCGCTGTTTCCGCGACGAAGATTTGCGCGGCGACCGTCAGCCTGAATTTACGCAAGTCGACTTAGAAACGAGTTTTTTGACGCAAGCTGAAATCCAAGCCATTGTTGAAGGATTACTCAAAGCGATTGTTCAGGCGACACGCGGCATTGAGTTAGCGGATTTTCCAACGATGACGTACGCGCAAGCAATGTCCGAATACGGTGTTGACAAGCCTGATATTCGTTTCGACATGAAGTTGGTCGACTTATCGGAGTTTGCCGCGACATCAGAATTTAGCGTCTTTAGTTCAACGGTCGCAAACGGCGGACAAGTGAAAGCCATCAACTTGAAAGGCAAGGCAGACGCTTACACACGCAAAACAGCTGACGAATTAGCCGAAGTTGTCAAACCTTACGGCGCAAAAGGACTAGCGTGGCTCAAAGTGACCGCAGACGGCTTAAATGGCCCGATTGCTAAATTTTTTGACGAGACAGCAACGCGCGTTTTATTAGAGCGCATGGACGCGACAGACGGCGATATGCTCTTCTTTGTAGCAGATCAGCCATCCGTTGTCGCAGCCGCTTTAGGCGAATTGCGCGTCAACTTAGCCAAAACCCACCAACTTTTCGATGAAAATGAACTCGCATTCTTATGGGTAACCGACTGGCCGCTATTCGAATACGACGAAGAAGCAGGCCGCTATGTTGCCATGCACCATCCGTTCACGTCGCCACAAAATCCAGATGTTGCCGCATTAAAAGCAAATCCTGCTGAAGCACTCGCACAAGCTTACGACATTGTGCTCAACGGCTACGAAATCGGTGGCGGTTCCGTGCGGATTTACACGCGCGATATGCAAGAGCAAATGTTTGAGTTGCTCGGATTTTCGCCAGAAGAAGCACAAGTACAATTCGGCTTTTTATTAGATGCATTCGATTACGGCTTCCCACCGCACGGTGGATTGGCGCTCGGCTTAGACCGCCTCGTCATGATTTTGGCGAACGAACCAAACATTCGCGAAGTCATCGCCTTTCCAAAAAATGGTCGCGGTGCTGATACGTTTACACAAGCGCCAAGCTACGTCGTACCAGCTCAATTAGACGAATTGCACTTGGCCGTCCAACAAGAAAAGGAGTAAATACATGCTTTTAGGTTCACACGTTTCACTGAGCGGCAAAGACATGCTGCTAGGATCGGCGAAAGAAGCCGCCTCTTACGGCGCTAGCGTCTTTATGGTTTATACGGGCGCCCCGCAAAATACCGTACGCAAAGACATTGCCACTTTCAAAACCGAAGAAGCTTACGCGTTTATGAAAGAAAACGGGCTTGACTTTTTTACGGTGCATGCGCCTTATATTATCAATTTAGCGAATACAACGAAAGAAGGCTATTTTGAATTTGCGTGCGATTTTTTGAGACAAGAAATTGAACGCACAACGGCGATTGGCGCCAAGCAAATTACGTTACATCCTGGCTCACACGTTGGCGAAGGCGTTGACGTAGGCATTGCGCAAATCGTTCGTGGACTCAATGAAGTGCTTACCGCTGACCAACTGCCACAAATCGCGTTAGAAACGATGGCGGGAAAAGGCACCGAACTCGGACGCACGTTTGAAGAAATTGCGCGCATGATTGACGGCGTCACCCACAACGAAAAATTATCCGTCACACTCGATACGTGTCACGTGTATGATGCGGGTTATGACATTGTCAATGATTTTGACGGTGTGCTCAATGAATTCGACAAAATAATTGGACTCGACCGCCTCAAAGTGTTACACATCAACGACTCCAAAAATCCATTCAAGAGCCATAAAGACCGCCATGCCAATTTGGGTGAAGGCAGTATCGGCTTTGAAGTCCTCAACAAAATCGTCCATCATACACAACTGCAACACATCCCAAAAATTTTGGAAACACCATGGGTGACACTTGAAGACGGCAAAAAAGTTGCACCTTACACACAAGAAATTCGCATGCTCAAAGCAAAACAATACAACCCCAACTTAATGCAAGACATCATGCACCAACGATAGGAGGAAACGGCATGGCTCACGAACATCACTGTCATCACGACCCGACACCCGATGAAATTGTTAGTCGCGGCTTACAACAACTCAAAGCGTCTGGCTTCAAAATGACTAAAAAACGCGAAGAAATTTTGCGCTTGTTTGCCGAAAATCAACGTTACTTAAGTGCAAAATACATTCACGACCGCTTGAGTGCAGATTATCCGACGATGAGTTACAACACAACTTATCGCAATATTTACGATTTTGTAGAAGAAGGGTTATTGGAAGCAACCGAATACAATAACGAGCAAATGTTCCGCATCAATTGCTGGAGTTGTGACCATGATCACCACCATCATCATTTCATTTGCACACAATGTGGACACACGATTCCGCTTGACGCCTGCCCAATGCAACACGTCAAGACCGACTTATCCAGCGTCGAAGTCGAATGGCATCGCTTTGAAGTCTTTGGAAAATGCGCCAACTGCAAAAAATAATCACACAAAAAAACAGGATTCTCATTAAGCAGAATCCTGTTTATGTTTTTTACGCGGTTTGAAATGACAATAACAACACCAAATCGCAATGATTAAGCAAATCCGAATGAGTGGCAATATAACATGCGTGAGCGGATAATTCATAATAATCGCATCTGGGCCAACATTATCAATGATAAAAATATCAATCAACCTAAACCCGTACTCGCTCCCAAGTGCCATTAACAACATCGCCGTACACGAAAACATTGAAGCAATTATCAACACAACAAACCTTCCTTTCTAAAACAAAATGATTGCGTTTTCTATTAGTTTATCATAACATGATATTATCGACAAATAACTTAACATAAAGGAGAGAGATTATGCCAAATAAACAGCAATGGATTGAGCAATTAGAATTACAGCCGCACATCGAAGGTGGCTACTACCGCGAAATTCTCAAATCTGACACAGTCATCACGAACGAAGAAGGCAATGCGCGCGCCTTATATACGAGCATTTACTTTTTGTTGGAAGAAGGCAATCCGTCGCATTTTCACCGCCTAAAGTCAGACGAAGTGTGGTATTTTCATGCGGGTAACGCGCTGACCGTCCACTTATTGATGCCAGACGGCACGTATCAAGCCATCCGCTTAGGAACGGGTATTGCTAACGGCGAACAATTGCAAGCAGTCGTCCCAAAAGGCACCATTTTCGGATCGACGGTCGATACACCAAACGGTTATGCACTCGTCAGTTGCATGGTTTCGCCGGGATCTGACTTCGCAGACTTTGAACTTATGAAGCGCCACGACTTAATCGGTCAATATCCGAACCAAGCAGCGTTGATTGAGACATTATGCCGACAATAAAAGGAGAGAAAATAAAATGTTCCAATGGCTAAAAAATCGCAAAAATCAACAAAAATTTCATGATGGATTCCAAAAAAATATGTCGAATGTTTTTGAGCGATTGATTGCAGATTCGCGTTGGGATTTGCAAGATAATGTGCTATTTGATGTGTTGGCGCTAGAATATTACGGCTATTGTTTTGCGGCAGGCAGAATCACCTATTTCCAAGATGTAGAAGCGATTAACCGATTCGTGCTAGCAAAACTCACAGGGCTAGGAGCCGCCAAGCAATACAGTGAAGGATTGATTGAAGCAGCGCAACAATGGCTATTATCTACACCGGCGCCCGATTCTACTTATGCACAATTAGTCGGAATTGGACATCATTTAGGGCTATTGTCCGACACTTTGCAACTTATCGATACTGTTTATAGTAACGCAGAAAGCATTCGCCAAGCGCTTGATAAAGGAGATTTAACGAGAAATGATTTTAGTGAAGTATTTGACGTGTTACGCCGACACAATGTAACCATCGATCCAGGTCTAAGCGACGCAGAAATTACAGAGTTAGAAGGTATATACAACATTGAGTTTCCAGAAGCTTGGCGACAGTTTTTTCAAACAGGATTACCCATTGGAAGACGTTTCTATAATTGGCGTGATAAAAGTCCTGAGAATATTCAGTATATTCGTGAGAGTTTAGACACACCTTATCAAGGTGTTTTGGATGCGATAGAAGAAATCGTCTGGAACGAATCATGGGGGCAAGAACCTAAAGATATGGTATCCAAACGGCAAGCCCTCGAAGCGATGATGGCCTCGGCTCCGAAGTTAATTCCCATTTATGGCCATCGCTATTTAGCAGTGGTGGATGCGCCCGTTTTACCTGTGATTTCTGTTTATGGAATCGATATTATTTATTACGGGTTTGATTTAGAAAATTATTTTTTAGTGGAGTATGGCATCAAAGGGCAACAAGAAATCGACTTCAAGCATATCGCCGAAGTGCCGTTTTGGTTAGATGAATTTTACTAACTTCTACAAAAAATCCCCTTTTTAACAAAATAGACTTGAAAAGTGGGTGAGTTCTGCTATAATAATGAAAGGACTTTATGTAGATGGTGTAGTACATCTCACGAAAGGTTACTAAAAGCATAGAGGGAGGGGAACCAGATGTCTAAGACAGTAGTTCGTGATAACGAAACATTAGATGACGCTCTTCGTCGCTTTAAGCGTAACGTTTCTAAAACAGGTACTTTAAGAGAGGCTCGTAAACGCGAGTTTTATGAGAAACCAAGTGTTCGTCGCAAGAAGAAATCAGAAGCAGCTCGTAAAAGAAAGTTTTAATCGCTACGTTATGCCATTAAATAGCGAAATATATACAAAAAATCCCGCGCAAATTTTTGCGTGGGATTTTTTTATGCTTTTTTCATTTCTAACTCGACGAAGTTGTGGGCTTCCAATATTTCAATGTTGGAGCGATGTGTTTGTCTGAATAATTTTTCGATTGTAAAATCAATTTCTCTTGGACGAATTGCGCGCGTTTTGTTTAAGATAACCATATTTTCGTGTTTAGCCGCTTGCGTATAAATGACCGTCGTGCCACCGAGCGAATACACTTTCACCACAGAAGCATCCGTATTGGCCAATTGTTGCGTTACCAATTCATAATGACTATTCGTTACATCAATCAATTTCATAGTCGCTCCTCCTTTGCTTTATTGTACACTTTTTTTTCTGAAAAGAATAGTGCAAAACATTGAAGAAACAACAAAAATACGGTATAATATTGCTAGACAAGTTACCGCTTACACATTTGGACGAAAGATTTCACTAAAAAATCATTTTAATATTGTTCAAAGGGGTAAAAAATGGTATGCTTGTCATATAACGAAAATTTTTATATAAAGGAGTTTTTCGAATGGAAAAGAAAGAATTTCACGTAGTAGCAGAAACAGGTATTCACGCACGTCCAGCAACATTGTTGGTACAAGCAGCAAGCAAATTTGCTTCTGATATTCAATTAGAATACAAAGGCAAGTCTGTTAACTTGAAGTCAATCATGGGCGTTATGTCTTTAGGCGTAGGTCAAGGTGCGGATGTAACGATTACAGCTGAAGGTGCTGACGAAAAAGAAGCAATCGCAGCGATTACTGAAGCAATGGAAAAAGAAGGTTTAGCATAAGATGAGCCGTTTAACAGGAATTGCAGCGAGCGATGGCATTGCGATCGCTCCTGCTTATTTATTAACAGAGCCAGATTTGTCATTCGAACGCAAAACGGTTGAAGATTCAGCGAGCGAGATTGCCCGTTTAGACCGCGCAATCGAACAAGCAACAACAGAGATTACAGCGATTCGCGACATTGCGTTAGCTTCATTAGGTGAGCACGAAGCGCAAGTTTTCGAGGCGCATTTGTTAGTAGTTGCCGATCCTGAATTGACAGGCCAAATCAAAATGACTATCGAATCAAACAAAGTTAATGCAGAAGCTGCTTTGAAAGAAGTTTCGGATATGTTTATTAGCATTTTTGCGGGGATGGAAGATAACCCTTATATGCAAGAGCGTGCAGCAGACATCAAAGACGTTTCAGAGCGCGTTTTGGCGGCGTTATTAGGTGTTAAGTTGCCAAGTCCTGCAACGATTTCTGAAGAAGTGATTGTCATTGCGCACGATTTGACACCGTCAGATACTGCTCAATTGAATAAAAAGTTTGTGCGTGCTTTTGCAACGAATATTGGTGGACGTACGTCGCACTCAGCGATTATGGCGCGTTCATTAGAAATTCCAGCAATTGTCGGAACTAAAACAATTACTCAAGATGTTAAAGATGGCGACTTGCTAATTGTTGACGCGTTGGAAGGCGTTGTCATTGTCAACCCTACTCAAGACGAAGTGGCACAATACCAAGCGAAAGCAGACGCATTTGCCGCACAAAAAGCAGAATGGGCTAAATTAGTAGCGGCTCCATCAATGACAAAAGATGGCAAGCACGTTGAATTAGCAGCCAACATCGGCACACCGAAAGACGTTGAAGGCGTCCTCGAAAATGGTGCAGACGGCGTCGGCTTGTATCGTACCGAATTCTTATATATGGATGCTTCAGATTTTCCAAGCGAAGATGACCAATACGTTGCTTATAAGACGGTATTGGAATCTATGCAAGGAAAAGGTGTCGTCGTCCGTACGATGGATATTGGTGGCGATAAAGAGTTACCGTACTTAACATTGCCACACGAAATGAACCCGTTTTTGGGGTATCGTGCGATTCGTATCTCATTAGATCGTACCGAAATGTTCAAAACACAATTGCGAGCATTATTGCGCGCGTCTGTTCATGGCGATTTGCGTATTATGTTCCCAATGATTGCGACATTGCAAGAGTTCCGTGCAGCTAAAGCCATTTTGGATGAAACAAAAGCTGAATTATTGGCAGAAGGCATTGCGGTGTCCGACAGCATTCAAGTGGGAATCATGATTGAAATTCCAGCGGCGGCTGTTTTGGCACATCAATTCGCAAAAGAAGTTGATTTCTTCTCAATTGGAACGAACGACTTAATCCAATACACGATGGCGGCGGACCGCATGAACGAGCAAGTGTCTTACTTGTACCAACCATATAACCCATCGATTTTGACGTTGATTAAACACGTCATCGATGCTTCTCACAAGGAAGGCAAATGGACGGGTATGTGTGGCGAAATGGCGGGCGACCAAACAGCTGTGCCATTATTATTGGGAATGGGCTTAGACGAATTTTCGATGAGCGCAACAAGCGTCTTAAAAACACGCAGCTTACTTGCTAAATTAGATTCTAAAGAAATGGAATTATTAGCAAACAAAGCCATCCACGAATGCACAACGGCAGAAGAAGTCGTTGCACTCGTTGAAGAAGCAGTCGCAAAAGCCAACGCTTAATCATTCATAATCAATCTCAGATTTCGGTCTGAGATTTTTTTTGCAGAATAAAATTAAAATCAAATGAAAGACTTGACAAATAAAATTAAAAAGTTTATGATAATCTCATATTCATGAATACATTAGCCATGAGGACGAAGAGATAAGCCAATTTTGTACCAGAGAGTTTACAGTTGCTGAAATGTAAACCAAAATGCTTATGAAGACACACCCTGTAATGTAGCTAATCGGTCGCAACGTTATAGCGAGACTGACAAAAATAGGTCAGTCATTGAGGTAGTGCTCGCGAGAGTATTACGAATAAAGGTGGAATCACGTTAACGCGTCCTTTTTCTTCGTTTTGAAGAGAAAGGGCGTTATTTTTTTATCAAAAAAGGAGAGCGTACAATGAAAAAATATTTAAAATGGATGATGGCGGTTCTTTGTTTAGGGATGTATGTTTCTATTGCAGCTCAAGCCGCAAAGACAATCGAACCTAATCAAGAAATCATCATTGGATTAGACGACACGTTTGCCCCGTTTGGGTTCAAAAATGATCAAAATGAATTAGTTGGGTTTGATATTGACTTGGCAAAAGAAATTTTTGGGCGCATGGGTGTGGCTTACAAATTCCAAGCGATTGACTGGAGTACCAAAGAAACAGAATTGAATTCAGGGAATATTGATGCGATTTGGAACGGTTATACCGTCACGACACAACGCGAAAAAGTCGTCGCTTTTTCGGCGCCTTACATCAATAATCGACAAATTATTCTCGTCAAAAAAGACAGTTCTTACATGAAAAAAGCGGATTTAGAAGGAAAAGTCGTGGCGACGCAAGCCGAATCAGCGTCATTAGATGCGATTGAAGCGGATGCAGATTTTGTTGCGATGATTGATGGCGGCGCGCCGATTACTTACGCTACGTTTGTGGAAGTATTTTCTGACTTGGATAATGGTAGAGCAGACGCCATTGTCGTAGACGAAACATTGGCAACGTATTATTTGTCACAGCGTAATGATGCGAATACTTACCGTATTTTAGAAGAAAATTTTGGCGAAGAGCAATATGGCGTTGGATTCCGAAAGTCAGATCAAGCTTTTGTGGAAAAATTCAATGCTACACTGAAAGAAGTGCAAGCAGACGGAACGTTCGACAAAATTAAAGCCAAATGGTTCAAATCGGTAGAGTAAGGTTAAATTGATGATGAAACGAGTGTGAAAATGATGGCCCAATTATTACAAGGTTTTCAAGTGACATTGCTATTTTTTAGTGTGACATTAGTGGTGAGTATTCCATTAGGATTACTGCTTGCGGTTATCGCGTCGAGACTACATAAAGTTGGGCAATATGCGCTCCGTGTTTATGTGGCTATTTTTAGAGGGACTCCGTTGTTGTTGCAAATGCTTTTTATCTTTTTTGGGTTGCCGTATTTGGGCATTCGACTGGGGCGCTACGAAGCGGCATTTGTGACGTTAATTTTGAATTATGCGGCTTATTTTGTAGAAATTTTTCGTGGAGGATTGAATGCGGTGCCGCGGGGTCAATTCGAAGCGTTGCAAGTTTTGTCCGTTAATCCAACTGTTGGCTTTCGCCGCGTTATTTTGCCGCAAGTTTGGCGCATTGTTATGCCATCTATCGGAAACGAAGTTATCACGCTCATTAAAGATACGTCGTTAATTTATGTGCTTGGGCTGGAAGAGTTGCTCAAAGTCGGCCGGTCTTGGTCCAATCAAACGGCGAGCTTAATGCCATTCGTGTACGTCGGCGTGATTTACTTAGCTTTTACAAGCGTTACAGGCTTCGTGTTACAAAAAATTGAGCAACGATTATCAGAATAGGAGAAACTCACATGTTAACAATTAGCGGATTATCCAAACAATTTGTCCAGTCAACCATTTTGAAAAATTATGAGCTTGTGATGGATTCTGGAGAATTAGTCGTTGTTGTCGGCGCTTCTGGCAGTGGCAAAACGACATTGTTGCGCATTCTCAATCAATTAGAAACGGCAGATGGAGGCACCATTCAGCTGGACGGCCTCACACTCATAGAAAATGGCGTGTATGCGCCTAAACCAATCAAACAACAATTTCAACAAAAAGTCGGCTTAATTTTTCAAGATTTTCAATTATTTGCGAATTTAACGGTGTTAGAAAACTTGTTATTAGCGCCGTTGTCTCATAAAATCGCTTCACGACAAGCGCTGGAAGTGCAGGCGCTAAAATTATTGGCGCAGTTGGATATTGCCGATAAAGCGGATGCTAAGCCAGCAGATTTGTCAGGAGGCCAAAAGCAACGCGTCGCCATTGCGCGTGCGTTAATGACGTCCCCTCAATTACTTTGCTTTGATGAGCCAAGTTCTGCATTGGACGAAAGCAATACCATTTTGTTAGCGCAATTGCTCATCGAATTAAAGCAAAAAGGCTTAATGTTACTAATTATTACTCACGATCAAGTATTAGTCGAACAATTAGCCACGTATGCACGAATCGAATCCTCACAAAAATTCGTACAATAAATAAAATGTCATCTGTGCATCACAATTTTGAGAAGTCAGTTTTGTTGGCTTCTTTTTGACTTTTTGGGCAAAATCATGTAAATTGGAAAGTGCTTTTAGAAAATCTTGGTATAAGGAGGGTAGGCAGTCATCACGGATAGCGCCAGTTCTTTGCAATCGGCAAAGAGGACGAGGATTGAGTTTATCGAAATATTCGGCGGGTAACTCAAGGCAGTGCAGTCTAAAGAACGCATTCAAAAGTCGCGTGTGAACGCGGTGTACAAAGATGCTTTCACGCACCTAGAAGCTCTATTTTTTGAAAAAAAGGAGTTTACACTATGTGTGGAATTGTTGGTTTTATCGGACAAGGAAATGTCCAAGAAGTATTAGTACAAGGTTTAGAAAAATTAGAATATCGTGGGTATGATTCGGCTGGGATTTATGTCGTCGATTCACAAGCGCAAGGTCATTTGTTCAAAGAAGAGGGCCGCATTGCTAAATTGCGCGAGGCGGTAAATTTTGATATGGATGCCGTCGTCGGTATTGGACATACGCGTTGGGCAACGCACGGCCCCGCGACTCAATACAATGCGCATCCGCACCGCTCGAATAGTGGGCGTTTTGTGTTGGTGCATAACGGCGTCATCGAAAATTACGCTGAATTGAAGGCGCACTACTTGAGTGAAGTGACGTTTTTGTCGGATACGGATACGGAAGTCGCCGTTGCGTTAGTAGAATATTTTGCAACGAGTGAGCAGTTGGATACGAAAGCCGCCTTTTTGAAAATGTTGTCCGTTGTGGAAGGGTCTTATGCGTTCGTTTTGGTGGACACGACTCATCCGAATGTGTTGTACGCGGCCAAAAATAAAAGCCCGATGCTTGTAGGGATTGGCGATAATTTTAATGTGATTTGTTCAGATGCGATGGCGACAATTGCCTTAACGAATGAATATTTGGAAATTAAAGATAAGGAAGTCATTGTGCTGACCGAACAAGCCGCAACAATTGAAACGTATGCCGGTGAACCGGTGACACGCGCGAGCTATTTTGCAGAGTTGGACGCGCAAGACTTAGAAAAAGGCACGTATCCTTTTTATATGTTGAAAGAAATTGACGAGCAACCTGCGGTCATTCGTCGTTTAATTCAAGCGTACCAAAATGAAACGGGCAAGTTTGCGGTTTCCGACGCATTGTTAAATGAACTGTTGCAAAGCGATCGCCTTTATATTGTGGCGTGTGGCACGAGTTATCACGCGGGCTGGATTGGCAAAACTTACTTAGAAAAATTATCGGGAATCCCAACGGAAGTGCATTTGGCGAGCGAGTTCGCGTATGATGTGCCGTTGCTGAGCGCCAAGCCGTTCTTTATCTTTTTGACGCAAAGTGGCGAAACCGCAGATAGCCGTCAAGCGTTAGTGAAAGTCAACGCGCTCAATTATCCGTCGCTAACGATTACGAACGTCAAAGGGTCAACACTTTCTAGAGAAGCCACGCACACGTTGTTGTTGCATGCAGGCCCTGAAATTGCCGTTGCTTCAACGAAAGCTTACACAGCTCAAATTGCGGTGCTGGCCATTTTGGCGGACGCTTTACGTGACAAAAAAGGGTTACCTGCTCCATTCGACATGAGCTATGAATTAAGCAAAATTGCGACAGCGATGGAAAGTCTTTTGGCGAATAAGTCTGCGATTCAATCATGGGTAGACCAACATTTGTTGGAAGGGCACCATGCGTTTTATATTGGACGCTTGCTCGATTACTATGTATCAATGGAAGCTGCTTTGAAATTAAAAGAAATCTCGTATATTCAAACAGAAGCTTTTGCGGCAGGCGAATTGAAACACGGCACCATCGCGCTCATTGAAAAAGGAACGCCAGTCATTGCGCTGATTAGTGACGCGACCGTTGCCGCGCATACGCGTGGAAACATTGAAGAAGTCAAGGCGCGTGGCGCAGTTTCTTGTGTGATTGCAACAGAAGCATTAGCACGCGAAAATGATCAGTTTATCGTGCCGAATGTGCAAGCCATGTTGTCGCCGTTAGCAACTGTTGTCGTGGCGCAACTCATTGCCTACTACACTGCGCTAGGTCGTGGCTTAGATGTTGACAAACCGCGCAATTTAGCAAAATCCGTTACCGTCGAATAAAACGGTAGTTATTGACGAAACAAGATTTTCAAGCTATACTAAGAACAGTAATTTATACGCTCAAACATTGATGAAAGCTGTTGAATGCGCAAACGACAGGGATACTTAGCGTGACTGAAACTAAGTAATGTAAGTCGCCTTCAACGTTCACTTTCGGAGTTTATCTGTTAAGAAAAGCATTTTTTTGAAAAGGATACCGCTCGCTACGGTTAAAAAGCTTAGAGTGTATGCTAAGAAATTGGCATAAACAAGGGTGGTACCACGATAGCTCGTCCCTTTTGGGATTGGGCTATTTTTTTACAGACGAAGCGTAAAGGAGGAAAAAAACAATGATTCAAGAACAACTTGAAAAATTAGAAGCATTACGTCAGCAAATTCAAGCTGACGCGCAAAATTGGCAAACCGTTCAAGCGTTGCAAGAAGCGCGCGTGCGTTACTTAGGCAAAAAAGGTGTCTTGGCAGAAGCGGCGCAAGCAATGCGTCATTTGTCGAACGAAGACCGTCCGAAATTAGGACAAATGATGAACCAAGTGAAAGAGCAAGTTGAGTCTTGGTTGACGCAACAACAAACGGCATTGGAATCAGCACTAATTGAAGCCAAGCTAAAAAATGAAGCTGTAGATGTGACTTTGCCCGGAACTAAACAAGCGGTGGGGACGCGCCATATTATTACACAAACAATGGAACAAATCGAAGATTTATTTATCGGCATGGGTTATCAAATTGTGGAAGGTCCTGAAGTGGAGTTGGATCACTATAATTTTGAGATGATGAATTTGCCGAAGTCGCACCCAGCGCGTGATATGCAAGATACGTTTTATATTGATAATGAAGTCTTGTTGCGTACGCATACGTCTCCTGTTCAAGCGCGCACGATGGAAAAGCATGATTTTTCTAAAGGGCCGTTAAAAATGATTAGTCCCGGAAAAGTATTCCGTCGCGACGATGATGATGCGACGCATTCGCACCAATTTCATCAAATTGAAGGGTTGGTCATTGATAAGCATGTGACAATGGCCGATTTGAAAGGGACGTTGCAACAATTTGCGCAGACGTTATTTGGTGAGGAACGCGAAATCCGCTTGCGTCCGAGTTATTTTCCGTTTACAGAGCCGTCAGTGGAAGTGGACGTGAGCTGCTTTAAGTGTGGCGGTGAAGGCTGTTCGGTATGTAAACAAACTGGCTGGATTGAAATTTTAGGAGCAGGAATGGTTCACCCGAACGTGTTAGAAATGGCAGGCATCGATTCGACCGTGTATGGAGGTTTTGCATTCGGATTGGGACCAGACCGCGTCGCTATGTTAAAATACAACGTGGATGATATTCGTCATTTTTACCAAAATGATGCCCGTTTCTTATCACAATTCAAAGGAGGACAAAATGCATGAAATTATCACGAGAATGGTTAAGTGATTTTTTGGATTTGAGCGAGTGGTCAGGACATACGCTAGCAGACCGCATGTCGCGTACAGGAATTGAAGTAGAAGGCGTCGAAAATTTTGCGGAAGGGTTGTCCAATTTAGTTATCGGACAAGTTGAAACGGTTGTGGCGCACCCGAATAGCGATCATTTGAACATTTGCCAAGTGAATACAGGCGAAGAAACGTTGCGCCAAATCGTGTGTGGGGCGCCGAATGTTATTGCAGGCGCGAAAGTTATTACGGCGCTTCCTGGTGCAACATTGCCTGGCAATATCACCATCAAAAAAGGCAAACTACGCGGCGAAGTGTCTGAAGGCATGTTGTGTGCGTTACAAGAATTAGGATTTAGCGATAGTGTTGTACCGAAAGCTTATGCGGAAGGATTATTTTTGCTACCAGAAGATGCGCCAATTGGGGCAGATGTCATTGATTATTTGAAATTGGATGATGCGATTTTGGAATTGTCAATTACGCCAAACCGTGCGGATGCGTTGAGTATGATGGGCTCTGCATATGAAGTCGGCGCGATTGTGGAGCAAACGCCGCGTTTTGAATGGCTCGATGGGCCGTTGGAATTAGAAGCAGCCAAACAAGTTGTGCAAGTTCAAGTGGCGGATTCAATGTTGGCGCCATTTTACCAGTTGCGCGTGATTGAGGATGTGACGATTGGTGAAAGTCCACTGTGGTTGCAAATGCGCCTCATGAAAGCGGGGATTCGCCCAATCAATAATATTGTCGACGTGACGAATTATTGCTTGTTGTTGTACGGACAACCGATGCACGCGTTTGATTTAGATCAGTTGACGGCTGAAACGATTAACGTTCGTTATGCTCAAGCAGGCGAAACATTGACAACGTTGGACGGCGTAGAGCGCACTTTGACGGAGGCGGATATTGTCATTGCTGATGGCGCAAATCCTGTTGCTTTGGCGGGCGTTATGGGTGGTTTGAACTCAGAAGTGACGCCACAAACACGTCGCATTTTGTTGGAAACGGCGGTGTTCAATCCGTTAGCGATTCGCGCGACGTCTAAACGTTTCAATTTACGTTCGGAGTCGAGTTCCCGTTTTGAAAAAGGAATCAATCAAGCGATCATCAATCAAGCAGGCGAGCAAGCGGCGTTGTGGATGGCGCAACTTGGAGGCGGAAAAGTGTCGCCAAGCGTTGCTCAAGCAGGCAGCGTAGCAACACAACCAACAGACATTATCGTTGCGTACCAAAGCATTCCTCAAAAATTAGGCATCACACTTTCGCAAGATGCGTTAGTACATATTTTTGCACGACTAGGATTTGGCGTCACTTTTGCGGAAAATACGTTTACGGTCAGTGTGCCGCCACGCCGTTGGGATATTACGATTGAAGCGGACATTTTGGAAGAAATTGCGCGTATTTATGGTTATGACCAGTTGCCGACGACACTCCCTTCTGTGCCAAGCACACCTGGCAAATTGAGTGCTAAACAAACATTGATTCGTCAATCGCGCACGATTTTGGAAGGATTGGGCTTGACGCAAACGATTAGTTATGTGTTGACGTCGCCAAAACAAGCAGAATTGTTAAAATCGGCGACTTATCCGTTTGTTAAGTTAGATTTTCCGATGAGTGAAGATCGCTCCGTGTTGCGTCAAAGTATGTTCCCAGCATTGTTAGAAATCGCCAAATACAACAAGGCACGCCACAATGAGCCGCTCGCTTTTTACGAAATGGGGAAAGTCTTTTTTGGACAAGGTAAAAACACGCAACCAATCGAGCAAGAAAACTTAGCATTATTCGTATCGGGACAAAAACAAGCGACTTCATGGTATGCTAAAGCGCAGTCTTATGACTTTTTTGAGGTGAAAGGAAAAGTGGAAGCCTACTTAGAAGCGGTGAGATTAAGTGAGCGTGTGCGTTATGAAGCAGCAAGCGACATTCCCGAATTGCATCCAGGCCGCGCGGCGCGCATTGTATTAGACGACCAAGCAATTGGCGTCATCGGACAAATTCATCCAACCTTGACAAAAGAATACGACTTAGATGAAGCAAGCTTCTTTGTCGAAATGAACTTAGACGCGATTTTGGCAGCGAAAAGAGTACCACTCGTCCAAAATCCAATTCCAAAATATCCGTCAACTTCACGTGATTTGGCATTGTTGGTACCACAACACACCGAGCATTACGACTTAGAAACGGTCATTCGTAAGAACGGCGGCGATTATTTAACAGCCGTAGAATTGTTTGACTTATATGAAGGAAACAGCGCATTCGTTGGCAAAAAATCGCTCGCATACCGCGTGACGTTCCAACATTCAGAACGAACATTGACGGATGAAGACGTATTGTCGGCAATGAATGCTATTACGGCCGCACTCTTGCAAATTCCGAATTTAGAAATTCGTTAGGAGTAATAAAATGTATTATAAAAGTACTCGTAATTTTGAAAATCGTGTGACGGCGTCGCAAGCCATTTTGAAGGGGATTGCGGAAGATGGTGGACTGTATGTTCCTGAAACGATGCCGCATCTGACATTCGATTGGCAATTGTTAGCGAATCAATCTTATCAAGAAGTCGCGTTGCCGATTTTGCAAGCTTTTTTGCCGGATTTTACAACGGAAGAGTTGCAAGAATGTATTCAAGGTGCCTACGATGAAAAGTTTGACGACGCAGCGATTGCGCCGGTGGTGTCGTTCGACAAGCAGCTGTCTGTGTTAGAACTGTTCCACGGAAATACCATTGCGTTCAAAGATATGGCACTGTCTATTTTGCCGTATTTGATGACAACAGCTGCCAAAAAGCACGGACTTCAAGAAGAAATTGTTATTTTGACAGCGACATCAGGCGACACAGGCAAAGCAGCGATGGCTGGCTTTGCAGACGTTTCGCAAACTCGCATTATTGTATTTTATCCAAAAGATGGCGTGAGCCAAATTCAAGAACGCCAAATGGTCACACAAACAGGCGAAAACACAACGGTAATTGGCATTGATGGCAATTTTGATGACGCGCAAACGATGGTAAAAAACTTGTTTGCAGACGAATCATTGAAAGCAACGCTGAAAGCGCGAGGTTTCCAATTTTCGAGCGCAAATTCAATCAATATCGGGCGTTTAGTACCGCAAGTTGTTTATTACGTTTATGCGTATGCACAATTAGTGAAACAAGGTCGCATTATCGCAGGCAACAAGGTGAATTTTGCGGTTCCGACGGGCAATTTTGGGAATATTTTGGCGGGATATTACGCGAAGCAACTCGGCGTGCCGATTGGGCGCTTGATTTGTGCGTCGAACGCGAATAATGTGTTGGTAGACTTTTTCAATCAAGGTATTTATGACAAAAATCGTCCGTTTTTCGTGACGACATCGCCGTCTATGGATATTTTGGTTTCGAGCAATTTGGAACGGTTGGTTTACGAATTAGTTGGCGGCGACACGCAACATACCGCGCAACTTATGCAATTGTTGAGCCAAACGGGTAGTTATCAAGTAGACGCGTCGTTATTGTCGCCGTTGCAACAATTTTATGCGAATGACGCTTCTGAAGCCGAAACCGCACAAGCGATTCAAGCAGTGTTAGCGACTTACCATTATGTGATGGATCCGCATACCGCTGTTGCTTTTTCGGTCTACCAAAAATATCAGCAACAAACGCAAGATGATACACCGACGGTCATTTTGTCGACAGCGAGTCCGTACAAGTTTCCGCGTAGCGTTGTTTCCGCGTTGGAAACTGTCTCAGATGATGTGTCGGATATCGAATTGATCGAACGATTGCAAATTATTAGCAATATTCCAATTCCAGAAGCCGTAACGAGCGTTATTCATGCGCCCGTTCGACACCAAAAAGTCGTCGCCGTGAATGAAATGAAACAAGCCGTATTAGATACGCTAAACTAAGAACACTCCCTTTTGTCTTGAAGTGGCAAAAGGGAGTGTTTAAGTTTTTATTAAGATTCCTCCTAAAAGCTATATTTTTTTGCAAAGTGGGCTATGCTAGTAGCAAGGGAGTGAGTACATGGAAAAAAAGGAACTATATGAAGTCACATACTATCGCGCAAGAAAGGTACTTTATTGGCAAGCGGTTGGAGGAGCATTGATTCTTTTAATATCAGTGGTGTTTCGCGAAAGCGACGGAATTGACATTCTATTGTTTGGATTAATCGGCGGCTTTTTTGCAGCGCTGATAGCAATCGTTTTAAATTTTGCATGGGTAATTTTTGAAGGCGGATCGATATGGTGGCATTTTTGGTTAGCGTTAATCAGCATTATCCCGTTTTTTTCGTATCCTGTGACAGCATTTTTTGCAGGAATACAAGCGTTACAGTACAAAAAACGTCCGCGATTTTCACAAGAAACAGAGCGAATATGGCGACTAAGTTTCGCGGTGTTAAATGGGTTGATGGGACTATCTATTTTGTATGGGAGTCTTATTAAGCAAGGATCGCTTTATGTTATGTCGACAGATGATTTTTTTTGGACGATACAGCCGGCGAATCAAATTTATTTTTTAGGTATTTTGATGAGTGTGATGTGTTATATATGGGGCTATCAGCGTTTAGTGTATCAGTCTTGGGTGGCAAGTTATATTTATATATTCATGTATTTTGGCCTCGGTTGGGACTATGCAAAACCGTTTGCGTTTTTGTTAATTTGGGTGAGCCTTTGGGAATTTGTAGCGCATTTTTTGGGGAATCGGGCACAACTTTTCAAAAAAATAAGCATTGTCTATTGGACGGTATTGGGATTAGTCGGGCATAATTTGATAACGTATCGTTTATACTATGCGCTACATACGCCACATGCAGCAAATAGTTATCCTTTTCTTATTGTTTGGGTAGACAATATGCAATCCGCTCCAGCTGTGAAAGGATATGAATATGATTTTGGTACATGGGGCGACCCTACATCTGAAATTCAACTCGAGGGAGAAGATGCCTTTTTTACAGAAAATTATGCGCTATATTACGGAGAAGAAAGCTATCATTTGGATGACCGTGGAAAATTAGCAGCATCATACGCGCATTTGCAATCTGAATTGGACGCGCGTGTCAATGCGTTTACGCAACCTGTTGTGGCGCAACTCAAGCGTCCGCTCATCAATTTACAATGGTTATTTGATATGGAACATTATCAACGATTTAATGAATAAAAGCCTAGCGTCATGCTAGGCTTTATTATGTGGAATGCGCATGGCAACTGCAATGGCAAGTATTGCTTTTAGCGAGTCGCCGATAATGTAAGTAGCGACCATTGATAGTGTCGTTTCAACAATTGGCAAGTTGGCCATCACTGCATAAAATGGCGAGCCAATCGCATAAATAATGAACGTCGCCAAAATCGCCGCGACAATATAATGCCATAACTGTCTTGAAGTACGCTTCAAAAAGACACTCGTCGCAAAAGCCGCCACAATAAAACTTAAAATAAAGCCGCTTCCTGGACCGAATCCGCCTTTTCCACCCGAAAAAACAGGCAAGCCTGCAAAGCCCATCACTGCATACAACGTTGTAGAAAGCAAGGCGACGTACGGCTTCAACACGAATCCGATAATTAAAACTGCGACCGTCTGCAACGTAATCGGCGCCAACCCGCTAATCGGAATCGCTGGCAACAACGAACACACAATGAGAAACGCGGTCATCATCGCCGCTAACGTTAAATCTTTTGTTTTCATGAAAAAAATCTCCTTTTATTGAATAAATTGTTTACTTGAAAAATGAATTTCATGCCCAAAAAGTGTATGAAGTTGTCCATTTGCGTCACGAACAAGTAAATGCCCGTCTTGGTTGATACCTTCAATGACGCCTTCATATTCGATTTGCTGTATGTGATACGTCACTCTTTTGCCGAGGCCTAATAAGCGCGTCTTATAAAAATCCAAATATGTTCGCGCTTTGAGCTCTTGGTGATAAGTGGCAAACTGCTCCAAAAAGCGGCACAACAACTCGTTGCGATTGAATGTATCAGGTAACTTCTCCCCAAAAATTGTTCCCGCAACTTCTTGAATGGCAGCGTCCGCTTGACTGAACGAACCAGCCAAATTCAAACCAATTCCGACGATAAAGGCGCTCACTTCTTGCGTCTCCAAGTCGGTAATCGCTTCGCATAAAATTCCGCACACTTTTTTGCCTTGATAAAAAAGGTCGTTAATCCACTTAATTTCGAGCGGCACGTCGAAAGCTTGGGCAATGGCGCTGGCAGCTACGAGTGTGTATTGGGGAATTTCTTGTAAGGCAATATGTTGCAAGGGAAATGCTAGCGTAATATATAAGCCGTCCGTCAAGTCGGAATAAAACGTTCGGCCTCTACGACCGCGACCTTGCGATTGCGCGTTGGCGACAAATAAAGCGCGCTGTTGCGGATGCTTGCTCAAAAATTGTTTGGCTAACTCATTGGTTGACGTGACCGTATCATGGATTTCGATATGCAACCCGTCCCAAAAATCTGACAAACCTTGTTTAATTTGTTGCGCATCTAATTGAAAAGACGCTTGAACGAGGCGATAACCTTTTCGGCCTCGCGTTTCGATAGTGTAGCCTGCTTGGCGCAGTTCTTCAATGGCTTTCCAGATGGCATTGCGCGAGACACCGAGCGTTTTGGCAAGGGCAGCTCCTGACAGGACCGCTTCTTTATTCGCCAAAAATAAATTCAATAATTGTGTTTTGACAGACATTCGTGTCCTCCTTTGGAAGTGATGTAGCTTAATCATAGCAAGTTTTTTGAATTAGGTCAACCTTTTGTTGTTTACAAGTTGACAAAAACCTTCCGTCCAGTATGTGTCACTAGACGAAAGTTTTTTTGGGTTAAAATAATTCTTGTTGAATGTGGTGCGTCATGTCGTTGCGTTCGTTCGCTAAAGCAGCCATAATGATTTGTTGATTTGCATTGTGGTCGCTTTCGGGAATGGCTTGAATGTGCGTGAGTAATTCTTTCGGGAAGTACAAACGGTAGTCGCCGCGCACTTTTCCTGCTAAGGAATTGACGAGCGGGCTGACTTTTGATAGTTCAATGAGCTGTTGATTTTTGGTGATAAGTTCGATTTGCGTGCGATTTGTTTTGGCGTTGAGGCGATAATAATCGTACGGCAAGTCGAAGCTGCTATTTTCGCCAAAATAATAGTGCGTATCCAAGCCCATTTGGGTTAATTCTGCCAAAATGGCGGTAATGACTTCGTCTTTTTCTTCGGGAGTGACGATGATTGACTTGAATGGTTGGCGGCAGAGGAATCGGTGCGCCAAATCAGCAAGAATCGTGTCATCTTCGGACAACCAATGCGTAAAATAACTACTCATGACATAGTCGTCTAATTTTAAATAATCTTGCAATGTCCATTTTTCACGCAAAAAAGGTTCCAGTAAGCCGACAGGATGTTTCATTGTGTGGGCTTGTTGGGTGTAGCAATAATTGGCGCGTTCAAATAAACTTTGAAGTAGTTCTTCCATACCGCGCGAAACGGGATGAAAATAGACTTGCATATACATTTGGTAGCGACTAATAATATAGTCTTCAACGGCGTGCATGCCCGAAAAATCAAACACGATTTTGTCGTTGAAAGGGCGAATGACGCGCAAAATGCGAGTCAAATCAAAAGTGCCGTAACTTACGCCAGCGTAATAAGCGTCGCGCAACAAGTAATCCATGCGGTCGGCGTCAATTTGGCTACTAATGAGTTGGACAACTTGCTGATTAGGATACGTTTTATTGATGACGCTCGCGACTTTTTGTGGGAAATCGTCACCTAATCGTTTCAAAATGCGGTTAATTTCAGTTTGCGGCGACGTAATGATTTCTTGTGTCAATTGCTCGTGATTCGTGTGGAAAATTTCTTCAAACGTATGCGAAAAAGGTCCGTGGCCAATATCGTGCAGCAAAGCGGCGCACAAGATGACAATGCGCTCGTCGTCGTTCCAGAGGCCGTCATTTTCGGAAATAGAAGGAAAACTTTGTGCGAATTTATCAATGATGCGACGCGTCGTTTCGTACACGCCGAGCGAATGGTTGAAGCGCGAATGTTCTGCCCCGTGAAAAGTGTAAGAAGACGTGCCGAGTTGTTTAATACGGCGCAATCGCTGAAACTCTTGCGCGTTGATTAAATCCAAAATAATCCGATCTTGGACGTGGACGTAATTATGCACAGGGTCGCGAAACACTTTGTCGCGGGGTAATTTTTCTTGCGAATAGTAGTGAACGTGTGACAATTGAAAAACTCCTTTCTAAGTACGAATGGTTTGGCTACGTTGTTGGACAATGGGCAACATTTTGTCAAAAATAGCTTGCAAATCTGCGTGTTGATAATTGCCGACGGAAGTTGTTGACAAACTTTGTAATGTTTCCACAACGCGCGCCTTGAAGGAATTGAGCGTTATCGGCGCATCCAGAAAATCAGAAATCGTCGCCATAACGGACGCTTGAACATTCGGGTAGCTGTCGTCGGCTTCTCCTAGCTGATAATAGTCGCGAATTAAATTGGCGCGTTGCGCTTGGTCACCGCACACGCTAATATAAGCGGCTGTCGTAATGCCCGTCTTAAAACGACGTTGTGCAATGCCGCCAATTTTGCGTTGGTTAACGACGAGGTCATACGTTCCAGGACAGTAAGAATCGGTAATTTCGTAAGCTTCGACGGATAATTGATACGGAGCAAGCGCTTGGCGAATAAGTGTGACCATTTGCTCGTAGGCTGCGTCAATCGACAAGGGAAACTGCTCCAAGTCGCTCGCAATGCCGATATTTAAGACGCCTTCATCGCACACAACCGCCAATCCGCCATGAGAACGCAAACTTAATGCGTAGCCTTTTTCTTGCAAAAAACGAGTGGAGCGCGCAAGTTGAGGTAAGCGCGTATCTTTTGCGCCTAACAAAATCGTCGGCTGATGCAACGGATAAAAATGAACAATTCCCGTCGGTGTTTGCTGTAAATCGGGAATCCAACGGATGAAACTATCTTGATAAGCGAGTGCCGCATCCGCACTTGTGGCTACTTCGTGCTGTGCGTCATCGAACACTTGCCAATGATGTTGCGAAAAATAAGGGAACTGTTGAGTCATATAAACGCTTCCTTTTGTGGTATAATCGTAGTATGATTATAACATATTTTGGAGCGAATGTATAAGGAGGCTTTTATGCAAAAAAAGCAAGTGGCAATCGTTGTCAAACAACAAATTGTTTATGCGGAAACGAATGAGACAGACCGTTGGCAACATGAAACGACCGCAGACTTATTAGAGTTGGAAACTTTTTCGAAATTAACGTACACGGATGAACGTGGGCAACTTGTGCACGTCAAGTGGCAATGGCTAGCGTCTGAGGCGACATGGCTTGTCGAAGTGAAGCAAGGCCAAAATGTGTTGCGCTTTGATACGACGCAAACAACGGCGTGCCACTATATGACACCGCAAGGCGCTTGGCCCATGACTATTGATACACAGTCTGTGCGCCTAGGCTTCGAAAAAAATACCGCAGACGCAGGAGTACGCCGACAATTGCACATTTATTATCAACTCAAAGTCGACAATCAATTATTGGGAACGTATTATTTTTCGGTTGTTTTTGAATAATTGAATCGGGAACGTTTACAAATCGAGCAAAGGCTATCAATGCGTTTGCTTTTTTGTTATGATAGAAGTAGGGCATAGCCCTGTAACTTACAAAAAAGGAGTTCTTTTATGCAGAATCACCATGATATGAAAGAGACACTGATGAAATATATGTTTATGTTGTGTGCGTGTGTTTCGATTTTATCAATTGTATTGATTTTTTACTTTATTTTTTCTGGTGGCGTGCCGTTTATTGTGAAGCATGGCATTGGGGAATTTTTGTTTGGGACGTCGTGGCGTCCAACCGCTTCGACACCGACATTTGGGATTTTGCCGATGATTGTAGGGTCGTTAATTGTAACGACGGGCGCGATTATGATTGGCGTACCGATTGGGGTGTTGACGGCAGTATTTATGGTTTATTTTTGTCCGCCAAAATTGTATCGCTTGATGAAGCCAGCTATCAATTTGATGGCGGCGATTCCGTCAATTGTTTATGGCTTTTTCGCATTGCAAATTTTTGTGCCGCTATTTCGTGTGTTTGGCGGTTCGGGAATGAATATGATGACCGCATCGCTGTTGCTAGGAATTATGATTTTGCCGACGGTAATTGGGTTATCAGAGTCAGCTATTCGCGCAGTGCCTGCGTCTTATTATGCGGCGAGCGTCGGATTAGGTGCGACACATGAGCGTTCTGTCATGACGGTTGTCGTTCCTGCTGCAAAATCAGGCATTTTGTCGGCGGTTATTTTAGGAATTGGACGTGCGATTGGTGAAACGATGGCGGTTATTTTGGTAGCGGGAAATCAGCCGCGTATTCCGATGGCGCTCAATCAAGGCGTGCGAACGATGACGACGAATATTGTGATGGAAATGGCTTACGCGGCGGGTGAACATCGCGAAGCATTGATTGCGACTTCGGTTGTGTTGTTCGTGTTCATTTTGCTTATTAATACGGCCTTTATGGTTGTCAAAACGAAAGGAGGCAACCGTTCATGAAACGCTTGAATTGGGTAAAATTAATCGTTTGGGCAGCCGCCTTATTCACATTAGGTATGTTACTATTTATTATCGGATTTATCGTGTTGAACGGCTTGACGGCGTTAACGCCTGAGATTTTTGCATGGCATTATACCACTGAAAATGTCTCCATGTTGCCTGCGATTATTTCCACGTTGATTTTGGTTGCGATTGCCTTGTCGATTGCGGTACCAATCGGCGTGTTTACGGGATTTTATTTAGTTGAATACGCCAATCGCAAAAGCCGTTTCGTGCATTTTGTGCGGTTAGCAACGGATACGTTGGCGGCGATTCCGTCGATTGTTTACGGATTGTTTGGCATGTTGCTGTTCGTCATTCAGTTACAGTTCCAGTTTTCGATGTTGGCAGGGATTTTGACAGTCGTAATTATGGTGTTGCCGATTATTATTTCGTCTACGGAAGAGGCGCTATTAACCGTCAATAATTCATTGCGCATGGGAAGTTTGGCGCTCGGTGCGGGAAAATTGCGGACGATTTTTACGGTAGTGTTGCCCGTGGCGATGCCAGGAATTTTGTCTGGGGTTATTTTGGCGGTAGGACGGATTGTCGGCGAAACGGCGGCGCTTTTGTTCACGTTAGGCTCTGCAACGGGTTTGCCGCAAAATTTAATGTCATCTTCGCGGACGTTGGCGCTACACATGTATGTCCTGTCTTCAGAAGGCTTGCATTTGAAGGAAGCTTACGCCACAGGAACAATCATCATTCTATTAGTCGTTATCATCAATAGTATTTCAACATTTTTGAGCAAAAAATTAAGCCAAGGAGGCAAATAAATGACGCAACCAAAATTTCATGTAAGAGATTTACATTTATACTACGACCAATTCCACGCCTTGAAAGGCATTGATATGGACTTGGAAGACAAAAAAGTAACGGCTTTTATTGGGCCTTCAGGCTGCGGTAAGTCTACTTTTTTGAAGACGTTGAACCGCATGCAAGATTTAGTGCCAAGTGTGCGCATTGAAGGTAAAGTCGAACTTGACGGCGAAGATATTTACCGTCGTGGTTATAATGTCAACCATTTGCGCAAAAAAGTCGGCATGGTATTCCAGCAGCCGAACCCTTTCCCAAAAAGCATCTACGACAACGTAGCATACGGACCGCGGACACACGGCATTAAAGATTCGGCAACGCTCGATCGCATTGTTGAAGAAAGTTTGAGAGGTGCGGCGATTTGGGAATCGGTCAAAGATAAGCTGGATAAAGATGCAACCGCTTTGTCTGGCGGGCAACAACAACGTATTTGTATTGCGCGCGCGATTGCTAACAATCCTGAAGTATTGCTCATGGATGAGCCGACATCGGCGTTAGATCCGATTTCAACGGGTAAAATCGAAGACTTAATTCAAGAGTTAAAAGAACGTTTTACGATTGTCATTGTGACGCACAGCATGCAACAAGCTGCGCGTATTTCGGACAAAACCGCCTTTTTCTTAACAGGCGAAGTGATTGAATACGGCGATACCGAGCAAATTTTTACGACGCCACAGGATCAACGTACCGATGACTACATTTCAGGACGTTTTGGCTAAAAAGGAGGAAACTTTTTTATGAGAAGAAATTACGCACAAGATTTAGCAACGTTAAACCAACATTTGACCGACCTCGGCAAATCAGCGCAACGCTCCGTATCAAAAGCGATTAAAGCGTACATCACGCGCGACGTAGAATTGGCGCACGAACTATTTAGCGACGACTTGCGTATTAACGCCGCAACCGCCGAAATCGAAAAGGAAGCACACCGCATTGTAGCGCTCCAACAACCTGTTGCAAGCGACTTGCGTTTAGTGTTCGCGATTTTGCACATTAGCTTGGACTTGGAACGCATTGCCGACCATGCAGTGTCCATTGCGCGCGCCACTTTACGCCGCAACCCCGAAGAATCTGACGTGGCAACCATTACCGACAACTTACAAAAAATGGCTACAATCGCCGAAAAAATGATTGCGCAATCATTAGAAGCATTCATCGCCAAAGACGCTGTCGCTGCTCGCAAAATCGCAAGCAAAGACGAAAAAATTGACGAATTACTCAAAGAAATTTACAAAGATAGCGGCAAACACATGGAAGAAAATCCCGAAATTATCCAAACAGGGATTAGCTACATCGGCATTAGCAACAACTTAGAACGCGTCGGCGATTACGTCACCAATATTTGCGAGCGCGTCGTATTCATTAGCACAGGCGAAATTGTCGAACTCAACTAAAGGAGCTTCCATGAAAAAAAAGAACTTTTATATCGGCGTAGCGTTGCTCGGCGTTTTAGTCGGATTGTATCTTTACGCGCAACAGACAAAGCATCCGCGACTTGCAGCCAAACAACCGATTATTGTAGTGTCGCGTGAAGCAGGATCAGGAACGCGTGGCGCTTTTGTGGATATTGTTGAAGTGAAAGACGCCAACGGCGACGATAATATTACGGTGGAAGCAGACGTTTTGAACGGAACAAGTGGCGTCATGCAAGTCGTTGCAGGCAACCCGAACGCGATTGGCTACATTTCTTACGGTTCGCTTAACGACAGCGTAAAGGCCATTGCAGTGGACGGCGTGGCCATTTCTCCTGAGAATGTCAAATCGGGCGACTACACTTTAGCGCGTCCGTTCAACGTCGCCTGGTCCAAAAAAGAACTTTCACCGTTAGCAGACGACTTTTTGAACTTTATTTTTTCTAAAGAAGGACAAGCAATGGTTGAAGATGAAGGGTATATTTCCGTAGGAACGCGTCCAAGCGCGAATCAAACGTATCAAGATGTAAGTGGACAACCGCTCCAACCGTATCAGCCAACGAATTTGTCAGGACAACTTAACGTCATCGGTTCCACTTCTTTAACTCCCGTCGTCGAAAAATTAGCCGAACGCTACATGACTTACAATCCAGCTGTCAAAATTAGTATTACTTCAAACGGATCAACCGCAGGCTTAGCCGCCGCAATCGATGGGACAGCAGACTTAGGCATGGCTTCTCGAGAACTCAAAGCGGCCGAACAAGAACAATTACATTCCGTGGCGATTGCGCTTGATGGCATCGTCATCATTGTACATCCCGAATCCGCTTATAGCGAGTTGCCGCTCGACACGATTCGTGCCATTTATAGCGGTGAAATTTTTGACTGGGAAAGCGTAAAACAGTAAAATAAAACTATCAACTAAAAGGAGAATAGATTATGGTTAAAATTGGAATTATTACAGGAAGTACGCGCGATGCACGCGTAAATTTGCAAGTTGCGGAGTACGTATTGAACATTGCACAACAACACCCAGAAGCAACTTTTGAAATTGTAGACATTAAAGATTACAACTTGCCACGCTTTAATGAAGATTTAGCGCCTTTAATGGCAAATCGCCAATATCAATTAGAAGAAGTGCGTACTTGGTCACAAAAAATCGACAGCTTAGATGGGTTCATTTTTGTGACGCCAGAATACAACAAAAGCATTACAAGTAGCTTAAAAGATGCGATTGACCACATTGCGCCAGAGTGGAATCACAAAGCAGCGGCGATTGTTAGCTACGGCTCAACAAACGGTATTGCGGCGTCATACTCATTGCGCCAAATGTTGTCAACTTTAAAATTAGCGACAATTTCTATCAATGCCGGGTTCAATTTATATACAGATTTTGAGCAATTTTCAACGTTCAAACCAGCAGCTGTCCACGAAGCAACCGTCAAAAACTTAGTGAACGAAGTAGCGCTTTGGGCAACCGCGATGAAAACAATTCGTTAATTCATAATGTACGTCTGAAACGGTTTTGGCGGTAAGGGCGTTTTTCAAAAGGAGAGCAAACATGAAAACAGACAAAATGCGCGAAAGTCGTCACGTAGAAGACAGACGCAATGAACAGCCGAGTTTTGGACGGCAATCAAGCGGTCGAGGCTTTAGTTACGGCGGTGGCGGCATGTTGCCGTTGTTGTTACAATTATTATTCTCACGCGGTGGTAGCAAGTGGATTCTTTTGTTGGTGTTGGGCTATGCGTTACTCAATGGTGGCGGTTTGGGAAATATTTTGATGAGCGAAATGGGCATGCAGACGCCATCTCAAACGCAAACACAAACGCAATCTCAATCGACTTCGCAAACAGCTAAGACGGAGGAAAGCGAATTTGTTAGCAAAGTGTTAGCGAGTACGGAAGATTTTTGGACGGAGAAATTCCGTGAGCAAGGAATGACGTATCATGCGCCGAAGTTAGTGCTTTATTCAGGACAAACTGCGACGAATGGCTGCGGTATCGGCTCGGCGGCAGCAGGACCTTTTTATTGTCCGACCGACCAAAAAATTTATATTGACTTATCATTCTATCGTGAATTGACAACGAAATATCGTGCTTCAGGCGATTTTGCGATGGCGTACGTGATTGCGCATGAAGTTGGCCACCACGTCCAAAATGAAGTCGGCACGCTAACCGAATATCAGCGAACCAAACAACGTTTATCAGAAACGCAAGGGAATCGCCTAACCGTTCGTTTAGAATTACAAGCAGACTATTACGCAGGCGCCTGGGCAAAATATGTGGCGGGACAAGGATTGCTAGACATTGGCGATATTGACGAAGCCATGCAAGCAGCGCACGCTGTAGGAGACGACACCTTGCAAGAACAAGCCTACGGGCACGTTGTTCCAGACAGTTTCACACACGGCACATCGGCGCAACGCAAAGAATGGTTCAATCGCGGTTACCAATACGGCGACTTTGAAAATGGCGACACTTTCAACCAAAATATCGACTAATAATCAAAAAGGTTAGACAATTCCGTCTAACCTTTTTTGTTATGCAGTTGGAAATCCTAAATGAATGAAGAGGATAGTGGCGAGAATGACGGCGCCCCATGTCAATCCGCCGAGTACAATCGCTGAGCGCCCTGCGTGTTTGAGTTGCTGAATATTCATCGAAAGGCCCACCGCGCTGAGAGCGGCAGTCATCATGAGTCGCGATAATAATTTAATGTACGTCACCCAATCCGCCGGCAACGAAAAAACTGAAGCTACAACGACCGCGAGGACAAACCCGATAATAAACGTAGGAATAATTTTTTGGAGTTGTCGTAGCGAAAAAGCAGCATTTTTTTCGGAGTGACGATAGCGCGTATAAAGCAAAGTGAGGCAAGCAGGAACAATCATTAGCGTGCGAACAAGTTTGACGACGGTCGCGATTTCGCCTGCAGCATCGCTATACGCGAACCCCGCCGCGACGACAGAAGAAGTGTCGTTAATCGCAGCCCCTGCAAAAATACCGAATTGCACATCCGAGTAGCCAAGCAAACGCCCCAACATCGGAAAAATCAACAATCCCACTAAATTAAACAAAAAAATGGTCGTAATCGCAAAGGCGATATCGTCTTCATCGGCTTCCAAAATCGGCGCCGCCGCCGCAATCGCTGAACCGCCGCAAATAGCTGTCCCCATTCCGACTAAAAGTTGCGTGTTGCGCGGAATACGTAGTTTTTTGCCGAGGAGGGTAGCCGTTGCGAATGCAACGAAAATAACAGGCACAATAACGAATAAAGCAGAAAAACCAATTCCCGACAACGTCTTGAAAGACAGCGTTAACCCTAGAAAAATAATAGCATATTTCAGCAGAGAACTACTGATTTTTTTGATGAGAGAAGTGTTAAGGTGTGATTTGAGGGGCGTTTGCGCCAGTATAGCGCCGAGAAGAATTGCGCTGGTGGAGCTGCCTAACACGGGGAATTGCTGCCCGATCCAGTACGCACACGCCGTCGTCAAAATTAATACGAAATAAGTGAACAAGAAAGCCACATCCTTTTTAGAAAATATACCGTTATTTTAGCATAAAATGCCCAAATTATGTGTGAAAATGATTTTGACTTGACAAAATAAATCGTAGTGATTACAATTAGATGGTAAAAATTACGATTTGAAGGAGGTGAAGTCAATGTCACGCATTCAAAAAGTGCTAATTTTTGTGTTAAGTGTAGTGTGTTGCATGCCATTTCACTTAGCGCATGCCGCTGAAACATTAGAAATTGTCACCAGTTTTTATCCGATGTACGCGATTACGAAAGAAGTCGTCGGCGACAAACACACAATCAAAATGATCAATTCTGGCAATGGCATTCACGGATTTGAGCCGTCAGCTGCGGATGTGGCAGCGATTTATGACGCGGATATTTTTATTTATCACTCTAAAACGCTCGAATCTTGGACAAAAAATTACGAAGTCAACATTCAGCAATCTGGCAACTCAGATGTCGTTCTCGTTGAAGCGTCTCAAGGTATGGAATTGTTGAAAGTTCCTGGATTAGAAGGCATGGAATTACTTGCTGGCAAAGACGCGTCAACTTTATACGACCCGCACACTTGGCTAGACCCAATCGAAGTAGGAGCTGAAGCGATGTTGATTGCAACCCGTTTAGGTGAAATTGACCCCGAAAACGCAGATTACTACAAAGCAAACGCCCAAAAAATGATGGACGAAGCCAATCGGTTAGTAGAAACATACACGCCGATTTTTGCAGCGTTGAAGCACAAAACATTCGTAACGCAACATACGGCCTTTTCTTATTTGGCGAATCGTTTTGGATTAGAACAATTAGGGATTGCCGGCGTTTCGTCCGAAATTGAAGCGTCTCCTAAACAATTGGAGGAAGTTCAACAATTCATTCAAGAATATCAAGTGAAGACAATTTTTACTGAGCCGAACGTAAGTGATCGTGCTGCGAAAATAATCGCGGAAGCGACAGGCGTCAAAATCGAAGTCTTAAGTCCGCTCGAAAGCGATCCGCACAATGATTTGTCATTCATGGAAAATTTAGAAGAAAATCTCAAAATATTAAGTAATGCATTGAAAGCAGAGGAGGAATTAAGATGAAATTAAGTCAATTCATTCATTTAACATCTAGCGTGCTATTGCTCAGTTCAGTAGCCGCACAACCCGTAGCCGCAGAATCATCGAGTATTCAATACGTGGAAGGCGCCAGCTCAGCAAAGCCAACCAACACCGAAAAAAATATCGAGCAAATTAACGCCGAAGAAGGCATTGATTCCGAGCAAATTATCGTCAAAATTACCGCAGAAGGATTCGTCACATCGCACGGCGACCACTACCATTATTACAACGGCAAAGTCCCTGCCGCTTCGATTTTGAGCGAAAGTTTGCTGACGGACGCTGCTTACCAACTCAAACAATCCGACATCGTTTCGGATATCGAAAATGGGCACATTGTCAAAATCAAAGACGACTATCTAGTGTACTTAACCGACCCGCAAAAACGTGACAACATTCGCACATTGGATGAAGTAGTGTTGCAATCTTACGGCGTTCATCCGCGCGATGCACGCAACATTGTTGCCTTGAAAGAAGAGTACCAAGTTGCTAAAGAATCGCTCATTCATTACGAATTGGAGCGCACATTAGAAGACGTTGATAAAGCAAACAAATCAACAGCTGAGCACGTTGTTGTTTACTTAGCAGACAATGTGTTTGTGACGTTGTACGGCTTTGATTTTTATGTTTTTCCAAAAGAAGTACCGAACAATGTCGTGTTTAGCGATCGCCTGTTGACGCCAACGTCTTATACCCTCGACCAAAAAGACATCAAAAAACAACTCGACGAACTTTACATTGTCAAAGTCAAAGACACGTATTATATTCACGTCAAAGAAGGCGTCGTCGCAAGTAATATTCGTTCGTTCCAAAAAGTTCAAACAGCTGCCAAAGCATCGCACGACAAATTCGTCAAAGAAGGCGGGCAACGTTTAGATACGCAAGCAGCTGCTTCTACAACGACCGCTTCCAATGGCTCTGGCTCACGCGACAACGCAGGGCATTATGTCACCGACGACGGCTATGTGTTCAGCCCGTACCACGTCATTCAAGATTTGGGCGACGGATTTATCGTACCGCACGATGACCATTTCCATTTTATTCCAAAAGCAGATTTGACCGCAGCGGAGTTAGAAATTGCGTACAGCGTTTTAAGAGATAGAACCGGCACAGTGACAACAACACCAACGCACTCAAATCTACACACGCGCACCGAAACACCATCCAATGACGCACCTTACACAACTAGTGACGGCTACGTATTCAGCGTCGAATCCATCACTAGCGTCACAGAAGACGGCATCATCGCCAAACACGACAGCCACTTCCACTATGTGCCATTCGCAGACTTATCACCAAACGAATTAGCCGCTGCAAAAGCGTACATTCAGCAACATTTCAACAAAAATATTGCGGCAGCACCCGTAACGAATACGCCGAAACCAACTCCAACAACGCCAACTCCAGTTGTCGAAGTGAAAGAAGAATCACAACTTGCTAAATTGTTGAAGCAACTTTACGCGTTGCCAGTGGACCAACGTCATCGCGAAGGCGACGGCTTAGTGTTCGATCCAACACTCGTCACTAAAAAAACAGGACAAGGCTACGTCATTCCGCACGACGACCATTTCCACGTTATTCCTTTTGAAAAATTGAGCGATTTGGAACGCCAAGCAACCGAATTGTACTTAATCGAGCGCGGTAGCCAAGTAGCGATTACCACGCCAACCGAAAATCCTAAGGAAGACACCACAGTAGCGGAAAAACCTAAAGACGACACACCAAAAGAAGAAAAACCAGCAGAAGACACGCCAACAACGACGGATACAACCAATCCAACACAGCCAGAAGACACAGATACAGAGGATTCAGGCACAGGTAATTCAGATACGGACGACAGGGACGAGGACGATTTCCCAACTAGACCGTACCCTGTAAGAGTAGACTTAACTTCCAAAAAAATCCGCAAAACAGCGAAAGGAATGGACGGAAAAGACTACACAACTAGCGACGGCTACGAATTTACAGCGGAGTCTATTTTGGAATATGACCAAGATGGGCTAGTGGTATCACACGGCGACCATACGCACTATGTGCCTTACCACGAGCTAGAAGATCGCGAATTGCAAGCGGCAGAAGACTTTATTAATCGTAGAGGCGTCACAGCCGTTGAAACATCTACGGATACTCAAGACGAAAAAACAGCGAAACTCACTTATTTGGCGTTAATTTCAGGAGTTCCGCTCGATAAATTAGAAGTGCGCGGCAAGTACGTCGTCATTCCGCACGGTGACCACTCTCATACCGCCAACTTGGATGATGTGCCAGCCATTTTGCGCAAGGAAGACACACGTTTTGAAGATGACGAATATCGCGAAACACTCATCACGCTCAAAATGGGACTGCTCAGAAGCCAAACAGGCATCTTCGACGTCGTTCGCAAAGACGACACTGTGACCGTAACTTACAAAGACGGACGCACCGAAACCAAAAATCTAAAAGACATTAAACTTCCGTTGAATTACGAAGAAGTTGACTACTCTGATTTGAAAACTGCAGAACATCCACACGAAGCTAAAATGACTTACATTGCGCAACAATATCGTGTACCGCGTTCTCGTGTTTATTGGCTTGACGGCGATATTGTCAACGTCGACTACCGTTACACCGTATTGCTCTCAAAAGTAGACATCAATGATCCCGTCATTTACACATTGAAAGACAATCCACTTCCAGACGAAGAAGAAACAGAAACACCACTGCCAACCGAAACGGAGACACAACCGACAGATAATACAGCGGATGACACAGCAGCTGACGAAGAGGAAGAAGAAACACCAGCACCTCCAGCAACCGACAGTCGCAGTGTATTCATGAATTATTTGAGAAATTACTACGGTGCGGAATTGGAAGACGTATTTTATGTGCGTGGAATCGGGTATGTGTTAGTGCCTGCTTCAGGAGCGGATAATGTTACGGTGACTGAAAGCCAAGTTGAATCGGCTTATTATGGCGGCGGAACATTGCCAACTTTAGATGCAGATTTTGATTTCGAAGACGAAGATTACACAGAAGAAGATTCTGAAACAACCGAGGAAACAGAAACAACCGAAGAACATTCAGAAACAGATCCCGCAGCAGACACTGAAGGGACTGAACCAACAGAACCAACTGGCGACGGCAACTAGCCTATACAAAAAGCACGCGTTAACAATCGCGTGCTTTTATCTGTTTATTTAATTGAAAATCCCAAAAATATCCCGCATCAAATTGGTAAAGAATGAGTCACGACGATTTTCGTGTGATGGAGTAGTTTGTGAGGCTGCTTGCTGTTTGGCTTGTTCTTCTGCCAGTCTAGCGGCTTCTTCTGCTTGTTTTTCGGCAAGGGTTTTGTGGCGGTTTGAAGTGAATCCTTCTAAATTAAAGACTTCAGGATGTTGAGCTAATCCATCCAACAAAATGCCTGTTTCTTCATAAGAACTGTAAGGTTCTTGAATGCCCATCACGACAGCGATTAGCGGGGTGCCATTTTCGGTAGTGGTTGTGACAAAGTTTTTGCCTGCTAAATCGGTATAGCCTGACTTGAAACCTGTCACACCTGGACGACCGTACTGTCCACCTTCAAGCAGGAGGTTGCTTGAGTTTAAGGTGATTTCTTGAGGTGTTCCTGCCATGAATACGTAAGTGCGTGCGGTGGTAATGTCTAGTAGTTGCGGATATTTTTCGACGATATATTGAGCGGCTAGGGCGACGTCAGCGGCAGACATTTTATTTTCGTCGGTTTCCGTTGAGCCTGGCATCCACATACTTTTTGGTAAATAAACATTTGGCGCTCCTGAAGTAGAGTAAAATTCAAAATCGGTAATGCCCCATTCAATTAATTGGTCGCTAATCGCTTGGACTGCCGCTTGTTCGGAGCCGTATAAATGCCACATCAACGCAGAAGTTGCGTCATTTCCTGAAACCATCATCACGGCGTAAAGCAAGTCTTGAACGGAATATTCAACGCCCGTTTCTAAGCCCACGTTCGATAGTTCAGGGTCAGATGAAATGTACTGGACAATATCTTCGTGTACGGTAATTTTTTGGTCGAGCGTGAGTTTACCTTCTTCGATTGCCTTGTAAACGAGATAAACCGGCATAATTTTGGACATGGAAGCAATTGGGTAAACGGTGTTTCCTTCGCGCTCCATAAGAATACGGTTCGTTTTTTGGTCGACGACAACGTAAGAACGAATGTCAGGTGTCAGCTCGTTCAATTCGGTCGGATATCCTTCTGGCATTGTAATTGCCGCAGCAGGTTCACTTGGCTGTACTTGGTTTGATAAATTAGGCGTTTTGCTTAGTTGAGCAAAAGTCGTAGCGGGCGTCGCGATGAATAGGGCACTTGCCAAAGCCACCGAAGCGACTAAACGTATTTTTTTGGATAACAAAATGATTCCTCCAGTTGATTAGAATAAGTACCTATCAATTATAGCGAAAGGCTCGCACTAATTTCAAGTAATTACACTGCAAATCTTGATGAAAAAATGGCGTTTTGCGCGTAAATTGTGTAAAATAGAAATGAAAATGGTCGAAGGAGGAGCATTATGTCACGTAAGATAGCGGTATATAGTTTATTGAGTGCCACTTTTGGCATCGTGTTTCCGTTTTATGTGAGTGGCCTTTTGGTCGTGATTGCATTAGTTGCGATGTTAGTTGATCAGCGCAAGCTTATATTCACGCGTTTGAAGACGATTGGCTGGCTCGGCGTGTTTATTGTATTCGCGGGCGTTAACGCGGCTTTGAATAGGCATTGGATTGGCGCGATGATAGCAGTTGCTATGTTTTTATTTGCGATTTTTTTCAATGTAGTGCGGCAATACATGACGCTAGAATTGTACCAGTGCTGCTTGAAATTATTAAGTTTAGGCAACATTGTAGCGGGAAGTATCGCGTGTTGGAACTACATGAGTTATTTGCGTAAGCACGCACAGGCGTGGACGTACATTTTGACGGATCCTTCACCACGATTCCGCGCGGAATCAACCTTTTTTAATGCGAATTATTACGGCATGTTTTGTTTATTCGTGCTAGTTATCCATCTTTATCTATGGCAAAAAAAACCAACGAAATTGTGGCGGTTTGTGTATATAATTAGTAGTTTTCTGGCGGTAATCGGATTGATTTTGACCGCGTCTCGCATGGTTTACTTAGCTTTGGCGGCTGCGATTGTATGGTTTATTTTGAGCTTGGACAAACGTTGGCTAAAATGGACACTCATTGGTAGCGTAGTAGTTGTCGCCATCATCATTGCAAAACCGACTTTATTACCGCGCATGTCATCTTTGCAACACGCGGTGGACGATCGCCTAGCATTATGGCAAACAGGTTGGCAAATTTTTATTCGGAATCCATTGTTAGGGCGCGGGCCGCTCAGCTACGTCAAATATTACTACTTATTTGATACAAAAGCAGCGATGCACTCGCACCAACTTTTAATTGAAATGTTAGGCAACTACGGCTTATACGGATTGTTTTTATTAACGATTGCGGTCACGCCATTTATTCGACGAATGGTCGCTGCGTACCAAAATCCGTCTGTGCGTCAAGAGTGGTCGCTGGCAACGAGCGCGATTGTCATTGTTTTAGTGCATGGATTAACCGATGTATCTGTTTTTTGGTTGCAAACGGGGTATGTGTTTTTAGTGTTATTGTTACCATTTTATACGGAAGGAATGGTGACGCATGACACAACATCGTGAGCGTACTTACTGGTTAACGGCTTGGATACTGTGTTTGAATGGCATTGCGGGATTTGTCAATGTTGTATCGCTAGTGTATTTTGAAATGCCTACAACGCATTATACGGGACACATGACGCAATTTGCGTTGCATCTTGCACGGGGCAATGTGACGCTTATAGGATCCGTTTTGTTTGTGGTTGTGAGCTTTTTGGGCGGTAGTATGTTGAGTGGTTATTTGTTTTCGGACAAAGTCTTCCAACTCAAAAAACGTTATGGCGTCGTATTATTAGGGCTAGGTATGATGCATTGGCTGCTCGTGAGTTTATTTAATGGGAGTTCATGGCTGATTGGCGCCAATGCGTTTATGGCCGGCGTCCAAAATGGGCTGTTCATTTTTTATCGGGGTATGATTGTGCGTAGTACGCATTTTACGGGATATTTGACGGATATTGGCTTCGAGTTAGGCCGAATGTTGAGAGGCTTGAAAGACAGTCAGCATAAAGTGGCGTTTTATAGTACGAGCATTGCCTGCTTTATTTTGGGCGGCATTTTGGCAGCGTGGCTGTACGCTCGTATCGGGAGCCAGACATTATATGTCATCAGCGCAAGCTACATGCTGGCGGGCAGTTACTATTTGTTATTCCGCCAACGTTTTTATACATAAAAAATAATGGCACACTAAAAAAGTCGTTGATTTATAGCCGTGAAATCGGTAAGATAGAAAGGTAACGAAAGAAAGGGAAGTGGCGAGAATTGGAATTGAAACAATTTGAAGGACAACAAAAATCAGAATTATCAATGATTGAAGTCGCGTACGCATTACTTGAAAATAAAGGCGATGTCATTGAATTTACAGAATTATTGATTTTGGTGCAAGAATATTTAGAATTAAATGAAGCACAACTAGAAGCGCGTATGGCACGTTTTTATACGGACTTGAATGTCAATGGAAGTTTCATTTCTTTAGGAGACAACCGTTGGGGCTTGCGCGCATGGTATCCGATTGATTCGATTGATGAAGAAATCATTACCTCTGCCGAAGAAGAGCAACAACCACTACGCCGTCGCAAAAAACGTAAATACAACGCATTTGGTGACGACGAAGATATGATTGACTACAACGACGATGATCCAGAAGATATGGAAGTCGCTTACGATGAAGATGATATCGACTACGATGCAGTCGAAGAAGACGACGAAGACGATGATTTAGTAGGATTATCTTTAGTCGTGGATGAAGACGACGAAGAGGAAGACGAAGAATTAAGCGCGTATGCAAGCGATTTGTCAGAATTCGGAGATGTTGACGACGAAGAAATCGACGTAGAAGTCGAAGACAACGAAGAGGAAGAATAATGAAAGGACCCGAAAGGGTTCTTTTTGTTAGCAGAAAACTAAACACGCCCATCATAATGAGTATGATGGGCGTGTTTTTTGATTTAATGGAGTGCGACAAACCTAAGAAAGGCTGTCATGCTCAAGAAAAATTATTTGCTTGCAACATCGACGATTGCGTGTAAGTATCCAGCCGTGTCTGCTAAAGTAGCACCTGATACAACATCTGCAACTTTTCCGTTTTCGCCTAATGCTTCAACTTCTGTGATACCAGCGTTGATTTCTTCTACCGTTTTACCGTTAGCGAATGTGGTGATAGCTGTTAAGCTGTTTAAGTATGCAACAGTTGAACCTGCTTTTTCAGCCATTGCTGCTGAGTATGCTTCGTTGTTTGCAATTTTAGAAACTAAAATTTTTCCTTCTGCGTAGCCTTTAGCGAATTCGCCTTCAGAGTTTGGTACGCCTTCATAAGCGCCTGCATCTGCAAATTGGAATTCATCAATGACTGAACCGACAACTTTGTCGCCTTCAACGGCAACGGATACAAGACCGAATGAACGTGTTCCGTGTGGTGCAACTAATGCTTGTTTTAATTCTACTTTTGTTGTGCCAGCAGCAACGCCTGCAAATTCGATTCCTTTTTCGGCTGCTTCAACGATTGCAGTGATGTAGTTGCCTGTATCTACTAAAGTAGCGCCTGATACGACATCTGAAACTTTACCGTTGTCACCTAAGGCACTTACTTCTTCAGCGACAGCTTTAGCTTCTGCAAGTGTTTTGCCTTTAACAGATGCGACAATGGCTGCAAAGTTATCTGCATAAGTTACGGTTGAGCCAGCTTTTTCTGCCATTAATGCAGAGTATGCCTCGTTGTTTGCTAATTTGCTAAACAATACTTGTCCTTCTGCGTATCCGCCACCAAAATCGCTGTCTGAGTTTGGAACGCCTTCAAAACCTTTGCCCGCTACAGTAAATTGGAATTCATCGATGACTGCATCAACGATGACATCTCCTTTTAATAATACGGTGACAGCAGTAAATGCTTTGTCGCCGTGAGCGGCAGTATAGTAACGTTTTAAAGTAACGGTTTCTTCTTGCGCTTGAACAATCGTAACTTCTCCTGTTACGTGTTGTACGACGGGTAAAGCGACGGTTGCAGCAGATAACGCTACTAAGCTAGATAAAACAATTTTTGATAATTTCATGTGAAATTCCTCCTTAAGTGTTATGATAATACTATAACACAGATTTGATTGTTTGTTAAGGTTTTCATGGAAATTAATCATGATAATTTAGTTAAAAAAGACCATTACGACCATTGCAAAGTAGCGTAAGACTAGACTAGGCGAACTCAATTTGCTTCCGACACAAAAATCAACCGCAAATTCCGTAGTTTTTAGTTGACGAATCGTCGCGTTTCAAGTATTATTTTTATTGGGCACTCTTTAAGAGTATTTCACGTTTAGCACCCTGTTCCGTCGGAATAGGGCATTTTTTATTTTTTGAAAAAGGAGTTGTCAAATATGACAAAGTATATTTTTGTAACAGGTGGCGTCGTTTCTTCTATCGGGAAAGGAATTGTCGCAGCCTCACTCGGACGTTTGCTCAAAAATCGCGGGCTAAAAGTAACCATCCAAAAATTCGATCCGTACATTAACGTAGACCCAGGCACGATGAGCCCGCTACAACACGGCGAGGTGTTTGTAACGGATGATGGCACCGAAACGGACCTCGATTTAGGACACTATGAACGTTTTATTGACATTAATTTGAATCAATATTCTAACGTAACGACAGGGAAAGTCTATTCAGAAGTGCTTCGCAAAGAGCGTCGCGGTGACTATTTAGGCGCGACAGTGCAAGTAATTCCGCACATCACAAACGAAATTAAAGAAAAAATTATGCGCGCAGGCGAAACGACGGATTCAGACATTGTTATTACCGAAGTCGGCGGCACCGTCGGCGACATTGAATCGCTGCCGTTCATCGAAGCCTTGCGCCAAATGAAAGCGCAAGTCGGCTCAGCCAACGTTATGTACATTCACACGACTTTAATTCCTTATTTGAAAGCTGCTGGCGAAATGAAAACAAAGCCAACGCAACATAGCGTCAAAGAATTACGTAGCTTAGGAATTCAACCGAACATTTTGGTGGTGCGTACAGAGCAACCCGTGTCTGACGACGTCAAAGCGAAGTTGGCGCAATTTTGTGATGTGTCAAAAGAAGCCGTTATCGAGTCGCGCGACGTAGAAACATTGTATTCAATCCCATTGAATTTGCAAGCGCAAGGCATGGATGACTTAGTGGTGAAACATTTTGGCTTGGACGTACCGAAAGCGGACATGACTGAATGGAAACAACTTGAAAATCGCGTTCTCAATTTGCAACACAAAACGCGCATCGCCATCGTCGGAAAATACGTTTCGCTTCCTGATGCGTACTTATCAGTCGTTGAAGCCTTGAAACACGCTGGCTATAAACACAATACCGAAATCGAAATCGATTGGGTGCCAGCTGAAGACATTTACGATTACAACGTCGCTGAACGTCTAAAAGACGCCAACGGCATTTTGGTGCCAGGTGGATTCGGCAAACGTGGTGTGGAAGGCAAACTGATTACAATTCGTTACGCGCGTGAAAATAATATTCCATTTTTCGGCATTTGTTTAGGCATGCAGTTGGCGTGTATTGAATTTGCACGCAACGTCCTCGGTTTAGAAGGCGCGAATACCACCGAAGAAAATCCAGATACACCGCATAACATTATCGACTTATTGCCAGACCAACACGCTATTGATGATTTAGGCGGCACTTTACGTCTTGGCTTGTATCCGTGCCAATTACGCGAAGGCAGCTTGGCGCGTCAATTATACGGTAACGCGGAGTTGGTGCAAGAACGCCACCGCCACCGCTACGAATTCAATACCGAATACCGTCAAGCAATGGAAGAAAAAGGTTTCGTCTTCTCAGGCGTATCGCCAGATAACCGTCTCATGGAAATTATTGAAATTCCAGCCAACAAATTCTTCGTGGCAAGCCAATTCCACCCAGAATTTATTTCCCGTCCAAATCGCCCACAACCTATTTTTGATGGGTTTGTAGAAGCAAGTTTGAAAGCTAAATAATTTTGGATTGTGAAAGAGTAGCCAAATTCGGTTTTTTAAGGTATAATAACAAAGTAAAAAAATAACTACTGCTCGCAGTATTCAAGGAGGAACTTAACATGTCACGTTTAGTAAGTATGACAGAAATGTTAAACAAAGCAAAAGAAGGAAAGTACGCAATTGGTCAATTCAACATCAACAACTTAGAATGGACACAAGCGATTTTAACAGCAGCACAAGAAAATAACTCTCCAGTTATTTTAGGTGTTTCCGAAGGTGCTGGTAAATATATGGGCGGCCCAGTTGCAGTTGCAGGGATGGTAAACGGATTGTTGGAAGGCATGAACATCACAGTTCCAGTAGCATTGCACTTAGACCACGGTTCATCTGTAGAAGTATGTAAAGCGTACATCGACGCAGGTTTCTCTTCAGTTATGTACGACCACTCACACTACCCAATCGACGAAAACATTTCATTGACAAAAGAAGTAGTGGCTTACGCTCACGCTAAAGGCGCTTCAGTTGAAGCAGAAGTTGGAACTGTTGGCGGCGAAGAAGATGGCGTTATCGGCGGCGTACAATACGCAGACTTAGAAGAATGCAAACGCATGGTTTCTGAGGCAGGAATTGACGCTTTAGCAGCAGCTTTAGGTTCAGTTCACGGCACATACGCTGGCGAGCCAGTTTTAGGCTTTGACGAAATGAAAGCTATCTCTGAAGCAACAGGCGCTCCATTAGTATTGCACGGAGGTTCAGGGATCCCAGAATACCAAATCAAGAAAGCTATCGAATTTGGTCATGCTAAAATCAACGTCAACACAGAATTACAACAACAATGGACAGCTGCTGTTCGCGAAAAATTAGCAACCGACGCAAAAGTTTACGACCCACGTAAAGTTATCGCGCCAGGTAAAGACGCAATCATCAAAACAACAAAAGAAATTATGGACATTTTCGGTTCAACTGGGAAGGCGTAATTTGAATATTAAGAAAAGTTCCTTCAGAATATGGAGGAACTTTTTAATTAGAAAAAAATAAAAAACTTGACTTAAAAATTAAAATAAGATAAAATCAAATTATCAAATGAGGAAAGGACGATAAAAATGACACAACATTCATTGCAATTCAACGTATATGCGTACAGCTTCTATTATTAGATAATGTTTGTATAGGCTTTGCAGATACAAACAGTCAACAAATGTTTGTATCTATGAGGAGCTGTCGTTTGAGTATGTCCACATAGATGATCAAAAATCTAAGTGGAAGCAATGGAATGCCGTTGTTGTATCAATCGTTCACAGTTAAGAACAATCTCCACTAGATTTTTATCTGGTGGAGATTTTTTATGTTATAAGAAAAGGAGCATTTATATGTCAAAAATGATAAAAAAAGTAGTCAAAAGTTTAATGGTTGTAGTAGTATTCATGAGCGTTTTAAGCAGTGTGCATATTCATGCGGCTGAACCTAAAATTAAAATAGGCGTTTTGCAATACGTTAAGCACGAAGCACTGGACGCCACGCTAGAAGGCTTTCAAGAAACGTTGATGAACAGCCCGATAGGAGAACGGATTGAATGGAATATTCAAAACGCCAACGGAGACAACGCGATGCTGCAATCCATTAGTGAAAAATTAGCGCGTGAAAGTGATTTGTTATTTGCGATTGCAACACCCGCTGCTCAAGCCTTGGCAACCGTTGAGAAAGAAAAACCGATTTTTATTGCGGCGGTAACAGACCCTGTGGCAGCTAAATTGGTGAACAGCATGGAAAAACCAGAGACGAACGTGACGGGAACGAGCGATATGGCGCCTATAAAAGAACAAGTTGCATTACTCAAAAAGCATTTTCCAGAAGCGAAAAATGTAGGAATCATCTACAACGCAAGTGAATCCAATTCTCAAGTGCTTGCTAAATTGGCGACACAAGAATTAGAAAGCCAATCTTTAACCGTACACCAAGCAACGGTGGTGGGAACGAATGATATTTCACAAGTATTACCGCCATTATTGAGTAAAATTGAAGTGTTATTCTTGATTACGGATAATACTATCGATAGCGCCATTGTACTCGTAGGAGATTTGGCAAAAGAACAAAAGATTCCAACTGTAGGCTCATCAGAACCCGTTGTATTGAAAAACGGCTTGATGACGTTATCCAATTCGTATAAAGACTTTGGCGTTCAAACAGCAGAAATGGTTCTCTCTCATATCGAGGAAGGCCTGCCTGTATCTGAAATGCCTATTGAAACAGCAAAACATTTGGAAATCATTGTTAATGACGTATATGCAGAAACATTAGGATTAGATAGTGAACAATTAAGAAAATAAAGGGAGTCGGATTGTCTATGGCAATTTTATGGTCAAGTTTGACACAAGGAAGTGTCTGGAGTGTCCTAGTATTGGGGGTATATATTACTTTCCGTTTGTTAGATATAGCGGATTTGTCAGCTGAAGGAGTCTTTCCTTTGGGAGGGTTATTATCCGCAACTTTGATTAGTTATGGCGTGCATCCTATCAGTGCGACATTATGTGCTTTCTTAGCAGGGGCGCTGATTGGCTTGCTTGCAGGAATGATTCATACTCGGTTAGGGATTCCGTCTTTGTTGACAGGGATTTTGATATTGACGGGCTTGTATTCGGTTAATTTGCATGTAACAGGCGGGAAATCCAATATTGCGTTGTTAGGGTCTGAAACGATTTATACACTATTCCAAGTGCCGTTTTTTACAGCTCGAAATGGATCGATTTTTATGATAACGATAATGATTTTAGGGAGTTTAATTGCAGGATTGAGTTATTTTTTTGACACAGAAATAGGGCTGGCATTCCGTGCTACGGGAGACAATGAACGAATGAGTCAAGCGAATGGCATTCCAGTAAATGCGATGAAAGTGTTAGGCTATATGATTAGCCATAGTTTAATTGCGTTAGCGGGCGCTTTAGTGGCACAAAAAGACGGTTTTGCGGATATAGGAATGGGAATTGGCACCGTGGTAATAGGATTGGCTTCGATTATGATTGTAGAAGTGCTATTGCCGAACAAGTCGTTGTTGATTCGATTATTGACGTTGGTATTAGGGAGCATTTTGTATCGCTTGCTGATTGATCTCATTTTAAATCAGCCATGGATAACGATTCAAGCAACGGATTTACGATTGTTTTCAGCCATTTTATTAGGCGGAATTTTGTATTTGCCAAACATGAAGCATCTGTTAAAGAGAGGGAAGCGATGATGAAACCGTTAGTATTAGCAAATATTCATAAAAGTTTCGAAGCAGGAACAGAGCATGAAAAACAGATTTTAACGCAATTCAATTTGCAATTAAATCAAGGAGATTTTGTTACGGTGATTGGGAGCAACGGCGCCGGGAAATCAACGTTAATGGGATTGATTAGTGGTGCGATTCAAGCAGACCAAGGCGAGATTTATTTGGACGGCCAAAATGTCACGACATGGAACGCCACACAACGGTCCGCTTTAATAGGAAATGTGTTTCAAGATCCTCGAATGGGGACGGCGACGCGCTTGACGATCGAAGAAAATTTGGCGATTGCGTTGAGAAGAGGGCTGCCACGCGGCTTAAAACGCGCACTTACGTCGACTAATCGAGCGCAAATGCAGTCTGTTTTGCAAAATTTGGGAATGGGATTGGAAAATAGACTTTCAAGTGAAGTCAGAACGCTGTCGGGAGGACAACGCCAAGCGCTGACACTTTTAATGGCGATATTAAGGGAACCCAAAATTTTATTACTGGATGAACATACTGCAGCACTAGATCCGAAAACAAGCGAACGGATTTTGGAGTTGACACAACAACTCGTAGAGCAATATCAGCTGACAACCTTGATGATTACGCATAATTTGAGAGACGCATTAAGGTTTGGCAATCGCTTAATCATGTTGCACCAAGGAAAAATAGTGCTCGATATTTCGAACGAGGAAAAGAAACAGCTTACAGAGGCGCAACTGATACAATTATTTATGCAGCATAGTTTGTGATAATATTTTCCCCAAACCCCTTGCAATCCATCCAAAAGTACGCTAAAATAATACAAGATTTAAGGACTTTTAAGGTGTTCCGAGAGAGCGCTAAGGTTACAGTTACATTAACTTGAACAATAAGCCCTTATGTCAATCAAACTACGGGGCTTATTTTTTTGTGTGCCAAAAAGGAGCCTCTAATTAAAAAGGAGAATGTTCATGGAAGCAACACGCACAACCAATTTACGTTTAGACGTACACGAAAAACCACAATTAGGAGCGGGGTTACTCCTCAGTTTCCAACACGTTTTTGCAATGTTCGGTGCAACCATTTTAGTACCGTTGATTTTAGGGATGTCTGTATCGACTGCTTTGTTAGCAAGCGGAATCGGCACCTTGATTTATATGGTATCGACTAAATTTAAGGCACCTGTTTATTTAGGGTCATCTTTTGCGTATATTTCAGCGATGGCTTTTGCCAAAGAGCAAATGGGCGGCGATATTAGCGCAGGACAAACAGGGATTATGTTAGTCGGTTTGATTTATGTGTTGGTGGCAATTGTTGTCGGCAAAATTGGAACAGGCTGGATTGACCGTTTGTTGCCACCTATCGTTATCGGACCAATGATTATTGTCATCGGATTGGGCTTGGCGAACACAGCTGTAACGAGCGCAGGGTTTGTCAAAGATGGCGATTGGCGCAACATTGTCGTAGCGATTGCAACGTTTATGTTTGCGGTATTCATTCACGCTAAAGGAAAAGGCTTCATGCGTGTTATTCCGTTTTTGTTAGCGATTGTGGGCGGCTATATTATTGCGGTGTTCATGGGATTGGTTGACTTTACGCCTGTGGTGCAAGCAGCGTGGTTCTCACTTCCTGACATTAGCTTGCCTTTCCAAGTGGGCAATGTGGGCACTTATAATATGTACTTTGGACCTGAAGCGTTGGCGATTTTGCCGATTGCGATTGTGACAATTGCAGAGCATATTGGCGATCACATGGTGTTAGGCGAAATTTGTCACCGTAACTTTTTAAAAGAGCCAGGATTGAAACGTACCTTAATCGGAGATGGTGTGGCGACAGCTGTTTCAGCGTTCATTGGTGGGCCAGCAAACACAACTTACGGCGAAAATACGGGCGTTATCGGTATGACAAAAATTGCGAGCGTATCCGTTATTCGTAATGCGGCTTTCATTGCGATTGCGTTGAGTTTCTGTTCGAAGTTTACAGAATTGATTGCAACCATTCCAACAGCGGTATTGGGCGGCATGTCCATCCTTTTATACGGCGTTATTGCAAGTAACGGTTTGAAAGTATTAATCAAATCAAATGTGGATTTCCATCAGTCACGCAACTTAGTAATTGCGAGCGCGATGTTAGTATTAGGATTAGGTGGCGCAGTCTTGCAATTGGGTTCTGCGTTAGTCATTTCGGGAACTGCGTTGAGTGCGATTGTCGGCGTCGTCTTGAACTTGATTTTGCCACAAGAAACAAACGTTGAAGAAGATTAATTTATACGGAGCGAGAAGGTGATTTCTCGCTCTTTTTTTGAAAAGAGTGTATAATAGATGTAACAATCAAAAGGAGTGAGTGATATGTACGGATATTATATGGACCCAACGTATATTTTAGTGATAATTGGTGCGGGAATTGCGATGTACGCACAGCATAAGGTGACGTCAACTTTTGCGAAGTATAGTGAATGGGAAACGTCTTTTGGTGTGACGGGCAATCAGGTGGCGCGAGATATTTTGTCAGCGAGCAGAATTGATGATGTAGCCGTTGAGCATGTGCAGGGACATTTGACGGATCATTATGACCCGCGTAGCAAAGTGTTGCGTTTGTCGGATGCAACGGACTACTCAACGTCGATTGCGGCGGTAGCGGTGGCGGCTCACGAGTGCGGGCATGCACTGCAACACGCGCAAGGTTATGCACCGTTACGTTTACGCAGTGTGTTGGCACCAGTGACGCAATTTGGTTCGACGATTTCGTTGCCGTTAATTATGATTGGATTGGCAATGAATTTTATGGGGTTAGTACAAGTCGGGATTATTGCGTTCAGTTTGGTGTTGGTGTTTCAGCTAGTGACGTTGCCTGTGGAATTTGATGCGAGTGCGCGCGCGATGCGTATTTTGGAAGAGCAGCGTTTATTGACAGTTGAAGAGTTACCAGCGGCGCGTAAAGTATTGAATGCAGCGGCGTTGACGTATGTGGCGGCGTCTATCAGTACGGCGTTACAATTGATTCGTTTTATCTTGATTGCAAATCGTCGTCGTGATTAAGGAGGTGCATTTTTTTGAATCTTTGGAAAAAATTAACTGTCAGAAAAATTAAGCCCGAACTGGCGCAAGATTTACTCGACAAAACACAACGCGAAATCGAAAAAATGCCGCCAATCAATATTTTAGTAGCGGGAAAAACGGGTAGCGGAAAAAGTACACTTATTAACGCGCTTTTTCGCGAAACTATTGCCGAAACAGGTGTCGGGCTGCCGATTACACAATCTTTAGTCAAACTTACAAAAGACGGCGTGCCGTTGACGCTCTATGATACGAGAGGCTTGGAATTGGATGCGAGTGTTCAGCAAGATGTCCAACAGCTGTTGCTCGACTTAATACACGAGCAACGCCTTCAAGAAGAGCGCCATCACATACATTTAGTGTATTATTGTTTGAACGCGAATGGCTCACGCATTGAGCCGTTTGAAATAGAACTCATTCAAACGTTGGCGAGCCAAGTGCCCGTTGTACTTGTGCTGACGCAAGCAATCGGGCAAGAACATCACGAATTTGCACAATATTTGCAAACTTTGCCATTGAATGTGCAAGCGATTGTGCCGATTTTGGCAAAAGATTACGCCTTACAAAAACGTCAAGTCGTATCAGCGTTTGGTCTGCAAACACTCATCGACAAAACATTGGAAATCATCCCGTCAGAAGTTCATCAGGCTTTTATCAACGCCCAGCAAATCGATTTAGAAAAAAAAGTCGAAAGCGCTAGAAGCTGGGCGAGAAAATACGTTTCTTCTGCGTTCGGTGTAGGCTTTTTGCCGATTCCAATCGCAGACGCGACGCTATTGATTCCTATGCAAATTACCATGTTAGGGCATTTGACGGCAATTTTTGGGTTGTCATTAGACTTGTCGCAAGTCATTAGTTTGTTGGCAGGGCTTGGTGGAACGGGCGGAGCTACGCTAGTCGGTCGTTTCTTTGTAGGGTCACTGTTCAAATTGATTCCAGGTCTCGGAGGCGTTTCGGGCGGAATTTTGACAGGCGCCACTGCGAGTACGTTGACAGTAACGCTTGGTTATAGCTATATTGAAGTGTTGCGTTACATTGCCAAAGCCGAAATGCTCGGACAAACCGTTCGTCTCAAACGTCTACAACACTTGATGAATCAAAGTTTTGAAGCACATTTGTCGCAAATTTCAAATTTATTACCCGCTGATATTAAGAGTAATTTGCCTGAATGGTTCCAAGAATTTATCCAAAAATAACGACTAAAATAGCCGACAGTTCAAGACTATCGGCTGTTTTATTTTTTTACCATGTAATCGTTAAAATAAATTGGTTTCCTTCTAAATGGGCTTCGATTGTGTGTCCGAGTTGTTGGCACAATTCATAACAAATCGTCAAGCCGAGGCCGCTATTATTTTGGTTGCGGTGCGTGTGGCTTGTATAATGGCGTTGAAATACTTGCTCGATATTGACGGTGTGTTGCGGAGATAACGTATTTTTGAATTGCGTTTCATAGCGCCCGTTGACAAAACGATGCGTAATGGTGAGCGGACTTTGTCCGTGTTGCAAGCTGTTCGTCAATACATTGTTGATGATGCGCGTTGCCGCAGCGCTGTCGGTTTTGACGAAGGTTTGTTCCTCAATCGCCACATCCAACTCAAAATTCGCCTCTTGAAAGGCTTGATACAACCCGACGATTTGCTCTTTGAGTAGGTGATCCAACGCAACCAATTCCACTTCATGCTCAATGGCGTTGGCTTCTAATTTTCCTAAGTAAAATAAATCTTGAATCATCGCTTGCAAAATTTGCGTGCGTTCGGTAGCAATTTCTAAATAATGTGTGCGCTCCGACGCTGAAAGGTCGGTGTCATTGAGCAATTCTAAATAGCCGTAAATAGCGGTCAGCGGCGTTCTCAAATCGTGCGAAATATTCATCAAATCCGCTTTAAGTTGCGATTCTTGTTGCTGGAGTTGCGCTACATTAGAACGCTGCTCTTCAATCGTCAACCCTAATTCCTCCAACAACGGAGTGAATTCTGCGTGGCTAGAACGAACGGTCAATTGTCGATGCAGCTTTTGCTTTCGCATCGCTTGTAATTGTTGTGTCAAAAAATGCAACTCTTTTGAGATGAGCCATTTTTTGCATAAAAATCCTAGAACAAAGGCAATTAGCCAGCCAATCCACATAACGCACCTCCTACTGAATATTTTTGCGAGCGAAGAAATAATGGCCGATAGCAAGAAAAACGACATTATAAATAAGTGAAATCCAAATCAGTTGATGGATAGGGGGCAAAGCTATATCCAAAAAGATAAAGAAAAACGGCTCAACGGAACGTAACGATGGTGCCCAATCCAATAATAATTGTATGAAAATACTCGCTAAAGTCAAGAACGCGACTGTTGCCCAAATGCCGCGAGCAAATAGAGTCGAACACATGAGTGTCATACTAATAACCGTTGAAGCGATGGTCCATGCGAGTAATAACTCATTGAAGGCGATATGTTCCAAGACGGTAACGGGCGACAGTTGAAAGGCAACGACACAACATACCGTGAATATAACCGTCGTAAAGACGATATAAAACGCCAATAATAACCATGCCACGAGCCATTTTGTAATAAAAATTTGGCTGCGCGAGTAGCCGATGCTGATCGGTTGAATGATTAGACGATTTTTGAGCGTGTAATTGAAGGTTTCATGAACGCAACTCAACGCTAAAAACCATGCAAATGGCTGTCCAAGCACCTCTGCAAAACCTTCAATAAAAGCAATCGTTGGATATTCTGCTTCAAAACCTTGCCATTGAAAAAAACGGATGGCGCCCACAAAACCCACACAGACAATCGTAATCGTTGGCAATAACCATTTGAAGACATGATGGCGCAAATAATACCAATCACCACGTATTAAATTAATCATGCGCATCTCTCCTTACTAAAAGTAGAACGGCAAAACCGTTCTACTTAATTTCTTTGCGTTTAAAGTATAACACACCTAATCCATAGAATAAAGCAATGTAGAAGAGAGACATGACGAATTTGCCATCTAAACCAAACAAGGTGTAAGGATCTGTAAAGCTCAACTCCGTCAAAAAGTACGGTTTAATCGCAGCGATTATTTCAACATTACTACCTAATTGGAACACAATCGGGAAAACAACAAGCAATAGTGACAACAAAATATACATCGGCGTGTTCGTTTCAGAAAAGAATGAAATTAACACATAAAGCGAAATATACGCAACCCAAATTGGCAATAAACTTGCAATAGTCTTATAAAAGTACCAAATATGATCCCACTTAGTTGGCTCTAATAATTGAAGCGCCGCCGTAAAGAAAGTCACGGATAAAAGCAACGCGAATGCACTAAAGGCTAATGCGCTAATGAATTTTACCGCATAAATCGTTGAACGGCTATAACCGTGGCTAACGGAATTGATGAGGGTACGGTTTTTGAGTTCGTTGTTAAAACTTGCAGTCACTAATCCAAGAATGAGCAACACAAAGCCGCCGAGTAAAATGCCCGTGTAGCCTGTCAAGTAAAGCTCGGCAGGAGTATTCCGAAAATGTAACAATTTTGGAATGACGACGATTCCCGCGCTGAAAAAAGCAGCAATCGCTAACCAAATGCGCGTTGTTTTGCGATGAGAAATTTGATAGAGTTCACTTTTTAATAAATTAAGCATGAGTGTTGGCTCCTTCCACTAAATCTAAGTACATGGCTTCAAGTTGATGGGATTTGCAAGCAAGGTGCGACAATTTGAGTCCGTTCGTGACAAATGTGTGGGCGATGTCGCTTGCAGGAATGGATAAGTCAAACAATTTGATTAAGTGCGAGTCGGTGACTTCGTAAGCGGTCGTTTGGAACACTTGCTCTAATAATACCGTCGCTTTTTTCGCGTTGTCGACTTGAATTTCGTAATATTGTTGGGTACGTTGTGCGAGTTCGTCTTTGGTGAATTCGTCGATTTTTTGGCCGTTGTTGATGATCACGAAGCGGTTTGCTAAGTGTTCTAATTCGGACAAAATATGGCTCGAAATCAAGATGGTTAAGTGATGTTTTTTGGCGAGGGATAAGAGCAACTCGCGAATTTGAATGATTCCGCTTGGGTCAAGGCCGTTAATGGGCTCGTCCAAAATCAATAAATCAGGGCTGTGCAATAAAGAGAGCGCGATGGATAAGCGTTGTTTCATACCGAGTGAGAAATTTTTGAATTTCTTTTTGCCGGCATTTTCAAGTCCGACGAGCGTTAGTAATTCGTCGGCGCGTTTTTGATCCGTCAAGCCGCGTTGAATGCGATAATATTCTAAGTTTTGCTTGGCGGTAAACTCAGGAATAAAAGCAGGCGCTTCAATAATGGTGCCAGTATATTGGCGATTGGCTTCTAATCCTTTGGCGTCAAGCGAGCCGAATAAGCGAATATTGCCCGTTTCGATAGGAGTCAATCCAGCGATTAAGCGGAGAAGTGTGGTTTTCCCTGCGCCGTTGCGTCCAGCAATACCGACGATGTCTCCGCGCTTTACTTCCAGATTGAACTGTTGCAAAGCGGCTTGCTTACCGTAATGTTTCGATACATTTTCGACCGATAAAATGGTTTCTTTTGTCATAGTGATGTTCCTTTCGTATTTGGTTGATGACTATATCCTACCAAAATAGTTCTAAATAAAGCCTGTGCAAGTTATAAAGAAAGTGTAAAGGATCGATTAACACATTTTAAATCCGATACCCCAAACGGTTTCGATGTACGGCTCGTCGGTATATTTGGCGATTTTTTTGCGGATGTTGGAGATGTGAACGTTAATGGCGTTGTCTTCAATGAACGCGACGTCGCCCCAAACAAGGTGGTATAATTTTTCGCGTGTGAATACTTTGCGCGGTTCTTTGACGAGGTGGCACAATAATTCGAACTCGGTTGTCGTTAAGTGTAGCATTTCGTCGTTGATATACGCGACCATTTCGTCAGGCAAAATACGCAACTGGCGATATGTATATTCCGTTGTGGGCGTCGCGCTATCGTGTAATTGATAACGGCGCAGCACACTTTCAATGCGAGCGAGCAATTCCAATTGATGAAACGGCTTCGTCAAATAATCGTCGGCGCCTAATTGAAGCAGTTGCACTTTGTCTTCGAGTTCGCTTTTTGCGCTTAAAACAATAATGCCTCCGGAATGTATCGGCTTAAGTTGCGGCAATAACGCTTCGCCTGTCAAGCCTGGCAACATCAAATCTAGCAATATTAAATCAAAAGTTTCTTGCTTGGCTAACAAAAGAGCCTCTGTTCCCGAATAAGCAGACGTGCAAGTGTAGTCGGTATGTTTCGCTAAAATATCTTTCAATAATTGATGAATGGTTAAGTCATCTTCCACAATCAAAATACGTACGGTCATGATAAGTCCTCGCTTTTTTAATAAAGTAGTTTCATTATAACACGAGCCAAACAGCTTCCAAAGCCTTTTGGTTGACTTTTTGGGAAAGTATAGCTAAACTGTTAAAAGTAATAATTACAAAATAAGGAGTTATAACAATGAAATTACGTAAAGGATTGATGGTGTTGAGCTTGTTGTCAGCTATTTTTGCGAGCGGCGCAGCACCTGTTAATGCACAAGACAAAAAACAAGTGATGACGACTTTTTATCCTGTGTATTATTTAACACAGCGCATTGCAGGGGATAAAGCCGAAGTGAAGATGCTACTGGATGCCAATCAAGACGCGCACGATTATGAAACAAGCGCACGCGATGTGGCCACTATTCAACAAGCAGATGCGTTTATTTATCAAGACGACGAAATGGAACACTTTGTGCCAGACGTTATCAAAATGTTAGATACGGATAAAACACAAGTGGTCAAATCTACAGAAGGCATTGAATTACTAAAAGGCGAAGCGCATGAGGATGATGCGCACGACCACGAATCCGAAGAAAGCCACGAAAGTGAAGCACATGACCACGACCACGATCATGACCACGCGCACGAATTTGATCCACATACCTGGATGGACCCAATGGTTTACGCCAAGCAAGCCGAAAATATCAAAAACGCCCTCATCCAAGTCGATCCTGACAACAAGGAAACGTACGAAGCGAACACCCAACAATTAGTAGAAGAATTGACCGTTTTAGACGCGGAATTCCGTGAGCAATTAGCTACGCGCGACAATAAAGTGTTCGTCGTACAACACGCAGCTTTTGGCTATTTGGCGCACGCGTACGGCTTGACGCAAGAAGCGATTACAGGTATTTCATCCACAGAAGAACCGAGCGCAGCCGTGTTGGCACAGATGCAATCTTTTGTGAAAGAGCATCAAGTTGACGTGATTTACGTAGAACCCGCTTTGGACACAGCCATTGCAAAAGTAGTCGCTGACGCAAGCGGGGCAGAATTGCGCCCATTACGCACACTAGAAAGCTTAACCGAAGAAGAACGCGCAAAAGGCGAAGACTACTTTACGGTGATGCGTGCTAACTTAGCAGAATTGACAAAATAACGCCCTTTTTACTCAAATATCGTGAGGTTTCACGATATTTTTTAGTGTTAGAAAAATAGGAGAATCAACATGACCATTGTAAAAGTTGAAGACTTGTCGTTTTATTACGACCGCGAAAAAGTGTTGAATAACGTACATTTTCATTTGGACAAAGGCGAATTTGTCATTTTGACCGGGGAAAATGGTGCGGCGAAATCAACGTTAATCAAAAATTTATTAGGCTTACTTAAACCTGCAACGGGGCGCATAGACATTGCCACACATAACCATCTCGGAGAACCTTTATCCGTCGGCTACGTTCCGCAAAATGTCAATTCTTTTAATGCAGGCTTTCCTAGTACGGTACAAGCGCTAGTCGAATCAGGACGCTACAGCAAAAATCGTTGGTTCAAACGCCTTGATAAAGATGACTTAGAGCATGTTGACCGCGCTTTAGAATCTGTAGGTATGGCACATTTGCGCCACAAAAAAATTGGCGAATTGTCAGGCGGCCAAAAACAACGCGTCTGCTTAGCGCGCGTCTTTGCGACAGATCCCGATGTGTTTGTGTTAGATGAGCCGACAACGGGAATGGACATTGAATCCAGACGGGCATTTTATCGGTTGTTGAAACATTTGTGCAAGCATCATGATAAAGCGGTCTTAATGGTGACGCATGCCGACGAAGAAATTGAAGGTTTTTATACGCGAGAAATTCGACTTGTACGAGAGGAGGGATCGCCATGGAGATGTTTCAGTATGACTTCATCCAACGCGCATTCGTAGCGGGAGCGGCGATGTCAGTTATTACGCCGATATTGGGTTTGTTGCTTATTTTGAGACGGCAATCGCTGATGGCGGATACGTTGTCGCACGTGTCGTTAGCTGGTGTGGCGCTCGGTGTGATGTTGCAATTTAATCCGACTTACAGCACGTTGTTCGTGGTGTTGGTTGCGTCAATTGTTATTGAATATTTGCGCGTGGCATACCGCGACTATTCCGAGATTTCGATTGCGTTGATGATGTCTGCAGGCATGGCGATTGCGTTGATTTTGATGAGTTTGAATCGCAATGCAACTTCATTCAAAATTGACCAATATTTATTCGGCTCGATTATTTTAATTTCGAAAGAAGAAGTCAAGTTGTTAGTAGGCTTAGCCGTTGTCTTGTTATTCACGTATTTGATTTTTAGAAAGCCATTGTATGTAATGAGTTTTGATGAAGCAACGGCGCATACGAGCGGTTTACCTGTTAAGTGGATGTCGATTATTTTCTCGGCGGTGACAGGTGTGGCGATTAGTATTATGATGCCAATTGTCGGCGTGTTGTTGATTTCGGCACTCATTGTCATTCCGTCAGCAACGGCAATTAAAGTCGCCAAAAGTTTTACACAAGCCATTGTGATTGGCATGTTGATTAATTTTATTGGAATTTTCTTAGGATTGACCGCGTCGTATCATTGGGATACACCGCCGGGCGCAAGCATTACGCTATGTTTTATTATGATTTTTGTGGCGGTGTCGCTCGCCGAAACATTGCGTACTAAAGGCAAAAAATAATATTAAAAGTCCGTTTTCTTTGATGACGGACTTTTTTTTGCACAAGGAAGAACAAAAGAAAATGTGTTATAATGGTTGAAGGAGAGGAGTGGTTCGATGAAGCAAGCAGCATGGATATTAGAGCAGGCACGCTCGTATGCGTATCAAACGTTGCACGAAGAAAGTAGCGGACACGATTGGTGGCACATTGTGCGCGTCACTAACACGGCACTGGAAATCGCGCGTCAAGAAAATGCGAATTTGTTTATTTGTGAATTGGCGGCCTTATTGCACGATGTAGCAGACGCCAAATTGAACGAAAGCGAAGCGGCCGGACTCCAAAAAGTGTCGCAATGGCTAGACGCGCATCAAGTCGCGCTTGACGATGCCAAGCACGTATTACATATCATTGCCAATATGTCTTTCAAAGGTGGCCATCATCTAGCTGAGCCGCTCACGTTAGAAGGACAAATTGTGCAAGACGCGGACCGATTAGACGCCATCGGCGCGATTGGTATTGCACGTGCGATGTGCTATTCGGGGCATACGGGACGCCCAATTCACGACCCCGCCAAAATGCCGCGAGAAACGTTAACCGTTGATGAGTATCGCAGTGGCAATGACACGGCGATTATGCATTTTTATGAGAAATTGCTCAAAGTGAAAGACCGCATGAATACGCGCTATGCCAAACAACTCGCGGCAAAACGACACCAATTTTTGGAAGTGTACTTGGAACAATTTTATTGCGAATGGGACGGAAAATGCTAGAACTATCACGATTTGCAAATTAAATTAAAAAAATTTCATTTTTTCTATTGACATTCTTTTGCAAATGGGTTAAAGTTATCTCAACGTTAATAAACGACCTGTGAACAGGAAAGTAATTTTGAACGCATTTTAGAGAGGCTCTGGTTGGTGAGAAGGGCTATGATAACAAGGTGAAGATGGCTTGTGAGGTCAGAATGTCGATAGGTAGGCATTCTCGGAAGGTTCCTCCGTTACAAGGAATACCAATTCGATGCAACAGGCATTCCGATTGGGTTGAGGGAAACAAACGTTTCTAAACAAAAGGTGGTAACACGATCATTCGTCCTTTTACTGGCAATTGCTAGTAGAGGGATTTTTTTATTAATTGAATATAGACACGATGAATAGTAAGTAAACAACGGATACTTGACAGAGAGCTTCGGCAGGTGAAAAGAAGCAGTGGAAATGGTTTATCTATGGACTAGGAGTGACTGATCTGTAAGCGAAAGTGAGCGGATCACGGTGCGACCGATATCAGCAGAGTGCAACGCACTCATAGAGGGATTGTATGCGAATGCAATCTGAATACAAGGTGGTAACACGCAATTTGCGTCCTTGAACACAATTCATGTTGTGTTCGAGGACTTTTTTTGTAAAAGAAACAGGAGGGATAAGATGATTCGTTTAACGAATATTGACGTAACATTTCAACAAAAAGGGCAGGCCATTCAAGCTGTCAAAAATGTTGACCTACACGTCGAAAAAGGTGATGTGTACGGCATCGTCGGCTACTCAGGCGCCGGCAAAAGTACATTAGTACGCGTCATCAATTTATTGCAGCGGCCAACGGCTGGGCAAGTGGTCGTCGGCGACACCGATTTGCTGAAACTGAACGCTAAAGCATTGCGCAACAAACGCAAATCCATCGGCATGATTTTTCAACATTTTAACTTGATGAATAGCCGAACGGTATTTGATAATGTAGATTTTCCACTGAAACATTCTGGCAAAACGAAAGAACAACGACGCCAAAAAGTTTTGGAATTGCTGGAGCTGGTGGGGATTGCCGATAAAGCGACGGCGTACCCAAGCCAACTGTCAGGCGGCCAAAAACAACGCGTCGCGATTGCAAGAGCGCTCGCTAATGACCCAGAAATTTTGCTGTGTGATGAGGCAACGAGCGCACTCGATCCCAAAACGACTTTGCAAATTTTGGCATTGCTCAAAGAATTAAATCGCAAACTCGGCTTAACGATTGTGCTAATTACACACGAAATGCAAGTGGTCAAAGAAATTTGCAACAAAGTAGCCGTCATGGAAAATGGTTCGATTATCGAGCGCGGCAGTGTGGTGACGATTTTTAGTCAGCCAGAACGCGAGTTGACGCGCGACTTTATTAGAACGGCCACGCATATTGACCAAGCGCTAGAAACTTTGTTGAGTCATCCGAAGTTTTCTATCTTGAAATCCGACGAGATTATGATTGAATTGTCGTATATCGGCGACGAAACGGACGAGCCGCTCATTGCGAGTTTGTACAGCTCATTCCAAGTAGTGGCAAACATTTTGTACGGCAATGTCGAGATTATCGATGGCGTTCCGATTGGGAACTTAGTTGTCACGTTAGCGGGGACGAAAGATCAGCGTCAATCGGCGTTGAACTACATTGAATCGCAAGGCGTGCGCGTAACGCTATTGAAGGAAGGAGGAGCATAATGTTCGGTTTGGAAAAATTGTTAGAAACGAAAGACGCGCTGCTGGAAAGTTTTTATGAATGGTTTTCAAATAATCCTTGGCTGCAAGAGCATTTGCCTAATGTGAGCCAAATTCCAGATGATTTGCTGGAAGCAACAGGGCAGACGATTTATATGTCGTTTTGGACTGCGTTTATTTCAGGATTGTTCGGAATTGTGTTCGGCGTCATTTTGGTTTCGACGCGTGAGGGCGGAATTTTAGAAAATAAAATCATTTATCAATTTTTGGATAAGGCAGTCAATGTGTTGCGTTCGATACCGTTTATTATTTTGGTAGCGTTGTTGGCGACGACGACACGTGCGATTGTTGGAACAACGATTGGGACGACAGCGGCTTTAGTTCCGTTGACGGTTGGCGTAATTCCGTTTTTTGCCCGCCAAATCGAAAACGCGCTGTTGGAAGTCAATCCTGGCGTGATTGAAGCGGCACAAGCAATGGGGACGAGCCCATTGGGCATCATTTTCCGCGTGTATTTGTTGGAAGGATTGCCAAGTATCGTCCGCGTTTCGGCGCTAACCATCATTAACGTCATAGGCTTAACGGCTATGGCAGGCGCGGTCGGTGCAGGCGGCTTAGGAAATTTAGCCATCGCAAGAGGGTACAATCGTTTCCAAACAGACGTCACACTTGTATCAACCGCTTTGATTTTAGTATTAGTATTCATCAGTCAATTTATTAGTAATCGTATTGTCAAAAAAATTAGTCATTAAACTTTAGGAGGAATTTTATTATGAAAAAATTTATTAAATTAGCAGTAGCAGCAAGTGCATTATTCATCGGAGCAGCTTCAGTAAGCCCAACGTTTGTTGAAGCAGAAAACCAAAAAGTCAAATTAGGCGTAGTTGGCGACGATACACGCATTTGGGACGACGTTGCAAAACGTTTAGAAAAAGAAGGCATCGAATTAGAAATCGTTAAATTTACGGAATACAGCCAGCCAAACGTGGCATTGGCAGACGGATCAATCGACGTCAACGCGTTCCAACACCGCATTTTCTTAGAAAAATCCAACGCGGAACACAAGACAGACTTAGTCCCAATCGGCCACACCGTTAACGCGCCGTTAGGCATTTACTCACAAAAAGTAAAAGATGTTAAAGAATTGAAAGAAGGCGCAACAGTTGCGATTCCAAACGACGCAACAAACGGCGGACGCGCATTGAAATTATTAGAATCAGCCGGCTTAATTACCGTTGACCCAGAAAAAGGCATTTTGCCAACCGTAGCTGACATCAAAGAAAACAAATTGAACTTAGACATTAAAGAATTAGATGCTTCACAAACAGCGCGCTCATTAGCAGACGTAGACATTTCTGTCATCAACAGTGGCGTAGCCGTTGACGCAGGCCTCGTTCCCGCAAAAGATGCTATCTTCTTGGAGCCAGTTGGCGAACAATCTAAACCATACGTGAACGTTATCGTTGTCCGCAAAGCAGACGAAAACAACGAAGTGTACAACAAAATCGTTGACGTTTACCAAACCGAAGAAACCATCAAAGTCATCGAAGAAGTTTCAAAAGGCTCCATCATTCCAGCATGGGAGACATTTGGACGTAAATAGGAGGCGTGTTGTATGACAGCAGAACACTATGAACGATTACATACTTATATTAAAGAAAACTTATCCACCTACCAAGCGCTTGCGTTGGACATTCACGCGACGCCCGAAGTGAGCAATTACGAGTTTCACGCGTGCGAAGTGCTGTCCAATCAACTCGAACAAGTTGGGTTTTCTGTAACCAAAAATGCTGCAGGACACCGAACAGGATTTGATGCGCGTTATCATTCAAACAAATCTGGACCGACGGTTGCGTTTTTGGCGGAGTATGATGCGTTGGCTGGCATTGGTCACGCATGCGGACACAACTTATTCGGTAATTACTCGCTGTTAGCTGCGGCGGCTTTGAAAACAGTCATCGATGAAATTGGCGGCGAAATCCGCGTTTACGGAACACCTGGCGAGGAAGGCGGCGAAAATGGCTCAGCCAAAGGCAGCTTTGTGCGCGAAGGCTATTTTGATGACGTAGACGCAGCACTTTGTGCGCATCCAGCGCATCGCTACAAACGCACACTTAAGTTTTTGGCAAATGATCCTGTGGATATTAAATTTTATGGAAAAGCATCGCACGCAGCAGCGTCACCTGAAGCGGGCATTAACGCTTTGGAAGCCGTTATTCAAGTATTCAACAGCATCAACGCGCTGCGCTTGCATTTGCCAAAAGATGTCAACATTCACGGCATTATTACGCATGGCGGCGTTGCAGCGAACGTCGTTCCAGAATTCGCCTCTGCACGTTTTTACTTGCGTGCGGCTAACCGCTCGACGTTGAATACTGTCTACGAAAAAGTCGAAAACATCGTCAAGGCAGCCGCTTTAGCAACAGGTTGTACTTACGAATTTGGCTTATTCCAAAATGCTGTCGACGATTGTATTCCAACGCCGCTTTTCGATGAGGTCTTTTTGAAACACGTTGAGGCGTTAGGGATTCCTTCAGAAGAAATCGACACAGCCGAAGACAACACGCTAGGCTCATCGGATGTCGGCAATGTCAGCCAAGTCATCCCGACCATCCAACCACTCGTTTCGATTTCGGACACATATATTGCGGGACATTCGGAAGAATTCCGCGAAGCTTCCAAGAGCCAAAAAGGCTTGCAATCCATAGGCATTGCCGCTGAATTATTAGCAAGAACAGCCTATGATTTAATCACACAACCGACATTACTACAAGCAATTAAAGACGAGCACCAAACTTTAATTGCACCCAAACCTTAACAAAATCTAACTTCCAAAAAAAGAACTTGGATTTAACAAAAAAATAAAAAAAAAAGAAAAGGAGCATGAATCATGAAAAAATTCATCAAACAATTAAGCGTTGCATCATTAGTAGCAGGACTCGCATTATCAACAGGAGCAGCAACTTTTGCCGCTGAAAAAGCATTCGACGGACAAACCGTCAAAGTCGGCGTCGTTGGCGACTCAGACAAAGAATTATGGGAATACGTTGCTCAACTCGCTAAAGAAAAAGAAGGCATCGTCATCGAAGTTGAAAACTTGACCGACTACCACATTCCAAACGTCGCAGTTCAAGACGGCTCATTAGACTTGAACGCCTTCCAACACATCATTTACTTAGAAAAATGGAACGAAGAAAACAAAGGCGACATCGTTTCAATCGGCTTCACGATCGTCGAGCCATTAGGCTTATACTCTGAAAAAGTCGAAAAATTAGAAGACTTACAAGACGGCGCTAAAATTGCGATTCCAAACGACGCAACCAACGGCGGCCGCGCATTATTAGCCCTTGAATTAGCTGGCTTAATCGAAGTTGACGACGCAAAAGGTATTTTGCCAACTGTTAAAGACATCACCAAAAACGACAAAAAATTGGAGTTTGAAGAAGTCGACGCAGCACACACGGCGCGTTCATTAAAAGACGTTGACGCAGCGATTATTAACGGCAACTACGCAGCAGATGCAGGCTTAACCGTTGCAGACGCATTATTCGTAGACGTTGAAGACAAAGAAAAATTGAACGACGCTTACAAAAACATCATTGCAACACGCAAAGCCGACGCAGAAAACCCACTTTACAAAAAAGTTGTGGAAATTTACCAAACAGAAGAAGTCGCTAAAAAAATCGACGAACTTACAAAAGGTACAAAAATTACAGCATGGTAATTCAAAAAAATCGCCTCTATCCCAAAAGGATAAAGGCGATTTTTCGCTTTTATAATAGGATTGCGCCAAGCGTCTGTTCAAAATGTGTCAACGACCACGCGTGTCCTGCCGCATTGAAACTCGCGACAGCATTTCGGTGGATAACTAATTGGAATCCTTTATTGTAAGCATCCACTGCCGTATGCAAAATGCAAATATCCGTACAAACGCCGACCAAATGCAATTCTGTAATGCCACGTTCGCGTAATTTCAGTTCCAAATCCGTACCCGCAAAAGCGGAATAGCGCGTTTTTGGCATGTAATACACATTCGGCGCCTGCTTTATCGACTGATACAAACGCTCTAATTCGCCGTACAAATTTTGCCCGGGTGTGCCAATCAAATTATGCGGCGGAAAAAGTGTGTGCTCAGGATGATGCGTATCGTTCGGATAATGCGTATCAATCGCAAAGACAATCAAATCGCCCGCTTGGTAAAAAGTTTCCGTCAACTGCAAAATGTTATCGTGAATCGCTTGCGCAACTTTTCCGCAAGTCAACTTGCCGTCGTCCGCCACAAAATCGTTCGTATAATCAATATGAATTAAAGCTCGTTTCATTCAATCACTCCTTTCGTATAGTATAGCATAAACAAACGATCGCTTCATGCAAAAAAAACTTCATGCAAATTCACGAATTTTCGCATCAAAAAACTTGACAAAATTCGTGGGGGGGTAATATATAAGCATACGATTATATAAAGGAGTTTATAAATGTTAGCAGCTTACAAAGAATATTGGAAACGTGCATTTGATTTTTCAGGGACAACGCGTCGCAAAGCTTATTGGTTAGCCGTTTTGGCGAATTTATTGATACTGTTGATACTTGATGTAGTGATTATATTATCCGTGTCTTCTATGACATCGGAAGATGATGTGATTAAAGTGATGATTCCCTTTTCTCTTTTTATAGCAGTTTCTGTTTTTCCGAATATTGCTTCAACGGTGCGCCGTATGCGTAGCGCGGGATATAATCCGTGGAAACTGTTGTGGTCATTTGTGCCGTTTGGGAACTTGTATGTGTTGTATTGTTTAGTGCAGCCCGATCAATTTGATTAGTATTTTTTTGAGCGTTCTCAACGGTGAGCAGCGCTCTTTTTATGTTATAATGGCAAAAAGGAGTGAAATCTAAATGATTGAACATATTTTAGCCGAGCTAAAGACGGCAGCAAATCCATCCGTCATCAAACGCTACGAAAAAACAGGCGTCACGCAAGCGTATATTGGAGTGATGATGGGCGAGGTTCAGCGCATTGCCAAGCGCCATAAACAACAAACCGAATGGGCGCTGCCTTTGTGGCGAACGGGCATTTTGGAAGCGCAATTGGTCGCGATTGAATTATTTGATGCGCAACGTATAACGTCCGAACTGCTATCCGAATTCATTGACGAGCAAGTGTCGCTACTCGTTTTGGATAAGTTAGCCGACCGCGTGTTGACGCAATCCCCTCACGTAATGGCTTGGAGCGATCAACTTAAAGCACAGTCATCGCTTTTAGAGCAGCGCATTGGTTGGCGTTTGGAAACTTTTTTGGTGAAGAAAAAGCAACGAACAACCGAAGAAGTGGAGGCTTTACTACAACACATCGAGCGCCATCTCGCAAAAAGTGACGAATTGGTACGCTGGGTGATGAATCAATGCTTCGTAGAAATCGCCGTCAACTATCCAGATTATTTGCAACGCTGTTTGACGTTGGCAACGCAATTAGGAGTGTATCGCGACATGAAAGTAGCCAAAGGCTGCACATCCGCTTACGCACCCGATTGGATTCACGCCCTACTCAAAAATCGCCGCTAAAAAAGAAAGAAAACACCCCGATTAAATTCACGAAACACAGAATTTAATCGAGGTGTATTTGTATTATCTCAAAAATGGGAGGATTTCTGAGACGAGTTACATTACAACGTTGCTAAAATGATGAAGTTCAAGAGGAATAATGCTACGGAAATCCACAATACAGGATGAATATCTTTTGCTTTGCCTTGAGAAAGTTTAACAATAACGTAAACAATAAAGCCAGCCGCGATACCGTATGAGATAGAATAGGCAAATCCCATGAAAATTGATGCGAAAAATGCAGGTGCTGCTTCTGCAAAGTCAGTCCAATCAATATCTTTGAAAGAAGCCATCATCAATACGCCGACAATAATTAACGCAGGGGCTGTTGCAGCTGAAGGCACTAAGCCAATAAATGGCAAGATGAATGCAGTTAAGAAGAATAACGTTGCAGTGACGACAGAAGTTAAACCTGTGCGACCACCCACGCCAATTCCAGCAGCAGATTCTACATAAGTAGTTGTGTTTGAAGTGCCGAATAACGCGCCGATAATCGTTCCGATAGAATCCCCGAAGAGAGCCTTGTCCATTTTTGAAGAGAAACCAGAACTATGTTGCAAAGCTTCCTCGTCTTCTTTAGAGAAAATCCCAGTACGGCGACCTGTGCCGACGAATGTACCGATTGTATCGAATACGTCTGATAAGCTGAATGCAAAAATCGTCATAAAGACTAAAGGCAGTTTAGAAGCATCTGCAAACAACGAAGGCAATCCTTCTGGTTTGAAAATAACGAACATTGTTTGACCAAGTTCAGCAAAAGCTGCGGATAATGAATTACCGCTCGCATTCAATGTAGATAAATCAACTAAACCGAATGGAATACCCAAAACAGTTGTCGTTAAAATCCCGATTAAAAGTGCGCCTTTTACGTTGCGAACCATTAAAATTAACGTAATGACTAATCCTAATAACGCAAGTAATGATTCCGGCGAAGTGAAGTTGACCAATTCAGGGACGATGCCACCGTTGGAAATGACGTTGATGACGGAGCCGTCAGGCGCTGTTGAAACGCTTGCGTTTACGCCGTCTGTCAAAAACTGAATGAAACGCGCATTTTTGATACCGATATAAGCAATGAAAACGCCAATCCCTGCTGAAATTGCATGCTGCAATGAATCGGGAATGGATACAATTAAAGAACGGCGAATTTTTGTGACGGTAATAAGGACGTTAATAATTCCGCACAAAAATACCATGCCGAGCGCTTGTTGCCATGTGAACCCTAAGCTGAAGCAAACCGTATAAGTGAAGAAGGCGTTCAAGCCCATTCCTGGCGCCAATGCATACGGAACATTCGCCAAAAGCCCCATTGCCAACGTTGAAACGCCCGCTGCGAATAAAGTTGCTAAAAATACCGCTTGAGTTGGCATTCCTGTCAATGACAAAATAGCGGGGTTGACGAATACAATGTAAGACATCGCTAAAAATGTCGTAATACCCGCAATGATTTCGGTCGAAACATTCGTGTTATGTTCCTTAAGTTTGAAAAATTGATTCAAGATGAATCCTCCTTTTTAATAATTTCGTAGTCAGTATAGCAATGGGTAATACACAAGTCAATCTTTTCAAGGTGATTTCAAAGTTTTCTGAGCGTAATGTTCGTGTTTTTGTAAAAAGAGTATTTGTCTGTGTACAAAATGTGCTATAATAACAAAAGATAAGTTCAACAAACTGGAGGAAAAAGCATGCAGGCACAAGCATTTGTTATTGGCGATATTCATGGAATGCATACGCAATTTGAGCGATTGTTAGCACACTGGCAATCGGAGACGCAACAACTAATTTTGGTAGGGGATTTAATGGATCGCGGGCCAAATTCGTTGGCGGTCATTAAGCGCGTTCGCCAGTTGCAGCAAGAAGCGGGCGCCATTTGTTTGTGCGGGAATCATGAGGCAATGTTGCTCGAAATGTTGACGCAGCCCGAAGAACGCTATTTTGAACGGTATGTGCGCAATGGCGGCTGGACAACGTTGTCTGAATTGCTGAATACGCCTGTAGAAACGTTGCAGCAATGGGCGATTCCAGAAATTGTAACGCGCGTCAAAACGCAACACGACTGGCTCGTTTCGTGGTTAGAATCGTTGCCACTTTATGTTGAATTTGGAAATTTTGTGGTCGTTCATGCCGGTGTTGACTTAACATTAGAAAATTGGCAACAGTCAAGCCGACGCGATTTTGTATGGATTCGTGAGCCGTTTCATGAATTGCCAAATACGACGGGACGCCAATTTATTTTTGGGCATACACCGACGAACAGTTTGCATGGCAAAATCGGGCACTACGACATTTGGCAAGACGCAAACAAAATCGGCATCGACGGCGGTGCTGTTTACGGGGGCGTATTACACGGCATCGTCATTGACCATCATCATCTTTTAACAAACTATCACGTAAAATAGGAGCAATCACATGGAATTATTAGTAGAACAAGTCGCGGCGGAGTTGAACATTCCGCGTCAACAAGTACAAACCGTATTAACATTACTCGCCGAAGGGAACACGATTCCTTTTATCGCGCGCTACCGCAAAGAAATGACCGGCTCGCTCGATGAGGTGCAAATTCATGCGATTGAGCAGCGGCACCACTATGTAACGCAACTGGCGCAACGCAAAGAAGAAGTGACGCGCCTCATTCACGAGCAAGAAAAATTAACTGACGATTTAGTCGCGCAAATTCAAGCGGCTACAACATTGCAACAAGTCGAAGACATTTACCGTCCGTTCAAACAAAAACGTCGCACCAAAGCGATGATTGCCATCGAACAAGGACTGGAACCTCTAGCAGAATGGCTGCTATCGGATGAAGCAGGCGATATCGAATCGTATGCGGCGCAATTTGTCACGGAAGAAGTCCCGACAGTTGAAGAAGCCTTGGCGGGCGCACACGAAATTTTGGCACAACGGGTATCAGACAACGCGACATACCGCGAATTTATTCGCAAATACGCGCGCTACAATGCCGTCGTCCAATCTACATTAAAAGACGAAACTTTAGACACGCAAAACGTCTACCACATGTATTACGACTATTCCGAAAAATTAGCGACATTAGCCGCGCACCGTACTTTAGCCATGAACCGCGCGGAAAAAGAAGGCGTTTTGACGATTAAATTGACAATGGATGATGTGCCCGTGCTGAATTATTTGACGAAACGTTTTATCGGGCTGCCACTCCCGCAAGCAAAAGAAAACCTCGTCCAAAAAGCGATTGAAGACGGCTATAAACGATTTATTGCGCCCGCGATTGAGCGCGAACTACGCAACGAAGCCACCGAAAAAGCCGACCAACAAGCCATTCAAGTATTTGGCGACAATTTGCGCCACTTATTGTTGACGCCACCTCTCAAAGGCAAAATCGTTCTCGGACTAGACCCCGCTTACCGCACAGGATGCAAGCTCGCTGTCATCAATGAAACAGGGCGCGTGTTGGATAAAGGAGTCATTTATCCGCATAAACCTGCACCTCAAGCAAAACGCGACGCCGCCAAACAAGAACTCGCAGCCCTTATCGAACGTTATCAAGTGGACGTCATTGCAATCGGCAACGGCACGGCAAGTCGCGAATCCGAGCAATTTGTGAGTGAAGTCATTAAAACGTTGCCGCGTAAAGTACAATTTTTGGTAGTGAATGAAGCGGGAGCGTCGGTTTATAGCGCGAGCGAATTGGCACGCGAAGAATTTCCTGATTTTCAAGTGGAAGAGCGTAGCGCGGTTAGCATTGCGCGCCGCTTGCAAGATCCATTGGCTGAACTAATCAAAATCGACCCGAAATCCATCGGCGTAGGTCAATACCAACATGATGTCGCCCAAAAACAATTGAATGAAGCGTTAGATTTTGTTGTCAACATGACCGTCAACCAAGTCGGCGTCGACATCAACACCGCCAGCATCTCGTTGTTGCAACATATTTCGGGGTTAACGGCAGCCACCGCCAAAAATGTTATTCAATTACGCAATGAATTAGGCAAATTCAACAACCGCACTCAAATCAAAAATGTCAAACGGTTAGGACCAAAAACGTATGAACAAGCGGTCGGCTTTTTGCGTGTGGTCGGAGGAGACAATCCACTCGACCAAACAGGAATTCATCCTGAAAGTTATCCTGCTGCCAAAGCGGTTCTCCAATTGGCAGACGTTGCGCTGACAGCATTAGGACAGCCTGACAGCATCGAAAAATTATCCGCACTTTCCATCCCAAAAGTTGCCGAACAATTATCCGTTGGCGAAGCAACCATTCAAGACATTATTGACGGGTTGAAACATCCTCTGAAAGACATTCGCGATGCGCAGCCGACACCGATTTTGCGCGAAGATGTGATGTCAATGGAAGATTTGCAAATCGGCATGCAGCTACAAGGCGTCGTGCGCAATGTTGTCGACTTTGGGGCGTTTGTCGATATTGGCGTCAAACAAGATGGCTTGATTCACTTATCCAAACTATCCAAAAAATTCATCAAACATCCATCGGAAGCCGTTTCAGTTGGCGACATTGTTGAAGTAGAAGTGATCGAACTCGATTTGAAAAAACAACGCATTGCATTGAAGCGCATATTTAAGAAAATGTAGAAAGAAGCATGCGCTCATGGCAATTACCGGCATCTCTCAGCCTGACAGTATCACCATTGATCCAACGTTACGCTTGCGAAAAATCAACGGCGACTATCACATTGCGTTGCCGTGGTATCAAGACGCTGAAATCGTTTGGTTAGTGGACGGCGATGATGAATTATACACCGAAGAACTCTTGCAAAAAATGTACACTTGGTGGAGCAATCAAGGCGAAGTCTATTGGATTGAAATCCTCCAAAACGGGACATTCACGCCGATTGGCGATGTATCATTTAACCAAAAAGACTTGCCGATCGTCATTGGAAATAAAGCCTATTGGAATCAAGGAATTGGCACCAAAGTCATTCAAACAATGATTCAAAGAGCCCAACAACTCGGTTATCCAAGCATTGAAGTCGACGAAATTTATGACTGGAATACGGGTTCTCAGCAACTTTACACCAAGTTAGGCTTCCAACCTTACGAAAAAACTGAAAAAGGCACGCGCTACCGATTGATTTTTTAAGACGAAACGCGCACGAAAAAAGGCGGACGGTTGTGTCGTGCGCCTTTTTTCGCTATAATAGTAAGAAAAATTAGTACAACAAAAAGTAGGTGACTATTTTGAAAATTGGATTGTTTACCGATACTTATTTTCCGCAAGTGAGCGGAGTGTCAACATCCATCAAGTTACTCAAAGATGAACTCATTAAGCGCGGGCATCAGGTCATTATTTTTACAACGACGGACCCGCAAGCTAGAGGCGAAGAAGGCATTGTCCGCTTGCCGAGCGTGCCGTTCGTGAGCTTTGAAGATCGACGGGTGGCGTATGGCGGCTTTGATCGCTGCTTGAAAATTGCGCGCGAATACGAACTCGACATCGTCCACACACATACGGAATTCAGTTTAGGATTAGCAGGACGCTTTGTTGCGAGCCGCTTGAAAATCCCAACCGTCCACACATACCACACTATGTACGAAAATTACACGCATTATATTTTGAAAGGATACTTAATTCGTCCGCTGCACGTCAAATTACTATCCAAAATGTTTTGCTCAGGCGCGGACGGCATTATTGCACCAAGCCAGTTGACGTATGACACCTTGCGCCAATACGGCATCAAAGAAAAAATGGCCATCATTCCAACGGGCGTAACCATTCCAACGTATGACGCCAACGTAAAATCGCAACTACGCCAACAATTAAACTTAGCAGACGACCATCAAGTGCTACTTTCATTATCGCGCCTATCCAAAGAAAAAAATATCGCAGCCGTCATTGAGGCAATGGCAATGCTTCATCCGCAATTACCGCAAGCACGATTAGTCATTGTCGGCGACGGCCCTGAACGCGACGCTTTAGAAAAACAAGTCACGCAATTACAATTGCAATCTTGCGTTCAATTCACAGGCCAAATTGACCACGACTCTGTCTGGAAATATTATCAAATGGCAGATTTGTATGTGAATGCTAGCACGTCAGAATCGCAAGGCTTAACGTATTTGGAGGCATTTGCGAACCAACTCCCAATCATTGCCAAACGCAACGATTATTTAGCCGAAATTATGACAAATGCATCATTTGGACAACTCTTCGAAGAGGAAGAGACGTTTGCGCAAACAATTTTAGCGTATTTGACCGCTAAACAAGCTAACGAAATTGCTCCGATTGATAGCCAGTTGCTACGCCCTTTGTCAGCAGATTATTTTGGGGAGCAAGTCGAACAGTTTTATCAAGAGGTCATTCAAACTTATCAACAAACCGAAAATGGCTGGTTTGACCGCATTTATCAAAGCGCAAAAGAACTCTATCACGATATTATGTTAGGAGAATAATATATGGCAACTTTAGGATTTATCGGATTAGGCGTCATGGGAGTGAGCATGGCGACGCATTTACTGAATGCGGGACACGAACTTGTCGTTTACACACGCACGCAATCGAAGGCGCAACCTCTTTTAGCGCTCGGTGCAAAATGGGTCGAAACACCTCAAGCAGTGGCGCAACAAGCAGACGTCGTCTTTACAATCGTCGGCTACCCGAAAGACGTCGACGAAGTTTACAATGGCGAAGTCGGATTATTTTCTGGGTCACGACCAGGACAAATTTTTGTAGATATGACGACAAGCACCCCAAGTTTAGCGCAAACCTTATACCAAAAAGGCCAACAACTTGGCGTCCAAGTGCTCGATGCGCCCGTGTCTGGTGGCGATTTAGGCGCTAAAGAAGCGCGCTTAACGACGATGGTCGGCGGCGATAAGGCTACTTTCGAAGCAGTTGAACCATATTTAGCTTGCTTCTCTGCAAAAATGCGTCTGCAAGGCGCAGCGGGTGCAGGCCAACATACTAAAATGGCTAACCAAATTATGATTGCCGGCACGATGCTCGGCATGACTGAATTGCTCGTTTATGCCAAAGCGATGCAATTATCGCTTGAAGATGTGCTCGGTACGGTTGGCGCCGGCAGTGCAGCCAACTGGTCGCTGGCGAACTACGCGCCGCGTATTTTGCGCGAAGACTACTCACCTGGTTTTTTTGCCAAGCATTTCTTGAAAGACTTGAAAATTGCGCTCGACGAAGCAGAACGCCTAGAATTAAAGTTGCCAGCAACGCAATTAGCGGCGCAACTGTACCAACAACTTTGTGAAAATGGCCATGAAAACGATGGGACGCAAGCCTTAATCAAACTTTGGTGGCAAAATTAAGTAATAAATCCTTGCAATTTTGGCGCATTCTGATAGGATAGTAGTAGACTTTTGCTCGAAAAAAGCGATATTGGCTTGTTTTCAGCAGGAATTTCATGCTTTCGGTGTGAGTAATGATGAGATAGAGAGGATTTTTGACAATGAAAAGTTCAGTATTACAAGGAATTATCCAGCGTTTAGACGCGATGACGCACACGCAAAACAACGTGGAAGTACGTCGTTTTGAAGTGGACGGAGTAGAAAAATGCCAAATCACTTATGTGTTGGATAGCGACTCTTTTGAAATGAAAGACAGCACCTCAGGCGCAACTTTCCAATTCGACGACATTGATTTAGTCGCCATTGAAATTTACGATTTATTAGGATAATACAAAACTGCTTAGCTAGAACGGCTAAGCAGTTTTTTGTGTGATATTGGGTATTAACTAATGATGGTAAGTCCAGCCTTGATCGCCGTGATAAATCATCAGTTTGGTCATGCCGCCGTCTACGGTAATATTTTCTCCCGTAATAAAACTCGCCTGGTCTGAACAGAGGAAAAGAACTAAATGAGCAATGTCACTCGGTTTTCCAATGCGACCAGCAAGGTGCTGAGAATGGTCGGCGGGCGCGAATTCACTTTCGACTGTATCAATCCAGCCAGGAGAAATGCTGTTGACGCGCGCTTTGCCAGAAAGGCTAACCGCCAGAGCGTGAGTGAGAGCCGCGATGCCGCCTTTAGCTGCGGTGTACGATTCAGTTTGCGCTTGGCTCATGCGATCTCTGCTTGAAGACATCATGATGATGCTGGCGCCAGGATTCAGATGGTTGGCAAGAAGTTTAGTCAAGTAGAACGGAGCGGTCACTCCGACTTGTAGCGCGTAAGTGAAATCTTGGTAACTAGCAGTTTCCAGTCCTTTCATCAGCGGAGCGGCATTATGAATAAGGAAATCAATTCCTTTTTCCTTTGCTAAAATCGTTTCAGCAAATCGTTCCAAGTCCTCTTGTTTAGCCAAATCGCCAATCAAATCCGCAGGTGGGTTGAGGTCTATAGTATAAACGCGAGCGCCTTTTTGGCGAAACATTTCAGCGATTTCGGCGCCGATTCCTCGCGCACCGCCTGTAATGATGGCTACTTTATGAGTGAAATCCATAAAATCCTCCTTAGTAGGGTGTTTTAATTTTTGAGTAAGCAAAACAACTAAACAATCAATGATGGATGACATCGCCAGTATTTTGGATGGCGTGAATAATCGGTTGTGCTTCGGGTGTTTTCAAAAAAGCGAGCGTGGTCGGCGACACCCATAAGGCAAGTTGGTTGTAGTCGCTGCGTTGAATGGCTTGGCGAATATGTGAGGCGCTAACGGCCTGACCATTTACTTCTAGGCGCGGCAAAATATGCAGCGTAATAGTTGCTTCTGTTAAACGTTTTTGCATGACTTGATTATAAATGGCCGTCATTTGGCTAAACGGTTCTTCGCCGACATAGCGATGCGTAATATTGAGTTGGCGCGCAATTTTGATAAAAAGTTCAATATCCAATTCGGCTTGAATGCGAATTGCGTCAGCAGAATCGGGAATAAAGTAGCTTGGAAAAGTCGCGTGACTAATGAGGTAGTCGCCCGTGTCGTGATAAGAAATATTCGTTAAGTGAGCCGTGCCGTCTAGAATCAGTTTTTTGCGGATGTCATACGGAAAGACGCTCGAATCTTCTCGCACAATAAATACATGAACCCAATCATTTTGCGCACAAGCCGTCTCAATCAAGTGCAAATGTCCCAATGAAAATGGATTGGCATTCATAACGATTGCGGCGTTTTTTTGAGTTGCGGGCAATGAAGTCGCGAGTTTTTGCAAATAATTTGAAAAACCTGTTTTGCGATTTTCAAGAAAGACTAAATCGTTATTTACGCGGACGATTTCGTGGAAACCTGCCGCCAAAAATAACGGCGCCGCACTAACTTTTGTATAGACAAACGAGTGGAAGTAACCATTTTCGGCTTGATAAGAGAGTAAATGCGACAAAATTTGGTTAAGCAAGCCTTCGCCCTGATAATCGGGATGAATCGCAAAACATCTTAATGTATGACGATAACAACTTCCCGTTGCGATGAGGCGATCTTCTGCATCAAAAATGCCACAAGTGTAATCAAGATGCGGATCGAGTTGAAGATTTGCTTGAGCTAATAATGTTTCGACTTGTTTTTTGCGATACGGATTGGATAAAGCAATTGACGATACAGCGGTAAACATACGCAAGGCCTCCTTTTTTGATTATTATAAAATAAAGTAATGCGAAATGCTCGTCTTTTTATTGTTTTCGCTTTCTTTTTATGAAAATTATTTGAGCGGTTTCAAGTGATATGATATAATTTTAGGCATATGAAAGGAGGCGTGAGATGGTTACCATTAAAGATATTGCGCGAATGGCTGGCGTGTCCAAAAGTACCGTTTCACGCTACTTAAATGGCGGTTCAATCAGCAAGCACACTGCAGAAAAAATCAACGATTTAATTGCGCAAACAGGTTACGTTCCGAATACATTTGCGCAAAGTTTGAAAGCTAAAGAAAGTCGCATGATTGGCGCCGTTATTCCACGATTGGATAGCGCGTCAGCAGTTAGCGTTTTGTCAGGCGCAGAATCTATCCTCCGTCAAAACGGCTACCAACTCATGATTGTAAACACCGATTTTGACAAAGAACGCGAAAAAGAAGCGCTGCACTCTTTTCAAGTACGCAAAATGGACGGCGTTATTTATTTGATGGCGCATCAAGATGCGGACATTATAGACGCCATCCAATCACTCAAAATACCACTTGTGACGGTCGGACAAGCTAAGGCACATACGCATGCGATTGATTACAATGAAAGGCATGCAGGTAAGCAAATAGCCGACTACTTATACAAAATGGGGCATCGCTCCTTAGATTTTATTAACGTATCCGAAGAAGATAACGCCGTTGGCGTGTCAAGGCGAAATGCGATTAAGGAGCATTTTTTGGCGCATCCGAATACGACTTGGCGTGAATATGTGGCGGATTTTACATTGGAGTCGGGATATCGCGTTACTAAAGCAGCCATTTTGCCAAATGGACCGTCGTTAATTGTTGGCGCAACAGACCGAATTACGATGGGCGCGATGCGCGCGGCTTTAGAAGCAGGATTGCAAGTGCCGCAAGAAGTGAGTTTTGCAGGTTTTGGCAACCACGCGTTGGCTGAATCCGTTTATCCAGGCTTGACGACTGTGGCGTATCCGTATATGGACGCAGGCAAACTGGCTGCAGAAGTGTTACTCGCGCAAATTCAAGGCGAAACGGACGCCGTTGCGCACCAATTGGATGTTGACTTAGTCGTCCGCCAATCTGTCTTTCAAAAGTCATGATTGTTAAAGAAAGTGAGGCACAATAATGAGTTTAAAAAGACCCCGCTTTTCCACAGGGCGTTTAGTCTTGTTGGGGCTATTATTTATGATTCAAATGGCATGGTTTACCATTATTATTTTGAACGTGGTAAGTTATTCATTTTGGTTAGATATTGCGCTACGTATATTGTCGATTTTGATTTTGCTGTACTTAATTCGTAAAGATGAAAGTCCCGCTTATCGCATAAGTTGGATTATTTTGATTGTGTTATTTCCAATTTTTGGCGGATTGTTTTACTTTTTGTTCGGGAATAAACGCACGACCAAAAAAATGGCGGATCAATTACAACGGCAATTAGACATTCATCGTAATGAAATGCAAGGCGTGCCCGATGCGTATGCACAATTACATGCCAAAAATGCGCGTTTGGCTTCGCTAGCTTACTACATTCGAGAACATGAAAGTATGCCTGTTTACCGCGACTCGCCAGCGCAATATTTTGCGAGTGGTGAAGCTGCTTTTCCAGAGTTGTTGGCGGCATTGGAGCAAGCCGAACGGTATATTTTTGTAGAATTTTTCATTATTAAATCGGGCGAAATGGCGCATGATTTGTTTGAAGTCATGAAGCGAAAAGCCACTCAAGGTGTCGATGTGCGTTTGATTTTTGATGATTATGGCACATTGACGACTTTGCCAGCGGATTTTGAAGCTGAAATGAATCGTGCGGGCATTCGTTGCTTGAAATTTAACCCGTTTACGCCGATTGTGTCGCTCGCGGTTAATACGCGCGACCATCGCAAAATGATTGTAATCGACGGCAAAATCGGTTTTACAGGCGGCGTCAATTTGGCGGATGAATACATTAACAAAAAAGTTCGATTTGGCTATTGGAAAGACAATGTCGTCAAAATCGAAGGCGCGGCCGTTCATAATTTAACGACGTTATTTTTGAACATGTGGAATGCTTTTCGTCCGACAGAGCAAGATTATAGCGCCTTTGTGAATGCGCCATTTGAACAAAAAGACGACGGATTTGTACAAGTATTTGGCGACAGCCCACTCGACAGCGAGCCAATGGGCGAAAATGTGTACCGCGATATTTTGAATATGGCGACGGATTATGTATATATTTATACGCCGTATTTAGTTATTTCGTACGAATTGCAAACGGCGATGACTTTGGCAGCCAAACGTGGCGTTGATGTACGGTTGATGACGCCAGGCATTCCTGACAAAAAGCTCGTGTTCCGCATGACGCGTTCCTACTATCGCCCGCTAATTGAAGGCGGCGTGCGTATTTTTGAATATACACCGGGATTTCTTCATGCCAAAACGTTCATTTCCGATGATTGTTTAGCAAGTGTCGGGTCGATTAATTTAGATTATCGCTCGCTTTATTTGCATTTTGAATTGAATGCCATGTTTTACTATCATTCTGTCATTGACGCGATTAAGGCGGACTTTTTGGAATCGCAAGCATTGTCGCGTGAAATTCATTTGGCAGATTGCAAATCGTCCTTCTTTGGGCAATTGTGGGATTCTTTATTAAGATTGCTCGCCCCATTTGTATAAAATGTAACAAAGTGATATAATAATCGTATAGAAATTTTTGGAAGGGGAAATGGATGATGTCAGTAATCAAATCAATGAAAGAACGCTTTCGACAAGTAGGAGATAATCGTTTGCTGATGCAATTATTCATCTATATTCTCGCGATTTTTATGGTAGCTTCGTTGATTTTTATGTACTTTTTTGGGGGTACGAGAGAAGAAGCGATGCGTGCGGAGCAAGCTGTTGCGGCACTGTATTCGGATGAGAGGGAAGTTTTTTTGAATGCTGAATTAAGTCAATCGCAATTGGAAGCCGCCAAGCAAGAAGCGAGTGAATTGCGCCATTTAAGCAAATTCAAGCTCATTGCGCGCGTAGAATCCGCCCAAAAAAAATGGCAAATTCTTCAAAAGTTGAATACGATTTATCACACCGAAACGCCAATGATTAGTGGCGATGCCGTATCCGATAACGCGTTATTGAGTGCGAATGCAACCAATGAACACATTCAAGAATTGTTAAAACAATTCAACGACAAAGATTCGGATGCTTTTTATCAAGCGGCACAACAACTCACCGAACAAGCAGCAAAAACGCATGAAGTATTGACGCGTGCTAAAGAAAGTATGCAGCAATTGCCTCAAGCATTGGGAGAAGAAGTTGATTTGTTGGCGGTCGCGGAGCAACTAAAAGCCGCAGAAGTTGATGTGTTGCAAGTAGAAAATCAGCCCGCATTCAAAGAAGAAGCGCAACAATTCGCGCGTCTTGCGGATGAAGTCGCACAACACGTCTTAGAAACGCAAGCGCATGAAGGCGGCACTTTAGAAGACGCGGTCATTCAACAATTATTTGCGTGCCAAGCATTAGCAGAGCGTTTGACAGGAACGCCTGTGGACGGCCGTCCGCTAGTGGCGCTCACTTTTGATGATGGGCCGAACACGACGATTACACCGCAAATTTTGGCGATTTTAGCAAAACATGATGTAAAAGCGACGTTTTTTGTGATGGGCGCATACGTCGATGACCATCCAGATATTGCCAAGCAAATTGTGGACCAAGGCCACCAAATCGCTAACCACACCTATACGCATCCTGACTTGGCGCAAGAAGACGATGCGAAAGTGTTGCGCGAAATTAATTTTACGCAAGAATCCATTAAAGAAGCAACGGGAGTTGAGCCGACGATTTATCGTTTGCCGTTCGGTAGCGGCGGCGAACGTGTCGTCAAATTACTCAAGCCTCTTACTTCAATTATTTGGAATGTCGATTCACAAGACTGGCAAAGCCAAAATGCTGACATTATTGTCGAACGCGTTATGAGCACGATGCAACACCAAAGCATTTTGCTTATGCACGACACGCACCAAGCGTCTGCGGATGCGCTTGACCGACTCATTCCTTTACTCAAGGAGCAAGGCTACCAATTCGTCATGCCGCAAGACATCGATTTTCCTTATCATTACTACTAAAAAAAGGCTAGCCTTTTTGAGGCGAGTGTGATACAATACGAGTGTTGCATAGCGCATCAATAACTCTAGGGTAGCAAATAGCTTAGGGCAGAAAGGAAGTAAGCACATGAGACCAGATATTCACCCAAATTACCAACCAGTTGTATTTATGGATACGACAACAGGTTACAAATTCTTATCAGGTTCTACTAAAACTTCAAACGAAACAGTAGAATGGGAAGATGGTAACACTTATCCGTTACTCCGCGTTGAAATTTCATCTGACTCACATCCATTTTACACTGGACGTCAAAAGTTCACGCAAGCAGATGGACGTGTCGACCGTTTCAACAAAAAATACGGCTTCAAAAACGACTAATTACCAAAAAAAACAGCTTGGGCAACCAAGCTGTTTTGCTGTTCTATGGAATAAATTTGATCATGAGTAGAATCCCTGAATTATCGACGACTTCAAGCGTGTTATCTTGGTAAGTAAAGTCAATATTCGCTGCGGTCAAATTCGCCTGAATCGTTTCTAAGTCACTTTCAACATTCGTCTGCCAAACGACCGCACGAATCCCTTGCTGATCAGGCGTTGGTGCGGGTAATTCCTCACCCATCCACACGTTTGTTCCTAAATGATGGTGATAAAAATCTGTCGCCAAAAACAATGCGCCGCCATCCCATTCAGGAGCCGTCACGCCTAATCCAAGCAAATCATGATAAAAAGTTTGCGTGTCTGCTAACGTATTGACGCTCAAATGAAAATGCCCAATTTTGGATTGGTTGGTCAAGCCTTCATACGGTTCTTTCAGTTGCAAAACGCCTTGCGCATCGAAAGGAGCATTGCCCATTTGGACGTAACCATTTTCGTCGTAAGTCCATTGTTCACGCGGTCTGTCTGCGTAAATTTCGATGCCGTTGCCTTCGGGATCCAATAAGTAAAGGGCTTCGCTAACAGCGTGGTCCGACGAGCCTTGCATTAAAGTGCTGCTTTTGAGTAACGACTTCAAGGCGCGTAACACATGCTCACGATTTTCAAGCAAAAATGCGGTGTGGTACAGTCCAGTAGTGTTTGTTTCTCGTGCAACATCGGTCGGGAAAATTTCTAGTAACACCGTTTGGTCAGGCGTTCCTAGACGAAAAACGCCATCGACTTCTTCAATCAAGGTGAGACCGATTTTTTCAACGTAAAAATTAGCTAAAGCAGGCGCGTCCAACGCGTTGAGCTGATAGCTTGAAGGTACGAGGTGCGTGCTTGATAATGCAAGCGGGTTGTCGGTTTGCGGCACATTTTGTGCAGAGACAGGCGTGCCATTCATCCCGAATAGCGCGCTTAAAAACAATATTTTTTTGAACATATAGTCACTCTCTTTTTCATTAGAATGTTTATAGCATACCAAATCTTGCTCATGTAAACAATTAATTTGTTTTGCTTACTGAAAAAATCGACAATTATAAGAGAATCCTTTATAATAAGAGTGGCAATTATTTTAACTATTGGAGGGAAAAAAAGATGCATTATATGATTATTGCTGGAATTGTGTTGGTAGTGGCGATGATGTGGATTGGAATTTACAACCGCCTTGTCAAAACGCGTACGTGGACGGAAGAAAGTTTTAGCCAAATTGACGTGCAATTGCAACGTCGTAACGATTTAATTCCAAATATCGTGGAGACAATCAAAGGCTACACACAACACGAAAGTGAAACGCTCGAAAAAGTAATTCAAGCGCGTCAACAAATGATGAATTTGCCTGCGGATGCAACGCCTGAACAAATTAACGCCATGTCGAACGTATTGAGTTCAGCATTGTCACGCTTAATCGCGGTATCAGAATCATATCCTGATTTGAAAGCGAACGCGAATTTTTCACAGTTACAAGCAACATTAGCAGAAACCGAAGACAAAATCGCCAAAGCGCGTCAACTTTACAATTCAAGCATCGGCCAATACAACACAATGGTAGAAGTGTTCCCGAACAGCTTAATTGCGGGTGTGCATGGTTTTAGCAAAAAAGCTTATTTAGAAGCGCCAGCTGAAGCGCGCGAAGTACCAAAAGTGAATTTTGGTTAAGTTGTTACAAATATCATCAAACTGTTACAAATTTAATCCAACTGCTATTGTATGACAAACTAGAAACAGTCTACAATAGAGAGGATAAGAAAGGAGGATAAACATGAGCCGCAGTAATTTATATGTCCATTATGATTCCGTAACGAACCATGTGATGACACGCGGAATCAATTTGGTGAGCGAAGATTTCGAGCCCCATTATTTGCCGAATCACATTATTTTGGCTGAAGCGCCTGCCGAAATTGGTCGATACGACGTCAAAACGAACTTCAAAATTTTGCGTGGCAAAAATGAAGTTCTTCATTACTTAGAACTGTGCTACCAAAATAAAGTACGCATGTCCAATTGGATTGACTTTGAGCGCGTGGAATTGATGCACCAACTGACGCCGAACGAAATCGCGGAATTGTTGTATTTATTCCATAGTTCATTTGTATTGCGTTCCGCTTTCTTCTATAAATTGCAAAATAATTACGTATTTTTGACGTTGCCGAATGGCTTGAACAAAACGTATTATCGCCATGTGGCTCATTTTTATCCGCGATTCCAACGCGTAGTGAATGAACAAATGGACGCGCTCGTCAACGAAACGAAGTCGCATTTTTTTGCCAAAAAAGAGCAAGTACCGTCGTTGCCGTTGTCGTTCGTCGAAAAAATTGCGCCTCTTTTTGCAAGTGGCTTGAAAGTCAATTTTGCTCAAGCCTACTCTGACAAAAAAACGTGGTTTATTCCGTTAATGGTTATTGAAGATGAATTGACGTTATTGACACAAGGGCAGTCATTATCGGAAAGCGTCGGAGCTTTGAGTTACAATGTGGCAACTCAAGAGTGGCGTTTAGCGTTGGATTTAGAAGACTGGAGGAACGAATCATGAAAATCATTTTATTATACGGCGGGCAAAGTGCGGAACACGATATTTCCATTATTTCGGCGCACAACATTTGCCAGTCGATTATGTACAATTACTACGAAGTACAACCTGTTTACATTACAAAAGAAGGTGCTTGGCTCAAGTCGGCATTGCTAACTGAGCCGACACAAACGTCTGAGCAGTTGCAATTAATCGAAAGTAGCGCAGCGGTTTGGGGCGAATCTTCAACAGGCGTACGCATTTCTCCTGGAGAAATTGCCGAAAAAGACGCGATTGTTTTCCCGATTTTGCACGGACCGAACGGCGAAGATGGTACGATTCAAGGCTTCCTAGAAGTGTTGAACATTCCTTATGTAGGTTGCGGCGTAACAGGTAGTGCGTGCGGTATGGATAAAGTGTTGAGTAAGCATTTGTTCCAACAAGCAGGAATCCCACAAGTGCCGTATGTGGCATTTGACTTGCGTGAATGGCGCAATGATTCATCAAAATGGATTCAACGTTGCGAAGGGACATTGCTCTATCCGATGTTTGTTAAGCCCGCGAATATGGGCTCAAGTGTCGGCATTTCCAAAGTATCGAACAGCGACGAACTAATGGCTGCTGTTGAATTGGCGTTGCAATACGACCGCCGTATCGTCGTTGAGCAAGGCATCACAGCGCAAGAGTGCGAAGTAGCCGTCTTAGGAAATGATGACGCGCACGTCAGCGTTGTCGGACGTCTCGTAAAAGATCAAGACTTTTATGATTACGACGAAAAATACGTCAATAACACCGTCGGAATGGAAATTCCTGCACAAATTTCAGAAGCTGTTGCGCAAAAAATTCAAGCATATGCTTTAGATGCCTATCGTGCATTAGATTGCCGTGGTTTATCGCGTGTAGACTTTTTTGTGACGAATAACGAAGATGTGTACATCAACGAAATCAATACGATGCCAGGCTTTACGCCGTACAGCATGTATCCTTGCTTATGGCAAGCAACAGGCTTGAACACGCGCGATTTGATTGAAGAATTGTTGCAATTAGCCCTAAAAGCGCATGAAACGCGCCAAATTTTGAAAAAGACAGACCATTAATCTGCGCTGTAAAGTAAAAAACCTTTACAGCCTCCGAAAAATATGTTATACTCATTGAGTAATGAATCATTGGAGGTGAAAAACATGGCAGTAAAAATCCGTTTAAAACGTATGGGTTCTAAAAAAGCACCTTTCTACCGTATCGTAGTAGCAGACGCGCGTTCTCCACGTGATGGACGTATCATCGAAAAAATTGGTACATACAATCCATTAACAGAACCAGCAACTTTAGAAATCCAAGAAGAATTAGCATTGAAATGGTTAGGAAATGGTGCACAACCATCTGATACTGTACGCAACTTGCTATCTTCTAAAGGAATCATGAAAAAATTCCACGAAAGCAAGTAATTTTGCGCAAGCGTAACAATAGCAATAGTTTTTTTGAAAAAGGATGAGAACTATGGTAAAAATAGACGCTTTAATTTCAACAATTGTTGAACCTTTAGTGGATCACCCAGAAGAGTTTTCTATCGAAATCATCGAAACAGAAGAATTCATGGAGTATCACTTGCATTTGCATCCAGAAGATGTTGGACGTGTCATCGGCAAAAAAGGGCGCGTAGCGCGTGCCATTCGCACGATTGTGTATAGCGTCAATAACCGCGGACAAAAACGTTCTCGCATTGTCATTGCAGACCACGAACAAACTGAAGGATAAAAGAGAGTAACTAGGTAGCACCTAGTTGCTTTTTTTGTTATACTAGAAAAGAATTAAAGGAGGGACTGTATGAACTACTACCGCATTGGACGCATTGTCAACACATTCGGCATTAAAGGCCAAGTCAAAGTCATTGCCGATACTGATTTTGCTGAAAAAAGATTTCAAACAGGCAATGAATTACTCATTATTAAAGACGACCAAGTGATTAAACGCGTCACCGTCGAAAAAGCGCAATTACATAAAGGAACATACGTTGTCAGCTTTACGGGCTATCACAATATCAACCAAGTGGAGCTTTACAAAGACCATTGGCTGGCCATTGAATCAACGCAACAAGAAACATTACCAGAGGACGAATTTTATCATCACCAAATTATCGGACTCAATGTTGTCACGACCGAAGGGCAACTGCTTGGCAAAATCAAAGAAATTTTGACATTAGGTTCGAACGACGTTTGGGTTGTCCAACGCCACGAGCCGAAGAAAAAAGACGCGCTCATTCCTTACATTGAACAAGTAGTCAAACACGTCGACTTACAAAAAGGCGAAGTGCGCATTGAATTGATGGACGGGCTGATTGATGAAGATTGATGTATTGACGCTTTTTCCTGAAATGTTCGAACCAATGCAACATTCCTTGATGAAGCAAGCGCAAGATAAAGGGATTTTACAATTCGTTACGCATAATTTTCGTGAGTTTGCGGTCAATAAGCATGGGCATGTGGACGATTATCCTTACGGCGGCGGCGCGGGTATGCTGCTGCGTGTCGATCCCATCGTCCAAATGCTTGAAAAAGTTAATCCGAAAGGCGATGCCAAAGTCATTTTGCTCGATCCAACAGGAGTGCCTTTTTCGCAACAACAAGCACAAAAATGGGCAAATGAATCGCACTTGGTGTTTGTGTGCGGACATTACGAAGGGTTCGACGAGCGCGTGCGTGATTACGTGACGGACGAAGTATCGCTCGGCGATTATGTATTGACGAACGGCGAATTGCCCGCAATGATTATGATTGACGCCACCGTGCGCCTCATTCCCGAAGTGGTCGGCAACGCCCATTCCATCGTGGACGAGTCGCACCAGCGTTACTTATTGGAACATCCGCAATATACACGACCGCGCGATTTTCGTGGCAAAAAAGTGCCCGACATTTTACTGAGCGGGCACCATGACAACATTCGTAAATGGCAAGGAAAAGAAGCCGTCCGCAAAACACTCGAACGACGCCCTGATTTATTACAAAAAGCCCACTTAACAGACGAAGAACAACGCTGGCTACAAGAAATTCAACAAGAAAAAAACTAAAAACACCGCAAACAGCTTTACATCCGTAAGAATTTTGCTATAATAATGAGAGTGGTTCTTGTAACCCGATTAAACGATATTCCGCTGAGTAGAAAGACTACTCAAGAATGTTTGTTGGAAGGAGAAAGAAAAATGAGTAAAGTTATTGAAAAAATTACTGCAGCTCAATTACGCAACGACATTCCTGAATTTCGCCCTGGCGATACAGTTCGTGTTCACGCACGTATTGTCGAAGGTGAACGTGAACGTGTTCAGTTGTTCGAAGGTTTAGTTATCAAACGTCGTGGCGCTGGCATCAGCGAAACATACACAGTACGTAAGATTTCTAACGGCGTTGGTGTAGAACGTACTTTCCCAGTACACACACCACGCGTTGACAAAATCGAAGTAACACGTAAAGGACGCGTACGTCGTGCTAAATTGTACTACATCCGTTCATTATCTGGTAAAGCAGCTCGTATTAAAGAGCGTGGCAGATAGTTTGAAGTATAGTAAAAAGACTGGAATCATTTCCAGTCTTTTTATATTGGTTGATAAGGGATATCAATCGTTTGTTCGCCGAGCCACTCCAATACGAATTGCGCATTGAAACGCTCCGTCAAAGTTTGCGTTAACTCATCCACAAATTCAAGATGAATGGCCAAATCAAAGCTAACTTGCTCAGTATAATGCGTCTCCAAAACCGTGATCGGTAACGCTGTTTGGCTCAAAAAATACTGAAAACTATCAACTTGTCCATAAGATAAAGTTAGCGTGCCAATCATTTGCGAAATATTTTGGATAAGTGGCGCAAGATTTAACGCCTCGCTAACACTTTGTCCGTATGCGCGAATCAAACCGCCAGCACCAAGTTTCGTCCCACCAAAATAACGCACGACAACCGCAAGTAAATTCGTCAACTCACGATGTTTTAACACTTCTAGCATCGGCACGCCCGCTGTTCCACTCGGTTCGCCATCGTCACTCATTTTTTGAACGGAGGCATTTTGGCCGAGAATGTACGCGTAGCAACAATGGTTTGCCTTGTAATGTTCTTTGCGCAATAGTGCGAGCTGTTCTTGAGCCGTTTCGGCAGAATCAATCGGAAACAAATAACAAATAAAACGTGATTTCTTAATCTCGATTTCATGCACAAAAGGTGTCGCAATACTCAAGTAATTCATCTGAAAACCTCCTTTCAAAGTCGGTATTATTTTAACATAATTACAAGACATTGTGTGAATAATTTGGTATAATGAACAAGAATCTTGTAAGAGAGGGGACAAAATATGAAAGCTGCAATTATTGTAGATAGTACAGCTTGCTTAGACGAGGCATTTGCGCGTCACGCAGATATTTACGAAATTCCATTAACTGTGCATTTTGCAGACGGAACGGATTTAATAGACTCATCAAACAGCGAGGTACATCGCGAATTTTATCAACGTTTAGTCAAGGAGGAGCAGTTGCCGACCACTTCGCAACCGCAACCTGGCGCCTATTACGAATTATTAGACGAGTTGGTGGCAAAAGGTTACGATACGGTATTTTGCATTCATTTGTCGAGCGCGATTAGCGGCACTTTCCAAACATCCAAAATGATTACCGACGAATACCAAGATAAGTTGACGATTTATTGTGTCGATTCCAAGTCGTCTTCCGTCATTATGGAACAAATGGTGATTCAAGCAGCGGCAGCAATAGACAATCAACTTCCTGCTGAAACGATTTACGAGCAATTATTATACATGGCTAGCGAATCCGTTGTTTATTTAATGGTAGAAGACTTGAAGAATCTTGTAAAAGGCGGACGCCTCAGCTCAACGAGCGCTTTTTTAGGTGGCATGTTGCAAATTCGCCCATTACTTTACATCGACAATGACGGCAAAATCGTCCTTTTTGAAAAAATTCGCACAAGCAAAAAAGTGTATCGTCGTTGGCAAGAGCTGATTGCGGACGCCTTAGAAAACTATCCAAAAGGCGTTCGTGTTGCGTTTGCGCACGCGGATGCGGGTGAAGAAATTGCCGAAATCAAAGCTGAATTCGAGCAACTTTTCCCACAAGTAAGTTTCCACGTAGCAGGATTAAGTCCTGTTATCGGTGCGCACACAGGCCGCGGCGCCAAAGGCATGGGCATTATTCCGATTGTTGATTAAATGGAATTTTTATGCCAAGATATTCTAGTCCATAAAGTCCCTATCAAAGAACAGAATTTCTTTTGGGATGACAAACAATAATCGATAAGGTGCGGAATTCGCCTTTTTCATGCTGCGCGTTCTTTTGAGAAAATCCCCAAGTGGGATTTTTTTCTTTGTTGTGAAATGCTTTCTTAGATTTTTTGTGTAATTATACTAAAAAGGTGATGGGCGTGGAGCAATGGGAAAAGCAATTGCTTGGGCGATTGTTGACAAAACATGAAGTCGAAATGACTTTATCTGACGCTGTTTCAGAGCAAGAATGGCCAACTGTTTTTGAAAAATTAAAGCGTATAGAAGGCATCAAACCAGCGAGTGCAGGATTTTGTTGCCAAAGGTGCAATAATCAAGACGCGCAATTTTTTGAACGGATTCCACATACACAACGCGTTTATTGTGTAAATTGTTTGAATTTGGGACGTGTGGCGCAAGGCGATAATTTGTATGCGTATGATGGCGCGATTCAAACGCGAATTTGTGAGAATCCTTTAACTTGGCAAGGAGCGCTTTCGCCTGAGCAAAAACGAGCCTCGTTGGATTTGGTCAACAGTTTGGATAGCGGCAAACCTTACTTAATTCATGCGGTTACTGGCGCGGGCAAAACAGAAATGATTTTTCCTGTGATTGCGGAAGTTTTGAAAAAAGGTGGGCGCGTCGGCATTGCGACGCCGCGGATTGATGTGTGCTTGGAGCTGTATCCGCGTTTGCAGCAAGCGTTTGAGCGAAGCGATGTGTTGTTAATTTATGGCGGATCAGACGAGCGGTATCGTTATTGCGACATTCTAATTTGCACGACGCATCAATTATTGCGATTTCAGCATGCGTTCGATTTGCTTATTGTCGATGAAGTGGATGCCTTTCCGTTTGCCAAAAATGACAGCTTACATTTTGCGGTTGAGCGTGCAGTCAAACAAAAAAGTGGTCAACTCATTTTTTTGACGGCGACGCCTGACGACACATTGGAAAAACAACTGCAAGCCAATGCGATTGGCGTGACCATTTTGCCAGCGCGATTTCATGGTTATCCGCTCGTAGAACCGCAATTTATTTGGGGTGGAAATTGGAAAAATGCGATTAAAAATAATCAATTTCAAGCGACGGTATTTCGATTATTGCGTCGTTTTTTGCAAATTGAAGGGGCGAAGTTAATTTTTATGCCAGACATTCAATTAGCAGAGCAATTGTTGTGCCAAATCAATCGATTATTGCCACAATTGAATATTGCGTGCGTACATTCAAAAGATAGCGACCGTAAGGCAAAAGTGCAACAACTACGCGATCGGCAATTAGAGTGTCTGATTACGACTATGATTTTGGAGCGTGGGGTTACTTTTGAAAATTGTCACGTGTGTATCGTAGGTACAGAAGATGCAACTTATACAACGTCGGCGCTAGTGCAAATGAGCGGGCGCGTCGGACGCAAACCTAATTTTCCAACAGGAACACTGTGGTATGTGCATTTTGGAAAAAGTCGAGCGATGCAACAAGCGAAAAAACAAATCCAAACGATGAATCATCTCGCCAGAGAAAGGGGATTGCTGCATGAATGCTAGTTGCTTGCTTTGCGGAGAACGGTTAGCGCGTGACATCAGTTGGCAACAACTATGGCAACTCAAACCGCTGGAATTTGAATGTATTTGTCCAAAATGTCGCGCCACTTTCAAAAATTATGCCGAAACAACTCAAGGTTGCATCGGGTGTGGACGACCTTTTCATGAAAAAACAGCTGAAAACTATTGTTACGATTGCCAGCGCTGGTTAGAAAAATATCCAAAACATTTTATTCAGCATACGGCGATATTGGACTATAATGATGCGCTCAGAGAATGGTTGTATGCGTATAAATATCAAGGCGATACGCGTTTGGCAACCGTGATGAAAATGCCGATTCAGCAATTTTTCAAGGCGAAAAAGGAGGCGGTTTGTTTAGTGTTGCCGAGTTCTCCCAAAAGTTTAGCGGAACGCGGTTTTCACGCAACGCATTATTTGTTAGAATGTGCCAATATTCCGGCCATTTGCCCGTTTACGTATATTGGCGACGGCAACAAACAAGCCAAGAAAAATCGTCAAGAACGCCTTGCTTTAGTTCAGCCATTTTCTTTAGAAAAAAGAATGCTAGAACCTTTTTTGGAAAAGGAATGGTGGGTGTTTGACGATGTTTATACGACGGGTACCACGCTACTTAAAGCTAAAGAACTTTTATTCCAAATGAAAGAAACAGGCATTCATAGCGTAACATTAGGGCGCGACACAACCGTATAAAATTCACAATGATTTCGCTTTCAAAAAAATGAAAAGTGTGTTATAATACAATCAGGTAGTCAAAGTACTACACAACGATTCAGAAACGAGGGATTATTATGTTCAACTATAATGTTCGCGGAGAAAATATCGAGGTTACGAAAGCGATTCGTGATTACGCAGAGAAAAAAGTCGGTAAATTAGAGCGCTTTTTTGATGAAGCACCTGATGCGACGGCTTACGTCAATGTCAAAGTGTATCACGATAAAACAGCTAAAGCCGAAGTAACGATTCCGCTACCGTTTCTCGTGTTGCGCGCAGAAGAAACAACTGCTGACTTGTACGCAAGTATCGATTTAGTTGTAGATAAATTAGAACGCCAAGTGCGCAAATACAAAACCAAAATTCATCGTAAATCAAGAGAGAGCGGCTTTGAAGGATTGGCGCCAACCGTGTCAGAACCTGTTCACGAGCCAGAAGAAACCGATTTAGAAATCGTACGTGCAAAACGCGTCGGACTCAAGCCGATGGGCAGTGAAGAAGCGGTATTACAAATGAACATGTTAGGTCATGATTTCTTTGTTTACATTGATGCTGAAACCGAAGAAATTAACGTCGTTTATCGTCGTAAAGACGGTCGTTACGGCTTAATTGAGACCGACACATTATCTTAAACTAGCCAATGTTACCTAAATTTGATTTAGGTAACATTTTTTTGTTCAAAAATCTTAAGAAAAGTGCTATAATGTAAGATGAATGTTTTTATCAAAAATAGCCTAGCTAGTCGATATATAAACAAAAAAAGCAATAGAGGAGCAATAGAATGGCGAATTTTATTAAAGGTTTGTTTGAAAATGACAAAGCGGAATTAAAACGCACAAGTCGTATGGCAGACAAAATTATGGCATTAGAGCCACGATACAAAGATTTAACCGATGCAGAATTGCAATACAAAACAGTCGAATTCAAGGAACGCTTGGCAAAAGGCGAGACATTAGACGACTTGTTAATTGAAGCCTATGCGGTCGTGCGTGAAGCAGACCGTCGTGTGTTAGGCTTGTTCCCGTACAAAGTCCAAATCCAAGGTGGTATCATCATTCACGGCGGAAACATTGCCGAAATGCGTACAGGTGAAGGAAAAACATTGACTGAAACCATGCCCGTTTACTTAAACGCTTTGACAGGAAGAGGCGTTCACGTTGTGACCGTTAACGAATATTTGGCAACACGTGACTCAAAAGAAATGGGTGAAGTGTACCGTTTCTTAGGATTGACCGTCGGATTAAACTTGAGCAATATGAATGCAGCCGAAAAACGTGCAGCGTACAATTGTGACATTACATACTCTACTAACAGCGAATTAGGCTTTGACTATTTGCGCGACAACATGGTGGTGTATAAAGAACAAATGGTACAACGTCCGCTCTATTTTGCGGTCGTAGACGAAACGGATTCTATCTTAATTGACGAAGCGCGTACACCGCTAATTATTTCCGGTCAAGCTGAAAAATCAACCGCTTTTTATACGCGTGCAGACTATTTTGTAAAAGGTTTGAAAGAAGACGAAGATTACACCATTGATTTGACATCCAAGTCGATTTCTTTAACGGACGAAGGAGTCGATAAAGCGGAGCGCGTCTTCCGTTTGCCAAACTTGTACGATGTGAACAATACTGCTTTGGTGCACCACATTGACCAAGCATTGCGCGCGAACTACATTATGATTCACGACATTGACTACGTAGTAGACGAAGGCAAAGTCAAAATCGTTGACCCATTCACAGGACGTATTATGGACGGACGCCGTTATTCAGACGGTTTGCACCAAGCAATTGAAGCCAAAGAAGGCGTCGAAATCGAAAACGAATCGAAAACAACCGCGACAATTACGTTCCAAAACTACTTCCGTATGTACGAAAAATTATCAGGCATGACAGGAACAGGGAAAACAGAAGAAGAAGAATTCCGTGAAATTTACGGAATGAACGTGGTCGTTATCCCAACAAACCGTCCTGTACAACGTATTGATTCGCCAGACCAACTGTATCCGAATTTGAAAACAAAATTCGCAGCAGTCGTCAAAGAAATTAAAGAACGTCACGAAAAAGGACAACCGATTTTGGTCGGGACTGTTGCCGTTGAAACGTCAGAATATTTATCTGGTTTGCTCACAAGAGCAGGCATTCCTCACGAAGTATTGAACGCCAAAAACCACTTCAAAGAAGCTGAAATCATCATGCAAGCGGGCCAACGCGGAGCGGTGACCATTGCGACAAACATGGCAGGACGCGGAACCGACATTAAACTTGGTAGCGGCGTGAAAGAGTTAGGTGGATTGTGCGTTATCGGAACCGAGCGCCACGAATCACGTCGTATCGACAATCAGTTGCGCGGACGTTCAGGTCGTCAAGGCGACCCTGGTTTTGCACAATTTTACTTGTCACTTGAAGATGATTTAATGCGTCGTTTTGGCTCAGAACGTATTCAAGCTCTATGGCAAAAAATGGGGGCAACCGACGAAGAATTGGCGGACATGGCTATCCAAAGCCGTTTCCTATCTAAACAAGTGGAATCCGCGCAAATTCGTGTTGAAGGAAACAACTATGACACCCGTAAAAACGTTTTGGAGTACGATGAAGTCATGCGTGAACAACGCGAAGTCATTTATGGACAACGCCAGCAAGTCATCAACGCGCAAGAAAGCTTGACACCATACGTCAAGCGCATGATTAAACGCACAATTGAGCGCGAAGTGGCCGCTGTGACTGAATTAGACAAGAAAAACTGGGACTTGCAACCTCTCGTTGACTTTGCGCACAACTGCTTAGTCAATCCTGAAGAACTGCGTTTATCTCATTTAGAAGGCAAAAACGAACAACAACTCATCAACCATTTGTACAACCTCGCATCCGAAAATTACGACGAAAAAATTCAGTCGCTTAGCGGACCTGAACAAGTTGCTGAATTCGAAAAAGTGATCATTTTGAAAGTCGTGGACAGCAAGTGGACCGATCATATTGACATGATGGATCATTTGCGCCAAGGTGTTGGCTTGCGTGCGTATGCGCAAACAAACCCGTTGACCGAATACCAAACGGAAGGTTACGAACGTTTCCAAGAAATGATTGCATCTATTGAATATGACGTCACACGTTATGTGATGAAAGCACAAATTCGCCAAAACTTAGAACGCGAACAAGTGAATCGGGTATAATCATTGACAAGCAAGATAGTTTATCGCTATCTTGCTTTTTTTATTACAAAGGTATGTCATTTTATGCAGAAGATTGAGTTCATTCGGATAAAATGGTATAATAGAACAAGAATATTTTTTATGGAAAGGGAATAGAAATGGAACGTAAACGTCTATACAAGCGCAAAGGTCAATGGGTAACAGCAAGCGTCGTAGCAACATTAGGATTGCTAGTGATGCCTTTTGGAGAAGTGGCTACTGCGCAAGAAGCAACTGAATCAGAAACAACATCAGAATCCGTGAATACAGCGGAAGCAACGCCTACTAGCGAAAATGTAGCCGACACTACAACTGAACCGGCATCAACTCCTGTACAACCAGCCGAAGCAGTTCCTGCTGTTGCGGAGACAGTAGCGCAACCTGCGGAAACAACTACTCCCGCATCGACTACAACGCAACCTGCTGAATCAACGGCTGCAGTAGCGGCATCAGTGCAACCAACCGAATCGACTGCTACAGACCTAACGGCTGAACCTGTACAACCACCTGTCGAGCGTGCTACAATCGCGTCGACTCCAGCCCCTTCAGTGCAACCGAATGTGAGCTTATCGCCAGTCAACGGTATCGTTGTCGAAAATCAACAGTCTTATCTTTACCATAACGGCGAGAAAAAGCTAGACTATTTACATACAGATGAAACGAATGCGAATAAACGCTATTATTTTGACGAAAGTGGCCGCATGATTCGCGATAGCTGGGTATATTCAAAAGGTAATGATGCATGGTATCGTGCAAACGCAACAGGCGAAATTGTTGAGCAAACCGCTTCCGACGTCAAAATTAACGGCGTCAACCAAGTGTTATACTACGGCGCAGACTTATCAAAAGCGCGCGTTACAACAGCTAAAGAATTGTTCGGACAACGCTTTTCAGTTAGTCGCCGCCTTGAAAAAGACGGCATGAAATTGCTCGAACTATCTAAAAATGGCACTGTTGTTGGCTATGTGCAATCAGGCTCAACAGTTGACGTTCCAAGAGGCAAGCGAGTCGTCTATATCGATAGCGGACACGGCGGATCAGAAACAGGCGCCTTTAAGTTTGGAGTTGCCGAAAAAGACTTGAACTTAAAAATTACGCTTCCTCTTTCAAATCAATTGAGAGATTTAGGCTACATTGTTTACGAAAGCCGCGTCAATGACAAAGAAATTCCATTGAGACAGCGCCATATCGAGCCAAATAGCTTGATGCCTGATATTTATGTGAGTGTGCACCATAACGCGATGCCAGAAAGCTACGGCGGCAGCGCGCATGGAATTTTAACCTTGTATCATGATCGCAGCATCGATGAGCCAGGCTTTATGACCATCGCACATCACCCAGAATCTAGAATGATTGAAGGTAAAAAATTAGCAAGCACTGTCCAAAACGCTTTAGTTAAAGCAACAGGTGCGAATAACCAAGGCATCCGCGCGCAAAATTTACACGTAACGCGTAATGTAGATGTGCCTGCTGTTTTGGTCGAATTAGGATTCATGGATAACTACGCTGAACACCAAAAACTGATTACACCAAGCTACCAAGCAAAATTAATTAACGGTTTAGTAAATGGTGTGAATGCTTACTTTGGGTTGCCAGCAACATCAGTATCAACACCGGCTCTGACACCTGTTTCAACACCAGCACAACCCGTTTCTGCGCCGACAACGACTGCTACCCCAACTAACGGTGTGTATCGTTTTACAGCGAAATCTCCTGTAAAATCAACGCCAACGCAAGCAGCACCAACGCGTGACTATTACCATGCAGGCGAAAGTGTTCGTTACGATGGCAAGTTAGAATCAGACGGTTATCAATGGTTGACATACATTAACTATGCAGGAAATCGCAGCTATGTTGCAATTAGTCAGTTGCCGAAACCAGTAGCGACCCCAGCAACACCAGTAGCACCAGCGACGCCAGTTGTTGCTAAGCCTGCAACTCCTGTTTCAACTCCAGCAAAACCGACGACTCCAACTGCCCCAACGCCAACGACCACCCCAAAAATCACACAAGCAAGTGGCACCTATCACTTCACAGCGAAATCACCTGTAAAATCAACGCCAACGCAAGCAGCGCCAACGCGTGATTACTACTACGCAGGCGAAAGTGTTCGTTACGATGGCAAGTTAGAATCAGACGGGTACCAATGGTTGACATACATTAACTACGCAGGAAATCGCAGTTATGTGGCAATTAGTCAGTTACCGAAACCAGTAGCGACCCCAGCAACACCAGTAGCACCAGCGACGCCAGTTGTTGCTAAACCTGCGACTCCTGTTTCAACCCCAGCGCAACCAACGACTCCAACAACACCCGTTACACCGACTACACCAAAAATCACACAAGTAAGTGGAACGTATCGTTTTACTGCTCAATCTGTAGTAAAAGTAACGCCAACACAAGCAGCACCAGTACGTGATTATTATTACGCAGGCGAAACTGTCCGCTATGATGGCAAGTTAGTGTCAGATGGTTACCAATGGTTGACATACATCAACTATTCAGGTACTCGCAGCTATGTGGCTGTTGGAAAAATATCTTAATCAAAGACGTACAACTTTAAGAGCGCGAATTGCGCTCTTTTTTGCATTAACATTTTTGTTCAGTTAAAAAATATGGTAAAATAAAAAGGTATGACAAGACGATAGAAAAGGAGGAATTCGGTTTGGATTGGTTAGCATCGTTTTGGGCAGATAAGCCGTTAATTCGAGTGTTAGATATTCTCATCGTATGGTATGTAATTTATCGTTTGCTATTGTTTGCACGAGGCACACGAGCGATGAACTTGATTAAAGGCGTAGCCGTTATTTTATTTATTAAATTTATGAGTGCGACGATGGAGCTGCACACGGTTGACTGGATATTAGGTCAAGTTATTTCGTGGGGAGTGGTCGCAACGGTTGTTTTGTTTCAGCCGGAGTTGCGTAAAGCACTGGAAGTATTAGGTCGCGGATTAATGTTAGGCAAAAAATCTGGCCAACATCCAAGTGAAAAAATGATTGACGATCTCGAAAAAAGCGTCCTTTACATGTCCAAAAGAAAAATTGGAGCGCTCTTATCAATTGAAGGTGAAGATAGTCTAGAAGAATATATGGCGACAGGCATTCCAATCGATTCAGAAATTAGCCACCAATTGATTGTGAATATTTTTATTCCGAATACGCCGTTGCATGACGGTGCAGTCATCATTTCAAATTATCGACTTGCCGTCGCCGCGGGGTACTTGCCGTTATCTGACAATCCGAACATTTCTAAAGAATTGGGAACACGACATCGTGCGGCGATCGGGCTTGGCGAAATAACAGATGCTCTGACGCTAGTCGTATCGGAAGAAACGGGCAGCATTAGCCTCGTCAAAAAAGACCACTTGCACCGTAACTTAACGCCAGAAGAATTACACGAATTATTGACGCAGTACTTGTTACCCGAAAGCGAAAAAACAAACGAACGCGATATGTTGCAAAATGCACGCAACTTATTATTATCGAGTTTCAAACAGCGAGGTGGTCGTTCATGAATAAACATCGTTTAATGGACAATATTTGGATTGTACGAGGCATTTCTTTGTTGTTTGCGCTATTTTTGTTTAGTGGTGTACGCTCAGGTTATCGAACGCCTGTGCAGTCGCAGCAATCGACGAGCGTTGATTCTACGGAAACAATCGCGAACGTGCCACTTGCATTAGGCAAACACGATGCCGATGTCTTTATTACAAACGTGCCTGAGACTGTCAACGTCACGCTAAAAGGCCCCAAAAATATCATTCAACAATTGACACCCGAAAATTTTCAAGTGGTGACAGAAGATTTTCAAGAAAGGCAAACAGGACGTACTTCATTGAAAGTCCTCGTGCAAGGCTTGCCCGAAAAGGTCACGTATCAAACGAATCCGTCGCAAATTAGCGTCAACATTGCACGCAAACAGACCATTACGTTACCGATTGAATACGAATTGGCTGCTGATGCAATTGCTGACAATCATTATGTAAGTAGCATCAGCATTCAGCCTGAGGAAGTAACCTTGACAGGAACAGAAGAAACGATTGCGAAAGTCGCTAGAGTTTACGTACGCATTACGACAAACCAACCGCGTTCACGCAGCTTTACCGAAAAATATCGCCTGCAAATCGTTGATGAATCAGGCAAACTACTCGATATTAACGCAAGTAACACCAGCATTGAAACAGTCGTCAATATTAGTGCGCACGAAAAAGAAGTACCTCTCAAAATTGTGCCGATTGGCGAACAAGAAATGTATCAATACGCATATCAATTTACGAACGCAAGTAGCGTCATCATTCAATCATCTTCCGAAATATTGAACAAAATCGAGCAAGTCATGGTTGAAGTAGACGTATCAACCCTCACGGAAAGCGGCATTGTAAAAGGATACGTCGTATTTCCAGAAGGTGCGGAGCAAATCAATGTGCGCGAAGTAGACATTCAAGTCACGCTTGAAGCGCCCGATTCCGAGAGTTCTTCATCATTAGAAAGTGAAACATCTGAAAGTGAGTCACTACTCGAAAGTGTCGTGTCTGAACTTAGTACTTCACTCGAAAGTGCAGAATCCACATCAGAAACCGAACAATCAAGCGAATAATTTTAGATTAGGAGAATATCAATCACATGGGAAAATATTTTGAAACAGATGGTGTGCGCGGCGTTGCGAACGTCGAATTGACACCAGAATTAGCATTTAAGTTAGGACGTTGCGGAGGGTATGTGTTAATGCAACACGCTTCAGAAGAAGCGCACCCACGCGTTTTAGTAGGACGTGACACGCGTATTTCTGGACAACTATTGGAAAGTGCTTTAGTAGCAGGCTTGTTGTCTGTGGGTATTGAAGTAATGCAATTAGGCGTTGTGTCAACGCCAGCAGTTGCCTATTTAACCCGCACCCAAAATGCGGCGGCAGGCGTCATGATTAGCGCGTCTCACAATCCAGCTCAAGACAACGGTATTAAGTTTTTTGGGTCAGATGGCTTCAAGTTGTCCGATGACCAAGAATTGGAAATCGAAGCATTATTAGATGCGCCAGAAGACACCTTACCACGTCCAAGTGCTGATGGATTAGGAACGGTTGATGAATTTCATGAAGGCGTCAGCAAGTATTTGCACTATTTGCAAACAACCATTCCAGGGGATTTGTCAGGCATTAGTGTCTGCTTAGATGCGGCACACGGCGCAACCGCTCCACTAATTCATCAATTGTTTGCGGATTTGGAGACGGATTTTTACACGATGGGCGATCGTCCGAACGGGCTCAATATTAATGACCATGTCGGCTCAACGCATCCAGAAGCTTTGCAAGCGTTCGTCAAGGAAAAAGGAGCAATGGTTGGATTAGCGTTCGACGGTGACGGCGACCGCCTCATTGCAGTCGACGAAAATGGCGACATTGTCGACGGCGACAAAATTATGTTTATTTGTGGAAAACATTTGAAATCAAAAGGCCGTTTGGAAAAAGACACGATTGTTTCAACGGTCATGAGCAATATCGGCTTCCATAAAGCCGTGGAAGCAAACGGAATGGTGGCGCTCAAAACCGCTGTTGGCGACCGTTACGTCGTTGAAGAAATGCGCCGCGGTGGCTACACGCTTGGTGGCGAACAATCTGGACATATTGTGTTTTTGAATTTGAATACGACGGGTGACGGCTTGTTGTCCGCAGTACAATTATTATCCGTTATGAAAGAAACAGGTAAATCGCTTTCTGAATTAGCGAGTGAAGTGACCATTTTCCCACAAAAATTAGTTAACATTCGCGTACGCGATAAGCATACCGTAATGGAAGAACCTGCAGTCAAAGCGGTCATCGAACAAGTCGAAGCTGAAATGAATGGCGACGGACGCATTTTGGTACGGCCAAGTGGAACGGAACCGTTATTGCGCGTTATGGCAGAAGCTTCTACCGACGAACGCGTGGCACGCTATGTCGATACGATTGCGGATGTCATCCGTCGCGAACGTGGGATTGAATAATTAAAAGGAGGAAGTATGATGCGAGAAACACCTGCCGCGCTGAGCAAAAAAGCGCGAACAGTTGCGTGGTTTAATCGCCATGCTTCTTTTCTTATGCAATGTCCGCATTGTCAAGAATCGCTCACTTTCCAAAATGGTTTGCATTGCCAAAACGGACACCAATTCGACATGAATAAACAAGGCGCTTTTTTCTTAGCCAAAAAAGCAGTCGACACAAAATACGACACCGCGTTATTCCAAGCGAGACGCGCGATTATTTTGGAAAGTCCGCTATACCGCGCCTTGCATCAAACGTTGCAGCAATTGTTGGAGCAACACGAAAAAGTTGTCAATCGTTCGCTAACCATTGTCGACGCCGGTTGCGGCGAGGCGAGTCACTTGCATCGCGTCAGCCAAACATTACAAAAACCGACTTGCGTGGCGCTCGATTTATCCAAGGCAGGCATTCAGCAAGCAACGGATTATAACGGCGATTTGTTGGCAATCGTCGCTGATTTGGCGCATTTGCCAATTGCCGATTCCCAAGTGGACGTCATCTTGTCACTGTTGTCGCCAGCGAATTACGACGCATTTCGGCGCGTGTTGAAAGACGACGGCATCATCATCAAAGTCATCCCGAACGAAAACTACTTGCGTGAATTACGCCAAGTTGCCCTTTTGGAAAATAGCGCGTATTCTAACGAACAAATTCGTCACGTCTTCCAAAAAAATTTCTGCTTAGTTGATGAAATTTCAGTGTTTAATCAAGTGGAACTTACAAGGCAACAACTCGATCACCTCATGAAAATGACCCCGCTCACTTGGCAGTTGAGCGAACATCAACAGCAAGCAGTACTCGAACAATTATCGACAACCATTAGCTTAGATATGAGCATTTTAATTGGAAAAAAATATTAAAGGAGCAAATCAAATGAGTTTTAAATTAATTGAAACACGCGAATTGACAGATATTCAGTCAATCGGTCGCCTATATGAACACGAAGCAACCGGCGCACAAGTGGTGCGTTTGGCCAATCAAGATGCGAACAAAGCATTCATGATTGGGTTTCGCACGCCGCCTTACAACGACAACGGCATTGCGCATATTTTAGAGCATTCCGTTTTGAATGGCTCGCAAAAATTCCCGTCAAAAGAGCCGTTCGTGGAATTATTAAAAGGCTCCTTGCAAACTTTTTTGAATGCGATGACAGGTTCGGACTCCACGATTTATCCCGTCGCCTCTACCAACCAAAAAGATTTTCTTAACTTAATGGAAGTGTATTTGGATGCGGTATTTAGACCGAATATTTATCGAGATGGACAAATTTTGCAACAAGAAGGCTGGCACTATCATTTGGAAAGTTCGGATGCCGACTTAATTTACAAAGGGGTCGTCTACAACGAGATGAAAGGCGCGAACGCGTCGCCAGATACACAATTGTATCGCTTGCTTCATACGGCGTTGTATCCAAACACGTGTTACACGCACAATTCAGGCGGGGATGTGGCAAGTATTCCGACGCTGACGCAAACAGAATTTGAGGCGTTCCATACGCGTTACTATCATCCAAGTAATTCGTTGACCATTTTGTATGGCGATATGGAAGACGACAGTGCGTTTGAAATGTTGGAAGCTTATTTTTCAACGTATGAGCGCCAAGAAGAAACGGTTGACTTAACACAAATCACAGTCGAACCGCACGATATTGTTGAAACTTACTCGCTAGCAGCAGGCGATGACGCAACGCAAAAAGATTACTTAATGTTGGCGTGGCATGTTGCGAATTCGACGGATGTTTTAGAAGTGACCGCATTGCGTGTCTTGGAAGATATTTTGTTAGGGAACAACCAAGCCCCCCTCAAAAAAGCCTTACTCCAAGCAAAAATTGGGGGAGACATTAGCAGTTACGTCACGTCAATCGGCTATCCAGTTTCGTTGGCGATTACCGCTAAATACGCATCTGCTACAAACGCAGACAAATTCCAAGAAGTTGTCACCGAAACATTACAACAATTGGTGCAAGATGGTTTAGACGCAGTCTTAATTGAAGCAGCGCTCAACAAGGCGATTTTTGAGTTGCGAGAGTTATTGATTTCGGAGAGCAATCCGCGCGGCGTCTTGTATGCGTACAGTATTTTGGGGACGGGATTGTACCAAGAGTCGCCATTTAAAGGGCTAGAATTTACGGCGCTATTTGACCAGCTAACGATTTTGGCGAAAGAAGGGTACTTCGAATGTTTAATCCAAGAAAAATTATTGGACAACCCGAACCGCGTGTCGCTTGTGTTGCAAGCACAACCTGGCAAAAATGACGCCATCGAAGCGGCACTCCACGAAGAATTGCAAGCCTATAAAGCGTCGCTATCGCAAGAAGAAATTGATGCATTAGTTGAAACAACGCAATCGCTCATCGAACGCCAAGAAACGCCTGACACACCAGAATCGCTCGCAGCCATTCCAAAATTGAAAAAATCTGACTTAAATGCGGAAGTCGAGCCGCTAGTATTAGAGCAAGTACCGTTTTTTGAGGGGACAACGTTTTATTACAGCCCGCAATTCACATCGGGCATTGATTATGTGAATCTCTATATTGACGTGCAAGATTTTGCGCCAGAAGAGCTGGCGTTACTGACATACTTGAGCCAAACTTTAACCAAAATGCCGACTGCGCACCATACCGCTGCAGAATTGCAAACGTTAATTGACTTGCACACAGGCGGCTTGCAAGCGACGGTCTCACTATTTGAACATCAATCTGGCGACATTAGTCCGTATTTTGTATTGCACGGCAAGGCGTTGGAACAAGGATTTGACGCGTTAGTTGATTTGATGCACGAAGTGATAACCGAGACGCAATTTGAAGATAATGAGGAATTGTTGACAATTGCGCAGCGTAGTGTGGCGAATTTTGAGCGTCGTGTTCAGCAAGGCGCACACGCATTGGCGTCTAATCGCGCGTTGAGTCAGTTGCGACCATTTTATAAAGTGAATGAGTGGGTTGGTGGCATGGATCAATTCAACTTCATCAAAGAAGTTCGCCGTCAATTGCAGGCAAAAGAAGGCTCGATTGGGCAACAATTACAGGCTATTTTGCAACGTCTATTGAATAAGGCGCGCTTCAATGCCTTATATATTGGCGAAGCAACGCGTGTGGCGACCGTCAATGAACGTCTCCAATCACTTTTTACGGAACTTCCAGCACAACCTCTCGGCAAAAAAATCCACCACGAAGCAGGCGCTTTGCAACGCGAAGCATTCATCACCTCGCAAGACGTCAACTACGTCGGCTTGGCAAGCGACACAAAAAATAGCGAGTCTTATACGGGCGCCTATCACGTACTCGCATCTGTCGTGCGCTTAGATTACTTGTGGAATACCATTCGCGTCAAAGGTGGCGCGTACGGTGCAATGTTTAATCATCAACGAAGTGGCGCATTTTCGTTTGCGTCATATCGCGATCCGAACATTCGCGAAACGCTATCAACTTACCAACAACTTCCGCACTACATTCAACAATTAGCACTCAGCGAAGAAGATTTAACCAAATACATGATTGGCGCTATTAGCAGACTTGAGCAACCAATGTCCGCAGCAGACAAAGGCTTCCGCGCTTTTGAAATGGCACAAACAGGCGTCACACATGAAGAACGCGTCCAATTCAAACAAGAAGTATTAGCCACAACGCAAGCGGACTTACTCGCCTTAGAAAAAATCTACACCGCAAGTCTAACGACACAAGCAATCGCCGTCATCGGTAACAAAGCCAAAATCGACGCCGAATCCGACTTGTTTGATGCGGTTTACGAATTGTACTAACACAATATCTAGTGTTATTCCTCATACAAAATTTCTAAATGTAGCGTTTTTGAATAAAATAATCGCACATTTTGCTTTGAGATTCGTTGCGTTCATGGTATGATAATAAACGTGTTGAGAATCTTGAATCATAGACCATAACGTCAGAAAGGGGACATACCATATGCTCGTCGTTTACTTATCACTTACCGGACAAACACGCAAATTCGTCCGCAAATTAGACTGGCCGACTTTTGAATTAAGCATGGAGAATGCCTTCACAGAAGTAAACGAGCCGTATATTTTAGTCGTCCCCACTTACGAAAAAGAAGTCACTTTTTTAGCCAATGATTTCATTGAAACAGGCAACAATCTCGCCTATCTCAAAGGCGTCGTCGGTGGCGGCAATCGCAACTTCAACACGCTGTTCGGCTTTACCGCCAAAGATTTAAGTCGCGATTACAACGTCCCATTGCTTCATCTCTTTGAATTTCAAGGTTCTCAAAATGATGTCAATATATTAAAGGAGCAGGTGAATAAACTTGGATAAACCCGTCTTAGCCAAACGTCAAACAGAAGTATCCTATTTCAAACTCAACAACGAATTGAATCGTCCTGTTGACGGCAAAATCCCATTGCACAAAGATCGCGAAGCTGTTCGCGCATACTTTTTGGAGCATGTCAATCCCAACACCGTATTTTTCTACACGTTGGACGAAAAAATTGACTACTTAATTAACAACGACTTTTTGGAACGCGAATTCCTCGAAAAATACGACCGCGAATTCGTCAAAGAATTGATTTCAAGCACCTACAAAATGAAATTCCGCTTCAAATCATTCATGTCTGCGTATAAGTTTTACACCCAATACGCCCTCAAAACGAATGACGGGCAGCGTTACTTGGAACGCTACGAAGACCGTATCGTGTTTTGCGCGCTCTTTTTGGCGGACGGCGATGCAACGCTAGCAACGCAATTACGTGACGAAATGATTAGCCAACGCTATCAGCCAGCCACGCCAACTTTTTTGAATGCGGGACGTAAGCGTCGTGGCGAATTGGTGTCATGTTTCTTACTGCAAGTGGCTGACGACATGAACAGTATCGGTCGCGTGATTAACTCCGCGTTGCAACTATCACGCATTGGTGGCGGCGTCGGCGTAAGCTTATCTAATTTGCGTGCTGCTGGCGACCCTATCAAAAAAATCGAAAATGCCTCAAGTGGTGTTGTCCCAGTGATGAAATTGTTAGAAGACAGCTTCAGCTACTCTAACCAACTTGGCCAACGTAACGGCGCAGGCGCGGTCTACTTGAACGTTTTCCATCCAGATATTGTGTCGTTCTTATCAACGAAGAAAGAAAATGCCGACGAAAAAATCCGTGTTAAGACACTTTCACTCGGTGTTGTCGTACCAGATAAATTTTACGAATTGGCAGCTAAAGACGAGCCGATGTACTTGTTCAGCCCGTACGATGTAGAACGCATTTACGGCGTGCCGTTCTCGTATGTCGACATTACTAAAGAATACGATAACTTAGTCAATAACCAAGAAATTCGCAAGTCCAAAATTTTTGCGCGCGACTTGGAAAATGAAATTAGCAAACTCCAACAAGAAAGTGGCTACCCATACGTAGTCAACATCGACACAGCCAACCGCATGAATCCAGTCGACGGCACGATTACAATGAGTAACCTATGTTCAGAAATTCTTCAAGTACAACGTCCATCACACATTAACAATCGCCAAGAATTCGAAATTCTCGGCACAGACATTAGCTGTAACTTAGGTTCAACCAACATTCCGAACATGATTGAATCGCCAAACTTTGCACAATCGGTTGAAGTAGCCGTTCGCGCCTTGACATATGTGACGGATAATTCTAGCATTGAAGCCGTCCCGACAGTCAAACACGGTAACGATTTGGCACATACGATTGGACTTGGCGGCATGGGCTTACATACTTTGTTTGCGATTAACCAAATGCACTACGGATCGCCAGAATCGATCGAATTGACCGAAGCTTACTTCTACGCATTGAATTACTATTCACTCGTGGCAAGTAACAACATCGCCAAAGAACGCGGCGTTGTGTTCGACAACTTCGAGAACTCTAAGTACGCAACTGGCGAATACTTCGACGCATACATCAACAACCCATTCGTTATCCAAGACGAAAAAGTTGCCCATATCATGCGCAATGTGGCACTCCCAACCGCAACTGATTGGGAAAACTTGAAAGCAAGCGTCCAAGCACATGGTTTATACCACCAAAACCGCTTGGCAATCGCTCCGACTGGCTCCATTAGCTACGTCAACGAAACCTCCGCAAGTTTACACCCCATTACACGCCTAATTGAAGAGCGTCAAGAGAAAAAGACAGGTAAGACTTACTATCCTGCGCCAATGCTCTCCAACGACACCATTCAATATTACAAATCCGCGTACGACATCGATATGCGCAAAGTCATCGACGTCTACGCAGCCGCACAACGTCATATCGACCAAGGCATGAGCCTCACACTCTTCATGCGCTCCGAACTTCCTGAAGGCATGTACGAATGGAAAGAAGGCCGCACCAACAAGATGACGACTCGCGACTTAAATATTCTACGCCATTACGCGTGGAAAAAAGGCGTCAAGTCCATCTATTACGTCCGCACCTTCACCGAGAACAACGACGAAGTCGGCAGTAACGAATGTGAAAGCTGCTCAATCTAATAAACATAACATCCCCGCCAATCCGTATTGGCGGGGATTCTTCGTGTCGGAGGACACATCACATATTATAAATGCCTTATGTTACAGATTTGTAACAAATTTGTCAAAAAAAAAAAAAACAAGTTAAAGGTTGTTGTGTTACAATAACATGAGGAAGATAAAACTTCCTATCAGCAAAGGGAAAATGAAAATAAAGGAGGCAATAATGAATAAATATTTAAAAAATCGTTTGCAACATCAAAATACGCACAACGTAAAAAGACTTCTAAAACTAGGTCTAGTATCTCTAGCAGTTGTAGGAGGTAGCTCTGCGGTTGTATTTACATCACCTAATACAGTCTATGGAATGGATGCAACAGCAACCGACGATACTGGTACTACAGACCCAGACAACGGTGGAACAACGGATACTACTCCGCCAACCGACGACACTGGCACTACAAATCCAGACAACGGCGGAACAACGGATACTACTCCGCCAACCGTAACACCAGAACAACAAGCGCTCATCGATGAAATCACAGCTCTTAGTGAAGCTTTGAAAAAAGTAGATGAAAGTGATCCTAAATTTGGCGAAATAAATAATATTCGCATTAAATTAGGCCACAACCTTGAATTTTTGAATGCAGGTGAAGATTTATCGGATGATCAGCTGAACTATATCACTAGAGGTAAGAAGCTGCTTGAAGAATACAACAATTCAACAAGTAAGCCAACCGTAACACCAGAACAACAAACGCTCATCAATGAAATCACAGCTCTTAGTGAAGCTTTGAAAAAAGTAGATGAAAGTCATCCTAAATTTGGCGAAATAAATAATATTCGCATTAAATTAGGTCACAACCTTGAATTTTTGAATGCAGGTGAAGATTTATCGGATGATCAGCTGAACTATATCACTAGAGGTAAGAAGCTGCTTGAAGAATACAACAATTCAACAAGTAAGCCAACCGTAACACCAGAACAACAAACGCTCATCAATGAAATCACAGCTCTTAGTGAAGCTTTGAAAAAAGTAGATGAAAGTCATCCTAAATTTGGCGAAATAAATAATATTCGCATTAAATTAGGTCACAACCTTGAATTTTTGAATGCAGGCGAAGATTTATCGGATGATCAGCTAAACTATATCACTAGAGGTAAGAAGTTGCTTGAAGAATATAATAATTCAGGTGCAGTGAATACGGATAACACCACAACAGATACGAACATTGTCGCTACAAAGCAACAAAATGCAACAAAACCAACCGCTCAGCAATTACCAAACACGGGGGAGCAAACTTTATTTAGCGCAGCCGCTTTAACAATTCTAGCAAGCGTTGGACTTATCGCAACACGTAAGAAACAAAATAACTAATATATCATTTTCCTTTGCTGTGACAGCTCGATAACCCTTCGGGTGTCGAGTTGTTTTATATTAGATAGGATAGCCTACGCTATAACACGCTCATAAAATAACAATTCTCACTCCAACATTGCGATGACATGCCTACAACATCAAGCAATCTTTCGCAAGTTGCGATAATCTCAATAGAATATAAAGTGCCCGTCGCAACTTGCGACGGGGCGAGCGCCTCGTGATTCTTGCCATCGCACAACGCGATAAGATGAATCGAATTGCCTGCAACTGATCGCAAAGTGCGACGAATCTTTACCGCAAACATTACTGCTGTCGCAACATGCGACACCCATCACGAAAGGAAACTCACATGACTAAACTCACGAACTTACATATTCCGCATTTGCGCCACGCCGAACTCGTCCAATTTCTCACACGGTTTTTGGATGACTTGACGAAAGCGGAGTTGCCTTACAACAACGAGGAACATATCAAACCTCTCCTCGCCAAAATTCGTACCGACCTCGTGCCGCTGCAAAAATCACTCGAACAAGTGCGCGCGAGCGAGAAGTCGACGGCGATTTCGCAAGCAGATGCTATGCGTGATGCTGACTTGCAAGCCCTCTACGACAGCGTCAAACCGTACCGCGTCACCAAGCGTGACAACGAGAAGTCTGCTTACACCGCACTCAAGTTGTTATTTGCCCAATACAAAGAAGCCAAGTCGAGCAACTACGAAGCCGAAACGGCGTTAATTGTCAACTTGTTGGAGAAATTGGGGCAAGCGCCTTATAACGAGCACGTTCGCACTTTGTCTATCAAGAAGTTTGTGGATAATTTGAGCGAAAGCAATACAGCATTCGAGCAACTTTTTGCCTCACGCTCGCAAGAATCTCTCACGAAAACGACTTACGACGTTAAAGGTTTGCGCAAAGCCGTCTTGACGCCGTACAAGCAACTCGCAACATATGTTGAGTTAATGGCACAACTCAAAGGCACGAAATTATACATTGATTTTCTTGACGTCTTGAACAACAGCCGTAAATACTACGCGGACATGTTAGCGAAACGTAAGGCACATTAACTAAAAAAGCAGACTATCAAAGTCTGCTTTTTTATAAACACTCCCATTGGTGTCCGTTGCGGGCTAATAATTCATCAGCTTCTTGTGGGCCGTGTGAGCCGGCAGGGTAAGTAGCTAACTTCGGTGTGGTTTCTTTTTGCCAGAGGGATTGCACGTGGTCGATATAGCGCCAAGAGGCTGCGACTTCTTCCCAATGCGCAAAGTGTTGTTTGTCGCCGTCGATACATTCGCCAATCAAGCGCTCATAATCGTCAGGGCTATTGGATAAATCATCGGCGGAATAAGTGTGCGTCAGCGCAATGCGCTCGGTATCTTGACTGTAACCGAGTGTTTTGGCGTTGAGCCAATATTCGTAACGCAAGTTTGGTGCGATTTCAAAACGTAACCGCTCGCCAGTTGTTTGCGCGTCAACACCTTTGAATTGCACATCAATAACAGTTGACTTATCGGATAACCGCTTGCCTGAGCGAATGTAGAAAGGAACGTTTTGCCATTCAGGCAAGTCTAGTTGTACGTTCGCCGCAAAATAAGTTTCGGTCGTTGAATTCGGATTGACTTTATCTTCTTGCAAATAGCCAAGTTGCGTGTCCGTTTGCGCGTATTGTGCACGGACAATCGATTCTGTTGTCTCGTCCAAATGAATATGATTTAAGACATCAATTTTGGCTTGTTGAATCGCTTCGGCTGTGAATTCAGTAGGGTGCATGGCGATAAGCGCCAATAATTGCAACGTATGATTTTGAATCATGTCGCGCGTGACACCGCTCGTTTCGTAATATTCGCCGCGTTCTTCCACGCCAACCGTTTCGGCTAACGTAATTTGCACATGGTCAATATGGTTAGCGTTCCAATTTTGGGCGAACAAACGATTGTGGAAGCGGACATGATGAATGGCTTGCACAATTTCTTTGCCTAAGTAATGGTCAATGCGATAAATTTGCGACTCGTCAAACGTGCGCGTCAACGTGGCTTGCAACTCCGTTGCCGTTTGCAAATCGTGCCCAAAAGGTTTCTCGATAATCAAACGATTGAATCCCGTCTCGCTTAATAATTGCTCGCTTTTGAGATGCTCGGCAATAATCGGGAAAAAGCTCGGTGACGTCGACAAGTAAAACAAACGATTGCCAGCTAAATCATATTGCGCGTCTAATTCGTCTGCCAACGTTTTTAACTTAATGTAATGCTCCTCATCGGTGACGTCATGCGGCTGATAATAAAAATGACTCGCAAACTGCTCCGCGTGCTCCGCAGACGGCGCTAACGCCTGAATACTGTTGTGCACCACTTCACGAAAATAGTCATGACTCCATTCGCGCCGCGCCGTTCCAATTAACGCAAAGTGCTCAGACAAATGTCCGTTCAAATATAAGCGATAAATCGCTGGATACAACTTACGTGCAGCCAAATCGCCTGTCGCACCGAACAAAGTAATCAATAAACGTCTCTCTTGCATAAAATCCCTCCCATACACATCCCACACATTATAACACTTTTTCGCTAGTTGCAACAATTTAAGCGACTTTTTTTACAAAAAATAGTTTGTATATCCTAGACAGGATTTGTATAATAAGAATGTAAAGTTTCGTTAAGGAGGCGTGGAGATGAAGATTATCATTGTAGGTGGCTCGTTCGCAGGAATTAGTTGTGCGATTGAAGCAGTGAAGTTGTATCCTGATGCGCAAATTCGAGTGGTGGATAAGCAAGCGAGTGCGGGTTTTATTCCGAGTGGTTTGAATTTGAAGTTGAATGAAGAAATCAAAACGTTATCGGAGGCGTATTTTTTAAGTGAGCGTGACATTCGCACAGCGGGTGTGCAGTTGCACTTGAATACGGAAGTGTTGAGTGTCGATACCGCCAACAAAACCGTTGAAGTAGCGCTCCCAACAGGCGTCGAAACGTGGGAATACGACAAGTTAGTATTGGCGATGGGCTCAAGACAATCTTCTAAATTAGTGGATGGACTAAGTGATGAACGAATTGTGTCAACGAAGCAATTTGCGCACGCACAAACGGCTGAACGTGTCATCGAAGCGGCGCAACATATTGCGGTCATTGGCGGTGGTCAAATCGGGATGGAAGCGTGCGAGGCGCTTGTCAACGCCAATAAGCAAGTTACTTTGATTGAAGCCAATAGCACGTTGGCGGCGCGTTATTTTGATCCGGAGTTTGTAGCATCTATTCAAGAAGCCATTGAATTAACAGGCGTTGAATTATATTTGGGCGAAAATGTGACTGCGATTGAGACAGATCCGCTTTGCGTTACGACGACGCAGTCAACGATTTATCCGGATGCCATTATTCTCGGGGTGAACTTGTTGCCGAATACGGGATTGGTGACATCGCAAGTCGCGTTGAATGCAGATGGGACGATTTTGGTAGATGATTATTTGGAAACGAGTGTGGCAGATGTGTTTGCGATTGGCGATTTGGTGCAAGTGCCGTATGGGTTGACGGACGAAACGCGTTTTATCGCGCTCGTCAATAATGCGATTCGGTCAGGGCAAGTTGCAGCCTATAACCTTTCCCAAAAACGTGTGCAACGCCCAACGTCGTTACGCGTCATTGGGTCGCGCGTATTTAGCCAATATGTCGTGAGCGTCGGCATGACGGAACAAGAAGCGGCAGCGCAACATCAAGTGCACACCGTTCACGTCGAAAGTCCGTATACGTTGACAGACGACGAGCCCGTTTACCTCAAATTAGTCGTTGAACGCGAAAGTGGACGTTTATTGGGTGGTCAATTCCGTTCGGAACGCAATATTTTGAACTTCGCAGACGTGTTAGCGTTGGCAGTAGGGCAACAATTGACGGACGAGCAACTGGCTTTCCAAGACAGACTCTACTATCCAAGAGAAACGTCAGCGTACCCAATTGTTTATAAAGCTGCTATAGAAAGTTTTAGAAATCGTATCACAAGTTGACTTGTGGAATAGGTTTCGTCTATAATGAAGTAAGCATTTAATCAACGAACAATGACCGTTGAGGGAGTTGTTCGTTTTTTGTTACGAGTTAAGATAAGGAGATTATTATGAAACATTTTGAAACATTAACGCTAAAACCGTTCGTCAAAGCTGCGTTGCAAGACTTGAAGTTTGAGACGATGACAGCGGTGCAAGAAGCGGTGCTGCCTTTGGCGTTAAAAGGGCAACACTTAATTGTCCAATCGCAAACGGGGTCAGGTAAGTCGCATAGTTTTTTAGTGCCGATTTTTGAGAAAGTGAATCCTGAACGAAACGAAGTTCAAGTTGTCGTGACGGCACCAAGCCGGGAATTGGCGACGCAATTATACGAAGCGGCGCGTCACATGGCGAGCTTTTCACCTGAAGAAATTCGTGTGGCCAACTACATCGGTGGAACGGACAAGCAGCGCCAACTTGGCAAGCTAGACGACAAGCAACCGCATATTGTTATTGGAACGCCAGGTCGTATTTTTGATTTGATGTCCGAAAATGCGCTTTGGGTTCAAACGGCTACAACGATGATTGTCGATGAAGCAGATATGACAATGGATTTAGGCTTTTTGCAATTAGTGGACGATATCGCGTCGCGCATGGCAAAAGATTTGCAGTTGATGGTCTTTTCGGCGACCATTCCGCAACAGTTGGAAGTGTTTTTGAATAAGTACGTCACCGCACCGCACCGTATCAAAATCGAGCCAAAAGAAGTACTGGCAACCAAAATCGAAAACTACTTAATCAACACAAAAGGCCGCAACCGCGAAGAATTGGTGTACCAATTACTCACGCTAGGACATCCTTACTTGGCGCTCATTTTTTGTAACACAAAAAAATACGCGAACGAAGTCAGTCAATATTTGAAAGAAAAAGGCTTAAAAGTCGCAACATTGCACGGCGATTTAACGCCGCGCGAACGCAAGCGTACCATGCGCCAAATCAAAGATTTGGAGTTTCAATATGTGGTAGCGTCTGACTTGGCGGCGCGCGGCATTGACATTCCGGGCATTTCGATGGTCATTAACACCGAATTGCCGAAAGAATTGGAATTTTTTGTGCATCGCGTCGGCAGAACAGGACGTAACCAATTAGCCGGCACAGCCTATACATTCGTGACGCCAGATGATGACCGCGCGATTGTCGAATTAGAAAAAAAAGGCGTCGAATTTATCCCTGTTGAATTAGTGCGTGGTGAAGTGCGCGAAGTTGCCTCACGCCATCGCCGTATTGAACGCGAAGACACCAAAAAAGACAAAGAAGACGGCAAAGTCGTAGCCATGATTAACCGCAACAAAAAACGTAAAGTCAAACCAGGCTACAAACGCAAATTGAATTACCAAATCAAAGAACACAAAAAACAAGAAGCACGCAAAACACGCCGCGAAGCCAACCGCCAGCAGCGTAAAGCAAACAAATCTTAATCAAAAACGCACACAACTTTTTAAGCCGAGCGTGCTAAAAGTTGTGTGCGAATTTTTGTTAATATTGGCGTTAGAACGGGTACTAAAATAATGGCGAATCCGATATTGCCGAACGCGTGATACGTGTCAAACCATAGTCCGTTGAGATAATAAGGAAACGGATTAGCTAGCTGAACGGTAACCGCGTGGGCGATTGTCATCAAGATACCGTATAAATAACCAACTATGCCACACCATATAATGAACGGGAATTTTTGGGGATGAGTTAAAGAAGTTCGTCGCCATAACGCACGCGTAATCCCCAACAAAATCGCATACGCAATCAATTGGTGTGCCACCCAAATCCCGAAACCATGCTGAATACTTGTCGCGACAATTGTAACAAACATGACGAGCAAACCTGATACAAGCCCAAAAATAACGGTCACCATAAGAAAGATGACCGTTATCGGTTTGACATTGGGAAGAAAGGTAAAGACGGAGCGCCCGACGATTGCCACCGCACTAATCATCGCGATAACTGTTATATAGAACGCTTGATGTTTCACTTTCCAAAAAATGTCGTGGTAGTTCATATTATTCTGCTGCTGGGATAATCGTCACAGGCAACTCATCAACAGAGCTAAAATGCCATGCGATACGATCGCCTTCTGATAATTTTTGGGATACAACGCCGAAGTCAGCCATTTGGTCATTCAACAAGTAAACCCAAGTCACGCTTGCTGCGTAGTCGTTTTTGTAGTCGAACATGTCGTCGATGACACCTTCTTCTTCGTTAAAGACGAATTTGATTTCTGGGTTAGATTTCATCGCGTCCAAAACAGATTTGCCAACGGCATCTTGCACTTCGAATGAACCGATTTCTTTTCCTTCAGCAAAAAATGTGAATTGGACACTTGTTTTGCTTGGTTCAGCAGTTGACGATGCTGATTCAGCACTGCTTTCAGATGCTGTGATAGATACGCTGCTTGCGCTTTCGCTCGAAGCAACACTTGAGCTTTCTACAGATGATGAACTTGCTGCGGGTTGTGGCTCAGGTTGTTGTGGAGAACATGCTGCGAGCCCAAACATCGCAAAGACTAAGACGCTGAATTTCAAGAATTTCATGATAATTCCTCCTAATAATGATGATTATATAATACAATGATAGCGATTTTTTGGCAAAAAGTCAAATTATACCCATGACGAAAGGGCATTTCTAGTATATAATAGACAAAGAGGTGAGCGTGTATGATAAAATTAACCGTCAATTCCGTGCAAGATACGCACCAATTCGCACAAAAAATGGCAAAACTCCTACCCTTAGGAACGGTAATTCTTTTGGAAGGGAACTTAGGAACGGGCAAAACGACGTTCACACAAGGGTTCGGACGCGCATTAGGCATTCAGCGCGCCATCAAAAGCCCTACTTATACAATCGTGAAAGAATATCCGCTCGAAAAAGGAACTTTCATTCATATTGACGCTTACCGTTTAGAAGACGGTGGCGCAGACAGCATTGATTTGCCGCATTATCTCAATGAAAATACGCTCGTTGTCATTGAGTGGGCAATTTTTGTGCAAGAAGATTTGCCAACGGAATACGTGAAAGTACGTTTTTCGGTAGGCGAAACGGAAAATGAACGCCACATTGAAGTTGAAGCGACGCCGCAGTACCAAACGTTGCTGCAATCATTGGAGGCTTGACGTACATGCAACTCGACATTGAGATTCGCCCAGCGACACCTGAAGACGCAGCCGATTTATTAGCGCTGTTAGCTCAAGTTCATGCAGAAACTCCTTTTTTGAAAATGGAGCAATTAACGCTCGAGCAAGAGCGCGCACTCATTGAAACTTATGCGCGTTCAGCCAAAAGTCTTCTATTATTAGTACACGCAAATGACCAGCTAATTGGCATGGGCAATTTAATTGAAAAAAATGAAACCACCGCAGAGTTAGGCGTGTGTTTTTTGAAAGCGTATTGGGGGATGGGATTAGGACGACTGTTAGTCGAAACACTCATTGAAGACGCGCAACATTTAGCGCTAGAAACGCTCCACATCGAAGTAGTTAAAGACAATCAGCGCGCTATCCAACTATACCAAAAATGCGGATTCGAGCAGACAGCCCAGACCAACGCAACATATTACATGCACCGACATATCCAAAAAAAGTAAAGGAACGTACAGTTATGGAAATATTAGAAACGTTATATCCACAATTAAATATCAAATATAATGAACCTTTATCGCACTACACTTACACCAAAACAGGTGGCAAAGCCGATGTGCTTATTTTCCCAAAAACAGAATCTGAAGTCGAAATGGCTTTTCGCTATGCAAAAGAACAGCAATTGCCGCTCACCATTTTAGGAAATGCGAGTAACTTAATTGTCAAAGATGGCGGAATTCGTGGCGTAGTGCTGATTTTGACAGACATGAACCAAATTGAAGTGTCCGATACGACAATCGTTGCCCAAAGCGGCGCAAAGTTGATTGACGTAAGCCGACAAGCGACGGAACGTTCATTGACAGGTTTGGAATTTGCATGCGGCATTCCAGGAAGTATTGGCGGAGCCGTTTATATGAACGCGGGCGCTTATGGTGGCGAAGTGTGCGACATCATTGAGTCTGTGACTGTTTTGACGCAAGACGGAACGATTGAAACTTACTCTGTGCAAGCGTGCGCGTTCAGTTATCGCCACAGCGTCTTTCAAGACAATCACGCCATCGTTTTGTCGACAACTTTCCGCTTGAAAAAAGGCGAGCTAGCCAATATTCGTGAGCGTGTAGCCGATTTGACGTTCCAACGTGAAAGCAAGCAACCGCTTGAATATCCGTCTTGTGGCAGCGTGTTTAAGCGTCCTGAAGGTCATTTTGCAGGAAAACTCATCCAAGATTCAGGATTGCAAGGACATCGAATTGGTGGCGTAGAAGTTTCCACAAAACATGCTGGTTTCATGGTCAACGTGGCGAACGGCACCGCAACCGACTATTTACAACTCATTGCGCACGTTCAATCTGTCGTTTTGGAAAAATTCGGAGTCCATTTAGAGCCCGAAGTCAAAATTATTGGCGAAGATTAAACATTAAAGGAGGAAATCAATGAAAAAGATAGCAGTCATAGCGGGCACTCCTATTGATACACAAATGGGTGTGGGGCTGTTCGAAGAATTTGATGTTGAAGTGTTATCTTTTGCGATTTCGTCCAACCCAACCGAACAAACGCTATTCCAAACTTCCTCATCCGCACAAAAAAATGCGATAATCGAACGCGTTTTGGACCAAATAAAAAAATCTGCCTGTCAGCAAGTGCTCGTTTACTGCAACTCACTGAGTGGTGCGGTGGATTTTGATACTTTAGCCAAAGACTATCAGCTCAATATTGTGACACCTTTGCACGTTTACCGCGAATTGGCGATGGAATATCACCATTTGGCGGTACTCGGTGCCAATGCGCAAGGTTTAGCAGGCATTGAGGCCGTCATGTTCGCTAGCAATCCGCAAATCAAGCTGTTGATGCTTTCCTTATTACCGATGGTCGAAATGATTGAACGCCAAGAATCTCCTCAAAAAATTGCGGAACAATTTTGTTTTGGTGAGTTGGCACAATTGTTGGAAGGAAATCAAGTTGAAGCTGTTTTGCTAGGGTGCACGCATTTTCCTTATGTCGCGCACGAATTAGCGCAACGCACGTATTTGCCAATTATTAACCCCGCCCAAACCATGCTCCAAAAACTTTCTCTCCAAAAAAAGTAAAAAAACTTTCGAAAAAGAGTTGACAAAGGAAAAGAGGCATGGTAGTATAAGGTAGTTGTCTCAAGG
>JAUNEB010000035.1 GCA_030525795.1 Aerococcaceae bacterium | reverse complement strand
GAGGAACGCCCTTCCAACGTTCGGTTTGGAATTTGCTACAACAAATACCACCAGGGCAGACCAAAACATATAAAGATTTAGCACTGTTATTAGGAGACCCAAATAAGGTCAGGGCGGTTGGTAATGCTAATGGTGCGAATCAGATTTCAATTTTAATTCCTTGTCATCGCATCATTGCTAGCAATGGTGATTTAGGTGGCTATGGTGGAGGCGTAGAACGGAAGCAGTTTTTACTTGATTTAGAAGCTAAAATTGCAAACCAGCTATCAAAAGAAGCAAAAACATTTGACGCCAATGCTTGGCGTAAACCTCCTGAGCATAGGGATTATCAAGACTGAGTTCGAAAATGTGATGAAATTCAGCTTCCTCCTTATCATAGAACTGGCTATCAACGGTGACGCCCAGTTCTGTCAATCGTTCAACCAGAGCCAGATTGGCTGTGGTGAAGCTGCCTGTGTTGCCATCGCTGATAAAGCTGGCTGGGAAGTTTTCGTCCACATGTTTGACTAGCGACGCCTGCTAACCTTCAGAGGGCGATATTTTTAGATTAACAATCACAAATGACGTCGCAACATTCTAAATCCGTCAAAATCATTTGGTTACGTTGATACAGCGTCAACACTTCTGGCGCTAGTTGCCATTGCTCGCGTGCGGCAATTTCCATAATAATTGGCATAAATCGTTGACGAAACTTATAAATATAACAGAAGATAATCTTGTTTTGACGGACGCTCGGCCCTACTAAAAATACATTCGGACACAACGTCGATTCGTCTTTTTCGTTGACGCGTGGATTGCCTTCTGCATCGTATTCAAATAGCGGCGATTGCAATTGTTGGACTGCATTTCTAAAGCCCGTCGCCAAAATTGGCGGTGTCAAGCTTTCGATTGCTTCACCATTTTCAAACAGTAAACGATAGCCGTTCGGTATTGCTTGAATTTCATTGAGGATGTAGTTTTCTTTCAATGTTAATTGCGATGCAAATTGGCGGTAACGGGTAATCGTGGTTGGCGATAGTCGAATGCTCGGATCGGCTTCCGCGGCGCTCAAGCCCGTATCGCCTGTATAAAGAGTTACTTTTTTGCCGAGTTCAGTGAGATTGACGGCTGCGTCCACGCCACTTTCGTTGCCACCAATGACCGCATATTCGGCGCCGTCCAACTGCGAAAAAGCTTCAATTTCGCCATAATGAATGCCATGTTCCGCTCCTTTAATGTCCGAAACGTACGGATTGCCAAATTCTCCCATCGCCAAAATAACGTATTTAGTTGCATAAATCCCTTGAGTTGTCACCACATGATAGCCTTTTTCTTGTGATAAAACGTCTAACACTTCCACTTCTTCCTCGATAGGCAACTGATAAGTGTTCTTTTCCGAAGGTGAATGCTGGCGACGTATTTGGCACAACCGCGTTCAAATCTGGAAACCCGAATCCATTCGTCGTAAAAGAAGGCGTAATAAAACGCGTTTCTTCAGGCCAATTCAAAAAACTTTCGCCTACTTCGCCACGTTCTAAAATGACAAAATTATCCATCCCTAATAAATGCAACGCCGTCCCAAAGCCAATACCAGCAGCGCCCGCACCGATAATCACAATCTCTACTTGCTCCATTCGTTTCACCTCTACTTGACAAATTCTGGTATTTGTCGTATTTTATAAAAGTAATGATTACTATTTAAGTGTAGCATGTTCGATTGGGCATTGCAAGTATGCGAGAAAGGTCTGTTAAGATGTTATTTTTATTCGTGTGTATTCTATTAATGTGGTTAATGATTTTTGGTGTGGGGTTATTTTATGACGCGTATTTGGATCAGCAGTTGCGCCCTTACTTCACCAAAATATTTTTGGTGGCGATTTTGACAACGATTGTTACTTGGTTGGTGGCTGGCTATTCACTTGCATTTCACGGCTCTCTTCAGTATAGTGTGTCGCACCCGAATTTGATGAGTAGCACGTCGGAAACGGTGTTGATGGACTGGCTTTTTCAATTATGTTTTTGTTTATATGCGGTTGTCATGTTAATCGGCTCCGTCATTGATCGCATTTCTGTCAAGCAAACTGTTTGGGTCGTGGGCGGCTGGATATTACTCGTGTACGCTCCGTTAAGTTATCTTTTTTGGAGCAAAAATGGTTGGCTCAATCAATTAGGAACGCTCGACTTTTCTGGTGGAATGGTTGTGCACTTATCTGCTGGCTTGTCAAGTTACCTTCTAGCAATCAAACTTGGAAAACGAACCATTTTGGCACCTGAAACTAATGTTGCACCCTTATTTGTTGGCGTTGTTTGGATTACGTTAGGTTGGTTCGCCTTCAATATGGGACCTGTTGGCGAACTAAATGGGCAATCGATGACGATTTTCTTGAATACGTTAATTGCGATTGTATGTGGCGCACTCGGTTGGTCGTGGGCTGATTTTCAAACATCACGCAATTGGAGCGCGAGTAGTTTAATGAATGGCATGGTTGGCGGTCTTGTTGCGAGTACCGCTGGCGTCGGCTTTGTCAACCCGCTCGCAATGGCGATGATTACGTTTTGTGGCAGTTTTGTCGCTTCATGGTCCATCCAAAAAATTCTCAGTCGCTATGAAGTGGATGATGTGGTGGATTCTTTTGGGATGAATGGCATTGGCGGTTTGGTCGGCTCTATCGGCGTTGCTTTTTTTGCGAATCAGCGTGAATGCTTGCTCCAATTTGGACTTCAACTGCTCGGCGTTATAATTACCCTTGCATTATCGAGTGCAGGCACATTTTTCTTATTGAACTTTATTACTTCAAACAAAAAAGACCGGTTTAATATATTGACCCCAAAAAGTTAGACTTTTTGGGGTCTTTTCATTTTTTTATCGTTAAAATAGTCCTGTAATGTTCCCTTTTGCGTCAATATCAATGCGTTCGGCAGCAGGAGATTTTGGCAGACCTGGCATAGTCATAATGTCGCCTGTCAAAGCAACAATGAATCCTGCGCCTGCGGATACTTTTAGTTGGCGAATGGTCAGTGTAAAATCTTTCGGAGCGCCTAATAATTGGGCGTTGTCTGAAAATGAATATTGTGTTTTCGCCATACAAATTGGCAACTGTGCAAAGCCCAATTGTGTCAATTCTTGCATTTGGCGTCTGGCAGCGGGTGTCAATTCAACTCGGCTAGCGCCGTATATTTTTTCGGCAATTTTTGTGAGTTTGGTATCAATCGCATCTTCGAGTTCATAAGCAAATTGGACAGAGGTAGATTTTTCGGATAATTCAACTACTTTATGCGCGAGCGTTTCCCCGCCTGCTCCGCCGTTGGCCCATACGTCTGACAAAACGACTTCTACACCGCGTGAAAGGCAACTTGATTCAATCGCTTCGAGTTCCGCTTGTGTATCGGTTGGGAATTTATTAATAGCTACAACAACTGGTAAACCGAAAACCTCTTGCAAATTGCTCAAATGTTTTTCGAGGTTAGGCAATCCTGCCAAAACAGCTTCGACATTTTCGTGAGCTAAATCGGCTTTGGCTACGCCGCCGTGCATTTTCAAAGCGCGAACGGTCGCTACTAAAACAGCACAACTTGGGTTTAAGTTTGCCATGCGACACTTGATGTCGATGAATTTTTCGGCACCTAAATCTGCTCCGAATCCCGCTTCTGTTACAACGTAATCTGCCATATTGAGCGCTAATTGGGTGGCAATGACGCTGTTACAGCCGTGTGCAATGTTGGCAAAAGGGCCACCATGAATCAAAGCGGGTGTATGTTCGAGCGTCTGGACTAAATTCGGTTGGATGGCGTCTTTGAGTAGGGCTGCCATCGCTCCTGCTGCTTTTAAGTCGCCTGCAGTAATCGGTGTTCCTTCATAAGAATAACCGACAATAATGCGTTCCAAACGTTCTTTCAAGTCTGTCATATTTTTGGCAAGGCATAAAATGGCCATAATTTCGGAAGCGACTGTAATATCGTAGCCGTCTTCGCGCGGTACGCCGTTCATTTTGCCATTCAAGCCGTTCACGATATGACGCAATTGGCGGTCATTCATATCAACGACGCGCTTCCATGTAATGCGACGGCTATCAATCCCCAGCGCATTGCCGTGGTGAATATGATTATCCAACAAAGCCGACAGCAAATTATGCGCCGCGCCAATCGCATGAAAATCGCCCGTAAAATGCAAATTAATGTCTTCCATAGGCACAACTTGCGCATAACCGCCACCAGCCGCTCCTCCTTTTACTCCAAAAACAGGCCCTAAAGACGGCTCTCTCAATGCTAATACCGTTCGCTTTCCAAGGCGACTTAACGCATCTGACAATCCGACAGATGTTGTGGTTTTCCCTTCTCCTGCTGGCGTTGGTGTAATAGCCGTTACGAGAATTAGCTTACCTTGTTGCGTGTTCGATGGCAACGCAGAAACATCAATTTTTGCTTTGTATTTGCCGTACGGAATGAGCGCGTCATCTGGGATATCTAACGGCTCCGCAATGGTTTGAATCGGCTTCAATGTTGCTTGTGTTGCAATTTCAATATCTGTTAAATATGTCATATTACCACTCCTTTTCTCAATCATAGCGCGTCAAAAAATAAATTGCAAGTGATTTTTCTATAATTTTCGTGAATAACGCAAAAAACAGCCTAAAAAGACTGTTTTCTTCATTATAAATCCTTTTATTTCAGATTATTCTCTTATAAAAACAAGAGAACGTTCGTTTTCAAAAGAGAGTTTGTATCCTTTTGCTAACAGTTGTTGCATTCCTTGAACAAACGGTTGCTTAGTGTCTTTGAGTGCATTTTGTTTGAGGACAATCGCACGAGGCAAATTCCCTTCAAAAGACTCAAAAAATTCCTCTCGCAGCCCATCAAATTCATTCAAATCGACCGCTGGCAATGAGAAAAAGCGCGTATTTGATAATCGCTCGCTCAGTAAATATAGCCGCCCTGCATCATAAAGCACATAAATCGTATCCTCAGGTTCCGTATGTTGCTTAATATAATCAGCCACCTCTTTGGACAAAACTTCTTGTCTATTTTCAGCAACAGTTTTTGCTGTCCCAAAATGCCCTAGCCAAGCATTTTGTGCAACAATATCTTGCTTAAATTCGCGCACATGTGGAATATATATGAGCAACCCTATTAAACCAATGAGCCCATATTTTTTATAGCATGCAAAATAGGACAAGACATACGCAATGTAGCACGCAATAATCGGGTACATGAGCATTAAATAATGCAAGTAGGCGCGTCCTGATAAGCTCGCACTATAAAGTGTCAGCACAAATGTCCCCGCTAATCCGACAAACAAGCCGAGCATTTGCTTCTTCCGTTTCAAAAGGAATACGCCATTCGCGATTACAACCCAAATCATACTATAATCTCGGAGCATTTCCATTGTGAATTTTTGGAGCGGCTGGAAGAAGTTACCTTGGTTTACATATTGAAAATTAAACGTGAATGCTTGATAAACGAACGCATCCCATATTCCTGCACTATATAACCAAATCGCCACAACTACCCCAAAGCTCATCAATCCTAACAAAAATCCTAGCACCGTACGTCTTAGTAGTGGCCAATCTTTTTTGAGGCATAAATGGACAAATAACACTAACGCTAGCGGCAACCATGACAATACCATATTCGCGCGTAACAAAAAGACAAACATGACGCACACGCCGATTGCAACGGCTTCGCCAAAGCGAATGGCAACATCTTTGACGTAAACGCGCACGAACACATACAATGTCCAAATCCATAAAGGCAACGCGTATGCTTCTGTCAAATTACCATTTTCCAAAAAGCGTGCAAGCGTAATGCCGTAAATAGTTACTGTCACTAGCGATAACGGTCGATTCAACCACAACCGCACCATGCAATATACGCCCCAAAAGCCAGCAACCAAACAAAGCAGCTCAATCCAATAAACACCCGTCACACGCCCCGGCAAAAATGTCCCAAGATAATTTAACACAAAAATCATCGGGCCTTTATGATCAAAAATATCACGATACGGCAATTTTCCTGCGCGCATTGCTTTGCCGAAATAAATAAACATGCTCGAATCCCCACGCCAAAAGCGCGTTGACAAAGGATTGGTCGTCAACAATAGCGAATAACCCAGCGAAAACAGCGTTATATAGAGTGCACTCAACCAATTTGCATATTTTTTCATACGATAACCTTCTTCATCCAATATTGCAAGCCATACTCCGTTTCGACCTCATCTGTAATGACGTACCCTTGTCTTTCCCAAAAATAGATCGCTGCTTCGTTCGTCGATAGAACCGTCAAATGGAGTGATTCATAGCCTGAGGCAACACATTCTGCTTCAATTTGTTGATAAATTTGACGCCCAATTCCTCGATTGCGCCATTTTTTTGTCACGACCAAATAGCCAATTGTGCGCTCATTCGCTTCAGGGAAATCGTCCAAACAATCGATAAACGCAATTAAGTCCCCCTCATTATAAACACCGCGAACAGATTTTTGATTCAACGAATGGCTAGGTGGCACATCCTCCAAGAAATCAGCTCGAATTTCCTCAAAATCAGGAACCCGACTAGCATAATCTGTAAAGTAATCACTATTTTCTACCAAAAACGCTTGAAATGCTTCAATAGGTATGGATTTCATCTTAAACATAGAACTTCTCCCCTTTCAAATATAATAAAAAAGCCCAAAAGGGCTTTTCAATACCGGCGATCGGGGTCGAACCGATACGCCCTTGCGGGCACTGGATTTTGAGT
>JAUNEB010000034.1 GCA_030525795.1 Aerococcaceae bacterium | reverse complement strand
TCAAAGCCGTTTCTTCAGTCAAATCTATTTCTTCAACTGAAGGCGCTTCTTCAGTCAGTGCAACTTCTTCAGCTAAAACCGTTTCTTCACTGAGTTCGCTCGCGACTTCCGGCGCATTTTCGAATAAATTCGTCGTGGTAACTGCCGCTTCGGTTTCTGAAGCGGTCAACTCTTGTGCTTGAACAGCGTTTGTTGACAGCATGAATGATACGGTCGCAATCGCTACTGAAGCCAATCCAATTCCTTTATATTTTCGTAAACTATAACGTCGTTGTAACTCTTTCATTTCCTTATCCTTTCTTTAAAATTGTATTAACTCATCTAAATTGTGTAGTAAATGGACTAATTTTTTTAATAATGTACGGCGTGTGATGATTCCCATAAAGATATTTTCTGCTGAAACCATACAAACAAAGTTGTAATCGGTCAGCAGCTGCAAAATACGTTCAAGCGAGGTATCTTCTGTGACAGTCGGCGCTTCGGTCAATTCAATGTCAGCGACTTTCAATTCGTCCAAGCGCTCCATTTCAATCGAATCAAGCGTTGTGACACCGTTAATGATGCCCGACATGTTAATTAACCCTAGCAACTTTGATTTGGGCGACAACACGGGAATCCACGAATATTTGACTTGTGTCAAAATCAATAGCGCATTATTTAATGTGTGTGTTGAGATGACGTTCGCAACATTGTCCGCTTCAATCATCAATTCTTTAATATTTGCGCAAATACTTTGTTCAATAAGAGGATGAATCATGTTTCGTCTCCTTTTTTTAACGCGAAAAAGAGCGCGATAATTCAGGCAGACATTCGTACGTTAAGCTGTCGTAATATTCTACATTAATTTGCGCATCGTCTACGGTCACTATCGCAAATGTTGTGCCGTGATGGTTGCCTCTCGAATGATTGATGCTGCCTGGATTCATCAACAATATGCCTTCGCGATATTCTGCATATAGCACATGCGTGTGCCCATGAAACACAAAGCGGCAATCCGAATCTTTCGCCACTTGGTAAAGTGTGTCATTGGATTGATTGATTTGATGACGATGTCCGTGTGCGACGAACACTTTTCCAACGGGGGTTTCAACGATTTGTTGCGGGACATATTGCGGATCAAAATCCATATTCCCAGCAACAACGCACGAAACTTGCTCCCAAATCGGGTCATCACTTGTAAACTCCGAATCTCCACAATGGAACACGTAATCCACTTGCGGGCCAAAATGTTGCAACAAGTTGTGCACCACATTCCACAAGCCATGATTATCACTTAAAACTAGAAATTTCATGTTACGCCAATCCTTTCAACCATTCAGGTAATTTTTGTAGTAATAAGGCAAGCGCGTTAGCTCGGTGGCTAATTTGATTTTTGCGTTCGATTGAAACTTGTGCAAAAGTTGCGTCTTCACTCGCCACATAAAATACAGGGTCGTAACCAAAACCGTCTTCGCCGCTCGGTTGTTGCGCAATTTCGCCGTAAGCACGGCCTTCAACCACTAAGCTTTCTTGCGTTGGATGAGCGACTACTAAACACGATACAAAATACGCTTGGCGGTCTGATTGATTTTCTAATTCATGCAACAATTTGACAATATTGGCTTTGTCATCTTTAGGTTCTCCCGCGTAGCGCGCGCTATAAACGCCAGGTGCACCGCCTAAAGCTGGCACGACTAGCCCCGAATCATCCGACAATACTAAGCAACCTGTCAGATTTGCGATAGTTTCTGCTTTTAGTCGGGCATTTTCTTCAAAAGTGGTGCCTGTTTCTTCGACATCGGGCAGTTCTGGATAGTCTAACAAAGAAGTAATTTCAATACCTAACGGTGTCAATAATCGTGTGAATTCACGAATTTTGCCTTTATTTTGGCTCGCTATAATGAGTTTCAATGATTTTATCCTCCTTAATGGTGCAATGTTTAACCTCAATTGCGTCAATTTCTAGCCATTCGATGACGAATTTTGCAAAGGCGTCCACTGCGCCCGTCGTATAAAAACGGTGCTTTGGTGGCTGTTGTTGGGCTTCTTTTGCTGTGCGGCTCAAATTAAAATAATCCAATAACGTGCTGACTTCATTGACGGTTTCAACGCCTGAATCAATCAATTCGACATGATTACCGACAACTTGTTGAATGTGTTGACTCAACAAAGGATAGTGCGTACAGCCTAACACGAGCGTATCGATTTGAGATTGGTCAAAATCAGCCAACTGCTCAACAATAATTTGAAAAGTATCAGGCGCATCCATTTTGCGTTGTTCAACGAGCGACACAAATGCGGGACAAGCGACACTTTTGACTTGTAAAGTGCTGTCTTTTTCTAATAAAACGTGTTCGTACATATTGCTTTGAATCGTGCCTTGCGTGCCGATAATGCCGATTTGGCGGTTGCGTGTACGCTTGATTGCAGCACGACTACCGGGATGAATAACGCCTACAACGGGAATTTCCAATTTATCGCGCAACTCTTCTAGCGCCGCCGCCGTTCCCGTATTACACGCAATAACCAGCATTTTGATGCCTTTTTCGAGTAAGAAATTCGTCATTTGCCAAATGTATGCTTTCACTTCTTCAAGCGGTCGCGGTCCATAAGGACATCGCGCGCTATCCCCTACAAAAATAACGGATTCATTCGGCAGTTGTCTCAAACTTTGTTTGACGACCGTCAAACCGCCAAAACCCGAATCAATAAACCCAATTGGTAAATTTTTCATATTATAACCTACTTTCATTCACTCCTTTTATTCTATCATAATTGATCGCAAAATTGCTTCTGATTGCTTAATTTTTACACAAAAAAAGTCAGTTTTTTCAACTGACTTTTAGACGATTTCTTTATTTTCCTCCGACGGTTGTGCCGATGTTTTCGCCCATGACGGCGCGACGAATGTTGCCTGCGTCATTCAAATTGAAGACGATGAGTGGAATGTCGTTGTCCATGCTCAATGAGCTTGCGGTAGAATCCATTACTTTCAAACCTTTTGCGATGACATCCAAGTGTGACAACGTGTCGAATTTGACCGCATTAGCGTTCACTTTCGGATCGGCATCGTACACGCCGTCTACGTTATTTTTCGCCATCAAAATAACGTCTGCGTTAATTTCAGCTGCGCGCAAGGCTGCCAATGTATCCGTTGAAAAATACGGATTGCCTGTTCCCGCTGCAAAAATAATAACGCGATTTTTTTCCAAATGACGAATCGCTTTGCGACGAATATACGGTTCTGAAATTTGGCGCATTTCGATTGCAGATAACACACGCGTTGGCACGTCGTGATTTTCCAATACATCTTGCAATGCCAAGGCGTTCATGACAGTTGCCAGCATGCCCATGTAATCCGCTTGCGCGCGGTCCATGCCCATTTCTGCGCCGATGTTACCACGCCAAATATTGCCGCCTCCGACAACGATGGCAATTTCCACACCTAAATCGTGTACTTCTTTAATTTCTTTGACCATTGACGCAATCGTTTGAGGACTAATGCCAAAGCCGGCTTCCCCTGCCATTGCTTCTCCGCTTAATTTCAAGACAACACGCTTATATTTTGGTTGTGTCATTTATATTCCACCTTTCTCTCGTAAAAAAGCCCCTTGAATAAAGGGACTTTTTAGCAATTGATTATTTGCCCATTTGAGCTGCAACTTCTTCTGCAAAGTTGTCTTGTTTTTTCTCCATGCCTTCGCCAACTTCGAAACGAACAAATTTCGTTACTTTGCCGCCAGCTGCTGCAACGAATGCTGCAACGGTTTGGTCTGGATTTTTGACGAATGGTTGTTCTGACAAGCTGATTTCTGCCAAGTATTTGTTCATACGGCCTTCAATCATTTTTTCAACGATGTTCGCTGGTTTGCCTTCGTTCAATGCGATTTCTGTTTGGATTTTTTTCTCATGTTCGTACTCTTCAGTAGAAACTTCATCGCGTGAAACGTATTTAGGATTGATTGCGGCAACGTGCATTGCAACATCTTTGGCAACAGCTACGTCTGAAGCACCTTCAACTAATGTCAAGACGCCGATACGTCCGCCCATGTGCAAGTATTCGCCGAATACGTCTGCATCTGTTTTAGTCAATACTTCAAAACGACGCAATGATAATTTTTCGCCGATAACAGTTGTGCCTTCTAAAATCACTTGTTCAATTGATTTGCCGTCTAATTGAATGGCTAATGCGTCTTCTAAAGTTGCTGGATTGTTTGCTGCGATTGCTTTAACTACTTTGCCAACTAATTCTAAGAATAAGTCGTTTTTCGCAACGAAGTCTGTTTCTGAGTTTAATTCGATGATTGCAGCTGTGTTGCCGTCTACGTAAGTTGCAGTAATTCCTTCTGCAGCAATACGGTCCGCTTTGTTTGCAGCTTTTGCTAAACCTTTTTCACGCAAAAAGTCGATTGCTTTATCCATATCGCCTTCAACAGCTACTAACGCTTTTTTAGCGTCCATCATACCAACGCCTGTTTTGTCGCGTAATTCTTTAACTAATTTTGCTGTAATTTCTGCCATGTTATTTACTCCTTTTTCATTAAATAAAGCTGTTTCAACACAGGTCACTAGGTTAGCCTATGGTGATGTTCCTGATATGAAAACAGCTCTTGTTTAGTCACGATTGTGTCGAAAAATTATGCTTCTTCGCCTGTTTCGAACAAGTTATCAAAGAATGCTTTGTCTGAATTGTCTTCAGTGACAACTTCTTCTGCAATGACTGTGCCTTGGTTTGATTCGATAATCGCATCTGCCAAAGCGCCTGCAATCAAGCTAATTGCACGAATTGCATCGTCGTTTGATGGGATAACTACATCGATTTCGTCTGGGTCACAGTTTGTATCTACCATCGCAACGATTGGGATATTTAATTTTCTTGCTTCTTGAACTGCGATGCGCTCTTTACGTGGGTCAACGATGAAGATAACATCTGGAATTCTTGGCATATCTTTAATTCCGCCTAAGAATTTCTCTAAACGTTCTTGTTCTTTACGAATTTCTAATACTTCTTTTTTAGGTAAAACATCGAATGTGCCGTCTTCAGCCATTTTTTCGATGGCTTTCAAGCGACGGATACGACCTTGGATGGTATCCCAGTTTGTCAATAAGCCACCTAACCAACGGTGATTGATGTAGTATTGACCTGCACGTTTTGCATGTTCTTCAACTGCTTTTTGTGCTTGTTTTTTCGTACCAACGAATAAGACAACGCCGCCGTCAGCTGATGCTTCACGCATGTAATCGTAAGCTTCGTTTGCTAATTTTACGGTTTTTTGTAAGTCGATGATGTAGATGCCGTTACGCTCTGTGAAGATGTAACGTTTCATCTTTGGGTTCCAACGACGTGTTTGGTGTCCAAAATGTACACCAGCTTCTAATAATTGTTTCATAGAAATAACTGACATGTTTTTCTATTCCTCCTGTTTGGTTTTTATTTTTTCCTCCGAACGCTTCACTTAGCAACAGACTTTCGTGTGAAAGCACCCTGTTTACTATCGACGAACGTGCGAATTGGCCTTGAGCCATCCATTATTATACAAAAGTTTGTGGCTTTATGCAATCTTTTTATGCAAAAAGTTACTGAACAATTTCGAATGTTCCGTCAACTATACGAATTTTGGAAGTGGCTTGAAGGGCAACTGAATTGTCGAGCGCAATCCATTCGATTTGGCCTTCGTTATATATAATTTGATACCAATTACCGTCTTTTTGAGCAAAAATCGCGTTAAATTCATTGGTTTCGCCATTTTTTGTTTCGGTGACGGGCAATATATACGCTTCTTGGACATTTTCTAGTAGAATTTTTTCAGAAGAATTGGTTTGAACAATCGCAAATGTGTCGCCGTCGATCAATAAACTATGCGCCAAATCGACGGGATAATATGCTTCGTATGTTTCAATGGACGTAGTTTCTGCGATACTTTTCAAAAAATCGGTGGTCGATGTATTGCTTTCGATTTGAATGGGACGCGTCACGGCTTCATAAGCTGCTTGCCTAGATTCCGCTTCTTGAGAGCGTCGCTCTTGGTAAGAAACGACGCGTTGAAACTTCATCCAAAATGCCACGATAGCCAATCCAATTACAAGGATATTTCGTAAAGTTAAGTTTGAACGCTTCATCCGTACTAGTCCTTTTTGAGTTGGTTCAGCAATGCTTCGATGCGGTTGCCGTAGTCGACGGAACTGTCGCGCTCAAAACGGATTTCAGGGGTTTTGTAAATTTTGAGACGCTTGCCGAGTTCACTTCTGACAAGTCCTGTGATGGCTTTCAAGCCTGCTTCTTCTTTTTGGCGGGCGCCAGCTTTGTCAGACAATGTGCTGTAATAAATCGTTGCTTGTTGCAAGTCGCCTGTCAAATCCACATCGGTAATCGTCACCCCTTCGATGCGCGGATCTTTGACCTCGCGCAACAAAATGGTGTTCACTTCTCTTAAAATTTCTTGACGGACGCGGTCTACACGATATTTTGCCATGGAAACCTCCTACTTGCGTGGTACTTCTACCATACGATATGGTTCGATAATGTCGTCAACTTTCAAGTCGTTGTAATTTTCGATCATGATGCCGCACTCAAAGCCTTTGCCGACTTCTTTTGCGTCGTCTTTGAAGCGTTTCAAGCTTGCCAATTGACCTTCATAAATGACGATATTTTCACGAATAATGCGGACTTTGCTGTTGCGGTAAACGGTTCCTTCTAAAACGTATGAACCTGCAATGGTGCCGACTTTTGAAACGTTGAATGTTTCACGAACGATGACTTGTCCTGTAATTTCTTCAACAAATTCTGGGTCTAACATCCCTTTCATTGCTGTTTCGATTTCGTCAATGACGTTATAAATGATACGGTGTAAACGAATGTCGATTTCGCTATCGCTTGCTAAAGATTTTGCTTGTGGTGTAGGACGAACGTTAAAGCCAATAACAATCGCACCTGAAGCGGCTGCTAATGTAACGTCACTTTCGTTAATTGCGCCGACAGCTTGGTGGACAATGTTGACGCGAACGCCTTCGACATCGATTTTTTGTAAGCTTGCGGACAAGGCTTCAACGGAACCTTGAACGTCGCCTTTAATGATGACGTTGACAGATTTCAAGTCGCCTTCTTTCAAGCTTTCGAATAAGTTATCGAGGGTTACTTTTTTCTTCATGTCGCGCATTGCTACTTGGGCACGTTTTGCACGTTCTTCACCGGCTGAGCGTGCTGATTTTTCGTCAGCGAATACAACGAACAAGTCGCCTGCTTGTGGTGCGCCGTTCAATCCTGTAATTTCAACAGGTGTTGCGGGTCC
>JAUNEB010000008.1 GCA_030525795.1 Aerococcaceae bacterium | reverse complement strand
CAACATCAACTCCAAAAGAGATTCCATCTTCAGGAACATATACATTCACTGAACGTACAGGTGTCAAATCTGAAGCAAAAATTTCAGCAGCTAACCGTGATTACTATAACGTAGGTGAAGCCGTACGCTACGACCGCAAGTTAGAGTCAGACGGGCACCAATGGTTAAGTTATGTGAACTATTCAGGTGGTAGAAGTTACGTTGCGATTGCTAAGCTGGCCGCTGTACCGACACCACCTGCTAAGGAGACACCAGCTGTTACTCCAGCAGTCACTACTACTCCAAAACCAGCAACGCCAGCGTCTACAACATCAACTCCAAAAGAGATTCCATCTTCAGGAACATATACATTCACTGAACGCACAGGTGTCAAGTCTGAAGCAAAAATTTCAGCAGCCAATCGTGATTACTATAACGTAGGTGAAACTGTACGTTACGATCGCAAGTTAGAGTCAGACGGACATCAATGGTTAAGTTACGTGAACTATTCGGGTGGTAGAAGTTACGTTGCGATTGCCAAGTTGGCAGCCGTACCAACACCACCTGCTAAGGAAGTAGCACCAACTATTTCAACAGTAACAACAAAACCTTCTGCAACAGTTTCTGCACCAACGACGACTACTTCAGTAACACCAGCTGAAGAAACTAAAGTATATACAATTCAAGCTGGCGATTCATTGCAACGTATTGCAACACGCCACGGAATAACGGTTGCTCAATTAAAAGAATGGAATAATTTATCATCTAACTTAATCCATCCAAATAATCGTTTAGTGGTTTCAAAACCAGCAGCCACTTCATCAACGGCAGCATTTAAAGTATCTGCATCTCCTGATGTGAGTTTGCAAAATTCATTTGCAAATCGAAATGATAGTAAATTATGGCCAGCAAAAGCACCAGAACTGAAAAATTACAAACAATCAGATGTCCCATTATTGTCACAAAACGATCCACGTTGGGCATATTCAGAATATGGGAATGACGTTTCGCGAACAATTTGGGAAAATGGGTGTGCAATCGTATCATTAGCTATGGTTGACAGTTATTTCAAAGGTGAGATTACTAATCCAACTTCTGTTGCAGAATGGGCTGGGCTACGCCATTACGTTTACGGAGAAGGAACTGCATGGACAGCCTTCGCTGATTTTGGGAAAAGTTATGGCTATAAAGTTAAAGAACACCGCACAGACTTTAATTCTGCCATGAAAGAGATCCAAAACGGAAGTATTGGAATTGTATCAGTAAAAGGTGGAAAATTTGCCAACGCTGGACATTTAATGGTTGTTCGTGGCTTTGACGATAACAAAGTCTTTTTAAATGATCCAAATGAGAATTCACGTCGGAATAATAGCTACAAAGGCCATACGCCTACAGATATTAAACGCGACGCACTCAACTATTGGACCTTTAGTCGATAAAAAATGACAGATCACGCAAGTGGTCTGTTTCTCTTGAAAGGAAATAAATGATGAAAAAAATAATCGCATTATTAAGTTTTTTAGTTGTGTTGGCAGGGTGTCAAGCATCGCAGCCGACAACAAACAACACGATTAATGTCAAAGTAGAAATTTTGGTGCAAGGGAAGGCTGTTGATTCACAAGCCAAAACCATTACCGTTGCGGATAAGGAAGATATTTTGGATGCGATGAAAGCCAACTACGACATTAAAGAAGAAAAAGGGCTCATTCAAAGCATCGCAGGCATTGAATCGGACAAAGGAGACAACGTAGGCCGTTGGTGGAAACTACTGGTCAACGATGAAATGGCAACAACAGGTGCGGCAGACGTCCAGCTTAAAGAAGGTGACAAAGTTACTTTTGACTTAACAAGTGACTGGAATTAGGCTATTTGATAAGTAATTAGTGATATTTTAATACTTTTTATGAATTTGATTGCTTTTTGCAAAAGGACATGGTATGATTAGAGTGTCTTTTGTAATAGGTCTTAATTTTGTTTCATGTAACATCTTTTCGTACTATACATCAGCAAAATAATTATCAAGTGCTTAGCACGAAAGGAGTTTCATTATGGAACAAGGAAAAGTAAAATGGTTTAACGCAGAAAAAGGCTTCGGATTCATCGAGCGCGAAGGCGATTCAGATGTATTCGTACATTTCTCAGCAATTCAAGGCGAAGGCTTCAAATCTTTAGAAGAAGGTCAAGCAGTATCTTTTGAAGTTGAAGAAGGCGCACGCGGCTTACAAGCAACAAACGTTGTTAAAGCTTAATTATTAACGATAAAAAAGTCGGGATTTTCCCGACTTTTTGTTATTTTATCAATGATTTTGCGTAGTTTGAAGGGCTAATGCCAAATTCTTTGCTGAAGGCACGTGAAAAATATTGAATAGAACCGTAACCAAGTTCTGTTGCGATTTCGGACAAACTCAATTTGGATTCTTTAATGAGCACGCGGCTACGTTTGAGACGCAGGCGATTGATGTAGTTTTTAGGTGAGGTATGGGCATATTTTTTGAACAGCATTTGGATCGTTGAGCGCGATAATGAAAAATGATTGACTAAGTCATTGACTTGGTTTTCTTGTTCGATATGCGTGTGTAAGTAATCAACAATGGTTTGGAAAAGCTCATTTTCGTAGTTTTCACGCATCGAAGTGCTCGGTTCTTCGGTCGTATCAGCATTGCCACGCAACATATTGATAATGATCGACTTGAATTGCAAAATCATTTCGTCTTTATAATAGTCAACGCTTGGATGATTTGATAATTCAATCATGCGCTCAATTAAATGCGTATGATGATTTCCCAAATGGAAAGATTTGTTGGCGATTTTTGGGTCGATGCCGGTCGCGTCAAACATAATGGATAAGTAAGTTGTCACGCCGTCTTGAATAACTTTTTGGGAATGACGTTGATTTGGAAAATAGAGAACACAATCATGTTTGTGTGAGATGATTTCGTTGCCGTCTACGTGATGAACGAGTTCGCCTTGATCGACAATCGTCATTTCAAAATAATTATGTTCGTCATTCAAATAAGTATAGGGCGCTGTTTTGACTTGATAGAAAAAACCGTATACTTTGTTAATATGAATTTCTTCCATAAATTCTTTCACTTGCAGCGTTTGAGTCGCGTAGACAGTTTTAGGCTCGTCGTGTTTGTGTGGCTCTAAATAAATGCTACAACGATCCGTAATTGTCAAAACGTTAAAGCAAATATTCGGATGAATCGAAATAGAGCCTTGTAAGACGAATTCTTTGTAAGTTTCAGGATTTTCAGGATGCGTAGCCAAAATAATGAGCGCAATGCCTTTTTCTGCGGTAACAGTCACGCGTTTTTTGAAACGGAAAAACGTGTCGCTTTGCTTGGCTTTAATCGTCATTAGCTGCTTAACAGGCTTATTATCGACATTGTACGAAAAATTAATCGTATCAAAATATTGAGTGTGGGCTAACGAGGTGGTTTTAATATACATGACGCTCACTCCTTAAAAAATTTCACTTTCATTATACACAAAATTAAAGACGAAAAACAGTAAAAAGCTTAAAAAGGATAAATTAATAATCCGTAACTTTATCGTGAAAAACGTGTGGAAATATGCTATAATGACAAGGTATATTGAACGGGAGGAATCAGCATGAGAAAACGTACACAATTGCCAAAAACAAAAGAAGGTTGGATTAAATTAGCGGTGCAATTATTAGTCGTTGCGGTGCTTGGCTGGGTAGCGCCAAACTTTTTGGGTGAAGAGTCCAATCAAAACAAAGCGGACACTACGCCGACAACGCAGACATCCTCAACAACGTCCGACGAAAAAGTAGCGGTCGAATTTAAGCGTGTAGTAGACGGCGATACGATTATTGTGATGATGAACAACCAAGAAGTGCGTGTGCGTTACTTAATGATTGATACGCCTGAATCGGTTAAAGAAGGCTTACAACCGCAACCTTTTGGGAAAGAATCTGCCAAACGTAATGAGGCAATTCTTCAATCGGCAAAACAAGTGTACGTTGTATTTGATAAAGGGCCTAGAACGGATGACTACGATCGTTACTTGGCTTACGTTTACGCGGATGATATTTTGGTAGCTGAGCAACTGTTGAAAGAAGGCTTGGCCTCTGTTTCCTATGTGAATCCGCCTAATAATTCGTTAGAAGCACAATTTCGCCAAGCGCAAGACATTGCTAAAAAGCAAAAGCTAAATATTTGGAGTATCGACGGCTATGTCAACTCCAAAGGGAAATTCACACAACAATAACGGAGGGATATCATGAAGCGTATTCAAAAAGTATTAGTAGCCAATCGCGGTGAAATTGCCATTCGTATCGTGCGTGCGTGCAAAGAACTCGGCATACAAACCGTTTGCATTTATTCCAAAGAAGATATCGGCACCCTCCATCGCCAAAAAGCAGACGAATCGTATTTAATTGGCGAAGACTTAGGTCCCATCGAAGCCTACTTAGACATTGAAGGCATCATTGCGCTTGCGAAAGCGAAACAAGTAGATGCGATTCATCCAGGATACGGCTTTTTGAGCGAAAATGAAATCTTTGCGCGTCGTTGCCAAGAAGAAGGCATTATTTTTGTCGGACCTGCAATTCGTCATTTGCAAATGTTCGGCAATAAAACAAAAGCGAGAGAAACGGCTCTGTCAGCAGGTTTGCCTGTGATTCCTGGCACACAAGGCGCTGTAAAATCTTTTGAAGAAATTGAAGCCTTTGTGGCGCAACATGGATATCCTATTATGATTAAAGCGGTCAGTGGTGGCGGCGGAAAAGGCATGCGCATTGTCAAACAAGCAGACGAATTACGTGATGCTTATGACCGTGCCAAATCCGAAGCACAAACTTCTTTTGGAGATGATCGCTTATACGCCGAACGCTACGTCCAAAATCCGAAGCACATTGAAGTACAAATTTTGGGGGATAGCTACGGCAATGTGGCGCATCTTTATGAACGCGACTGCTCGATTCAACGCCGCCATCAAAAAGTTGTAGAAGTGGCGCCATCATTTGGACTTTCCGAAACCATGCGCCAAAAATTGACCGACGCTTCCTTGCAGTTAATGCAACACATTGGCTATCTCAATGCGGGAACGGTAGAGTTTTTGGTGTCGGGCGATGATTTTTACTTTATTGAAGTCAATCCACGTATTCAAGTGGAGCATACGATTACCGAAATAGTGACCGGTATCGACATCGTAAAAGCGCAATTATTGATTGCAGATGGTGAAAACTTATTTGAAGCCATGCAAGTGCCGTCGCAAGAAGCGATTCGACTCAATGGCTACGCAATTCAATGCCGCATTACAACCGAAGATCCGCTCAACCAATTTGCACCAGATTCAGGTCGCATTTTGGCATACCAATCTCCAGGCGGTTTTGGAATTCGTCTGGACGCAGGCGACGCATTCAAAGGTGCGAAAGTGACGCCGTTTTATGATTCGTTGCTCGTTAAAATTTCTTCTTATGCTTCTTCGCCAAAAGGCGCCGTTGAAAAAATGCAGCGCGCATTAGACGAAATGAAAATTAACGGCTTGAAAACAAATTTGCGCTTTTTGCAAAATATTATGAAACACCCAGATTTTATCGTAGGAAATTATGATACAAGCTTTATTGATACGCGCAGCGAACTATTCACCTTTATTCCAGCGCGCGACCGTGGCAATAAATTGCTCAAATACATTGCGAACGTTACCGTGAATGGATTTCCAGGCATTGGCAAAATGTCGAAACCGCAATTTGCTTTGCGTGAAGTGCCGCAAGTTGAAGGACTTCGCCAAACAATTCATCCTTCCTCTTTCAAAAAACGTACGCACCATAAAACCAAATTAGCCACCTCCATCAAGCCTACTTTCAAACAATTACTGGACAAAGAAGGCCCACAAGCCGTTGTGAACGCCATTTTAGCGGAAAAAAATGTATTATTAACCGACACAACCTTGCGCGACGGACATCAGTCGTTGTTGGCAACACGCTTGAGAACGCACGATATGGCGACGGTCGCTCCGTTCATGAACGAAACGATGACCGATTACTTCTCCATCGAAATGTGGGGCGGCGCAACGTTCGATGTCGCGTATAACTTCTTAAAAGAAAGCCCTTGGGAGCGTCTACGAACGTTGCGACGTTTAATGCCAGACATGGCGTTTCAAATGTTGTTGCGAGCTGGAAACGCCGTCGGCTACAAAAATTATCCCGATAATGTCGTGGAATCATTCATTCAAACAGCCGCTCAAGAAGGCATCGATGTATTTCGTATTTTTGATTCATTGAACTGGGTAGAAGCGATGAAAGTTCCCGTGCAAGCCGCTTTGAAAACAGGCAAACTGGTAGAAGGCGCAATTTGTTATACGGGCGATATTTTGAACCCTGAACGTTCAAATCTGTATACGCTTGATTATTATGTCCAGTTAGCCAAGGAATACGAAGCATTGGGAATTCATCTCTTGGCGATTAAAGATATGTCAGGATTGTTGAAACCTGAAGCAGCTTATCAACTCATTACCGCCTTGAAAAAAGTAATCTCCATCCCAATCCATTTGCATACGCACGATACAAGTGGTAACGCTTTGATGACTTATTCACGTGCCATTGATGCAGGTGTAGATATTGTGGATACTGCGAACGAAGCTTTATCTGGTTTGATTTCGCAACCGAATGCGAACGCGCTATTTTATGCAAGGCAAGGAACAACTCGCCAAATCAATGTCAATTTGGAAGCCAATGATGCCTTAGCAACTTATTGGCGGACCACACGCGATTATTATGCGCTTTTTGAAAGTAACATGAAAACTAACTGGACAAAAGTTTACGACTATGAAATGCCAGGCGGACAATATAGCAACTTGGAAATGCAAGCTCAATCGCTTGGTTTAGGCGAGCGATTTGGGGAAGTCGTCGAAATGTATCGCCGCGTCAATTTATTGTTCGGCGACATTGTCAAAGTAACGCCATCTTCAAAAGTTGTCGGCGACATGGCACTTTTCATGGTGCAAAATGACTTGGACGAACAATCCGTCATCGAAAAAGGTAATATCCTTGATTTTCCACAATCAGTTATTGAATTTTTCAAAGGAGATATTGGTCAGCCGCCATTGGGCATGAACAAAGCACTCCAACAAGTCGTTCTTAAAGGCATTGAGCCTTATAGCGTACGACCAGGCGAATTGATGGCAGCGTATGATTTTGATGCGGCTAAAGAAGTCGTGCAAGCGAAACACTATCATCCAGTGGAGCAAAGTTCCTTGTTGAGCCATGCGTTATATCCAAAAGTGTACTTGGAATTTTTAGATTTTGTGGAAATTTATGGATTGTTGCATATGTTAGAAACGCCAACCTTTTTCTATGGGATGGAAATGAACGAAGTATTAGCCGTCGAATTAGAACCTGGCAAAACGGTGATGATTGAATTGCGCAGTATTAGTCCCGTCAATGAAACCGGGCAACGAACGGTATATTTTGAACTGAATGGCATGTCCCATTCTGTTGAAATTGATGATTTGCACGTTCCGCAGGCACAAATCCGCCAACAAAAAGCCGACAAACACAATCCAAACCATATTGCGGCACAAATGCCTGGAACGGTCGTTTCAGTAGAAGTACGCGAAGGACAAACCATCGACAAAAATCAGCTACTCATCGTTACCGAAGCAATGAAAATGGAAACGACGATTCAAGCACCGAAATCAGCAACTATCAAAAAAATCCATTGCCAAGCAGGCAAACAAGTCACCGCAGGCGACTTGCTCATCGAATTGGAGGACTAACATTCATGACCTATAAAAAAATACTGATGTGCTTAACCGCGATTGGCTTGAGCGCATGCGGTGCCACCACTCCCGTTCGGGAAGAAAGTCAACCTTCTTCAATTGTGAGCGTCACAAAAAATAGCGAAGTGAGCGCACAAAAATCAGGCAGTACCATCACCATTCGCGCGATTGGCGACATTTTGCTACATGATTTTGTGTACGAAACGGTCCGTACTGAAAATGGCTTTGCGTTTGATAGCATGTTAGAACCTGTCAAACCTTACATCGAAAATGCCGATATTACCATTGCCAATTTAGAAACGATTGCCGCAGGCGATACATTGCCACTTTCAAGTTATCCGCTTTTCAACGCGCCATCTGAAATTATCGACACTCTCAAAAACGTTGGCGTCGATATTGTCAATAACACGACGAATCACACAATGGATTTAGGCGCCGAAGGAGCTTACGCCTCGATTCAAGCGCTCAAAAATCGTGAGATGCTTTACGTAGGAAGCTACGAAAGTTGGGACGACTACAATACGCCGCGTATCATCGAAAAAAATGGCATTAAAGTAGGCTTTTTGGCTTATGCATACGGAACGAACGGCAACTACTTGCCTGAAGACCAAACGTATTTGAATACGCTCATTGACACGCATTTGATGCCACTTGAAATTGAAGCACTCAATGAACAAGTCGACGTATCGGTTGTCATCATCCAAAATGGTGAAGAATACGAGCCACTTCCGCTTCATTATCAATTTGAAGTACACAATGTAGCACGCGATGCAGGCGCAAACTTCATTTTGGGTGGGCATCCACACGTTTTGGAGCCATTTATCCACTATAACGAAGCGCAAGCAGGGATTTTTTCACACGGAAACTTTTTGACAGGGCAATATGAAGTGGAAACCAAAATCGGAGGCATTACAGAAGTGACTTATCGCAAAACAGCGAACGGCGTAGAAGTCGATTCCATGCGCTTCATGCCGACGTATAATTTTGGCTTACCTGAAACAACGGAATATTTAGTCGTGCCACTTGCAGACTGGGAAAAATATGGCATTCCTAACGGTGAAGCATTGTATGAACAAATTGAAGCTCGTATGACCTATTACACCAATAAAGTACAAGTCGTGCCATATTTGGATTAAAGCATTTTACGTGAAAACGGACTAAAAAGGAGAATCATTATGTCAGTAATTAAAGAAGCATTTGATGCGTTACTCAAAAAGAAAGAACTTCCAGCGCAATATTTGGCAATTGAAGACGGCCATCATTTATATAGTTTTCAATTTCGATTAAACCAAACACAAGCGTTGATGGTAGAAGTTATTTTGCAAAACACCGATGCGCCTTATTGTGATGCACAAGTTGTTTATCGCCAAATTCACATGGTGTCGGATTATGCTAAACGCGCCAAAGCATTAGAAGTGATGAACGACTTAAACGAAATGAAAACGGGCTATTATGCGCTTTATTTGGCAGGTGACGGCGAGATGTTTTTGCGGACGTTATTGCGCGTCGGTGTGGATCCACAGCCGCTATATGAAACGATTGTGTACGGCTCTGGTATTGCCAAAGGCTTGCAAGCTGACTTAGTTGCAGCTCTTGGCGCCTCCGCTAAAAAATAGAGAGTGGGTGAATGGTTGAATCAATTACTCAAACAAAATAGATGGGTTCACTATTTATTGATGACGGCTGCTATTGCGACGGGTTCGATTTGCTTTGCGATTTCGATGAAGTTTTTCTTCTTGCCTGGAAATATTTATAGTAGCGGCGTGCCTGGTTTTTCTCAATTGATCACGCATTTTACGGATAAAACGCCGTTGCGTGATATTTTGACGCCGTTGAATTTGTATTTTTTCATCAATGTACCGCTGTTGATTCTCAGTTATTTTAAGTTAGGGAAACAGTTTACAATCATGACAGTTGTGGTCGTTGTGGCTTCGACATTAGTGGGTAATTTGTTCCCGGAATACACAGTTTCAGACGATCCGCTGTTGAACGCGATTGCTGGTGGCGCTGTGAGTGGCGTCGGCGTCGGCGTACTGGTGACGTTTGGGATGTCGAGTGGCGGATTTGATATTATTGCACTCGTCATTTCAAAAGCAACGGGTATGAACGTTGGGTTTATGTCATTTTTAGTGAATTTAATTGTTATTGTCGGCGCAGGTGTCATTTATCAATGGGAATATGCGCTATATACGATGATTGCAATTTTTGTGTCGTCGCGCATGATTGATGCGATTCACACGAATGAGCAACGTCTGACAGTATTTATTGTCACAAGCAACGAAAAAGCGATGATTGAAGCGATTCATCGCCGAATTATTCGCGGTGTCACTATTTTGGAAGGAAAAGGGGCGTATTCTGGAGATGCGCGCAAAATCTTCATGGTAGTTGTCAATCGTTATGAATTGTCAGATATTCAATTAGCCGTTGCGGAAGCGGACGAAAATGCGTTTGTAAACATTGTACCATCTTTCAAAGTAGCGGGGCGTTATCTCAATCGCGAACAGCAAGTGTTGTTTAAGGAGCAAATGCAATTATAAGGGGGTGCCCATTGGAAAAATTAGATAAACTGTTAATGAAATATTTGATACTAATTGCAAGTTTGGTGCTAATTGTTGTCAATGGCACTTGGATTATTCAGTTTTTGCAAAAAGTGCAAGATATTTTAATGCCGATTATTTTTGGCGGTATCATTGCGTATATTTTGAATTTGTTAATGGTGCGCTATGAAGCATGGCTGGCAAAGCATTTTGAAAAAAATGCGAAACTACAAGGCGCTAAAAGAGGCATTAGCATTGCACTTGCTTTGATTACAATTATTGTTGGAGCCGTAATTATTGTTGGTATTATTTTCCCACAATTTTTGTCTGCATTATCCAAAATGGTGGAAGGAATCCCGAACTCCATTAAAAATGTCCAATCAATCATTCAAGCCAACCAGCAATATTTTCCACAAATTTCGGAATTGTTGTCGCAATTAAATATCAATTGGGGACAAATTACCCAAAATATCGTAACTTTCTTGAATGATGTTGTGAGCGGCATTGTAGCTGGAATGTTGCAATTTGTGTCGAATTTCGCGTCGCACATGATTAATTTTGTCCTATCGCTAATGTTGTCGATGTATATTTTAGTATCCAAAGAGAAATTAGCCAATCAATTCAATCGCTTATTAAATGTGATTTTGCCGAATCAAGTCCATCGCTATTTGTTGCATGTACTGGAAGTGATGGATGCGTCGTTTTCTAATTTTATTACGGGGGCTGTTACAGAAGCGACCATTTTAGGGACGTTAGTAACGGTTGGAATGTTATTAACAGGCTTGCCTTATGCGGGCATGATTGGGGTATTGACAGGCGTTTTGGCACTCATTCCCGTATTGGGTGCGTACATTTCAGCGACGATTGGGACGTTGATGATTTTGGCGGTGTCACCAGCGCAAGCAGGATTTTTTTTGATTTTTATTTTAATTATTCAGCAATTTGAAGGGAACGTCGTGTATCCGCGTGTCGTCGGTAATTCTATTGGCTTACCTGGAATTTGGGTTATTATTTCAGTAACCATTGTCGGTGGGCTATTCGGCATTTCGGGAATGCTCATTGGTGTACCGCTTGTTGCCACGATTTACAAATTAGTCAAAGAAGCCGTCGAGGCAAAAGAAGCTCAAGAATAATACGAATTGTTGCACTCAATTAAAGTGCAACAATTTTTTTATGAGAAAATAAGGAGAAAAGGTAGCCATTTTCATAAAAATTGTGTAGAATAGAGAAGATAGTAAATAAGGAGGAGTCGGCATGGGAGCGAAACCAAGTTATCGTGTATTAATTATTGAAGATGAAAAAAATTTGGCGCGTTTTGTTGAGCTAGAATTGAAACATGAAGGGTACGAAACGGCGATTTGTTACGATGGACGCAGCGGTTTAGATATGGCGTTGTCTGAAGAGTGGGATGTCATTTTATTAGATTTGATGTTGCCAGAATTGAATGGATTGGAAGTTTGCCGCCGCATTCGTCCTGTCAAAAATACGCCAATTATTATTATGACGGCAAGAGATTCCGTTATTGACCGCGTTTCTGGTTTAGACCAAGGAGCAGATGATTACATTGTGAAGCCTTTTGCGATTGAAGAATTGTTGGCGCGTTTGCGTGCGTTGTTCAGACGTTTGAACATTGAAGATGAGCAAGCAAGCACTTCACAAGCCATTGTCAAATACCGCAATTTAACCATCGAAAAAGCCAACCGCATGGTACGTCGCGATGACGAAATGATTGATTTAACAAAACGTGAATACGAATTGTTATTATATTTGGCTGAAAATTTGAATACAGTTATGTCAAGGGAAGAATTGCTCGACAAAGTATGGGGTTACCGCTCTGAAGTCGAAACGAACGTTGTCGATGTTTACGTACGTTATTTACGTAATAAAATTGACCTTCCAGGCCAAGAAAGTTATGTGCAAACCGTTCGTGGAACGGGTTATGTCATGAGAACATAATGATGAATAAATCCGTTCAAACCAAGCAACCTTTATCGCTCAAATGGAAATGGAGCCTCTTATTATGGGGGGCTTTTGCCTTGATTAGCGCTTTAGGATTGTATAGCTATTTTTCAATGTCGCAAGCGACGCAATTGTCGTTGCAAGTACAACAAGCACAGCAGTTTGTTGACCGTACGATGCATTATTTGGATCACGTGCAGCAACCTTTAACAAAGGAAACTTTTGTGCAAGAAAATCATGTGTTGAAATTTTTTGAGGACGATGAAGTCACGTTTCGCGTATTTAACGAAAAACATCAATTTATTTATGAAACGCGTGCGGTGACTTTACCAAATCAGCCTTATACTTCGACGATATCAACAGTTCGACTAAATCATGACATTGCTTTTGTGGCAACCATTTCCTTAATGTCGGCCGCGAATAACGATCCAATCAATCAAATCGAAGTCATCAAAACACCTAAATTATTCAACGAAATGCGGCGTCAGCAATTCAGCGTGATGTTGCTCACGATTTTGGTAGTGTGGGTGTTGAGCGCGATAATTGCCTTCGCGTTGACACGTTATCAGCTTCGGCCATTAAATTACCTCAACAACGTCTTAGACTCTGTTGAAGAAGAAAGTTTGGCGCAAATTCGTGTTCGTAAACCGCGCACAATGGACGAGTGGAGCGATTTGGGCGAACATATTAATCGTTTGCTCGACAAAATCGACTTGTATGTCCGCAATCAAAAACAATTCGTAGAAGACGTGTCGCACGAATTACGCACGCCAGTCGCCATTGTAGAAGGACATCTCAAAATGCTCAACCGCTGGGGAAAAGACGACCCCGAAGTATTAGCAGAGTCCATTTCTGCGTCCTTACAAGAAATGACGCGCATGAAAGGACTTGTCCAAGAAATGCTTGATTTATCAAGAGCGGATCATGCTAATATCGACTACAAAGACGAAATTACAGAAGTGTACTCAACCGTACAGCAAGTGTACAACAATTTTGTCATGTTATATCCGAACTTCCATTTTCATTTGGATAGCGAACGTTCGGGAAAAGAATTGTATATTCAAATGTATCGTTCACATTTTGAGCAAGTGTTGATTATTTTATTGGATAATGCGGTAAAATATAGTAAAGATCGCCATGAAATCCACTTGTCTGTCAGTCCGAATTTTACGAAAGTTGAGATTGCCGTACAAGATTTTGGCGAAGGGATGACCGAAGAAGACAAAACTCGCGTCTTTGGCCGCTTTTATCGGGTGGATAAAGCGCGTTCGCGTGAAAAAGGTGGCAACGGCTTAGGATTGAGCATTGCTAAGCAATTGGTCGAAATTTATAAAGGCATGATTCGCGTGGAGAGTGTCTTGAATCACGGCTCGATTTTTTACATTGAATTTCCAGTGATTGTGGATCACGCAGAAATTGCGAAGTATCAACAAATCGCTTTGAAAAAATCGCTCTAACACGAGCTGATAAACGAAAACTAAAGGAGAGTTGAAATGAAACAACACAAAAAAGCACGATTATGGAGTTTATTATTCATTTTGATTGTGATTGCAACAGGATGCGTTCAGCGCGATGCTTCTGGGAATCCAGTCGGTTGGGTATATGATTACTTTGGAAAGCCAACCATTAGCTTTTTAGACTTTTTGGCAGGGCTATTCGGTAATAGCTACGGCGTTGCGATTATTATCGTCACGATTATTACGCGTATTTTCATGTTGCCATCTTCAATCAAAATGACCAAAAGCAGCATGGTAAGCCAAACTCGTATGAAGTTTGCACAACCTGAAATTGACGCAATTAAAGCGGAAATGGAAGCAGCAACTGACCCTCAAGAAAAAATGCGTTTGAACACGGAAATGCAAGCCGTTTACAAAAAATACGGGATTGACATGTTTGGCGGATTAGCAGGATGTTTACCGCTGTTGATGCAAATGCCAATTTTATCAGCGGTGTATGCGGCGATTCAAACTTCTGACAAAATTGCGAACAGCCACTTTTTTGGGATTCCATTAGGTCAACGAAGCGTTGCGATTGTAGTCGTTGTAGTATTAGTTTACGGATTACAAGGCTGGCTCATGCAAAAACAAATGCCGGCTACCGATAACGAAGTGGCGCAACAAACAAATCGTACGATGCTATTCATGAATCCTGTTATGTTTGGTTGGATTTCATGGGTATCGGCTGCAGGATTGGGCGTTTATTTCTTAATGGGCGGTGTGTTCCAGCTAATTCAACAACTATATGTGAACAACGTCATTCGTCCGCGCGTTCAAGCTGAACTTGCTGAAGAAGAGAAAAAATTTGCCAAAATGGCACCGCGTGAGCGTAAAGCAACGCCAAAACCAGCACCAAAGCAAACAGAAACAAAACAACGCCTCGTTCCAACGAAAGAAGCAATTGACACTTCTAAACGTCGCAACGAAGGTAAACAAAAACGCTAATTTAGGAGAGAACAACAATGGGAAAATTTGATTTTTTAGAAACAAACTTCGGATTACAAAAAAGAGTTGCCAACTCAATTTACACAGGAAAATGGCGCGGTTTTAATACGGTAGTCGAGTTATATCCAGACAGCCATTTATTCCGCGTGGTGATCGGCGCATCTTCATCATCAGCAAGTAGCGATCGTCTATCAGCTTTCTTGGAAGAATTGAAAGAAGAAAAATTGGTCACCGCTGCGATTTACGAGCCATTTACCTTAAAAATTTCAGGCAAAATTCCAACCATGTCTGCAACGTTTGAAGCAGCTTTAGAATCTATTTCGGATAAATTTTACCGTTATTTTTCAAGCGAAGGTTACCAAACAGGCGACTTTATTACAGGAGAAGATGACGGAACCGTTAAGTTGACCGTGCACAACAAAGAATGGGGCTACTATTCTCAAGCAACTTACCAAAAAATTGCCGGCGCATTAGAAGACAACAAAATCATTCAAGCTCAAAAAACAGAAAATATCCCGTTAGGAATGATTGGTGCGCTTCTAGGCGCGCTTGTTGGCGGTGCATTATGGGTTGTCATCGGACATTTTGGATATTATGCGTGGGTGGCAGGTTTTATTGCGATTGCACTCGGTTTTGAAGGCTACAAGCGTTTCGGTGGCAAAGTGAGCAAAGTTGGCGCAGCCTTAGTGTTCATCATTGTCATTGCGGTATTATTCGGTGCAAGTATTGTCGAGTGGGCGTGGCTCTTCTTCGATGCTTATAAAGAAGCCAATCCTGATCTCACTTTCATGACAGTATTAATGGATATGCCAGAAATTCTTTGGAATGATCCTGATATTCGTCCAGAGTTCCTAAAAGACATCGCCATCGGATTAGGGGTTGTTTTCGTATTCGGTATTTTCTCAGTGTCTAGTTCTTACAAAGAAAGCAAAGGGCAATATGAATTGACGCGCTTTGACTAATTATCGGGCCAATCTTGTTAAAGAGATTGGCTTTTTTTATTGAGAATAGTGTATAATAATTAAGAGAACAAAAGAGGTGGTCTGAACGTGGCAAAGAAAAAACAAAAACAAAAACAAATCGTTGAACCTTATCAACCGACGTACTTACTAATTGGAATGGCAATTATCTTTTTCGCAACGCTTGCGTTATTCAAGTGGGGCGCATTCGGTATGCTCATTGCAAATTCATTTCGTCTATTAGTCGGCGAACCTTATTATTTATTAGTCGGCGGCTTATACGCCGTGGCCGCTTTTATGGTGGTAAAAGGACAACTATACAATCCGAATTTGCGTTTATTAAGCGGGACGTTGCTTGTGTTGAGCGCTTTGACGACTTTGTGGCATGTCAATACGTTTTATCCGCAAGAACCGTTGCCAAGTCATATTTTTTCTGAAACATTCCAAGTTTTTCAGAAAGATTTAATGGCGAACCAAACGAGTTACGCACTCGGAGGCGGTATGCTCGGTGCATTTTTTTACATGAGTTTCAGTTATTTATTTGGAAAATGGGGCACGTATTTGTTAGCGATTTTGTTGTTGGCATTAGGTGTCGGCTTGTTAGCGCGTGTGCAACCTGCTACGGTACAGCAAGGTTTTGTATGGCTAAAAGAAAAAGTCGCCTCTTTGTGGCACAATCTTTTTCCAAAACAAGAAGGTTCAAGAAAGGTTGCGGGTCCGTCATTTTTTGACAAAATTTTGGATGTATTCAATGGCGAAGTAGAAGACGAAGAATTCTTTGAAGAAGCATTGCCAATCGAATACGAACCAGCCTTTGAAGTGCCTGCATCAGAAACCGTATTAGATATGGATTATTTTGAAGCGATGGAAGCAGAGCCGCAACCAGTAGAAGTGCCGATTGAAGTGGTGACGCCAAAATTAGAAGACGAGCCTGTTCATGCAGCGAATCATTGGCAATCTTATGCGCATCAAACGCAAGATTTAACAACGGACGCGTTAGACGAAGTGCTTGCAACGCATGAAACAGAGCAGCCAGCCATCAAAAAGCCACGCACTACAGCAAAAACGTACCGTCTACCCGGCAAAGAATTACTGACAAAAATTCCGCCAGTAGACCAATCAGAAGAATACGCTCGCATCAACGAAAACATCAAAAAATTAGAACAAACATTTGACAGTTTTGGCGTGAAAGCGAACGTTGTCAAAGCCAATTTGGGGCCTTCTGTAACCAAATACGAAATTCAACCAGCAGTCGGCGTCAAAGTAAGCAAAATCGTTTCGCTTGCAGATGATATTGCGCTAGCGCTCGCGGCTCGCGATGTGCGGATGGAAGCGCCGATTCCAGGCAAATCACTCATTGGTATTGAAGTGCCGAACCATCAAGTAAGTCCTGTATCTTTTTGGGAAATTATTGATGCAGCCTTAGAAAGCCCGAATATTTTGGAAGTGCCATTAGGGCGCGATATTTCAGGAACGGTCTGTTTAGCCGACTTGAGCAAAATGCCGCACTTACTCATTGCGGGCGCAACAGGAAGCGGAAAATCGGTCGGGATGAACGGCATTATTATCTCGCTATTGATGAAAGCGAAGCCCGAAGAAGTCAAATTTTTAATGATTGACCCTAAAAAAGTCGAATTGAGCGTTTATAACGATATTCCACACTTATTGGCGCCTGTTGTAACCAATCCGCGTAAAGCTGCTCAAGCCTTGAACAAAGTCGTGCAAGAAATGGAGCGCCGTTATGAATTATTTGCGGCTACTGGCATGAAAAACTTAGACGGCTACAACGAGCAAGTTGACCGCTACAATAAAGAAAACGGAACAGGCTACGAACGCCTACCAAAAATTGTCGTATTTGTTGATGAGTTGGCAGACTTAATGATGGTTGCAAGTAACGACGTCGAAACGGCGATTATTCGCCTAGCACAAATGGCGCGCGCGGCCGGCATTCATATGATTATTGCCACTCAACGTCCGTCTGTTGATGTTTTGACAGGCATTATCAAGGCTAACGTGCCGTCGCGTTTGGCGTTTGCGGTGTCGAGCGGAATTGATTCACGCACAATTTTGGATAGCACAGGTGCCGAAAAATTATTAGGAAGAGGCGACATGCTGTTTCAACCAATGGGCAAAAATAAGCCGGTCCGTGTGCAAGGTGCTTACCTTTCAGAAGCAGAAGTTGATCGCATTGTGGAGTTCATTAAGGCGCAAAGCGAAGCCAATTACGATGAAACAATGATGGCATTGGATGATGCAAGTGAGCAACCTGGGCAATCAGACGATGAGTATTTTGATGAAGCAGTCGAAATGGCGCGTTCAGTTGAAACGATTAGTATTTCACAATTACAGCGCCGATTCCGTATCGGGTACAACCGCGCGGCGCGCCTAATTGACGATATGGAAGCCCAAGGAATTGTCGCCAGCCAAGACGGAAGCCGCCCACGCCAAGTCTTGATTAGCGAAAATGATTAAAAGATAATTTCGAAAAATAAAGCGATTATCATTCGTTTTTTAGCGTTTACAACTTGCGTTTTTCGGTAATTCATTATATAATGGTAACGAATTCAGCCGAATTCAAACTTTTTCTTGGAGGGAAAACAATGAAAAAATTTGTAGGATTAGCTTCAACAGCATTATTAGTAGCAGGCTTTGCAGCACCAATCGCAGCAACTGCTCAAGACTTCAACGCATACATCATTACTGACGTAGGTGGCGTTGATGACAAGTCATTCAACCAATCTGCTTGGGAAGGCTTACAAGCATTCGGTAAAGAAAACAACTTAGAAAAAGGAAAAGGGTTTGACTACATTCAATCAAACAGCGATTCTGACTACGTAACAAACTTAAACAACGCAGTTGCAGCAGGTGCAACCATTACATTCGGTATCGGCTTCAAATTAGAAGCAGCAATCAATGACATTGCACAACAACATCCAGATAAGCACTTTGCAATCGTTGACTCAGTGGTTGACCAACCAAACGTAGCTTCATTAACATTCAAAGACAATGAATCTTCATTCTTAGCAGGTGTTGCAGCCGCTAAAACAACGACTACTAAAAAAGTCGGCTTTATCGGCGGCGTTGAAGGATTCGTTATCGACCGTTTTGAAGCAGGATTCAGAGCAGGTGTTGCAGCGGTTGACCCATCAATCGAAGTAGTCATTGAATACGCAGGAAGCTTCACAGACTCAGCAAAAGGTAAACAATTAGCTGCTGCAATGTATTCAAATGATGTAGACGTTATTTTCCACGCATCAGGTGCAGTAGGTAACGGCGTATTCTCTGAAGCAAAAGACATTGTAGCTAACGACCCATCAAAAAATATTTGGGTTATCGGCGTTGACTTAGACCAAGATGCAGAAGGAATTGTTGAAATCGACGGCAAAGAGCGTCACTTGACACTTACTTCAACATTAAAAGGCGTTGGCGAAGCAGTTAAACAATTCGCTCAACAAGCAAAAGACGGCAAATTTGAAGCTGGTAACAAAGTATTCGGCTTGAAAGACGGAGGTGTTGGCTTAGCAGAAGGTCAATTATCAGACGAAGCTAAAAAAGCGGTTGAAGAATACAAAGAAAAAATCATCAACGGCGAAATCGAAGTGCCAGAAAAGCCAGAATAAATTTTTGAAAAATTCGCAAAAACGGAGCAGAAATTGCTGTCTGCTCTGTTTTTTTTTATGGCTTTCATGTATAATAAAAATCGGAAAATACGCACAACTTTGTCATCAGTTCACAAAGTTTGAAATGGAGGAACAAGAATGGGAACAGTTCAAGCCCCAGTCATCGAGATGCGCAACATTTCGAAACAATTTGGCACATTTTGGGCAAATAAGAACATTAACCTAGAACTTAGAAAAGGAGAAATTCATGCGCTATTAGGGGAAAATGGCGCCGGAAAATCAACTTTGATGAATTTGCTATCAGGTTTGTTAGAGCCAACCGAAGGAGAAATCTATATTCGTGGCGAAAAAGTAGCCATTACTTCCCCAACAAAAGCTAACGAATTAGGTATCGGCATGGTTCACCAACATTTTATGTTGATCGAAGATTTTACCGTTGTTGAAAATATTATTTTGGGCAACGAAATCGAAAAAGGTGCGTTACTTGACCGAGCAGCTGCGCGCGAAAAAATTGTGCAATTATCTCAACAATACGGCATGGCAGTCGACCCAGAAGCGCGTATCGAAAACATTACTGTTGGGATGCAGCAGCGTGTTGAAATTTTGAAAACCTTGTATCGCGGTGCAGACATTTTGATTTTTGACGAGCCGACAGCCGTTTTAACGCCACAAGAAATTGAAGAATTGATTGCAACACTGCGTTCGCTCGCTAAAGAGGGCAAATCAATCATTATTATTACACACAAATTAGACGAAATTAAAGCTGTAGCCGATCGCTGTACTGTCATTCGTCGTGGGAAATCTATTGACACCGTTGATGTTGCAACGACAACTTCTAAAGAATTAGCTGATATGATGGTAGGACGTTCCGTTTCATTCCGCACGGACAAAAAAGAAGCAACACCAACCGACGTTGCCTTAGAAGTCACCAATCTCGTTGTTAAAGACGATCGTGGTGTTACCGCCGTCAAAAATCTGTCATTTGACGTTCGCCGTGGCGAAGTTGTTGGTATTGCCGGCATCGACGGTAACGGACAATCCGAATTGATTTTGGCGATTGCCGGATTGATGCAAGCTGAAAGTGGCTCAATCAAATTATCAGGCACGGAAATTTTAGGAAAAAGTCCTCGTGAAATTACTGAATTAGGTTTCGGCCACATTCCCGAAGACCGCCACAAATACGGCTTAGTCCTCAAAATGAAGCTTGAAGACAACTTTGTGCTCCAAGAATATTACAAGAAACCATTTTCTGCGAACGGATTTTTGAACTTTTCCGAAATTGAGCGCCACGCAAAGCAATTGATGGAACATTACGACGTGCGTGCTGTTTCCGAAAAAGTTCCCGCTAAAGCTTTATCGGGCGGTAACCAACAAAAAGCGATTATTGCACGCGAATTACATTTGCAACCAGATTTTCTCATTGCAGCGAATCCTACGCGCGGTTTAGACGTTGGCGCGATTGAATTTATTCATAAAGCATTGATTGAAGAACGCGACAGAAATCGTGCGGTTTTATTGATGAGTTTTGAATTGGACGAAATTTTGAACGTATCAGATCGAATTATCGTAATGCACGACGGAGAAATCATCGCGATTGTGCCAACTGAAGAAACGAATGCACAAGAAATCGGTTTAATGATGGCAGGTACTTCGTACGAAGAAGTATTGCAAATCCGTGCCAAAGGAGGACAAAACTAATGAAAAAATTACAATCATTTGGAATTCCTTTATTAACCGTTATTATCGGGATGCTGTTTGGCGCGTTAGTGATGCTTGTGTTCAATTATGATGCGATTGCAGGGTATCAAGCGTTGTTTAATGGTGCGCTCGGAACACCTTTTGCGATTGGTCAAACGTTGCGTGCGGCAACGCCGTTGATTTTTACGGGATTGGGCTTTGCAGTGGCCTATACAGCAGGATTTTTTAATATTGGATTGGCGGGTCAAGCGTTATGGGGCTGGCTTGTGTCAGTGTGGATTGGAATCTCGTTGCCAGATGCACCAGCGTTTGTGGTGTTACCGTTGGCGATTATCGGCGGTATGTTAGCAGGCGCTTTATGGGCAGCCATTGCTGGCGTGTTGAAAGCTTATTTTGATACGAGTGAAGTCATCGTAACGATTATGTTGAACTACGTGGCGATTTATGTGAGCGATTATTTAGTGCGTAACGTTTTAACAGATCGCAAAGATGCCTCTGCTTTCGTTGGCGAAAATGCAAGTTTGCGCGTTCAATGGTTAACGGATTTGACAAAAGGCTCAACCATTCATACCGGGCTCTTTTTGGCAGTCATTGCGGTAATTGTTATTTATATTTTAATGACGCGCACAACGCTCGGATTTGAATTGAAAGCGGTCGGCTTAAATAAACATGCAGCTCGTTATGCAGGAATGAATGCGAAACGCAATATTATTTTGGCAATGTTATTGTCAGGCGCGCTAGCGGGTTTAGGTGGTGTGATGAACGGATTAGGGGAGTTCCGCAACATTTTCTTAATGAACGGAGCTGCACCTGCGATCGGATTTGATGGAATGGCCGTTGCGTTACTAGGAACGAACCATCCAATCGGAATTTTGTTGGCAAGCTTGTTATTCGGCGGTTTGAAAACGGGCGGAAACTTAATGCCACTTCAAGCCAAAGTTCCAGGCGAAATTGTCAACATTGTGATTGCATCCATTATTTTCTTCGTAGGATCTAGTTACATGATTCAATATTTAATCGGTCTATTCAAAAAACGTCAAAAAGGAGGCAAACAATAATGGAAAAATTACTCGCTTTAATTGTTTATCAAACATTATTGTATTCAGCGCCGTTAATTTTTACGACGTTAGGTGGCGTTTTTTCTGAGCGTAGTGGAACGGTCAACGTTGGCTTGGAAGGGATTATGGTTATTGGGGCATTCAGCTCAATCGTGTTCAACTTGCAATACGGACCGTCTTTAGGCGCATGGACGCCTTGGTTAGCGCTCTTGTTTGGCGGATTTTGTGGGATGCTGTTTTCAAGTATTCATGCGGTAGCAACGGTTCATTTTAGAGCGGATCACGTTATTTCGGGAACGGTTTTGAACTTAGTTGCGCCAGCGTTAGGCGTGTTCTTATCGCGTGTTATGTTCGATGGCCACGGTCAAACAGATATTATTCGTAAAGCGTTTGGCAAGTTCAACTTCCCGCTTTTAGAAAATATTCCGTTTTTGGGACCGATTTTCTTCAAGGCGACATCATTGCCTGCTTATGTCGGAATTGCGTTAGCGTTTGTCGTTTGGATAGTGATTTACAAAACTAAATTCGGTTTACGTTTGCGTGCGGTTGGCGAACATCCACAAGCAGCAGACACATTGGGCATCAATGTTTACCGTATGCGTTATGCAGGTATTTTGTTATCAGGATTATTTGGAGGTATGGGTGGCGCTGTTTTGGCGCAGTCTATTGCGTTGAACTTCTCAGTATCAACCATTGCGGGACAAGGCTTCATTGCGATGGCAGCGATGATTTTTGGTAAATGGAATCCGATTGGTGCGATGTGTGCCGCTTTATTCTTCGGATTTGCGCAAAGTTTAGCAGCAATTAGTAGCTCAATTCCTTTGATTAAAAATATTCCGCCAGTTTACTTGCAAATTGCGCCGTATATTATTACAATTGTTGTATTGATTGGCTTTGTTGGTAAGTCAAAAGCACCAGCAGCTGTCGGCACAACGTATGTAAAATCAAAATAATACAGACAGATAAACTAACCAATCAAGGTGCTTCAAGAAGCTATTTCTTGTAGCCCTTGGTTTTTTTAGTGAGGAGATATAATGAACGAAATATTATCGCATGTGCAATTGCATAGGGAACTTTCTACAAAATATAAGACGAATTATGTGATGGTAAGGGCTGTTGTTCCTTATGATGCGCAGTTAGCCGTAAGTTGGCGCGTATTGGCGCGTATGATGGAAGATGGGTCACAAAAGATTACGAATCGAACAGACTTAGAACAACGTTTGGCGCAGTTATATGGGACAGAATTAGGCATTTTTGCACGAAGAAGAGGGCAATACTTAGAATTCACGTTGACGACTCAAATGATTCGTCCGCAATTGTTGAACGTGTCGGAGGAAGTGGTGCAAGAATGGCTAGATTTAATAAAAGAATTGTGGCTCAATCAAGTGTTTGATCATACAATGCAGGAACGTTTTGAGCGCGAACGGGCAATACTGATTCAAGAATACAAACGCCAAAAAGAAGACAAACCGAACTGGGCAGTGCGACAATTACTGTATCAATTAGATGGCAGCGACACTCAAACGCTCAAAATTCTCGAAAAATTAACCTTATACGATATTAAAACGGCGTATGATAAGTTATGTCAGCATAGCCAACAACTTATTTTCACTCATGGCGATTTGGACGAGCAAATAATATCCAAGTTTGCGAGCAGTTTTGGTGGGGCAAATATTCGTTACACTTATGAAAAAAATCGATTACCTTTGGCGAAAACAACGCCACAAATTTGGGAAGAATTAACGCACTCGCACCAAACGCATTTGGCATTGGCGTTTTCTTTTCAAAAAGCTAATACGTTGAAAGAACGGTTGACGATTTTGTTGGCGAATGCTTTATTTGGCGGTTCGACGCATTCTCAATTATTCCAAGAAATTCGTGAGCAACAAGGTTTGGCTTATACGGTCCATTCATCGCTAGATTTGTCCCGACAATTGATGATTGTGACAGCTGGTGTTCATCCCGAACAATCTGCACAAACTATCCAAGCGATTCAAGCAGCGATCGCATCATTGATTACGCGTTTGCACGCAAATCATTCGATATTTGAGCATGCTAAACGCACGTCTTGGTGTGAAGAACTTGAAGCGCATGATAATCAAGCGTATGAAGTGTCGCTACTTTTTCAACAGGCAATGTTGCCGCAAGAATCTTTGACGATTCAAGACCTTCAATGTGCTTGGGAGACGATTACGTTGGACGATGTCATGGAAACTTTGCAGCAATTATCTTATGTCGGTTGCTACGTGCTAAAAGGAGACTTATCAAATGAAGCAAATACAATTTGATACACTTGAAGAAACGTTATGGGAAGGTCAGTTGCCGAATGGGTTACGGCTCATGATTGTTCCAAAACCTGATTACCATAGTGTTTATGCGATGTTGACCGTCGCTTTCGGGGGGCTTCATACGGCAATCCGGATAAACCCATCTTGTTCTGTGCCGATTGCGTCAGGGGCGGCGCATTTTTTGGAGCATAAATTGTTTGAAGGTCCTAATGGTGAGGATATTTCTATGCAACTCCTCAAAAATGGCGCAACCGCTAATGCGTTCACGACGCTTTTTCAGACGAGTTATACACTTTCTTGCACGATGGAAGTCGAAAAAAATATTCAATCACTCCTTGATTTCGTGCAACGACCATATTTTTCACAAGAAGGGGTCGAAAAAGAAAAAAGTATTATTACGCAAGAGTGGTCAATGTATCAAGATGATCCGTATGCGAAGTTGTATCAAACGACGTTGGCGCAATTGTACCCGCAACACGCTGTCGCACAAGATATTTTAGGGACGTATGAGAGTATTCAGCAAATGGATGCACAGCAATTGTGCCAGTGGCATCAATTCGGGTATCTCCCTGAAAATATGTGCCTAGTTATTGTCGGCAATATTGAAGTAGAGCGATTAGTGGCTTTTTTGGTGGATACACAGACGCAATCGTCGCAAGAAGCGTATCATTTTCCGCTTGAAATTCCAGCCGTGCCTGTCATTTCTGAAGGGACAATTTACCATGATATTTCGCAACCGTTGGTGGCATTAGGATTGCGTTTGCCACTTCCTCAAGGAAACAAGCATGCATTGCTCGACCGATTGCAAGTGGATATTTTGGTAGAAATGCTAGTTGGGCCGACGTCTGCCAATTATCAGTACTGGTACGATCAACAATGGATAGACGAACATTATTACATCACGACCGTTTCGCACGAAACGTTGCATTTTATTTATTTGGAAGGTCATACAGATGCCGCGGAGTCGTTATTGGATGCTTGGCAAAACGTCTGGGCGCATTGGCATACGCAATCCGATTGGAACGAGTCACAATTCCATCAAATTATTCGTGGCAAAAAAGGGGACTTCATCAGAAGCTTGAACGACTTAGAAACGATTGCGACGGACGTAACAGAAGGCGTATTGCATGGCTATTGCCATTTTGAATTACTCCAATGTTTAGAGCAGTTGACTTTTGCTGATATGCAAACCTTTGCGCAACATTATTTGACGGACGTTCAATCAACAATTGTCAAAATGTTTCCGCTTCAAGTAGAATGACATTTTGGAGAAAATCTGTTATAATAATCAAGATATTAAACATTTAGGAGCGCGCCTATGCAACAAGCCATCGCACAAAAAATTGACACTTTGAAACAACAATTAAATCGCTACGCGCATCATTATTACGTGCTAGATGAATCGTGTATTTCAGACAGCGAGTATGATGCGCTGTACCATGAATTATTGCGCTTGGAAGAGCAGTATCCGCAATTTGTAACGGCTGACTCGCCGACGCAACGCATTGGCGATCAATTATTAGACGGCTTCCAAAAAGTAACTCATGCCCAAGCAATGTACAGTTTAGGCAACGCGTTCAATTCGCAAGATTTGGCCGCTTTTATTCAAAGGGTGCGTGAGCCATTTGATGCGCCAGTTGAATTTTTGTGTGAATGCAAAATTGACGGCTTAGCTATCGCGCTTACTTACGAAAATGGGACGTTTGTCCGCGGCGCAACGCGTGGTAATGGTGAAATTGGCGAGGATATTACGTCAAATTTGCGAACAATTAAAGCATTGCCGCTCAAATTACAACAAGATTTTTCAGGCGAAATTCGTGGCGAATGTTATATGCCGAAGGACGTTTTTGCTAAGTTGAATCAACAACGCGAACTGAATGGCGAAGAATTATTAGCAAATCCGCGCAATGCGGCAGCAGGTGGGTTGCGCCAAATCAATCCAAAAGCCGCTGCGGAAAGAGAACTGAATTTATTTTTGTATGGCGCTGTTTATACGGAAAATTTTGCCCCAGAAACACAAGAAGCGCTATTGACAACATTGAAAGAATTAGGTTTGCGAACGAATCCTTTACGCCGCGTTTGCCAGTCGCTAGCAGAAATTGAAGCGTTTATTGAGGAAGTGGGGCAACAACGCCACACACTGCCTTACGAAATCGACGGCATTGTCATTAAAGTTAACCAAATCGCACAACAACAAGCGCTAGGCTATACGGTAAAAGCACCACGTTGGGCAATTGCCTATAAGTTCCCAGCGGAAGTGGCACAAACTAAATTGTTATCGGTAGAATGGACGGTCGGCAGAACAGGTGTCGTCACTCCGACAGCCGTGATGGAACCTGTGCAATTAGCGGGCAGTACTGTTCAACGCGCTAGTTTGCATAATATTGATTTGATTCATTCGTTGGATTTGCATCTGAACGATTATGTGACGATTCACAAAGCAGGCGACATTATTCCAGAAGTGATGTCAGTACTTATCGAACAACGCGAGGAAAACGCACAGCCTTTACCAATTCCGACGCATTGTCCCGAATGTCAATCAGAATTAGTACGCGCCAACGCTGAAGTTGCTTTACGTTGCCAAAATGCGCAATGTCCCGCACAATTATTAGCGCAAGTGATTCATTTTGCATCGCGTCAAGCCATGAACATTACAGGTTTGGGTGAGCGTATTGTCGCAGATTTGCTCTCTAAACAATTGATTGCAGACGTTGCAGATTTGTACAGTTTAACATTAGAGGACGCGTTGCAACTCGACAAGACAAAAGAAAAATCTGCTCAAAAGTTGTTGAAAGCGATCGAACAAAGTAAATCAAATTCACTGGAGCAATTATTATTCGGCTTGGGTATACGCCATGTCGGCGCCAAAGCAGCGCAAGTCATTGCACAACGTTTTGGGACAATAGAAGCGCTGCAACAAGCAACAATTGAAGAAATTGCTCAAATTGAAGGCATCGGTATTACCATTAGTCAATCATTAGTAGATTACTTGCGCCAGCCAAACACAGCAATTTTATTAGAAAAGTTCCGCCAAGCCAACGTAAACTTGACGTATCAAGGAACTGTTTACGCTGGAGAAGATTCTTTTTGGCAAGGGAAAACAGTTGTCCTAACAGGAACATTGACGCAATTTTCGCGGACAGAAGCCAAAAAGCAACTTGAAGCGCTTGGCGCAACCGTGACAAATTCCATTTCTAAAAAAACAGATGTACTAATCGCTGGCCAAGAGGCTGGAAGCAAATTGCAAAAGGCATTAGATTTGGACATTACCGTAATGGATGAAGCAGAATTTTTAGCGAAAATATAAGGAGACGGTTAAACATGACGATTAAATTAAAGCAAGCATTCGGGTTAGTGGCGACAAGTGTCTTATTGGCAGGATGTTTGAATAACTTAGATACAGAAGTATCGAATGCCGACGTAATCGGACCAAATGAAGTCGTAGTACAAACGACTAACAATCGACTAGGACACGAATATCAAGCAGTGATTACCGATGGCCGCTACCAATTATCAGCGGCAGCGAGTGCGGACAATTATTTGAGCTCTAGCGGAAATGCTGCTGCTTTTGAGCAAGGATTGGTCGCAATTAGTCAATCGGTATTTCCGACGAATCAATATTTGTTGCGTGAAGGACAATTAATTGACGCAGCGACTTTGACAAGTTGGATTTCGCGCGAATCAGAACTTTATCCAGATGGACTGAACCCAGCGTTGCCAGTACAAGAGCAACCAGTTGCCGAATCCGCTTCTTCTGAAAGTAGCGAATCCTCTTCAGAATCTTCGTCTGCCAGTTCAGATACGAATACGCAAGTTGTATTGGAAGGAGCTTCAACGCCGATTTATTTAGCGCAAATCATGGAAAAAGACTTGATGATTGAAACCGCAAACGGCTATGAATTGTCAGGGATTGTCATCGGTTTAGCAATGAATAGCGAGTATCAGTACACCGATGCAAACGGCGTAACGACTAAACAAGAAATTTCGATTGGCGAAATGCGTGAGCGCGGAAAAGCATACGCCACAACCATTGTCGGTCGTTTGCGCAATACGGAAGCCTTACGAAATATACCGATTGTTGTCGGCATTTTTAGACAAGCACCGAGCAATGACATTGTAGGAGGCACTTACTTGATTGATGGTGTGTCTCGTGAAGGCAATGCCATTACGGATTGGACTGAACACAACGAAAGTCGCATTGCTTTGCCAGTACTCAATTCAGCAGAAGCAACGGATCGCTATCAGTATTTTTACGAGTTTCGCAATCAAGTATCTAACTTTTTCCCGAATTTGAATGGAATTACGGGCGAAGCCTTTTATGTGGACGGTGCGTTGTCTAAACTCAATATCAAAATCGTGACGCAATTTTATCAACAAACAGAAATTACGGCATTGACACAGCACGCGTTAGATGTCGCGCAAAATCAATTCCCAGCGAATATCCCTGTCGAAATCAAAATCGAATCGGGATTAGGTATTGAAGCGGTCATTTCACGTGCCGCCAACAGCGAAAGTTATCAATCTTATGTTTTTGAATAGGAGGAAAAAAGATGATTACACGCAATGATATTCAACACGTTGCTAAATTAGCAAAACTAAAATTTGAAGAACATGCATTGGATCAATTTACGGAAGAATTTAATGCGATTATGGAATTAGTTGAGCATTTGGAAGAAGTGGATACGACTGGCGTTGAACCAACGTATCACGGCAATCAATTAGTCAATGTTTTCCGTCAAGATAAAGCGCAAGTAGGCGTCGAACGTGAAAGATTATTAGCCAACGCCAAAACGACTAAAGACGGATTTATTCAAGTACCCGCAATTATGGAAAGTGAGGAAGCTTAAATATGACACAATTTCCACAAACAATTACTGAAATCAAAGCTGGTTTGAAAGCTGGCGATTTTACGGCGGTTCAATTAGTAGAGCACACGTTTCAAGCAATTGAAACAACGGATGAACGTGTGAGCGCCTTTTTGGCATTGGACAAAGAACGGGCATTACTTGCCGCTCAAGAAGCGGACGCGCGTGGTTATGGCGAAAATAGTCCCGTATTAAACGGCGTGCCGATTGCGATTAAAGATAACATTGTCACAGAAGGTTTAACGACAACCGCCGCAAGTAAAATATTAGAAGACTTCGTGCCAACTTACGACGCAACTGTCATCGAAAAATTAAAACAAGCTGGCGCAATTATTGTCGGAAAAGTCAACTTAGATGAATTCGCGATGGGCGCGTCTGGAGAGCGTTCCGCATTCAAAGTAACGCACAATCCTTGGGACTTAACACGTGTACCAGGTGGTTCTTCTGCGGGTTCTTCTGCGACAGTAGCCGCGCGCCAAGTGCCGGCAAGTTTAGGAAGTGATACGGGTGGAAGTGTGCGTCAGCCAGCAGCTTTTACAGGGACAGTTGGCTTGAAGCCTACTTACGGCACCGTTTCGCGCTATGGTTTGATTGCATTTGGCTCAAGTTTAGACCAAATCGGGCCTGTAACTTTGACGGTAGAAGACAACGCGTTGTTAATGGAAGTCATTGCTGGACATGATCATCGTGACTCAACGAGTTTGCCTGAATTTGACACACATTACACAGCTAAACTCGGCAAACCACTTGACGGGTTGAAAATCGCTTTTCCAAAAGAATACAAAGATGACGTTATCGCGCTTGAAATTCGTCAAGCGATGGAAAAAGCGGCTGATTTTTACCGCAGTCAAGGCGCAATTGTTGAAGAAGTGTCGTTACCAAATTCAAAATACGGTATCAACGTGTACTACATTATCGCGTCTTCAGAAGCTTCTTCAAACTTGCAACGTTTTGATGGGGTGCGTTATGGTTACCGCTCTCAATCCGCCAAAACACTCGAAGACGTCTATGTATTGTCACGTTCAGAAGGCTTCGGCGAAGAAGTCAAACGCCGTATTATGCTCGGAACCTTCAGCTTAAGTTCAGGCTATTACGACGCTTATTTCAAAAAAGCGGCACAAGTTCGTACATTGATTCAACGCGATTTTGAAAAAGTCTTCGAAAATTATGATTTAATTATGGGACCAACAACGACTTCAACCGCGTTCGAAATTGGTGGCCGTGTCAACGACCCAATCGAAATGTACGTCGCTGACTTGTTGACGGTTACGGCGAATTTAGTGGGCATTCCTGCGATTTCAATTCCAGCAGGATTTGATCGTCAAGGCTTGCCAATCGGCTTACAGCTCATGGGTAAACCGCTCGACGAAGCAACGATTTATCAAGCTGCACACGCGTTTGAAGTGCAACATGATTACGTCAACCAAAAACCCACTTTTTAGGAGGTTAGACCAATGAATTTTGAAACGATTATTGGATTAGAAGTCCACGTTGAATTGAAAACCGATTCCAAAATGTTTAGCCCGTCGCCAGCGCATTTTGGAGCAGATCCGAATACTAATACGAACGAAATTGACTGGGGCTATCCAGGCGTGTTGCCTGTCGTCAATCATCGTGCGATTGAATTTGGCATGCGTGCGGCGCTTGCTTTAAACTGCGAAATTGCGCGCGACATGAAATTTGACCGCAAAAATTATTTTTACCCAGACAATCCCAAAGCGTACCAAATCTCACAATTCGACCAGCCAATTGGCTACAACGGTTGGATTGACATTGAAGTCGGTGGCGAAACGAAGCGAATTCGCATTGAACGCTTGCATTTGGAAGAAGATGCTGGTAAAAATACACATGGCACAGACGGCTATTCGTATGTTGACTTGAACCGTCAAGGCACGCCGCTCATCGAAATCGTGTCTGAAGCTGACATGCGTTCGCCAGAAGAAGCATATGCTTACTTAGAAGCTTTGCGCGAAAAAATTATGTACACCGACGTTTCCGACGTTAAAATGGAAGAAGGCTCTATGCGTTGCGATGCTAACATTTCCTTGCGCCCATTTGGACAAGAAAAATTCGGCACCAAAACCGAACTGAAAAACTTAAACAGCTTCAATTTTGTTCGCAAAGGCTTAGAATTCGAAGAAAAACGTCAAGCAGAAGTCTTGCGTTCGGGCGGCATCATTCAGCAAGAAACACGCCGCTATGACGAATCAACGGGCAAAACGCTACTCATGCGCGTCAAAGAAGGATCCGCGGATTACCGCTATTTCCCAGAGCCAGATTTACCACGCGTCACAATTTCACAAGAATGGATTGATGCGGTTAAAGCAAGCATCCCTGAAATGCCAGACGCGCGTCGCCAACGCTACATCAACAGCTTTGGTTTGCCAGCTTATGACGCAATGGTCTTGACTTTGTCAAAAGAAATGTCAGACTTTTTCGATGCGACGGTTGAAGCAGGCGCTGATGCAAAACTCGCTTCTAACTGGCTCATGGGCGACGTTTCGGCGTACCTCAACAGCGAGAAAACGACACTCTCAAACATCGCCTTGACCCCACAAAACTTAGCACAAATGATTAACCTCATCGAAGACGGCACCATTTCATCCAAAATTGCCAAACAATTATTCAAAATTTTGGCAACAGAAGGTGGCGATGCTAAAGAAGTCGTCGTCAAACGTGGCATGGTTCAATTGAGCGACCCAGCACAATTGCAGCCAATCATTGACGAAATTATCGCGAACAACGCCCAATCGCTCGAAGATTTCAAAAACGGAAAAGACCGCGCAGTCGGATTCTTCGTCGGACAAATTATGAAAGCAACCAAAGGCCAAGCGAACCCGCAAGTCGTCAACGAACTATTGATGAAAACATTGCAGCGTTTATAATATAAATATCCCCATAAGTTAGACTAACATCTAACTTACGGGGAGTTTTTTATGGAATTTTACCTGGAAATCAATTATCTAAACTACATTACTAAAGATGAATAAAATTTTTTATTAATTACAATCTTATAAATGTATAGTGGGGAGTATTTGTTAGCAATTATAGTGATAAAATATTGAATTCAACGATTTATCTCTATATAATACAATACATAATAAACAATGGACAAAACTATACTTTATGAACTAGAATAAGAAGTGACATTATTGTTTGACTATATCTGAAAATTTAACATTTATTATTTTATATTAAAGGAGAAGGCAATGAGTGACTATTTATTATCTCAATATGATGGAGAAAATATCGGAAGAATTTTGACAGAATATCGTGAAACTTACCTTGTTGCCACAAAACACGGAAAGATTCTTACTGTTGAAAAAATACCACATGGCTGTGATTATTATGTTGGTGATGCAGTTGAATTAATAGATTTTGACCAAAAGCGTTACATTATGCGTAGTCTTGAAAGAACGAGTGTTATAAAAAAATCTGTAAATCATACAAGTAAAAGTTTTAAACAAATAGATGATGAACAAATAATAGCAACTAATGTGCATCAAGTATTTATTTTGATGGCAGCTGATCAGCGCTTAACATTATCAAAATTAGAGCGGTATATTCTCGTTTTTAATCAGCCGAATGTTGAGTTGCATATCATATTGACAAAGGGAGATTTGAATGAAAACTGTAAGTATTTCAAACAAGAAGTTCTTCGATTATATCCCAATATCGGCGTACACATTGTGAGCATATTTGACGAGAATTCACTGACTGTTTTATCAAGAATATTCAATAAAGAAAAAATAGGTTTATTTATTGGGAGCTCAGGTGCGGGTAAATCTAGTTTAATTAATGCTTTATTACAGGAAGAAGTTCAAAAGGTTGGAGAAGTTAGAACTGATGGCAAAGGAAAACATACAACAACTTCAAGTTATTTCATTTATTTACCAAAGTATCACTATTATTTAATCGATACACCAGGATTCAAAGGGATTGATACACAAGCTGAGGTAAATTCAGGTATTTTATACGACGATATTTTAGAAATAAGTAAAAGATGTAAATTTTCAAATTGTCAGCATCAAACAGAACCCAACTGTGCTGTTCAACAAGCGATACAAAACGGGGAATTGACACAAGAAAAATTTGAGCGATACCTGTACAATAAAGAAAAAATGAGAAAATTTAATCGCTATGAACAAGATAGGCAACATAAAAAAAAGCCTAAAATGAAAAGAGAGATGAAGTATATTAAATAAAAAATATTATTCAGATATATTTACAGAATATAAAAACACACTATTCAACTAGATTGAATAGTGTGTTTCAGCATTATTTATTCGCGCGGCCGCTATAAGTACCTTCAGCGGTGTTGACGATTAAGTATTCGCCAGTTTCAACGAAGTCAGGAACGTTCACGACTAAGCCAGTTTCCATTGTTGCAGGCTTGCCAGAACCAGAAACTGTTGCGCCTTTAATAGAAGGTTGTGTTTCTGTTACTTGTAGGACAACGGTTGAAGGTAATTGAACGCCAATCACTTCAGCGCCGTAAAATTGAATTTTTACTTCAGCATTTTCTAACAAGTATTTCATTTCGTTTTCGATAGCGTCATGTGGAATTTCGTATTGTTCGTATGTTTCCAAATCCATGAACACTTCGGTGCCGTCTTGGCTGTACAAATATTGCACATCTTTCGTATCGATGATTGCACGTTCTACTTTGTCATCCGGACGCATTGTAGTATCAACGGTTGAGTTGTTACGAATGTCACGGATTTTCATACGCATAATCGTATTGCCTTTCCCTGGTTTGTGGTGGCTGATTTCTAACACTTTCCATAGTTTGCCGTCTTGGATAAATGTCATACCAGCTTTCAAATCACTTACACTAATCATAGGTATTGCTCCTTTATAATAAATTTTCCTTGTATATTGTATCATATCTTACTAGTTTTTTGCAAAAAAATATGCTATAATTTGAAACATCAATGAAAGAAAGGGGGATGTGTCATGTTAATCGTACGTTACAATTACAATAATAGACCGACAGAAGATCCCTTTCAGTTCGTATGCGCGTAATTTAGGCTCATAGAAATGGCTTCTCGTCATTTTCTGTGAGCTTTTTTTCGTGCAAAAAAACAAAAGGGGAAAAGGAGGATTTTATGATACAAGAATTATGGAACTATATTAAACAACACAAAAAGATTTACTTGCTGACACTTGTGTTCTTGGCAATTGATTACGGCGTCGCAATGATTCCAACCAAAATCGTACAAAAAACTATCAACGCGATTTCGGCCAATGAGTTGACATTGCCGCGCTTATATCAATTGTTAGGCACACTTGCCTTGATTACGATTATTAGTTATGTGGCGCAATATGCGTGGATTCGTCTGCTTTACACTACTTCATCCAAATACAAGCACGAATTACGTATGCGCCTATTCCGAAAAATTATTAAAATGCGTATTCCATTTTATGAGAAGTTTCGTTCAGGCGATATGATGACACGCTTTACAAACGATATCAATGATGTTTCGGAATTGCTAGGCTACGGCTTGATGAGTTTACTTTTTACGATTGCGACCATTTTAGTGTTGATTCCGACAATGTTCGCGATTTCTTGGAAAATTACACTCGTTGCCATTATTCCGTTTATTATTATGGGCGGCCTTGTCGTCAAAATCGGCACTTTACAAGAAGTTGTCATTGAAGAGAACCGTGAAGCGGTCGCTAATTTAAGTAACGAAGTATTGGAAGTCGTCGAAGGCATTCGCGTGACAAGAGCTTACGGCAAAAAAGAACTTGGCGCAGCGCGTTTTCAACAAAAAACAGCACAACTCGCCCAAAAAGCCGACAAAATTATGTACTATCAAGCCATGTATGGCCGTCTATCCAATGTGTTTATCGCCATTGGGACGATATCAATTATCGGATTAGGTGGTTACTTCATGCAACAAGGAACCCTTCAGCTCGGCGATGTTGTGGCGTTGCAACTTTACTCTCTATTATTGATTGACCCAATGTGGATGATGGCAGATTTTATTTTGATTTATCAATCCGGTTCAATTGCATTCGGAAAATTGCTCGAATTATTAACGACGACAGACGAAATGGAACCCGATGGCAATGCTATACTCGAAGTTCCTAAAGAAATTCGCTTCAAAGATTACTCGTTCAGTTATCAAGGCAGTGCGGCGCCTGTTTTGCAAAATCTTAATATCACGCTTAAACAAGGACAAACGCTCGGCATCGTCGGCAAAACGGGTAGTGGCAAAACGACACTCGTTCGCCAATTATTGCGTCAATATCCTGCTGGGACAGGAGAATTTTTGGTAAATGGACAGCCGATTACGCATTACCAACGCCAATCTGTCGAACAACAAATGGGCTATGTTCCACAAGAACACGTGCTATTTTCGCGGACAGTTCAGGCAAATATTGAAGTCGGCAAAGCCAATGCTAGCCAAAAAGAAGTCGATTATTCCGTAGCAGCTGCAGCTTTTTCGCAAGATTTATTGCGTATGAAAGACGGTTACGAAACGCTTGTCGGCGAGAAAGGTGTGTCCATTTCGGGCGGCCAAAAACAACGGATTTCCATTGCGCGCGCGTTTATTAAAGACCCCGCCATTTTGATATTGGATGATTCGTTATCGGCCGTCGATGCGCGTACCGAGCGAATTATTATCGAGAACATTCAAGCGCTTCGCGAAGGCAAAACAAATATTATTGTGACGCATCGCCTTTCTGCTGTGAGCCACGCCGATTGGGTCATCGTGTTAGATGAAGGGCGCATCGTCGAAGAAGGAACACCTGATGATTTGCTCGCCCAAAAAGGTTGGTACTACGAACAATATGAACGTCAACAATTAGAGGAGGAATCCGCATGAAAATAGCCTTACGATTATTCACGTATATTAAAGTCGTGCGTTCACTGTTCATTGTTGGTATCGTACTGCTAATGACAACAAGTGCAATTCAACAAGGACTGCCGCTATTGTTGCAATTTGTTATTGACCATGAACTAGCGCCGATTGTTTCAGGAAAAGCGTTAAATGTGGGACAGGTGCTCATGTTGCTTGCTTTATATTTTGGGTTGACGATTGTCGCTAATGCAATCAGTTACGTCGCGGTGCGCATTTTGATGAAATGTGCCAACCGTATTGCAGAATATTTGCGTAACTTGGCATACGACACTATGCAAAATTTACCGATTTCTTATTTTGATGACAAACCTGCAGGCAAAATTTCAGCGCGTATTGTCAATGATACCGAAACTTTACGCAGCCAATTTTATGGGAATATTGTGTCACAAATATTGACGAATTTATTTCCTGTACTGTTCATTTACCTCATTGTTTTTTATTTGAATGTGTGGCTCGGCTTGATTTTGGTAGGGCTCATTCCTGTATTTTTGATTTGGCAAAGAATTTATACTAGTCGTACCGAAAAAGAAATGGGTGTTTATTACGAAGCGCAAAGTAACGTCAACACGCTCGTCAACGAAACAATGAACGGCAGCACTATCATCCAATTATTCGGCCAAGAAGATGTATTTAGTGAACGTTTTGAAAATGTTGCGTTACAAATGTTTAACTCCGACAAAACTTTTGTCAAAGTTGACGCCACCATTAGTTGGAACTTAGTAGAAGTTTTGAAACGTTTCTTTTTCATCTTGATTTTGAGTGTAGCAGGCTATCAATTTTTAGGAGGAGCAACCGGGGTGACTGCGGGATTGTTGTTTGCGTGTATCAACTACACAGAGCGATTATTCAACAGTTTGGGCATGTTAGTGCGCTTAATGCCAGGGTTGCAGCGTACTTTGACAACGGGTCGACGCCTATTGGAGCTACTTGATGCGCAGCAGGAACAAGATACAGACTTGCAATTAACCGTCAATGACGGAGTCGTCACCTTTGAAAATGTTTCCTTCGGTTATCAAGAAGACACGCCTGTCCTCAAAAATATTCAAATTCAAGCAAACAAAGGCGAAACTGTCGCATTAGTTGGGCATACTGGTTCAGGCAAAAGCTCGATCATGAACTTGCTATTTCGATTTTATGACCCGCAACAAGGCAGAATTCTAATTGATGGACAAGATATTTCGCTTTATAATCGTGAAAGTGTGCGGAGCGACATGGGCATTGTATTGCAAGACCCGTACTTGTTCACAGGGACCATCGCCTCCAACGTGGCAATGGATAACCCAAACATTTCACGAGAAAGAATTCTTGATTCTTTAGAAAAAGTTGGTGCAACAGATATGTTGAACCGCCTTTCTAAAGGGATTGATGAACCCGTTATCGAAAAAGGCAACAGCTTTTCAAGCGGAGAACGCCAACTCATTGCCTTTGCGAGAACATTAGCAGCAGACCCAAAAATTTTGATACTTGACGAAGCGACGTCGCATATTGATACCGAAACAGAAGAAATTATTCAAAACGCGATGAACGTCGTCAAAAAAGGGCGTACCACCTTCATTATTGCGCACCGCTTATCAACGATTCAATCAGCAGACCAAATATTGGTGTTGCACGAAGGCGAAATCGTCGAACGTGGCACGCATACGGAACTCTTACAACAAAATGGACGCTATGCGAATATGTATCGCATGCAACAAAAAATGTAATTGACTGGCTTAGCTAGTCAATTTTTTATTCAAGCAAATTTCTAGAGATATGCGCAACTTTTCGCTATAATAGGAAGATCATTTGATTATTAGGAGGCTATGTATGAGTAGTTACTTACGTTATATCGCAAAACGTGTAGGATATATGTTGCTGACGTTGTTTGTGATTGTGACAGTGACGTTTTTTTTGATGAAATTATTACCGGGCACACCGTTTGCCAACGAAGATCAGTTGACCGCCGTTCAGCTTGAGATGTTAAACGAAAAATACGGCTTAAACCAACCCGTTTATGTGCAATATTTCAATTATTTGAAAAACGTGCTAAAAGGAGACTTGGGCGTTTCGTTTCAATTCAATAATACGCCCGTGACGCAACTATTGATTGAGCGAGCAGGCCCATCAATTCAGCTAGGACTACAAGCGATGGCGTTAGGGACTGTTGTAGGAACGTTGCTAGGCATTATTGCAGCTGTTAACCAAAATACGTGGCTAGACAGCTTGACTTCTGTTTTGGCGATTAGCGGTCGCTCGGTGCCAAGCTTTGTGTTTGCGGTGTTGTTGCAATTCGTATTTGCGGTGACGTTAAGTTGGTTCCCGATTGCTTTTTGGCGCGACGGCTTTTTGTCGACCGTGTTGCCGACGATTGCATTATCGATTTCGCCAATGGCGGACGCGGCACGTTTTGTGCGAACCGAAATGATTGAAGTACTAAATAGCGACTACATTGAACTGGCGAAAGCAAAAGGCTTCGACGCGTTTTACATTGTGACGAAACACGCGCTGCGCAACGCGATTATTCCGTTGCTAACCATCTTAGGACCAATGACTGCTTCATTGATGACTGGCTCTTTAGTCATCGAAAATATTTTTTCGATTCCAGGGATTGGTGAACAATTTACGAAGTCAATCTTAGTGAATGACTTCGCGACGATTATGGGTGTAACGATTATGTACTCAACTTTTTTAGTGGTCATTATTTTAGTAGTAGATTTGCTTTACGGATGGATTGATCCGAGAATGCGTGTTGTAGAAGGAGGGGAATAAATGCAAACAATTGATAAATCACTGTTTCGCTTAGACAATCGTCAAGCGTCAGCTTTAAACGAAGCGATTACAGCGCCGTCGTTAAACTTTTTGCAAGATTCTTGGCGCCGATTGAAAAAAAATAAAGGCGCGATTATCGCGTTATGGATTGTCTTATTGTTTATTGCTTTGGCGGTGTTTGCGCCTGTTTTGGCACCTCATTCGCCTGTTGCGCAACGTCCCGAATACGCCAATTTACCGCCCAAAATTCCAGGATTGGAACAATTCAGTTGGTTTAACGGATCCGCAGTCAATCGTGCGGGCAAATTGATTGACCGCTATGCGCAAGCTAACGTTCCTGCGGGAACTTACTATTACTTAGGTACAGACGCCTTGGGGCGCGATTTGCTGTCGCGTATTTTATACGGAACACGCATTTCATTGACGATTGCCTTTGTTGCGGCAGCTATTAACTTAGTCTTTGGCGTGTTATACGGAATTACGTCTGGCTGGTTTGGTGGCAAAATGGATACTTTTATGCAACGCGTACTGGAGATTTTATCCGGAATTCCAAACTTAGTCATCGTTATCTTAATGTTATTAGTCTTAAAACCAGGACTGACTTCAATTATCATTACTATTGCCTTGACGAGTTGGATTTCGATGTCGCGTGTCGTCCGCGCACAAACATTACGCATTAAGCAACAAGAATACGTATTGGCCGCTCAAGTGCTAGGGCAATCGACTTTCAATATTATGTTGCGACACATTTTGCCGAACATGTTAGGCATTATTATTGTGCAAGTTATGTTTGCTTTGCCAGCGGCAATTTTCTTTGAAGCGTTCTTAAGTTTTATTGGGATTGGGATTCCTGCACCCGACGCATCACTCGGAACGCTCATTAACGACGGTTACAAAACTTTCCGCTTTTTGCCGCATTTGATGTGGTATCCAGCAGGAGTCATTTCGTTATTGATGTTAGCCTTTAATTTATTAGCCGATGGACTGCGCGACGCGTTTGATCCTAAAATGAAAGAGTAGGTGAGTAGATGTCAGAAGTAATTTTATCTGTGCGTGATTTGGAAGTCTCTTTCAAGTCGTTTGCTGGTAAGGTCCAAGCCATTCGCGGCGTGTCATTTGATTTGCACAAGGGCGAGACATTGGCGATTGTCGGAGAATCCGGTTCAGGCAAAACCGTCACTTCGCGGTCAATCATGCGCCTTCTAGGAAAAAATGCCGTTATCGAAAAAGGGAGCATTTTGTTCAATGATAGCGACTTAGTAACGACTTCCGAAAAAGACATGCAACAAATTCGCGGCTCGCAAATTGCGATGATTTTCCAAGACCCAATGACGTCATTAAATCCAACCTTGTCAATCGGACGCCAACTCATGGAAGTATTACAAAAACATCGGGGCATGAAGCGCGACGAAGCTTTACAAGAAGCGATTGAATTACTCACGCTAGTTGGCATTAAACAGCCTGAAGACCGCTTGAAAGACTATCCTCATCAATTTTCTGGCGGACAACGCCAACGGATTGTTATCGCCATTGCCTTAGCAGGAGATCCCGAAGTATTGATTGCCGATGAACCAACGACCGCATTGGATGTGACGGTTCAAGCGCAAATCATTGAGCTACTGCAAGACATTCAACGTCAAAAAGGAATGGCCATTATTTTCATTACGCATGACTTAGGTGTCGTCGCCAATGTTGCTGACCGTGTTGCGGTGATGTATGCGGGGCGCTTTGTCGAAATTGGGCCAGTAGACGATGTGTATTATCATCCACAACACCCGTACACATGGGGATTATTGAGTGCGATGCCAACGTTAGAAACCAAAGGTACATTATACGCAATTCCTGGCACACCGCCCAACTTATTACACCCACCAAAAGGTGACGCCTTCGCGCCACGCAATGCATACGCGTTAGCGATTGATTTCGAGATGCAACCGCCAATGTTTCAAGTCAATGATCAGCATTACGCGGCGACGTGGCTTTTGCACCCAGACGCGCCCAAAGTGACCTTGCCACCACTTATCCAAGAACGTTACGCTCATTATGAGCGCAAGCAGAAAGGGGAACTTGCATGACAAAAGAAGTGTTAGTTGATGTTCAGCACTTAAAACAATACTATCATCCGAACACCCCGCGCGAAATGCGAGCAGTAGATGACGTAAGTTTCCAAATTTATAAAGGAGAAACATTCGGATTAGTCGGAGAATCAGGGAGCGGCAAATCGACGATTGGACGTGCGATTGTGAATTTATACCGCCCAACTTCAGGTGATATTTTATTCAACGGACAATCATCAAAAGACCGCCAAACGAAAGCCCAAAAATTAGCATTCAATAAAGAGGTGCAAATGATTTTCCAAGATCCGTACGCCTCTTTGAATCCGCGCATGAAAGTGAAAGACATTATTGCTGAAGGCATTGAAGTACATAAACTTGCGGCGACAACAAAAGAACGAGACGACCGTGTGCACGAATTATTGGAAGTCGTTGGCTTGAATAAAGAGCACGGCAGTCGCTATCCGCATGAATTTTCGGGCGGACAACGTCAACGTATCGGCATTGCGCGCGCATTGGCTGTCGAACCGCAATTCATTGTGTGCGATGAGCCGATTTCGGCATTGGATGTATCCATCCAAGCGCAAGTCATCAATTTATTAGAAAAACTACAAAGCGACCGCGGCTTGACCTACTTGTTCATTGCACATGACTTATCCATGGTGAAGTATTTTAGCGATCGTATCGGGATGATGTATCACGGCAAAATGGTAGAACTGGCACACTCAGAAGAACTTTATAGCAATCCACTGCATGACTATACAAAAAGTTTATTGTCAGCTATTCCATTACCAGACCCTGACTATGAGCGCGAACGTCAGCGTATATTATTCAATGTCCCAAAAAATTTCCAAACTGTGAAACAACAATTTATCGAAGTCAAAAAAGACCACTGGGTATTAAAACCTAAAGACTAATAGACAAAACACCGCACTGCCAATTTGCCTGGGAGTGCGGTGTTGTTTAATCGGTATGTGTCGCTTTGCGCTTGGCTAACAAGTCCGAGTAATACTTGCGGCTGTTATTCATCCAAAATATCCGAAGACTAATGAAGTTGTGTTAAATAAAACTTTTTTACGTATCGGCTCGTAGTTCGAGGTTATTGTTCTTGTCTGGTAAGTCGACAGCAATCTTTTTTCTTACATCAATTGTAACGCTAAAACGTTATAGTGACGATACTGGGAAAATATTGTGTTTATATCCTCCTTTATGGTATAATTTTACACAGATATAATAATCCAAGGAGGATAAATGGCAAATAAAGTTACTAAACCAAAGAAGCTTGTTTCGCAATTGGTTTCTGAAATGGAAGATGTTAGAGGGATCACTTTTAATTATGTGGATAAAGCTATAGCAATTGACTATTTATCCAATATTAATAATTACCTTCGTATGGCTGCATATCGTAAAAATTATCAAAAATATCAAATGGGACTTAAAAAAGGAAAATACATAAATCTTGATTTTTCTTATTTGGTTGAAATGAGTGTACTTGATATGCACTATAGATTTTTGATTCAAAAGATGTGTTCTGACATCGAACACAGTATGTGTGTTCAGCTTATACGCGATATTGAAAATGATTCTACTACTGATGGGTATGATTTAGTTCATAGCTTTTTCACTAAGTATCCCAAAGAGATTAAAAAAATCCAAAGTACAATTGCTTCTCCACATACAGGAAATCTCCTTTGGAAGTATTTTACGATAGAAACGAGACCAAATGGTCACCATCATATAACAAATTATGATGATTGTCCGGTATGGGGGTTAATGGAACTGTTGAGTTTTGGCTCAATTATCAACTTTTACTTAGATTATTACAATAATCGAGGCAACTCTCATATTCCAAAGGAAGTTTTGAATCTGGTTCGCAGCTTAAGGAATGCAGCAGCTCACAACAATTGCATCTTATCTGATTTGAATTCTAATACAACTGTGTCACCTCAAGTCATCATTAACTTTGTAAAAAATATAGAGGGAATTACAAAATCTAGCAGAAGGAAAAAACTATCTTCTCGGGCTGTATTAGAATTTGTTGCACTTATTTATGTTTATGATAAGATTGTAACTGGAAAAGTTAGAAAGCATCGATTGCAGGAGTTGAATTTATTTATAGATACAAGGATGACAGAAAAATCGGGATTCTTTCGAGAAAATGCTCTTATCAATAGTACATACAAGTTTGTTCAGCAGATTGTAAATTTTTTAATGCTAGATAAATTAAATAGTTGACAAGGTGATATAGCAATGGTAGAATAATTTCATCAACTAAAAATTGGAGACAATTTTTGACGGGACCACGTTACGACGGGGTCCTATTTTTTGTTTAATGCGGAAAGATTAGCTATCTTGCTTCCTTCAATGAAAGTGAAGTCTTTCTGTGGTTTAAAAGTATCAATATAATTGTCAAAGTCAAAAACAAATTAAGTTTAACATATAGTAAAAAAGACAATCAAAGAATAGTAATTTTCACATTATAGTTTGTCCATGAGAAAAGGATAATCAATCAGAGATTCGTTTTTTTGTTTTGCGAGCCGCAGTCATTTTCTAAAAATAGAGTTCGGTGGAAAAATAACAATCCTGAAACCTAATTTTTGCATGCAGTGCGGAATAGAATGTCTAACAATTCAAAAAAGATCAGAATATCATTTCAAAAAAACACCAAAAATGGTGCGTTTTTCTATTTTATGATATAATAAAGAAAAGTAAGAGGAGATTTATATGATTGGACAAAACCTAAAAACATTACGAAAGACAAATAATTTAACTCAACCAGAATTTGCGGATATTGTTGGTATTTCACGAAATAGCCTAAGTCGCTATGAGAATGGTACTAGCTCTATTTCGACAGAATTGCTTGACCGTATTTGTCAAAAATTTAATGTATCTTATGTGGAAATTGTAGGAGAAGAAAAGATGTTGACACCAGTAGAAGATTATCAGTTGACCCTGAAAGTTGAGCTCATTAAGGAGCGTGGCTCTGCGATTTTATCTCGACTCTATCACTATCAAGATGGACAAGGCATTGCCTTTGATGATGACACCAATCCTTGGGTCTTGATGAGCGATGACCTGT
>JAUNEB010000033.1 GCA_030525795.1 Aerococcaceae bacterium | reverse complement strand
GCAAGCTTTTCTTAATATTTATTTTATTTTTATGGTTTTTTTAATAAATAAAAAAAGAAAGACAAACTCGAAAATGAGTTTGTCTTATGTTTGAGTCTTATTTTTTACTTTGTTTAGCTGCTTTTTCGCGGGCGCTCTTGTCGAGTAATTGTTTGCGTAGGCGCACGCTTTCTGGTGTTACTTCGCAATACTCGTCGTCGTCCATGAATTCCAGCGATTCTTCAAGGGTTAGAATGCGTGGACGTTTAATGACGCTTGTTTGGTCTTTCGTTGCTGAACGAATATTCGTCAATTGTTTAGCGCGTGTAATATTGACAGTCAAGTCATTTTCACGGTTATGCTCGCCAACAATCATACCGCCGTAAACTTCTGTTCCTGGATTGACAAAAATGGTTCCGCGGTCTTCCAAGCCCATGATGCCGTAAGTTGTTGCTTGGCCTGCTTCTTGAGCGACAAGTGTTCCGTTGCGACGACGTCCAATATTTGATTCGATATACGGCAAATATTCGTCGAATGTGTGGTTCATAATGCCGTAACCGCGCGTCAACGTCATAAATTCGGTTGAAAATCCAATCAAACCGCGTGCAGGAACGAGGAATACTAGACGAATTTGGCCGTTTCCTGTTGTGACCATGTCGGCCATTTCGGCTTTGCGTTGGCCTAAAGCTTCAATAATTGAGCCCATATATTCTTCTGGTGTGTCGATTTGTACGCGCTCGAATGGTTCGCATAATTGGCCGTTTACTTCTTTCAAAATCACTTTTGGACGGGATACTTGGAATTCGTAACCTTCGCGGCGCATATTTTCGATTAAGATGGCTAAGTGCAATTCGCCACGTCCAGATACTTTGAAGGCATCTGGTGAGTCGGTTGCTTCAACGCGCAAGGAAACGTCTGTTTGCAATTCTTGCATCAAGCGGTCTTGCAAATTGCGTGAAGTAACGTATTTGCCTTCGCGACCTGCAAATGGCGAATTATTCGTCAAGAAAGTCATTTCTAATGTTGGTTCGTCAATGTGCAAAATTGGTAACGCTTCTGGCGTTGCGGCATCGGCTACGGTTTCCCCAACGAAAATGTCTTCCATCCCCGATAAGGCAATCAAATCGCCTGCTTTTGCTTCTTGAATTTCGACACGATTCAATCCGAAGAAACCTAAAATTTTTGTGACACGGAAATTTTTGGATGTGCCGTCAATTTTCATCAAGGCGACGTTGTCTCCGACTTTGATTTGGCCGCGGAAAACACGTCCGATTCCAATACGTCCAACATATTCGTTGTAGTCTAGCAACGATACTTGGAACTGCAACGGCTCGTCGCTATTGTCAACGGGCGCTGGCACATGTTCAATCACCGCATCAAAAATCGCATCCATAGATGGTTCTTGGTCATCTGGATTGTCAGAAGCGCTTGATGTGCCATTCAAAGCAGACGCATACACAACTGGGAAATCCAATTGGTCATCGTCCGCGCCTAATTCGATGAATAATTCCAATACTTCATCCACAACTTCAGCTGGACGTGCGGATGGCTTGTCGATTTTGTTGACAACGACGATTGGTACCAAATGTTGTTCGAGTGCTTTTTTCAAAACGAAACGCGTTTGTGGCATCGTGCCTTCATAAGCGTCCACAACTAAGATAACTCCGTCGACCATTTTCATGATACGTTCGACTTCGCCCCCGAAATCCGCGTGTCCAGGCGTGTCCAAAATGTTGATGCGCGTTCCTTTGTAATCGACCGCTGTATTTTTCGCCAAAATGGTGATGCCGCGCTCACGTTCGATGTCGTTAGAATCCATCGCGCGTTCGTCTAATTTGGCACGCTCATCTAACGTGTTCGATTGTTTCAGTAATTCATCGACCAACGTTGTTTTTCCGTGGTCAACGTGGGCAATAATCGCAATATTGCGAATGTCGTTTCTTGTTTTCATAAAGGTCTCCTTATTGATTCGTTAATAGTTGTAAGACGTCGTTGTGGACATTTGGATGCGCGAAAATGACGGGTGTTTTTTCCAAAATGGATAATTTTGTACCGTCAATACGTGTGGCTTTCAAGCCGAAAATATCGCAAATGGCATATCCTGCCGCAAAATCCCAGGGCGCTAAGCCACCTGAGAAATACACACTGGCTTGGCCGCGCAATACTTCAATGACTTCTAATGCGGCAGAGCCGTGAGCACGCGCGCCCATTACTTGTGCGAGTAAATTTTGGCAGCCGTAATCATTGCGTACGAACATTTTGACGTTGCCGATAGCCAAACTTTCTTGAAGTGTCGTTATGGTTGGGAATGGTAATTTTTTGCCGTTTAAGTAAACGCCGTCGCCTCGAATGCCGTAATACAAATCGCGTTTCATTACGTCATAAATGTATCCCGCCACTGGCTCGCCGTCTTCAAACAGCGCCAACATAATCGCAAAATTGTTGCGTTGCTTAACAAAATTGAGCGTGCCGTCAATCGGGTCAATGACCCAAATCATGCCGTTCGTATCGTGAAGTGTTTCGCCTCCAACACCTTCCTCGCCAATAATGCGATGTTCAGGATAATAGGTGCGGATTTTATCTACAAAAAATTGTTCAATTGCTTGATCCATTTCGGTCACTAAATCGTGCGCGGATGTTTTAGTATTGACTGTGCGTTCTTTGGAAAGCGACTGTCTCAGTTGTTCTGCTGCCGTTTCGAGCCACACTAAAATTCGATGATGTAATTGATAATCCATAACCTATCTCCTTTCTGAAGGCATTTTGAGCATTTTTTTGGCGTTAGATGATTGTTGAGCTTGTTTCATTGCTTGGACTGCGCGATACAATGAATACCCGCTTGCTTGGTGAAACGATTTATCGAGTCGTTTTTCTTCGCCAATACTTGTGACAATTTGCTTGAAGGCCTCGTAACGCGCTTGAAAAGTCGCCAGCGCAATGCCGTCTTCATACGCAGCTTCCACGGCACTCAATAATTCCACTACCGCAATCATTTCTTGCGTCGTCCAATCTGGATTGAGCGGATAATCGTAATTTTGCATTCAGTTTACTCCTTACAACATACTCCTCGTTATACTATACATGATTTTGGCGCGATTGCCAAAACATATTTGTTATGGAAGCGGATAACTCTGCAAAAAAATAATAAAAGGCTAACCGATTGACCCACATCCCAAAAGTTAGACATCAACTCTAACCATTAGGTTTAGTACAAATCAAGGCTAGCCTTTTTTTAATTGATTAAATGCGGTGTGTTTCTAAATGCCAAATGTCTTGGTTATATTGCGCGATTGTGCGGTCAGATGAGAAGAAGCTTGCTTTAGCAATGTTATGAATCGCTTTACGCGTCCATGCGCCTTGGTCTTCGTAATCTTTTAGCATGCGCTCTTTAACTTGAATGTATTCTTCTAAGTCGATTAAAGTCATGAACCAGTCTTTGACAATTAGTTCGTTATGTAAGCGTCTGAGGCGTTCTTCGTTGCCGAGCGCTAACATTTCTTCACTCACGATGAAGTCCACTAACGGACGAATCGTTGCTGTTTCGTAATAATGGCGAGCTACATAACCACTTGTTGCGTACAAGTCGATAATCGTGTCGCTATCTTTTCCGAAAATGTAAATATTGTCTTTGCCGACCAAATCGTGAATTTCAACGTTAGCTCCGTCCATTGTACCAAGCGTCAATGCGCCATTTAACATGAATTTCATGTTACCTGTACCGCTAGCTTCTTTAGATGCTAACGAAATTTGTTCTGAAATGTCACACGCTGGAATGAGGTACGTTGCGCGCTCGACGTTGTAATTTTCGACCATGATTACTTGCAAATGCGGGCTTACTTGCGGGTCGTTTGCAATCAAATCAGATAGCGTCGCAATCAAATGAATTACGTCTTGAGCAATCGTGTAAGCCGGTGCTGCTTTCCCACCAAACAAAATAGTCACTGGCGTTGTTGGAATGTTGCCTGCTTTAATATCCAAATATTTATAGATAACGTATAACGCGTTCATTTGTTGGCGTTTGTATTCGTGCATGCGTTTAATTTGAATATCAAAAATCGAATGCTCGTTAATTGTCACGCCTTGTTTTTCTTGTAAATATTTTTTCAAACGGCGTTTGTTGTTGAGTTTAATTTCGGCAATGCGTTCACGCACAGCCAAGTCATCTGCAAAAGCCAACAAACCGCTCAAGTCGCTGTCGTGATGCCATTGACGACCTAACAATGTATCCAAATAATCGGATAATTCTTTGTTAGCGTCCATAATCCAACGGCGGAACGTAATGCCGTTTGTTTTGTTGTTGAATTTTTCAGGGTAAATTTCGTAGAAAGCTTTTAATTCAGCATTTTTCAAAATGTCCGTATGCAAGGCTGCCACACCGTTGACGCTAAATCCGTAATGAATGGCCATGTGCGCCATGTGAACGCGACCGTATGCGTCAATGATTTCCACAGCTGGATTGTTCGGGAATTTCGCTTTTTTGCGTGCGTCTAAGTTGCGGATAATCGCCATAATATTCGGGATAATTTCTTCCAAATCGGCTACCGGCCATTTTTCCAATGCTTCCGACAAAATGGTATGGTTCGTGAAAGCCGTCATCGATTGTACAATTTCGACTGCCTCGCCAAACTCAATGCCACGCTCACCCAACAAACGAATCATCTCTGGAATGACAAGCGCTGGATGCGTGTCGTTAATTTGGATGACCGCATACTCCGCCAAGTCGTGCAAATTACTTCCTTTAGCAATCGCTTCATCAATAATGAGTTGCGCACCATTCGACACCATAAAATATTGTTGATAAATACGCAATAATTCCCCTGCGTGATCAGAATCGTCTGGATATAAGAAAAGGGTCAAATTTTCTTCGATGTTATGTTTATCAAATGTAATACCGTCTGTAATGACATTTGGCGTAACCGTATCTAAGTCAAACAAGCGCAAACGATTGCGTTTGTCTTGCTTGTAGCCTAAAACATCAATGTCATATAACGTTGACGTCAACGAAAACTTACGAAAAGGCACCGTGTAGCGTTTCGTATTTTGGATGCCCCAATCGTCGCCTGTCAACCATTCATCTGGAATGGTCGTTTGCTGACGATTTTTGAAAACTTGTCTAAACAACCCAAAATGATAATTTAAGCCAATGCCGTCTCCGTTCATTCCTAATGTCGAAATCGAATCAACAAAACACGCTGCCAAACGACCTAAACCACCATTCCCTAATGAAGGCTCATTTTCGGCTTGCTCGATGTCCATCATACTTTTGCCTGCTGCTTGTAATTCGGCGTTAATCGCATCATAAATGCCCAAATTCAACAAATTATTGGATAATAATTTTCCAATCAAAAACTCCGCAGAAAAATAGTATAATTTTTTCTTTGTATCGCGTACAGGCAATTCACGCGCTTTTTCACGCGTAATATCGAGCAGCGCCTTATAAAGTTCGGCATTGCTGCACGCTTCAATCTCCTTATTAAAATGTGTGTTTACATATTGTGCTAAAATCGTCATAATAACTCCTTTTATGGTTTATTTGCTAAATGTGTATTTTCTCGGAAATAAATTTCCGTTAATGTTGTCAATTCCTGAACAACTTGTGGTGTCAAGGCGTCTTTTTGCATGCGCCATTGCCAGTTGCCTCCTAGCGTTGAGGGCACATTCATTCTAGCGGAATTGTCCAAATTTAGCAAGTCTTGCATCGTATAAATGACCATTCTGCTCGATGAAGCTGCAATTCCGCGGTTTAATGCGTGCGAAACCGTTTCGCTTTCATGGCGATTCATATACGCGTTAAAATGATTTTTTGCCACTTCTGTTGCGCTATCCAAATACCAGCCCAAGCCTGTTTCGTTGTCGTGCGTGCCGACGTAAGCAACGGTGTTGACTTCATAATGATGTGGCAAATCGGTTGAATCTTCGCCGCCGAATCCGAATTGCAAAATTTTCATTCCTGGGAAACCTGTGTAGTTACGCATCGCAATCACTTCGTCAGTCATAAAGCCTAAATCTTCCGCGATAATGTTGACGTCGCCCAAATCTTCTTTAATTTGGCGGAACAAATCGGTGCTTGGTCCTTGAACCCATTGCCCGTTGACGGCTGTTTTTTCGCCAAAAGGAATTTCCCAATACGATTCAAATCCTCTAAAATGATCGATACGCACAACGTCATACAACTTCAAGCTTTCGCGCAAACGCGTCACCCACCATTGATAGTTGTCTGCTTTCATAAATTCCCAATCATAAATCGGATTGCCCCACAACTGGCCGTCCGCTGTAAACGCATCTGGTGGACAACCCGCCACAACACTCGGACGTCCCGCTTCATCTGTTTTGAAATATTGCGGTGTTTGCCACATTTCGACACTATCTTCCGCCACATAAATCGGCATATCGCCAATAATTTCGATATGATTGTCGTTAGCATATTGCTTTAACGCTTGCCATTGCGCATTGAAAAAATATTGCGTCACGCGATGATATTGCACACGCTCTTGAAGAGTTTCCAATAAAGCAGCGACCGCTTGCGCATCACGCAAACGAATGGACTCATCCCATTCATACCAAGGTTTCAACCCAAAATGCTCCTTAATTGCCATATATTGACAAAACGGCTCCAACCAATGCGCATTTTCTTGAACGAACACATTGAACGCCTCAAAAGACGCTTGCTGATTAAACGCACGCACCGCTTTTTCTAATAACGGACGACGCGCCTCAAAAATCGCCGCATAATCTACCGACTCAGGATTACTCCCAAAATTAACTGCTTCATAATCCGCTTGCGCTAATAAGCCATCTTCCACCAAGCGCTCCAAATCAATAAAATGCGTATTGCCCGCAAACGCCGAAAACGATTGATACGGCGAATCCCCATAACTCGTCGTTCCTAACGGCAAAATTTGCCAATAACGTTGCTTTGTCGCCACCAAAAAATCTACAAATTCATACGCAGACTTGCCAAACGTCCCAATTCCTTGCGCATTCGGCAAAGACGAAATATGCATCAATACCCCACTTGTTCGTTCCATATAAATCCCTCCTTGAAAAATTACCCTTTCATTATAGCGAAAATCCTTACCATTTCAATAGGTTTTCCCACTGTTACAGGTAACAAAAAATAGTTGCTATTCCACCCAAAGTCCTTTACACTTAACTTACAAGAAAAAAAGGAGGCCTTCTATGAAAGTCCTACTCTACAGCGAACAACTCGACAAAATCGCCCAGTCCGGCTTAGGAAAATCCATTAAACATCAAATGGAAGCCTTAGAACTAGCTGGCGTGGACTATACGCTCGACCCGAACGACTCGTTTGATTTGTTACATATCAACACGTATTTCCCACAGTCCATGCTATTTGCACGCAAATGTCGAGACAACGGTATTCCTGTCGTCTATCACGCCCACTCAACCAAAGAAGATTTTGAAAATTCGTTTTTATTTTCCAATCAGTTGGCACCTTTATTCAAACAATGGCTCATTGCTTGTTACCGTACGGGTGACATTTTGATTACGCCGACGCCTTATTCCAAACAACTGCTCGATAGTTACCCAATTGACCGTGAAATTGTCGCCTTATCCAACGGCATTCAATTAAGCAAGTTTGCGCCGATTCCTAACGCGCGTCAACTTTTTCGCCAAAAATATAACTTTTCAAACGACCAATTCGTCGTCATCGGCATCGGCTTATATTTGGAACGCAAAGGCATTATCGAATTCGTCGAATTGGCGCGCCGTATGCCACACATCCAATTCATCTGGTTTGGCTATTTAGACTTGAAATTTGTCCCGAACAACGTTCGCAAAGCCGTCATGACGGAATTGCCGAATTTACATTTTGCCGGCTACGTCCAAAATGATGACATTATTCTAGCGTTACAAGGCTGCGATGTGTTTGCTTTTACAACCTTTGAAGAAACCGAAGGTATTCCTGCTGTTGAAGCTTGTGCGGCGCGTACCAACTTCATTGTGCGCGATATTCCGATTTTTGAAAGCTGGCTAAAAGACAAAGAAACCGTCTATAAAGCCGCTGACATTGACGCATACGAGCAGTTAATCGAACAATTTTACCAAAAAGAACTACCTTCACTGACTGAAGCAGCCTACCAAATTGCCGTAGAGCGCGATTTGTCGCATATCGGCCGCGCGTTGAAAGACGTTTACGAACGGGCCATCGAGATTGCTAAACTCCGACACCACTAAAAAATACTTGTCAAACACCACAACTTGTGATACAATCTTCCTTGTATCGCGGTCGTGGCGGAATGGCAGACGCGCTGTCTTGAGGGGGCAGTAGGGGTATCCCTGTGGAAGTTCGAGTCTTCTCGGCCGCATTTATTACTTGTATGAACCTAATGGTTGATGCAAGTTTTTTTATTTATCAAAAAAAACAGGACCCACGATACATGTGGGTCCTGTTCAACTTAAAAACGTTGTTGCTTGACTAAGCTATGGCAAATTTTCTTATGTGGAGTTGCCCAGCAAGTTTAGGCAGTTGCTTTTAAGATTATATATTTTTGTGTGTGAATTAGAGGAAGATTATTTTTCTTCTTCTTTTTTCTTAAGTCCTGCTGCTAACATCATTGCAGAC
>JAUNEB010000007.1:10512-52267 GCA_030525795.1 Aerococcaceae bacterium | reverse complement strand
CTATCACAAGTTGTGACGACGCAAACCAAAATAAATTGAGCCCGTCACAAGTTGTGACGGCAAAAAACGCAATAAATTCAACTTATCTAAGCAACAGTTGTCATCAACTTTCCGCACCTGAAACGATTCGTCCATAAGATGCTAAGCCTCACAAATTAAACATATTGCCAAATGCTCCAAAACATAAAACCGGCGCCGCCGATGACGAACAAATGCCAAATAACGTGCATCCATTTGTTGTGCTTCATACGATAAAAAAAGGTTCCGACAGAATACGTCACGCCGCCCAAAATTAACAACCACAAGCCAGCCAACTCAATGGATTGCGCCAGCGGATAAATAATCAATAAACTAAGCCACCCCAGCCCCAAATACAAATACGTGCTTAACTTAGGCAGTTTGCCAATGGTCGCCACTTCAAAAATAATCCCAACAATCGCCAGTAACCATACAATCGTCAAGGCAATATAACCTGTTTTGCCACCGATAGCAAGCATCAAATAAGGCGTATAAGTTCCCGCAATCAATAAGTAAATCGCACTATGGTCGAGCTTTTGGAACAATTTTTTGTAGGCGCTAAAACTGAAACTGTGATAGAGCGTCGAATTGAGGAATAACAATAACAAGCTCGCGCCGTAAATACTGTAAGCGACAATGGCTTCTACAGAGTTGAGTTGGATTCCTTTCGTAATGAGTAATACCGTCGCCACAATACTCAAAATCGCGGCAATTCCATGCGTGGAAGCATTCAATATTTCAATCCAAATGTGTTTAATCGTTGTCATCTTTCACACTCCTTTTACATTAGTGTAACATACGCGCGCAAATTTGAAAATGTTTTATATTTAATGCTATAATGGAACAGTCGTATCCAATGAATACGCGTAATGAAAGGAGTTTTGTATGCCAGGAAGTTTTTATAATTATATTCGACGCTTTGTCGACTTTCATGCCAAAGATCCGATGAGCCGATTAGCAAATGCGGTTCATCAAGATGGGACGTTTCCGAAGCATAGTGATGATTTTGATGAAATTTCACGCCATATGGAAAGTATTGGCCATTACTCGACATTACTCAGTATTTTTGATGATGCGTGGCAAAAGTATATGTACTCAAAATAAAGTTGAAAGGAAGATAAATCATGTCAGTTCATATTAGTGCAACACCAGGACAAATTGCCGAAACCGTATTATTTCCAGGAGATCCGTTGCGTGCGAAGTTTATTGCGGAAACCTTTTTGGAAAATGTCGAGCAATACAATACCGTCCGCAATATGTTTGGATACACAGGAACGTATAAAGGAGTGCGCGTTTCGGTGCAAGGGTCAGGTATGGGGATGCCGTCGGCGATGATTTATGCAGAAGAATTGTTCCAATCTTATGGTGTCAAAACGATTATTCGCGTCGGAACAGCTGGTGGTATGAAGCACGAAGTGCGTGTGCGCGATATTGTGTTTGCGCAAGGGGCAACGACCGATTCGTCTGTATTGACTAATATTTTCCAAGGGCAAGTGTCTTACGCGGCGTTAGCAAGTTTCAATGTTTTGGATATTGCGTATCACATTGCTAAGGAAAAAGCCGAAAACGGTATCCACGTAGGTAACGTCTTGTCGAGTGACCGTTTTTACAACGAAGAATTAGATAAAGAAAAATTGGCACGTTACGGTGTTTTAGCGGTAGAAATGGAAGCGGCTGGTATGTACGCGGTGGCAGCGAAACATAATCGTCAAGCATTAGCAATGTGTACGATTAGCGACCACTTGTTGACTGGCGAAGAAACAACGGCTCAAGAGCGCGAAACGACGTTTACAACGATGATGGAAATCGCCCTTGAAACAGCCGTCGCATTAGCGAAGTAAGGAGTATTTTATGAAATCATGGCAAAAAATTTCTCTTTTAGCAACGACGGCGTTGTTGGCGTTTGCGCCCGTTAGCCGAGTTGTTGCGGAAGAATTAACACAAGAAGATTTGCAATTGCTGCAAGACGTTTACAACTCAATCCAAAGCAATTACATTGAAGAAGTCGACAAAAAGACGCTATTAGAAGGTGCCTTAAAAGGTATGGTGAATTCCGTTGGCGATCAATATTCAGAATATTTTGATGCGGAAACCGCCGCTTCTTTTGAAGAAGATATGAGTGCTAGTTTTGAAGGAATCGGTGTGCAATTTGCTATCAAAAATGGTGAGCCGGTCGTCATCAGCCCGATTGACGGCACGCCTGCTTCTAAAGCTGGGTTACAACCGAACGATGTTTTTGTCAAAGTCGGTGACGAACTCTTAAAAGATAAGACGAGTCAAGAAGTCGTCAAACTCATTCGCGGTCCTAAAGGTTCCGAAGTGACGTTGACGATTCGCCGTGGCGAGAGTTTATTCGACGTAACGCTTGTCCGTGATACGATTCCGAATCATTCGGTCACTGGCGAATTAGACAAAGAAAATGCGGAAATCGGCTACGTCAAAATTACGCAGTTCGCACAAGAAACGGCTAAAGAATTGCAAGAGACGATTCAGTCTTTACGCGAAAAAGGAGCAAAACGATTCATTTTTGATGTGCGGTCAAATCCTGGCGGCTTGCTCGACCAAGCGATGAAGATTACCAATATGTTTTCTGAAGATGGCGACGTCATGATGCAAGTACAAGAACGTAGCGGAGATGCGCAAAAGTATTACGCGAATGGTCTATTCGGCACGTTCAAAGTCACAGAGCCGTACGTTGTCCTCATCGATGACGGCAGTGCAAGTGCGAGCGAGATTTTTGCAGCGGTAGTTAGCGAGAACACAGACAATCCGTTAGTCGGTGTCAAAACATTCGGTAAAGGTACCGTCCAAAACATTACGAATCAATCAGAACTTGGTGAGTTGAAACTAACCATTGCCAAATGGCTCACACCGAACGGCGAATGGATTCACGAAAAAGGCATCGAGCCTGATGTCGTCGTCGAACGTCTCCCTGTCGAAAAGGCGGTTTTACTCGATACGAAAGCCGAACTCAAAAAAGGACAAAGCACCGAAACAACTGCTAGCCTCGCCCTGATGCTGAACACGTTAGGCTACACTGTGAAGTCGGATAGCTATTTTGATGACGAGATGGAAGCGCAAGTGAAAGCCTTCCAAAAAGCGAATGGCTTTGAAGAAACAGGCGTCGTCACTGGCGAAACTGCCCAAAAATTGATGGACGACGTGCGCGCTTATGTCACCGAAAATGACGTTCAATACCAAAAAGCAAAAGAACTCGTTTTGAAGGCAGAGTAACATGAATTTTTTGAAGCGTTTATTAGTCGAAAGCGTAAATGTGCTGTTTGCTTTAGTCGTGGCGTTGTTACTATTTGTTGCGATTCGAACGTATGTCGTGCAGCCATTTCAAGTGGACGGACATTCAATGGATTTGACGTTGGCCGATGGTGAGCACTTGTTTTTGCTAAAACAGTCGCAAATTGAACGCTTTGACGTCATTGTATTCCCCGATCCTGCTGGCTCAGGTAATTCTTACGTCAAACGTTTAATCGGATTACCTGGCGACCAACTTTACGTTCAAGATGATGTGTTGTATCTCAATAATGTTCCGATTGAAGAGCCGTATTTGGAGCCGCTCAAAAGCAATAGCGCACAACCTTTTACGGCGGCGTTTAGTTTATACGACACATTAGGAATTGACACGATTCCAGAAGGGTATTATTTTGTGATGGGGGATAACCGCCCCGAATCGGGTGACAGCCGTCAATTTGGCTTAGTCCCGATTGATAGCGTGCAAGGCGAAGCGAACTTAGTGTATTTTCCGTTTCATCGTTTTCGTTTGCTAACGGATTACACGCAATAATTTTTTTGAAAGGGAGAAAAAAGATGGCATTATTGAGCGGGACGAAGCGTTCAGCAACCTTGTTAGAATCTTACGCGCAAGCGGTGGAGAAATTGAAAGAACGAGGCATCACACCGAAACTCGTCGTCATTACAGTAGGAGAGGATCCAGCGAGCAAAGTGTACGTCGGCCAAAAAGAGAAAAAATCACTCTCAATTGGTATGGCGTTCGATTGGGTCAAATTGCCGGAAACGACAACGCAAGCCGAATTGAATCAGACGATTGACGATTTTAATGCGGACGACAATATTTACGGCATGATTGTCCAATTTCCGTTACCAGCACACCTCGACAAAAATGAAACCGTCAGCCGCATTCGCGCCGACAAAGACGTCGACGGTTTCCACCCCGAAAATATTGGCAAATTAGCCCTCAATCAAGGGGTGTTATTCCCTTGCACTCCGAAAGGGATTCTTGACTTATTGATGGCAAACGGCATTTCTGTATCAGGAAAAGATGTCGTTGTGATTGGGCGCAGCCACGTTGTCGGCATGCCGCTGTCAATCATGTTAATCAATTTAGGTGCGACAGTGACCGTTTGCAATCGTTCAACGAAAGACCGCGATAAGTACACAAAAGACGCCGACATTATCATTGCGGCGGCAGGCACAGCAGGCTTATTGGGCGCTTCACAAGTTAAAGAAGGCGCGGTTATCGTTGATGTTGGCATGAATCGTTCAGCCGACGGGCAATTAGTTGGCGACGTATTATTTGATGAATTACAAGACAAAGCCAGCTGGATCACACCTGTTCCAGGCGGCGTTGGGCCGATGACGGTTGCGATGTTGCTTGAGCAAACGATTGTATGTGCGTGTGTGCGTCACGGCTTAGATTCGGAAAGTATTTTGGGGCGGGCATAGTATGCAAACGACACAATTAACGGTTACGGCATTAACGCGTTATTTGAAACGCAAATTTGATGTGGACCCGCATTTGCAGCAAGTGACCGTCGTCGGCGAGTTGTCGAATTTTCGCCTGCGAGCTAACAGCCATCAATACTTCAGTTTGAAAGACGAATCCGCGCGCATCAGTGCGGTTATGTACCGTTCCGCTTTTGAAAAAGTGCCGTTTCAACTCGAAGAAGGCATGAAAGTTATTGCGACAGGACGCGTCACACTGTACGAGCCAAGCGGATCGTATCAATTAACGATTGATCGCCTAGAGCCAGACGGCATCGGTGCATTATATTTAGCGCTCGAACAATTGAAACAACGTTTGAAAGCACAAGGACTGCTCGACTTACCCAAAAAAACACTGCCACAATTTCCGCGAAAAATTGCCGTTATTACGAGCCCGAGCGGTGCGGTTATCCGAGACATTTTGACGACGATTCGCCGTCGATATCCGATTGTGCAAGTGACCGTTTTTCCGACGCGTGTTCAAGGAAAAGAAGCCGTTTCGGAAATCGTCTCAGCTTTTGAAGAAGTTGCTAAGCGTCAAGACGATTACGATACGGTCATTGTTGCGCGAGGTGGCGGCTCGATTGAAGATTTGTGGTGTTTCAATGACGAAGCGGTGGCGCATGCCATTTTGCGTTGTGAATTGCCTGTGATTGCTGCCATTGGACACGAAACCGATACGACGATTGCCGATTTGGTGGCAGACATGCGCGCGCCTACGCCGACGGCAGCCGCTGAGTTGGCGGTGCCTGTTTTGGTCGAAGTCAAGCATTATTTGGCACAACGGCAAGCGCATTTGTATCGTTTAATGCAACAACAACTCGCTTTATTGCAAAAAAGATACGAGCGTCTTAAGCAGTCGTACATTTTGACCCAGCCAGAGAGATTGTATCAGCCATACATTCAACAAGTTGACCGCCTCAAGACGCAATTGCTGTCGCACATGCAGCAACAACTCCAACAAAAACGGTACGCCAGTCAAACATTGCAGCAACAACTTTACAGTTATCAGCCGCTGCAACGCATTCAGCACCACCGCGCAACGTTACAACAATTGACGCACCGCTTGAATACGAGTGTGTCGAATCAACTGAATCGTCAACGCACGCATTTGGCGCATTGCACGCAATTGTTGGACGCCTGTTCCCCTCTCAAAATTATGGCGCGCGGCTATGCAGTTGTGGAACAACAAGGGCAACTCATTAAGAGTGCGCAAGAGCTCGAACGCCAGCAGCCACTTCATATTACCTTGACCGACGGCAAAATCGCCGCAACCATTCAAGAGATTGAAGTCCTTTCCGATTAAGGAAAGGATTTTTTTGTAAAACTATGTTATAATAAAACACGATTACACAACAAAAAAGGAGTACACGCATGCCACCGAAAAAAACATCCCAACCTGAAAATTTTGAAACAGCTTTGCAACAGCTTGAAACGATTGTCCAACAACTCGAAAAAGGCGAACTTCCTTTAGAACAAGCACTCGATGCGTTCAAAGAAGGCATTACTTTGAGCCAATTTTGCCAAACGACGTTAGATAACGCCGAGCAAACCGTCGCCAAAATGTTGACAAGCCAAGGCGAAGTGCTATTAGACGAGGAAAACGTATGACGATTACGAATATTTATCATTTGCAACAACTGTTTGAAACGGCGCTGGACGCGCATATTCGTTATGCGGTCACGCCGATTGAGTTGATGGCACCTATGCACTACTCGCTCAACAATGGCGGCAAACGCCTACGGCCAACACTTTTGTTGACCGTTTTGGCGATTCAGTCTCCAGACAGCATTCACTACGGCTTAAAAACGGGCATGGCGCTCGAATATATTCACACATATTCGCTCATTCACGACGATTTGCCAGCGATGGACAATGACACGTTGCGCCGCGGACAGCCGACGAACCACATTAAGTTTGGCGAAGCAACCGCCATTTTGGCAGGAGATGCGTTGTTGACGGACGCGTTCGACTTAATTGCGAGTGACGACTTTTTGGCCGACAAGCAAAAAGTTGCACTCATCGCCAAATTGAGTAAAGCCGCGGGTTCCCTTGGTATGGTTGCGGGCCAACTCAAAGACATGCAGTCTGATAACCAAGCAATCGAACTCGAACAATTACGCCACATTCATTCGCTCAAAACAGGCGAATTATTCACTTTTGCGGTCGAAGCAGGCAGCATTATTGCGAAGCTAACCCAAGAAGAAACGGCGTTATTGTTGCAATTTAGTCGACATTTTGGGCGAGCGTATCAAATTCATAATGACTTAATGGACGTAGTCGGCACGACCGCACAAACTGGTAAAAAAACGCAAGCAGACGCTGATTTGGCAAAGTCAACCTATCCGCAATTGATGGGATTAGAGGGTGCGCAGACGGAACTTGCGTTTGAAATGGCGCAAGCCACCGATTGTTTAACGCAACTGTGTCAATTAACCCAGAAACCTTATGATGCGCTGTCCGCTTTTTTAACTTATTTAGAAGTAAGGTGAATCCGCAGTGAAAAAAGAACGCATTGACAAACTCGTCGTCCAAGCAGGACTGACAGAATCGCGTGAACAAGCGCGCCGTCTCATTATGGCGGGTCAAATTTACGACGAAAACAACCAACGCTACGACAAGCCAGGCGAAAAAATTCCGATGGATAAACAACTTCATATTAAAGGCAAAACATTGCGCTACGTGAGTCGCGGCGGCTTAAAACTCGAAAAGGCAATTCAAGCTTTTGAAATTGATATGACCGATCAAATTTTGTTAGATATTGGCGCATCGACGGGCGGATTCACGGATGCTGCGCTGCAACATGGTGCGGCCAAAAGCTACGCGCTCGATGTTGGCTACAATCAGCTTGCGTATTCATTGCGTCAAGATGATCGCGTGATTGTTATGGAACGCCAAAATTTTCGCTATTCAACGCCTGAAGATTTTCAAGAAGGGCAGCCAACGATTGCCAGTATTGATGTTTCGTTTATTTCGTTGCAGTTAATTTTACCGCCGCTCGTTCCGATTTTGGCAGAAGGCGGCTCGGTATTGGCACTCATTAAGCCGCAATTCGAGGCAGGGCGTGAACGCGTTGGCAAAAATGGTATCATCAAATCGAAAGACGTTCATCGTGATGTCGTAACCGAAGTCTTACAATTCATGTGCGAAATTGGCTACACGATATCTTCACTTACTTTTTCGCCGATTACGGGTGGGGAAGGCAATATTGAATTTTTGGCGCATTTAGTCAATGCGAAGCAACCGAACAATTCATCTTGGCAGGCGATTTCGATTCAAGACGTAGTCGAACAAGCTCACCAACTTTTCGAATAGAAAGGAGTTTGAATATGTTACACACTTTATCCATTGAAAATTTTGCGATTATTGAACGAGCAGTCATTGATTTTTCTCAAGGAATGACGGTGCTTTCGGGGGAAACAGGGGCTGGGAAGTCCATCATTATTGACGCACTCGGCATTTTGTGTGGCGGACGCGGCTCGAACGAATGGATTCGTCATGGAAGTGAGCGTTTAGTTGTGGAAGGGCAGTTTCATTTTGATAGTGCACGAGCTGTGCTTGAAGCGACTTTAGCCGAATTTGGGATTGAATACGAAGCTGCGAGCGAGCCGCTTTTATTGCGTCGCGAAATTACGCAACAAGGCAAAAACACGATTCGCATTAACGGGCAATTGGCGAACGTCACCTTGCTCAAAAAAATCGGTGCTTTTTTAGTGGATATTCACGGGCAAAATGAACATCAAGCACTATTAGATACCGCGCAACACTTGACTTTGTTAGATGAATTTGCGCAACTTGACAAATCGGCTTACGAGAGAGCCTATGCGCGTTTCAAGCAGGCGAAACACGCTTGGCAACATGCGACTCAGCACGAACAAGACCAGTTGCAACAACTGAACTTTTTGGAATTTCAAATTCAAGAAATTGAGCAGGCAAATTTAGTGATTGGTGAAGACGAGGAATTAGAAGCGGTTAGCAAACGACTTCAGCATGCTCAACATATTCAACAAAACATTGAAGCCGTCAATTATTTGTTGTCGGACGGCGATAATAGCGTCTTAGACAATTTGCGTAAGGCAAGCAGTTTGTTGCAAGAAATCGAAACGTACCACGAACCTTTCAAAACATTAGGCGAACAGTTGGACCAAATTAGTTACGATTTTCAAGAAATTGCACATCAAGTCGCCGTTGCTTCGGGGGATTTTGACACTGACGGGCAAAATATTGACGAAATCGAAGCAAGATTGAACGAACTTGGCCAACTCAAACGCAAATACGGCAAAACCGTTCCCGAACTGATTGACCATTACAATACCATTTCTGAAGAAGTGTACCGCATCAAACATCGCGAAAAATATATTGCTGAACTTGAAGCAACGCTACAAGAAGCATATCGAGTGGCGATTGAACAGGCAACGATACTTCACAACCTACGCCAACAACAAGCAACCTCACTCATTCAAGCGATCGAAACGCAACTCGCTGACTTATACATGGAAAAAGCGAGATTCCAAGTAGCGTTTGCCCAACCTGTCGCAGATAAAATGTTGCACGCGTTAATACCGAATGCGATTTTGTTGAATGAAGTTGGCTTTGACCAAGTTGAATTTTACGTGGCGACGAACCTTGGCGAAACACTCAAACCGCTCGTTAAAGTAGCGAGTGGCGGTGAGTTATCTCGCTTTATGCTCGCTTTGAAGACGGTCTTCAGTTCCGTTGCCGACGCCAAAACAATGGTTTTTGACGAGATTGATACCGGCGTATCAGGACGTGTTGCCCAAGCCATCGCCGAAAAAATCAATCAAGTCGCACACAACCACCAAGTGTTGTGCATTACGCATTTGCCACAAGTTGCGGCCATTGCTGACGAACAACTTTACATCCAAAAAGTCGTCGAACACGAACGGACACACACAATCGTTACGACACTAGATGACGCGCAACGCATTCAAGTCATTGCCCAAATGATGTCCGGCAAAACAATCACAGAAACCTCCCTCAAATTAGCACAAGAATTGCTCGAAACCTTACAGCAGAAAGGATAATGTTATGTCATGTACCCACATTCCACTCATCGTCATCGCAGGGCCTACCGCCGTTGGCAAAACCGCACTCAGCATTGAGTTGGCGCAACATTTTGGCGGTGAGGTGATTAACGGCGATAGCTTGCAAATTTATCGCGGACTGGATATTGGCACTGGCAAAATTACCGCTGATGAAATGGCAGACGTCCCGCATCATTTGCTCGATATTGTTGATGTTGACGCAGCCTATGACGCCTCTCAATTCAAGCAAATGGCGACAACGATTATTCAAGCAATTCATGCGCGTGGAAAATTGCCGATTTTAGTGGGCGGGACAGGACTTTACTTAGAAGGATTGCTATATGATTTAGAATTTGGCGGCGACGACAGTCATGATGCGCAAGTACGCGCGCGACTATATGACAGCTTGCAAACAGAAGGTGCACAGGCTTTATGGCAGAAACTTTTTGAACAAGATCCGCAAGCGGCGCAACATATTCCTTATCAAAATCATCGTCGCGTAATTCGGGCATTAGAAGTCATCGAAGTGAGCGGGCAACTTTTTTCGGAGCAAATGAGCCATCACATTCAACAAGATGTGTTTCATACGTGTTTGTTCGTTTTAGACCGTCCGCGTGAAGCGTTGTATAATCGAATCAATGCCCGCGTATTATCTATGGTAGAAACTGGGTTAGAAAAAGAAGCGCGTGCACTATACGAACGTGCGCAGCAGCACGACTGGCAAAGTACCAAAGGAATCGGCTATAAAGAATGGTGGCCGTATTTTGACGGGGAATGTAGTCGCGAAGCGGCTATCGCCCAAATTCAACAAAATTCTAGACGTTATGCAAAACGGCAACTTACTTGGTTTAGAAATCGTTTTAAGCGGACACATTGGCTTGATATGACAAACGAACAGGCGGCATTGCAACAAGCGATTCACTTAATTACGCAACATTTAGGAGGACAACAGCATGATTGAAACTGAACAACAAGCCGAACGCGTGTTGCTAATGGGCGTCCAAACAGAACACTATTCAGACGACAAATTTGCAACATTGATGACCGAGATGGTTGAACTCACGTACACAGCAGGCGGCGTTCCTATTCGCACCATTACCCAAAAGCTCAAACGCCTTGACAGCAAAACAGCTGTCGGAAGTGGCAAACTGCTTGAAATTGCCGAAGTTGTCGACCAAGAAAACATTACGCTTGTCATTTCGATGAACGCTTTATCACCGAGTGTCAATCGTCATATTGAAGAAGCTGTCGGTGTGCGTGTTATCGACCGTATTCAATTGATTTTGGATATTTTTGCATTGCGTGCCAAAAGTAAAGAAGGCAAACTACAAGTAGAATTGGCGCAGTACGACTATTTGTTGCCGCGCATTCAAGGACAGGGCAAACATTTGTCACGACTAGGTGCGGGAATCGGAACGCGCGGTCCTGGGGAAACCAAACTAGAAAGCGACCGCCGCCATATTCGTACCTTAATGCAAACTATCAAAAAAGAACTGGCACATTTAGGCGAACATCGTGAACGTACCCGTTTGCGACGTCAAACAGGCAAGGAATTCAACATCGGACTTGTGGGCTATACTAACGCAGGTAAATCGACATTGTTGACACGTTTGACCTTGAGCGATACGTATGTGAAAGACCAACTTTTTGCGACGTTAGATCCGCTCACGCGCCAATTGTCGATTCATGGACACGACGCATTTACGCTGACAGATACGGTCGGCTTCATCGAAGAATTGCCGACGCAACTGATTCACGCGTTCAAGTCCACGCTCGAAGAAATGCGTTATATGGACTTGTTGCTTCACGTTGTGGATAGTGCCAATCCAGCGCGCGCCATGCATGAACAAACGGTCGTCACGTTATTAAAAGAACTGAATATGGAAAATATTCCCGTTTTGACAGTGTATAACAAAGCGGACTTAGTAGCCGGACTAATCGAGCCAACTTTATTCCCGAATTGTGTGATTTCCGCGCAAAATGACGTCGACATTGAGCGGCTCAAGGACGCCATTTGGCAAGAAATCTTAAAGCAAACGCATGCTTACCACGAAACTATTTTGCCACACGAAGCACAAAAATTAGCGCATTACCGCCAACAAACCCTTGTAGAATCCATTACATTCGACGAAGAAAAGCAAGTGTACTACGTGAAAGGCTACCAACGAAAGGAGACAAACGAATCAAATGATTACAATGAAAGATATTATTGAAGAAGGGCATCCGACGCTTAGACAAGTGGCTGAGCCAGTGACGTTTCCTTTGAGTGACGAAATGCGTCAATTAGCGCTAGAAATGCATGAATATTTAGTCAATAGCCAAAATGACGCCATCGCCAAGCAACATGGATTAAGAGCAGGTGTCGGCTTAGCCGCACCACAAGTCAATGTCAATCGTCAACTTTTTGCGGTGCATATTATGGATTATGATGAAGACGGTAATGAAACAGAGCCGATTTTGAGCGAAATGATTTTCAATCCGCGTCTAGTGAGCCATTCGGTACAACGTGTGGCGTTGCGTGATGGCGAAGGGTGTTTGTCAGTTAATCGCCCTGTGGAAGGTTTAGTACCGCGTCCACGTCGTATCAAATTGAAATACCAAGACATCGACGGCAACGAAAAAGAATTGCGCCTGTCGGATTACGAAGCGATTGTGGCGCAACACGAACTCGACCACCTTAAAGGTATCATGTTCTACGACCACATCAATGCGCAAGACCCGTGGGCACAACCCGACAATACAGTGGTGTTATAAAATGGCTCAACAATTCAATCAATTTTATCGCAAGACACCCGAAGAACGCCTTGAAGTAGTGCGCAATTATTTGCAAGTAAGCGACACGCCTTTTTTGCCAAAAGAAATTGCTAACCAAATGATTGAAAATTACGTGTACGGTTATCAATTGCCGCTCGGCATCGTACCGAACGTTTCCGTCAACGGCAAACTTTACCAAGTTCCGATGGCAACGGAAGAACCGTCAGTAATTGCGGCCGCAAGTAATGGTGCCAAGCGGCTCGGCAATATGACGGCACACACCACACAACGCGAATTAGTCGGTCAAATCATGCTACTTGCGAATGACGACGCCGACAAAATGGTTCAAGCAATCCAAGCGGAACAAGAACAACTATTAACACTCGCTCGCCAAACCGTTCCGAGCATGGTCAAACGCGGCGGCGGCCCCACGCGGTTATGGGTCGAAACCAAAAAATCAGCAACCCAAACGTTTATCACTGTGTATCTCGGTTTGAATCCGTGCGACGCAATGGGTGCGAATGTGATGAATACCGTACTAGAAGCGTTGGCTCCAACGTTAGAAAACCTCACACATTCAGAAGTGTTGATGTCTATTTTGTCGAATTACCATGACGAAGCCGTCACAATTGCGACAGCCAGCGTCCCGTTACTTGATGAGGAATCTTTTTCCATTGCCAAAAAAATCGCACTCGCGAGTCAGTATGCAACGCTAGACCCTTATCGAGCAACCACGCATAACAAAGGCATTATGAATGGAATTGACGCAGTTGTCGTCGCAACTGGGAACGATTGGCGCGCCATTGAAGCAGGCGTCCACGCCTACGCAAGCCGTACTAGCACGTATCAACCCCTCACAAAATGGTGGGTAGACGACACGAAATCTACATTAGAAGGAGAGATTGTGTTACCGCTAGCGGTTGCGACTGTCGGCGGCACTTTATCCGTTCATCCAACAGCTAAACAATCGCTCACTTTGTTAGGATGCCAAAGCGCAAGCGAACTCGCTCAAGTTATTGCTTCTATTGGATTAGCGCAAAATTATGCCGCATTACGTGCGCTTGTCACAGACGGCATCCAAAAAGGCCACATGCGCATGCAAGCACGTAGCCTCGCTTTACAAGTCGGCGCCACCATCGAAGAAATTCCTCATCTCGTCCGTCTATTGCGCGAACAACCACACATGAACCGCGACATCGCCCAAACATTATTAACAAATTTAAGAAGTTGTGAATAACAACTTCTTTTTATACACGTTGCCTGTTTCATGCGAATACTTTTTTCAAAAAAATAAAATTACACTTGAAAAAAATTAATTTTTCTTTATAATTAAAGAAGTAGAAAAGAAAAAATACTGGAGGAATGAATATGCGCGTACTAATCGCAGAAGACGATCGCGATATCGCAGAATTACTAACGATTTACTTAATGAATGAAGGCTACCAAGTTGAGAACGCTTACGATGGAGAAGAAGCACTCCAACGCATTAATGAAGAAGGGAATTTTGACTTGATGTTGCTTGACGTCATGATGCCAAAAGTAGACGGCTTTACAGTCGTCGAAAAAGTTCGCAAAAATAATAACCCAATGCCGATTATTATTTTAAGCGCACGCACGAACGACACTGATAAAATTCGCGGTTTCCTATTAGGCGCGGATGACTACGTTTCTAAGCCATTTAACCCTGTAGAAGTTATTGCACGTATTAAAGCGATTGCGCGTCGCTCTCAAAAAGAAGTAGCCGTTTCAAGCGAATATACTGTTATTAGCGACGTTGTCAAAATGCGCGAGTACGATCGCAAATTATTTACCCTTGACGATATCGAAATTCGCTTAACGAATTACGAATACCAAATTTTTGCGCTTCTTGTTGCACAGCCAGACAAAGCATTTAGCGCGAAAGAAATTTACGAGAAAGTATGGCATAACCACGGTAAAGGCTCACCGAAATCCGTATTGGTTCACGTAAGTCACCTAAGAGATAAAATACTCCAAGCAACAGGAAGTAACCTCATTCAAACCGTATGGGGAGTCGGTTACAAAATTAAAGAATAGGAGTATTTTACATGGAACAAAAACATTCTATGGATCAGCATCCGACATTCGTATTGAATGAACAAGATAAAGCAAAACTATCTCGAACACTCGTGCGAGCTGTTTTACTATCGTGCTTTCATCTATTTAGCGCGTGGCTCATCATGTATGTTGCAGACAAACTGCCCGTATTTAGCAACGGTCAAACCATTCGTGAATGGCTAGGCATTTCGCCAAAATATTATGCATTATTAAGAAGTGTCGTGCTCGGCTTTGTCGTAGGACTGAGCGCTTACAGAATATACAATACTTATCAAATACGCGCCAATGAATTACGCGTCATCAACATGTCTTCCTACATGGAATACATTGCAAAAGGACACTACGACGTCCGTATTCCAACGGTTCGCGTCGGCAAAATGTCCTACCTTATCCACCGAATTAACGAAGTCGTCGCCAAAGCCGACGAAATGATGATTGCTGAACGCCTCGAAGAAAAAGAAAAAGACGAATTTATCGCGAACATCGGACACGATATCCGCACGCCCGTCACAGCTATCGTCGGCTATCTCGGACTACTTAAAGACCACAAATATCAAACAGAATCCGAGCGCGATCATTACATCAGCGTTTCATACCAACGTTCTAAACAACTCCAACAACTCGTTAGCGATTTTTTTGAATACACTTTGTACCAAGACAAATCTTACGAATTACAAATGAGCACGATGGACGTATCCCTTTTCCTATCGCAAATTGCCATGGAAGTAGAGTACGACCTCGAAGCCAAAGGACTCGCATTAAGCGTCGACTTACCAGATGGAGAATTTGACGCGACTTTTGACGCCGAAAAAATGGCGCGCATTTTCAATAACTTAATCTCGAACGCCTTAAAATATGGCAAAGGTGCAACTGAAATTAAACTAAAAGCCTATCAACAAGGACAAGATGTTGTGTTTGCTGTCCAAAATAACGGCGAACTACTCGATGACGAAGAACTCAAGCGCATTTTCCAACGCAGCTATCGCGGAGACAAATCACGCAACGCTCAAGCAATGGGAACAGGACTAGGCCTCGCTATTGTTCGCAGTATTGCCGAACTACACAAAGGACATGCCAATGCCACTGTCGAAGGCAATTTCTTAAGTTTTAACATAATTATCCCTCAAAAATAAAATAAAATAAAAAATAATTGAAAAATAATTAAAAAAACTTTATAATTAAAAACGTAAGCTATAACTTATAAAGTGGAATTTTTTGAAAAAAGGAGGGATAGATGTGCCTGAACTTAAAAGGAGCTTAATTTCTGGATATACAGTAGAATCTGTTCATCAAGTGATGGAAGCACTGCAACAGCAATGCGATACACTCACCAAAAAAATCAAGCAACAAGAAGAACAGATTAACGAATTGAAAAATGAATGTAATAACTATCGTAACAAAGAACAGTTAATTACAGATGCGCTACTGGATGCCAAGCAATTGTCAAAAACAATTATTACAGACGCACAATTGTTTGCCACAAACGTCCGAAAAACAACAGAAGACGAAATTACAGAGCGTATGCAATCATTTCAACGTTCAATGGCACAACTAGAAACTGTAAAAAGAGAGATTGTTACACAAGAAGAAGTGTTGAAACTCGAGCTCAAAAATGTATTGAATAAATACATGGACGTCGTGGATACGACTGAAATACCCGAATTCCACGAAGCCAAAGAGAAGTTGGAACTTGCTTTCCGACATACAGAAGCTATGCTGGCACAAAAAGCATCTAAATTATAAGCTGAACAGCTTGAACAAGACGAACCCACCGTACAAAATGAATCATTTCACGGGTAAATCTCATGAATATTCAAGAGGGTTAGTAACCTAGACGGCACGAGAGAGGAAGATTGTGATGGATTTAATGAATCAACAATTTCAACAACTATTGCAAGATACACAATTTTACCTCAAACAAAGTGAAGAAGCGCAAGGGTGGCTCTACTTTGGCAAAATTGCCATGACACCCACACATATCGTAGACTTCGCCGTTAAAATTCACACGAGCGATGATCGAACTGACGGTCAAATCGTCTTCCAAAATATCGGTCAATGTACTGACAGCACCCGAAAAACGGAATGGGCAGAGTGGATTCAACAGTGGAACCTCGCCCATAGCGTATATTACTACATGTGTATGGAAGATGACGGCAGTATCTTTTTGCGCCACATAACAGCATTGACAGATAGCGTGACCGCTTTTTACAATGTTTTATTAGCAGGTGGCGCAGTAGCCAACCAAGCAATCGAGGCTATGCACCAACGATTCGGACAGTCACCCACACATCAATAATTAACTCGTTAACGCTCTATTTATGGGAGAATGGAACATTAACGCAGCAAAATTATGTTTGTTTGAATGAATGACAATACCGAATACGCAGTGTAACAAGCAAAACCCTGTTGTGCTTGCCTTTTAGTTTTAATCAAAAAGCTTGTAAAAACTATGAAAATATTATATATTAAACGAGTAAGCACACCGAAAGGGGAGGAAAGAAATGTCGAAGCATCGTGAATTAGCAGAAGCCAAAGCGAGATTAGAAGAGCGATTGAAATCATTGCGTGCAACCGCCGCAACGAACGCAACCAAACTGAGCCAATTAGAAGCAGAACTCGCTTACGAAGGCGAACAAACACAGCAAATCGAAAGTGCGATTGTGAACGCTCGTGTCGAAGCAAAAACGATTGAAAGCCAAGCACAAGCACAAGCTGAAACGCAATACGCGCAACAAGTTCAAGCGATGCAAGCGCAGTTGCATGCCATGGAAAATCGTTTCAAAGGGCTGCAGCAACTAGGATTACAATTAATTGAACAAAAAAGCCGATTACAAAACGAAATCGAACAAGTTCTCCACACCATGCATTTGCGAATAGACGCATTGATGACGCGTGGCGATGCAGGAGTCGCTGTAGGAGAAACAGAAGCAGAAATGGAAGTAGTGGAAGAAGACGTAGCACTAGAAACAGAAAGAGCCCCACGTACCGTCATCCAATTTCCAGACAAACACCAAGGCAAAGGGAGCCAAGACAGCATCCCGACCTACATCTTCTCAAAGCAATAGGAGGGACGATTCATGGATAGAATCAACGAAGCATTCCAAGAAATCTTAAGTAGCCGCGGTTTTCCAATGAAAACAGAAGCTAAAGAACGACATTACGAATACAAAAGTCGGTTCGAATTGGAAGAGACCCACTATATTAGCATCCATGTGATGTTGACAAAAGGGGAAGAAAGTAGCGTAGGACAAATCGTATTTGAAGATATTGCTTACTGCCGTAACAATGCTGAAAGAGCAGCATGGCTAGAAGTAATTAACGAGTTGAACAATAGCGACGGCGTCTATTATTATTTTTGCTTGAGCGAAGACAACCGTGTATTCATGCGATACGTCACGGAAGTCACACAAAATATCGAAAGCTATTTCAATATTTTGCTACAAGGGCCATACCTAATCCAACGGATTATGCCGAAACTGGAAGAAAAATTTGGACCATTTGTAGTACGTTAGAGAAAAAATTCTCACAACCGTACACGTATAGAATCTCCCACACAACCAACTGCGAGATTTTTTAACAGACAGGTGTTGGTGGATGACGCACATCCATCAGCACCATTTTTAATAAAGACCTACACGACGCATACAAGGAGCAAAATCATGTTATGTTTTAAAAATAAAAAAAATGCTGAAGCGATTCGCCAGCTAGAACAAGAAATCGCGTTACTTGAAGCTCAAAATCGAGCGGATGAAGCGCGTATCGAAACACTTAAACAACAGCTTTACCACCAAAAAGAAAAGTCTGTTTATGTCAATGAAGCGCTTAATGACGCGTTGGCATTATCTAAAGAAATTACAGACAGTGCTTATTATAGAGCCAAAAGTTTGTTAAATATTCAAGAGGAAAAACTTTCACGCACAACTAACGATTTTGATCGTAAGGTACAATATCTTGAAGATATCGAGCGTCAGATGATTGCTAAAGAAGAATATTTAAGACGCGAGTTAAAATACTTCATGAAGCAAATTGCTGATAATTTAGACGGCTTAGATACGCAAAATTTTGAGCGTCTTTGCCAAGAATTAGAAAATCAGCATTATCAAGTAAAACAAGAACTTGAAGCATCTAAGAACTTTATCCAACTTGCGGAACAATCTGCACAAGAAGATAAGGACGATCCAACGCCTGTTTACTACATGACAAGAGATTAATCTTTTATTAAATCGCTAAAAAAAGCCCACTCGAGTGGGGACTGTGTGAGGAGGAATTTTTCTGTGGCAAGATTGTGTTTGAACATGATTGTAAAAAACGAAGCACCTATCATTGAAGAAACGTTACGACTAGTATGTGCGAAGTTTCCTATTGATTACTGGGTGATTAGTGATACTGGCTCGACAGACGGCACGCAAGATATCATTCAACAAACGATGATTGACTTACGTATTTCGGGTGAGTTACATCAAGATCGTTGGATTAACTTTGGCGATAGTCGTCAGCGTGCTTTGGATCATGCTCGTGGGAAAGCAGATTATATTTTATTCTTTGATGCCGATGATACGATTGAAGGAGACGTGCGTATTCCTTTTGAACAAGGGCAAGATGCGTTTTATGCGGACTTTAAGTCTGAAGATAGTTCGACAACGTATAGTCGTATTTTGGTAGTAAAAGATGGCGTAGCTAAGTGGCGCGGTGTGTTGCATGAGTTCGTGGAATTGGCGGATCAAAGTCGCGTGTCGGATTTGGAAGGCAATTATCACGTGGTTTCAAGACGTTTAGGTAACCGAAGCCAACAACCTAATAAATATTTGATGGACGCGGAGTTGTTAGCTCGAGCAATCGAGGAAGGACGCGATCCAGATTTATATACGCGTTATCTTTTTTACTGTGCGCAATCGTACCGCGATGCAGGTGTTCCTTCAGAAGCCAAAAAATGGTATCTCAGACGTGCTGAAGAAGCCAGCGGATGGGCACAAGAACGTTATGTCAGCTATCTCAATTTAGGCTATTTAGCAGAATCAGAGGCTGATCACGCAAATGCCTTATATTATTGGGGATTAGCTACGACAATTGATCCTTACCGCATGGAAGCGTGGTACCATTTGACGCGGTTGCATCACTGGAATAATCGTCCTCAAATGGCATATTTATTTGCGCAACATGGAGCAGAATTGAATTATGTTCATACAAGTTTGTTTGCGTCACGTGATATTTATGATTATTGGATGACTTATGAGAACTTTATGTTGGCATACGATTGTCGCGATTTCGCACGTTCGTATCAATTTTTGAAGCGTTTGATTGCTTCTCCCGCGCCACAATACCTTTATTTGAATCAAGAAAATCGCATTCGGGATTTGGCACGTTTTGTAAAAGAAGATACACATGAAAATGTCCAAAAACTCATTCAAACAGTGCGAGATAAGCAAGTAGATGCGGTTTTGGGATGGTTAAACTTAGTATAATACATATAAAAACGGGTTCACACTCTTGTTGTGGACCCGTTTTTTTGGATGTAATATGCGTTATAAAACTTGTGTTGCTATAATGTTTGTTTCATTTGGGGTGACAAATACGGTTTTTTGGCCTTCGTAAATGACAAATCCTGGTTTGGAACCGTTTGGTTTTTTCAAATGTTTGACTTGAATCATGTCGACAGGGACATTGGCAGAATGCTGGAATTTAGAATAATAAGCAGCGATTTCAGCCGCGAGTGTAATTGTTTCGTCTGTGGGTTGGTTATTTTCAATGATGACGTGGGCGCCAGGAATATTTTTGGCATGTAGCCACCAATGAGTTTTGGCGGCGGTTTTAAGGCTAAGTTCGTCGTTTTGCTGGTTGTTGCGTCCTACCCAAATGCGTGTGCCGTCTGGTGCCGTGAATTGTCGCGGTTTTGATTGTGATTTGGCACGTTTTTTGATGGAAGTTTTGCGTTTGGAATGGTAGCCTTGCTCGGCTAGTTCTTGTTTAATATCTTCAATATCTTCGATATCCGCTTGGCTAATTTGGAGCCAGACGCCTTCTAAGTAAGCTAATTCGGCTTGTGTCAATGTTTCTTGTTGTTCGATATGGCGCAAGGCATCGCGATATTTTGTATATTTTTTGAAAAAAGCTTGGCTGTTTTCGATGGCGGTTTTGCGAGGATCCAGTTCGATTTCAATCGGGGCGTTATTTGCGTAGTAATTGTCTAATGTTACGCGAGTGGCGCATTTTTGGACTTGGTACGAAAAAGCGTTGAGCAATTCACCTTTAATGCGGAAGGTGTCGGCATTTTGTGCGGTTTGACGGTCTTGTTCCAAATGGATGAGTTTTTGTTGGTTGCGTTCAATGAGTTGCGTAAGTTTTTGCAACAAGTCACCTGAAATTTGTTGAATGCGGTCTGCGTGTACTTTTTTAGTATAAAAAGTTTCGACGAGTTGCGATAAGTTCGCAAAATGTTGGCGTTCGCCATCAAGATGCGTCAAATCTAGCGCATGAAATGCAGCGGTGCGTGCTTGCGTAATGAGTGTCGGTTGCGGTTGCTGAATGGCTTGAAGTAGTTGTTGAAGGGCTTTTTCAGCCGTTAACTGTTGGTCGGACATCCAATGTGCAACGGTTTGTGCAAGCAACTTGCTCATGCCTTGTATGCGTTGAAATCCTTTGCCTGCTTGTAAGTATTCAGTATTTTCTTTGCACCATTGCGCTTTATCGGCATCAGTTAAGTCGTACACATTTGTGATGTTGTCTTGTTTAGGCGGACGCACGTAAGTGGCACCTGGTTGCAAGAGGCGATACGTATTTTGGCTAGCGGAAACGTGTTTAATGCAGTCGATGATCGTTTGTTTTTCGGCGTTGATAAGGATAATATTGCTATGTTTGCCCATCAGCTCAAAAATTAGTACATACGTTTTTAAGTCGCCGAGTTCATCACGGCCACTTAATTCGAATTCGATGATGCGATCATTTTCCACTTGGCGAATATCCAAAATAATGGCGTTCTCGAGATGTTTGCGCAACAACATACAAAACATTGGCGCATGCGTCGGATTGTGCGGGCGTTCGTCAGTCAAATGTGCCCGGTAATACATCGAATGAATGGACGCCACAAAGCGATGATTCGCACGATTAGAACGAATACTTAAGTGTAATTCTTGTTCAAAAGGTTGATAAATTTTGAGCAGACGGCCATTCAATAATTGTTCGCGCAACTCTTGAACCATTGCTCGCGTCAAAAAACCGTCAAATACCATGACAAAGCTCCTTTCTATTGAGGAAATTGATATAATTGGGGATAGCACTCACATTGCGGATTGCGTGGATGGCAAATCTCGCGGCCAAAATAAATCATTGCTTGATGTGCCGCTAACCATAATTCAGGGGGCAACACGTCCATCACACGCTGTTCGATTTCTAAGACGCTTGCCGATTGCTTAACAATTTTGTGGTGTTTGCAAATACGTGTGACGTGTGTATCCACCGCAAAAGCAGGAATACCAAAGCCAACACTCAACACAACGTTCGCCGTTTTGCGTCCGACACCCGACAATGTTTGCAATTCTTCACGCGTTTGGGGCACTTCGCCATTGAATCGCTCGATTAATTGACCACTACATTCATGCAAAAATTTTGCTTTATTACGATAGAGGCCAATTTTTGATAAGTAAGGCTCAATTTCAGCTGGGGTTGCTTGGGCAAAAGCTTCAGGCGTTGGAAAACGCTCAAACAAGGCAGGAGTTACTTTATTAACAGCAGCGTCCGTCGTCTGTGCACTCAACGTAACGGCCACTAACAATTCAAACGGATTGCGAAAATTCAAACTCGGCTGTGCATCGGGATATAAAGCAATAATTTGCTCAATAACATATTTTGCACGTTTTTTTGATAACATGATTTCACCTCAGACGCTATTGTACCATATTTTTGCCAAAAGAAACGTGAAAACATACTTCCAACGTGTATTTATATAAAAAGGAGGAAATAAAACAGAACAAAAGTTCGTTTTTAGCTTGCGAAAAAGTTAAAAATAGAGTAAAATAGAATCGAACAGGGGGATTACCATGGAAAAAGAACGTCAAAAAGCATTAGAAAAAGCATTAAAAGACATTGAAAAAAGCTTCGGTAAAGGCGCCGTCATGAAAATGGGCGAGAAAGTCGAAACCAAAATATCCGTCGTATCAAGCGGTTCACTCGCATTGGACGTCGCACTCGGTGTTGGCGGCTATCCAAGAGGGCGCATTATTGAATGCTACGGACCAGAATCTTCTGGTAAAACAACCGTTGCTTTGCATGCAATCGCAGAAGTGCAAAAACAAGGCGGTTTAGCAGCCTTTATTGACGCAGAACATGCGCTTGATCCAGAATATGCAAGCCGTTTGGGTGTCAATATTGACGAATTATTGTTGTCGCAACCTGATACAGGAGAGCAAGGCTTGGCGATTGCTGACGCGTTAGTGGCGTCAGGTGCAGTTGATATCATCGTCATTGACTCAGTGGCAGCGCTCGTTCCGCAAGCCGAAATTAACGGCGAAATGGGCGATTCCCACGTCGGTTTGCAAGCTCGCTTAATGTCGCAAGCAATGCGCAAACTTTCTGGAACCATTAACCGCACGAAGACCATTTGCTTTTTCATTAACCAATTACGTGAAAAAGTCGGCGTTATGTTCGGTAATCCCGAAACGACACCAGGTGGACGCGCTTTGAAGTTTTATGCGTCTATTCGTTTAGATGTCCGCAAAACAAGCGATAAAATTATGCAAGATAAAGACCATATTGGAACCGTCACAAAAATTAAAGTCGCTAAAAATAAAGTGGCACCACCTTTTAAAGAAGCATTAGTTGACATTATTTTTGGGCAAGGAATTAACCAAACGGGCGAATTGCTCGATATGGCAGCCAAAATTGACATCGTCAATAAAGCAGGTTCTTGGTATTCTTACGGCGACATTCGTATTGGACAAGGCCGCGAAAATGCCAAAACATATTTAGATGAGCATTTGGATATGAAGCACGAAATTGAACAACGAGTGCGTGCACATTACAATATCAACTTGGATAATTCGGCACCAAAAGTTGCCTTAGATGCAGCTGAACAAACTGAATTGCCATTTGATTCAGAAGAAGCATAATTATTTCTCCTTAAAGTTGCCTTTAATGGTCTACTTTAAGGAGTTTTTTGTCATTAAACGACGAAACAAAAGGATTAAAAGGTGCAATGCCTCACATTTTTTGATAAAATAGACATGATAGAATGGAGGAATCGTCTATGGTAGAAAAACGACGTTATAAAGCTACAATTGCTGGAAAATCCTACACAATTGTGGGAACACGTTCCGAATTACACATGAATGCCGTTACGGAATTGGTCAATCAGCAATTACAGCAACTAGAAGAATTGGCGCCTGACTTGTCAATAGCGGACCGTTGCGTCCTCATGGCGATTAACGCCGTATCGGACCAGCTAGCGAAAGAGCGCCGTATTGTCGAGTTGGAGCAACAATTACAATCCAAAAAAACAGAGCAAGTGCCATTTAGACGACCTGCCAAATAGGAGGAATGGAATGTTAACCTTTATCATTATTTTGACATTAGTTTACGGTTTTTATACAGGGTATCGCCGCGGCGTGATTATGCAAGTAATCCGCTTAATTGGCTATATTGTCTCAGCAATTGTCGCAACGAAGTTTTCAGCGCCTCTTTCAAAAATAGTCGAAATGCTTATCCCGTTTCCGTCGATTCAAGCAAATAGCAACTTAGTTTTGTACAACGAAGCGACACGCTTTTTAGTGGACCAAGCATTTTATCGTGCGATTACGTTTATGTTTTTGATGTTAGTAGGATGGTTGTTGACGAATTTTATTGGGACATTTTTTACGAAAGTGATTTATTATGATGTATTCAAGTTTGCGAACCATTTAGGTGGCGGACTCGTCAATTTGTTAATTACGTATGGATTGATTTTCTTTGTATTGTTTATTTTGTCATTGATTCCGATTGAATTTATTCAGCAACAATTTGTGGATAGTCCGCTTGCATACTGGATTGTTTCGCAAACGCCGATTGTTTCGGAAGCGGCGGCGCAAGCTTGGTTGCAAGTCAATCCATTTCGTTAGAAGGGAACTGTAATGGGATTTAATCAAAAAATTTATGAAACGCTTGAATTTAGCAAAATCAAGCACCAAGTTAAGCAATATGTGCAGACGGAACGCGGCGGCATCAATGTTGAACAAATGCGCCCTTTAACCAATCTCGAAAAAGTCCGCACCTTGCAAGCAGAGACGGAACAATCTTTAGCGATTTTGATGCAACAAAAGCAGTTGCCGATTCCGCGTTTGCCGCATTTGGAACAAGCATTGAAGCGTTTGGAAATGGGTGCGAGCTTGAACGGCTTAGAAATTGCGCACATTGGTAAATTATTAAAAACAACGCAACAAATGCAAGCTTTTTTTGACCAATTAGCAAAAGAAGAAAAAGTTTATCCAGCCTTAAGTTATTGGGTGCATAAGTGCGTGGTGTTGCCGCAAGTCGAAAAAATTATTGCAGAAGCAATTAGCGAAGACGGGAGTGTTTTGTCTAGCGCGTCAATTCAGTTAGCGACGATTCGCCGTCAGCAGCAACAAACCGAACAACAAGTGCGAACCGTATTGAATGATTTGCTGAAAAATAAAGCAAGCTTATTAACAGATACGCTCATTACGATTCGTAACGAGCGTTATGTGTTGCCTGTTAAAGTAGAGTATCGAACGCAATTCGGTGGAACAGTGCACGATCAAAGTAGCACCGGCCAAACACTTTATATCGAGCCGCAAGCTGCTGTTCAACTGAATAATAAACGAGCAGAACTTCAAGTGGCGGAGCGTAAAGAAATCGAACGTATTTTGGCAGAAATTTCAGCGACATTAATGCCGTATCACGAAGATATTCGCCAAAATGAATATTTAATTGCGCAATTAGATTTTATTCAAGCGCGCGCGCATTACGCAAAATTATTAAATGCAACGAAACCGAGTTTTAATGAACAGCAACATGTTGCTTTATGGCAAGCGCGTCATCCATTGATTGACGCCACGAAAGTAGTGGCGAACGATATTGTTTTGGGGGAATCGTACCAGTCGCTCATTATTACGGGACCGAATACGGGTGGTAAAACGATTTTACTAAAAACATTAGGATTATTGCAGTTGATGGGACAATCAGGCTTGCATATTCCGTGTGAATCAGGAAGCCGATTGGGGATTTTTGATGATGTATTTGCCGATATTGGTGACGAGCAGTCAATTGAACAAAGTTTAAGTACCTTTTCGAGTCATATGACGAATATTGTGCGTATTTTGAATCATGCAACGGCGCAATCACTCGTCTTATTCGATGAATTAGGTTCGGGAACGGATCCGCAAGAAGGCGCTGCTTTAGCGATGGCGATTCTCAATCACACGCGCAAAATTGGTTGCTTAGTGATGGCGACGACACATTATCCCGAGTTAAAAGTTTACGCGCATAACGCAGCAAATACAATCAATGCAAGTATGGAATTTGACCATCAAACATTGTCGCCAACGTATCGTCTGCTCATTGGTGTTCCAGGAAGAAGTAATGCGTTGGACATTTCCAAGCGACTAGGATTGCAGGAATCTATTTTGGAAGAGGCACGCGAAGGCATCTCGGAAGACAGTCAATCCTTGAACGAAATGGTCGCCAAATTAGAACGCGAACGCAGAGAAGCCGAACTGAATCACGCTGATGCGCTAGAACGCTTGGCAACGGCTGAGCAACTGTATCAAGATTTGCGCACAGAATATGACCGTTGGCTCGATAAAAAAGCCGAACTTTTGGAAAAAGCAAAACGTGAAGCCAACGAAAAAGTCGAAGCTGCGCAAAAAGAAGCTGCAAAACTCATCCAAGAAATTCGCGATTTACAACTCGAACAAGGACAAAACAAACACATAAAAGAACACGTCCTCATCGAGAAAAAATCTGCTTTTGAACAACTCAAACAAGCCGAAACATTGAAAAAAAATAAAGTGCTACAAAAAGCGAAAGCCAATCGTACACTAAAAGTTGGCGATGACGTAGAAGTACTCTCTTACGGACAGCGCGGAACCATTATTGAAGTTATCTCCAAAGACGAATATATCGTCCAAATCGGTATTCTCAAACTATCCGCCAACCAAGCAGACTTATCACCACTAGCCAAACTAGAACCACAAGCCAAAATCAACGTCCAACGCCGCGCTGGTAGCAAAGTTCAAACAACGCTCGATTTACGCGGTGAACGCTACGAACAAGCAATGTATCGCTTGAATCACTATTTGGATGCGGCTTTATTATCGCATCACCCAATGGTTACCATTATTCACGGAAAAGGAACGGGCGCTTTACGCGAAGGAGTCCGCCAAACTTTAAAACGTCATCCAAAAGTAGAGCGATTTGAATATTCACTGCCAAATGCAGGCGGCGACGGCTCGACAGTGGTTCATTTTAAGTAAAGAAAGGAACGATTATGACAGAACCAGCAATTCGTTACGAACTAATTAAAGAAGAAAAATATACAGGCGCAAGACTCGGTGTTGTCCACACACCGCACGGTAGTTTCGAAACGCCAATTTATATGCCAGTCGGAACGCTCGCCACGGTAAAAGGTTTATCGCCTGAAGAATTGAAAGCAATGGGTGCAGACATTGTGTTGAGCAACACGTATCATCTATGGCTTCGTCCAGGAGAAGATTTGGTTGCGGAAGCTGGCGGCTTACACCAATTTATGAATTGGGACAAAGGAATTTTGACGGACTCTGGCGGTTTCCAAGTATTTTCATTAAGTGACATGCGCAAAATTGAAGAAGAAGGCGTTCATTTTAGAAATCATATCAATGGCGAAAAATTATTCCTTTCTCCTGAAAAAGCCATCCACATTCAAAATCAGCTTGGACCAGATATTATGATGAGTTTTGATGAATGTCCGCCATTCAACCAAACATACGATTATGTCAAAAAATCCATCGATCGTACGACACGTTGGGCCGAACGCGGCTTAAAAGCGCACCAAAGACCGCATGACCAAGCACTATTCGGTATTTTGCAAGGGGCGGGCTACAAAGAATTACGCTTGCAACACGCGCATGATATGATTGGATTGGATTTCCCAGGCTATTCAATTGGTGGCTTGTCCGTCGGCGAAACTAAAGAAGAAATGAACGAAGTGTTAGATTACTTAACGCCCGTCATGCCAAAAAATAAACCGCGTTATCTCATGGGGGTCGGCTCGCCCGACGCACTCATCGACGGTGTCATTCGTGGCGTTGATATGTTCGACTGCGTTTTGGCGACGCGCATTGCTCGCAACGGAACTTGCATGACGCACACAGGGCGTCTAGTTGTCAAAAATGCGCAATATGCACGCGATTTTAGACCGATTGATGAGCATTGCGATTGCTACACTTGTAAACATTATTCACGTGCCTATATTCGCCATTTAATTAAAGCCGATGAAATTTTTGGATTGCGTTTAGCGTCCATTCACAATGTGCATTTCTTGCTAAAATTGATGAAAGATATTCGTGAGAATATTAAAAACGACACATTATTAGAGTTCAGACAAGACTTTTTTGAACGTTACGGTTATAATAAAGAAAATGCACGCAATTTTTAATAAAGAAAGGAACTAATCAAAATGGAATTACTACTAACAATTGTACCAATGGGGATTATGATGTACTTTTTTGTTCTTCGCCCACAAAAGAAAGCTGCTGAACAAAAAAATCAAATGTTGAGCGCATTGAAAAAGGGCGATGCCGTCGTTACTATCGGCGGATTGCACGGAATGATTGACGAAGTTGATACGAACAGACGCGTTGTCGTTTTAGATTGCGAAGGTATTTATTTGACTTTCGAATTAGGAGCAATTGCACAAGTTAAGCAAACGGTTCAAAGCGGCCCAACGCCACTTGAAGAAGTTGCAACAACGAACGCCATTATCGAAAACTAATCCATTACCTCAACAAAGTTGAACTTGTGCAAGTCGCTTTGTTGAGGCTATTTTTCTTGATAAAAAGAACAAAAGTTCGTATAATAAAAGAAAAGGAGGTGCGGTATGCGCTACGGTATGTTGACGTTTGAAGAACCAAAACCCGATACGAGTCGTAAAATTTTGCATGTCGATATGGACGCTTTTTATGCGAGCATTGAAGCGCGCGACAATCCAAAAATCGCCAACAAACCTATTGTGATTGCCAAACATCCTAAATTAACAAACGGACGTGGCATTGTAAGCACGTGCAACTACAAGGCGCGCCAATACGGCATCCGTTCAGCGATGTCGGCGATGGAAGCGTACAAGCGCTGCCCGCACGCGGTTTTTATTCAAGGGAACATGCAACATTATGCGCAAGTTTCGCAACAAATTCACCGCATTTTTCGCCGTTATACGGATAAAATAGAGCCACTTTCGCTAGACGAAGCGTATTTAGATGTGACGGCTAACAAACTTGGTATCAAAAGTGCGACATATTTGGCGAAGATGATTCAAACAGATATTCAGCGCGAGCTACAATTGACTTGTTCCGTCGGCGTTTCTTACAATAAATTCATTGCCAAAATTGCGTCAGATTACAAAAAACCGAGCGGCATTACGGTCGTTACACCGCAACAAGCTCCGCTCTTTTTGAAAGAATTGCCGATCGAAAAATTTTATGGCGTTGGCAAGAAGTCTGTGCCACATTTTCATGAAAAAGGAATTTATACAGGTGCCGACTTAATTCAATGGGAATTTGATGATTTGATGCAAACTTTCGGCAAAATGGGGCAGTCACTCTACTTTAAAGTACGTGGCATTCATCATTCGCCAGTGGAAAGTCGCCGAGAACGCAAATCGTTAGGACGCGAAACGACGTTCAGTCGCTTTTTGGAAGCGGAGGAAGCTGTTTTGCAACATATTGCGCTACTTTCCGCAAAAGTCATGAAAAAAGTTCGCGAAAAACAATTGAAAGCCCAAACCGTCACCCTCAAAATTCGCTATGAAAACTTTGAAACAATTACGCGACAAATAACGGTTGCCGATTATTTTGATGATGAAGCGCGCTGTGTTGAGTTGGCAACACAATTGTGGGAGCAACATGGAGATTTGACGCATAGTGTCCGTTTGTTAGGCGTTTCGGTGTCGCAATTTGAAGACAAAATTTTTAGTCCGATTGCGTTAGAGTTGTAACGTTACGTATATAAATTCGACACTTGCAAAACGGTCACGCCTTTTGCTTCGATGTCGCGAATCATTTGTTCGTCCGCGTAAACATCGGTAATCAAGATGTCAATGGCGTCCAAATTGGTCACCACAAAATTAGCGTTAGTACCAATTTTGCGGTAGTCAGCGACGACGATAACGAGGGATTGCGCATTTTGGATCATCAGACGATTGACGTTCGCTTCATGAAAATTTCCTGTTGTAATCCCTTTTTCAGCGCTAATGCCTGAGCAACCCAAAATTGCAATATCTGAATGGATATCGGTCAACGAACGCAACGCCAAGTCACCAACTAAAGCGGCTTTTGGAAAACGAATTTCACCGCCTGATAAAATAATCGTCGAAGCAGGGTGCATTTCTTTTTGGCTCATTAACAAATTGTTCGTCACAATCGTCAACGGCAACTCCTTCAAAAAGTCAACGCATTGCAACGCGGTAGAACTCGTATTCATATATAACGTCATGTGCTGCTTCACAAAAGAAGCGGCTTTTTTGGCGATGGTATATTTGAGTGTTTCGAGTGGATTGTTATGCGTGTCGCCTTCAAAATGTGGTTGCTCGCCTAAAGTGGCACTGCCATGTTGGCGAATGACTTTTCCCATGTCGTCGAGTATTTTCAAATCTCGCCGAATCGTCATTTCTGAGACATTGAGTTGAGCGGCTAATGCTTCGACACTTAAATTTTCGTTCGGCGCTTCTTTTAATAAAGTCAAAATTTGTTCGCGGCGCCATTTGATATCAGAAGTTGAGCGTTTCATCGTTCATTTCCCCTTTCTTACAATAAAAATAACACAAAACGAACATAAAAACAACAAAAAATATAAAAAAGCACATAAAAACCACTTGAAAACGGTTATTTGTAGCGTTATCATAAATTTGTAAGATAAATTCACCTAAATTTGAGGAGGAAAACAATGGCAACAATTAATGATGTATCAAGAGAAAGTTGGGTGCTTTCAACTTTTCCAGAATGGGGGACTTGGTTAAACGAAGAAATTCGCGACAAACAAGTCGAAAAAGATTCATTCGCAATGTGGTGGTTAGGCTGTACAGGAATTTGGCTAAAAACGCACGAAGGCACAAACATTTTGTGTGACTTGTGGAACGGAACGGGTAAACGTACGCATGGTGGCGGCGATATGAAAAAAGGCCACCAAATGATGCGCATGTCAGGCGTCCGCCAATTGCAACCAAACTTGCGCAACCAACCATTCGTGTTAGATCCGTTCGCAATCGAAGGAGTGGACGCATTAGTCGTCACGCACATTCACTCCGATCACCTAGATATCAACACCGCTGCCGCCGTTGCAAAAAATTGCCCAGATGCAAAATTCATCGGACCAAAAGCAGTTGTTGAAACTTGGATTAAGTGGGGAGTGCCAGCAGAACGCACGATTACCTTACGTCCAAACGAAAGTGCAACGGTCGGTTCTGTTGAAATTTTGGCATTAGAATCGTTTGATCGCACTGCACTGGTTACATGGGAACACGATCCTGAATACGAACTCAAAGGCAAAATGCCACAAGACATGGATGACATTTCGCTCAACTACATTTTCAAAACATCAGGTGGGAACTTGTATCACGCAGGCGACTCACATTTTTCTAATATGTTTGCAAAACACGGCAACGAACACAAAATTGATGTTTGCTTAGGCGCGTTCGGCGAAAACCCACGCGGTATTACTGATAAATTAACGTCCGTAGACATTTTGCGAATGGCAGAATGCTTGAATGCGAAAGTTGTGATTCCTGTTCACCACGATATTTGGACAAACTTCATGGCAGATCCTAAAGAAATCGTGGCGTTATGGCAAATGAAAAAAGATCGTTTAGATTATCAATTCCAACCATATATTTGGCAAGTCGGTGGCCAGTACAATTATCCACAAGACTTGAAACATTTGGAATTTATGTTTAATCGTGGTTTCAAAGATGCGTTTTCATGTGACAACGATACGCCATTCCCATCATTTTTATAAGATAAAGGAGTGTATTGCGTGTTAAAAGAAATTATTGAACATAAGCGTTACAGTTTTCAACAAAAGTTCGACTCTTGGGAAGAAGCGATTCGCGTGGCTTGTCAACCGCTTGTCGAGCAAGGAATTATCGAACCAGAATATTCAAGTTATATTATTAATAACGTACACGAATTTGGGCCTTATATCGTCATTGCACCTGAAATTTGTATTCCACATGCTCAAGAAGGCAAAGGCGTCAACGAGACAGCGGTTGCTTTTATGAATGTTGAAGAAGCGGTGGATTTTGGTGAAGGTGCGGAATACAAACCACGTTTATTCTTCGTATTGGCTTCTACGGACAACGAAAAGCATCTTGAAAACTTATCAGAGTTAGTGACATTAGTCGAAGATGAGGCGACGGTCGAGGCATTTGTGAATGCGCGTAGCCATGAAGATTTAGAAAAAATTTTAGAAGGAGTGAATTAAAATGGACTTTTTATTACCAATTTGGCAATTTTTCTTTGCAAATATTTTAACCAAACCAGCATTTTTCGTAGGTTTCATTGTATTATTAGGTTATTTATTGTTAGGACGTAAGTGGTATGATGCGTTAGCTGGCTTTATTAAAGCTGTTGTTGGTTACTTAATTTTGAACGTTGCAGCGGGTGGCTTAGTAACAAACTTCCGTCCGATTTTGGCGGCGTTAGGTAACCGTTTCAACTTACAAGCAGTCGTCATTGACCCATATTTTGGACAATCGGCTGCAGAAGCTGCGTTGAAAAATTTTGAGCACGCAACAGGCTTAACCATGCAAGTATTGTTGGTAGCATTTTTAACGAACTTAGTATTGGTTATTTTCCGTAAAGTAACAAAATTACGCACAGTTTTCATTACAGGACACATCATGGTTCAACAATCTGCGACTGCAACTTGGTTATTAGTATTCGCGTTTGGTGAAAGCTTGAAAGGTATGTCATTCGTCTTAACATTAGGTGCATTGTTAGGGATTTATTGGGCTGTTTCTTCTAACTTAACCGTTGAACCAACACAAGAATTGACAGAAGGTGGCGGTTTTGCAATTGGTCACCAACAAATGTTTGGTATTTGGGCAGTCGATAAATTAGCGCCAAAATTAGCAGGCAAAAACAGCAAAAAAATTGAAGATTTAGAATTACCAGGATTCTTATCAATTTTTAAAGAAAGTATTGTAGCAACTTCTATTTTGATGATGGTATTTTTCGGTGCGATTTTGGTCGTGTTAGGTAAAGATTACTTAGTCAGCATCAATGGTCAAGAAATTTTAACTTCTGCAAACGCAAAAGCATTCACAATGACAACGTTGAAAGAAACAGATAGCTTCTTCTTCTACATCTTGAATACAGCGTTAACCTTTACTGTGTATGTTCAAATTTTGCAATTAGGGGTGCGTTTATTCGTTTCTGAATTATCTGAAGCGTTCCAAGGTATTTCTAACAAATTATTGCCAGGTTCTATGCCAGCGATTGACTGTGCGGCAGTCTATGGCTTTGGACATCCAAATGCGGTAACGGTAGGTTTCTTATTCGGTTTGTTAGGTCAAGTATTAGCAATTTTAGGCTTAGTTATTTTCAAGAGTCCAGTATTGATTATTACTGGTTTCGTCCCTGTATTCTTTGATAATGCAACTTTTGCGGTATATGCAAACCGTAAAGGCGGCTTGAGAGCAGCAGCTATTTTGACATTCTGCTCAGGTGTGATTCAAGTATTAGGTGGAGCAGCAGCGGCGTATATGTTCCAATTAGATAAATTTGGGGGCTGGCACGGTAACTTTGACTGGTCAACCTTCTGGTTAGGTGGCGGCTGGCTCATGAAATTCGGTTTCGTTGGTATCGCGATTATTGCGATTGTCTTATTGGCAATTCCACAATTACAATACTTGAAAAATAAACAACATTACTTTACAATTGCTGAAGACTACGAATCATACGTAGAAGCAACAAACTAATCAACAAGGAGTAATTACTATGAAAGTATTAGCAGCATGTGGCAGTGGCATGGGCTCTAGCCAAATTATCAAAATGAAAATCTCAAACGTTTTTCGCAAGTTGAATATCCCATTAGATATTCATCACTGTGCCGTTTCTGAAGCAAAATCTTTAGCAAAAGGCTACGACATCGTATTTTGTTCACAAGCTTTAGTCGATGTATTTAACGGTGTTGACTTACCTAACACAAAAATTATCGGCTTACAAAACTTATTATCAGAAAAAGAAATTACTGAAAAATTAGCTGAAAATGGCATTGCTTAATAAGCGAATGAAGGGGGCTGGGGCGCGAGCTCCCAGTCCCTTATTTAATGGAGATAAAGGAGAATAATGATGAGAATTCCAAATTTACAAGTTGCATTAGACCATTCCGATTTGAAAGGTGCAATTAAAGCAGCAGTTGCTGTCGGAAACGAAGTTGATATTATTGAAGCAGGCACCGTATGCTTGTTACAAGTCGGTAGCGAATTAGTTGAAGTATTGCGCAATCTTTTTCCAGAAAAAATTATTGTTGCAGACACCAAATGTGCGGATGCTGGAGGCAATGTTGCCAAAAATAATGCCGAACGCGGCGCAGACTGGATGACATGTATTTGTTCAGCAACCATTCCAACGATGGAAGCTGCATTAAAAGCCATCAAAGCAGAACGCGGTGACCGTGGCGAAATTCAAGTAGAATTATACGGCGATTGGACGTACGAACACGCACAACAATGGTTAGATGCGGGAATTGATCAAGCCATTTATCATCAAAGCCGCGATGCCCTTTTAGCTGGCGAAACATGGGGCGAACGCGATTTGTCCAAAGTCAAAAAATTGATTGAAATGGGCTTTAAAGTATCGGTGACAGGTGGATTGGACATTGACACCTTAGAATTGTTCCGCGGCGTCGATGTTTACACCTTTATTGCAGGGCGCGGCATTACCGAAGCTGAAAACCCGGCTGAAGCAGCGCGTGCTTTCAAAGATAAAATTCGTGAAATTTGGGGGTAAACCAAATGACAACGTTAGGGATTTACGAAAAGGCGCTCCCGAAAAATATTACGTGGTTGGAACGTTTTGAAATTGCTAAGCGACTCGGCTTTCAATTTGTCGAAATGTCAATTGACGAAACAGACGAGCGTTTAGCGCGCCTTGATTGGACCGAAGCAGAAATTGAAACCGTCAATCAAGCAATGCGCCAAACTGGCATCCGTATTTATTCGATTTGTTTGAGTGGACATCGTCGTTTTCCATTCGGGTCCAAAGACGCTTCAAACCGTGAAAAAGCGCTCGAAATCATGCAAAAAGCGGTCAATTTAGCCGAAAAATTAGGCGTCCGCAACATTCAATTAGCAGGCTACGACGTTTATTACGAAGAAAAAACCGTTTCGTCGCGTGAATATTTTGTGGAGAATTTGAAAAAAGCGGTCAATATGGCGGCGGCTAAACAAGTGATGCTCTCGATTGAAATTATGGATGATCCGTTTATCAATTCGTTGACGAAATTTAAGGCGATTAAACGCCAAATTCCATCGCCATGGCTGCAAGTGTATCCAGATTTGGGTAATTTATCTGCTTGGCCAGAAAACAATCCTGCTGAAGAATTGGAACTCGGCATTGATTCAATTGTCGCCGTGCATATTAAAGATACTAAGAATGTGACGGCTGATTTTCCAGGCCAGTTCAAAAATGTGCCGTTTGGAGAAGGCGATGTTGATTTTGCAGGTTGCTTAAAAACGTTAAAACGTCTTGGCTACGAAGGAACTTTTTTAATTGAGATGTGGAGCGAAGTGGACGCGCAACCCGAAGCGCGTATTCAAGAAGCGCTAGAGTTTTTGAAACCTATTTTGAAGGAGGCGGGCTATGATGTCGCTTAATGAAATCATTGCTGCAATGAAAGAGCGTGTGTATCGCGCAAATTTGCAATTACCTGAGTGGGGATTGGTCCAATTAACTTGGGGAAATGTGAGCGAAATTAACCGTGAACTAGGAATTATTGTGATTAAACCGAGCGGCATTGACTACGCTGAAATGACGGCGGAACAAATGGTCGTGACAGATTTAGAGGGCAAAGTCATCGAAGAAGACAGTTATCGTCCGTCATCTGATTTGGCAACACACGTCGAATTGTATCGCTCATTTGAAAACATTACTTCTGTTGTGCATACGCATAGTAAATATGCCGTTTGCTGGGCACAAGCAGAACGTGATTTGCCATGCTATGGCACGACGCATGCAGATACTTTTTATGGGCCAGTACCATTGACGCGCCATTTAACACAAGCAGAAGTCGAAGAAGCGTATGAAGTAAATACGGGCAAAGTCATCGTTGAAACCTTCCAAGAACGCAATCTTGATCCGCTAGCAGTGCCAGGTGTGTTAGTTCAAGGACACGGTCCGTTCACTTGGGGAACTTCTACGCAAAAAGCAATCGAAAATAGCCTTGTATTGGATGAAGTATGCCATATGGCACTTGTCACAGAACAAGTGAATCCAAATGTCACACCACTTTCACAATATGTATTGGATAAACATTACTTCCGTAAGCATGGAGCAAATGCCTATTACGGGCAGAAAAAATAAAAGATAACATTCCCTTCAAATTTTTGGAGGGAATTTTTCACAAAGTTATTGACAACGCTTTCTTTTGGTGTTAGAATAAATCTCAGATAATAGGGTGTTATCGCAAGAGCAAGACCTATGTCATTTGAATGTGTGAAGCATTTATTTGGCATGGGTCTTTTTGTACCAATAAGGCAAGGAGGTGAGCAAGTGGAAGTTGTTAAAGTATTGAATAATAGCACGGTCATCGTTCATGACGGACGCAATGAACTGGTAGTTATGGGAAAAGGAATTTCTTTTGGCAAGCAAGTAGGCGACAGCATTGACACTACTAAAATTGAAAAGTGTTTTTGGTTGGATAGCGAAAAAAACGCGATTCGCTTAGCAAAGTTACTATCCGAAATTCCTGTGATGTACTTTGAATTGGTGCGTGATTTGGTTGACGCTGCTGAGACGGAATTAGGTATTATTTTGAATGAGACGATTTATTTAACATTGACAGATCATATTCATTTTGCGATTGAGAGATTTCATGAAGGAATTCAAACACCAAACGCAATTTTGTCAGAAGTGAAAACCATTTATCAAGCGGAATATCAATTTAGTTTGCGTGTGTTGCAGTACATTGAACAGCAAATTGGGGTGCGGTTGCCAGACGATGAGGCGGGCTTTATTACTTTACATCTTATTATCGCGCAAAATCAGTCGCATGAAGCGGATAAAGTTACAAAAATGACGTTGATGGTACATGATATGGTGCGTATTGTCAAAGAACATTATCAGTTAGAATTAGACGATGACGATTTGAATTATGTGCGTTTTGTAACGCATTTGAAGTTTTTTATTATGCGATTGTGGAATGAAGAGCAAGCGGTTGTGTCGGACACGCAACTGTATGAATTGGTCGTTCAACATTATCCGAAAGCTCAAGAAGTTTTACCGAAACTATCAGCGTATTTGGAGGAAAAAGTGCAGCATACGCTGAGCGAAGGAGAATCTTTTTATTTAATGTTGCACATCAATCGTTTATTAAATCGACAATAATCAAGAAAAGGAGCATTATTATGTCAGAAAAAAGTAAGTCACTACGTGTGCGTTTCTTTAGTTTTTTCCAAGAATTAGGCAAAACGTTTATGTTTCCTGTTGCGTTATTAGCGTTTTTGGGAATGTTATTAGGGTTGGGAAGTTCGATTGCATCAGATCCTGTGATTGAGCGGTTCCCATTTTTGGGGCATCCATGGATTCAGTTATTTTTCCAATATTTGACAATGGTCGGAAGTCTGGCGTTTCGTTACTTGCCAGCGATGTTCGCGATGGCGATTCCGTTAGGATTGTCTAAACGTAATAAAGGTGTCGGCGTTTTTGCGGGGTTTGTTGGATTCATTGCGATGCACATGTCTATCAACTTCTACTTGCAAGTGAACAATCAGCTTGCGCCAGCTGACGCATTACGTTTGAACGGACAAGGCATGGTGCTCGGCATCCAATCTATTGAAATGGGTGTCTTGGGCGGTATTATTGCAGGTTTGATTGTGTATTTCTTACACGAAAAATTCCAAGATACCGTATTGCCTGATGCGTTCTCATTCTTTGGCGGTATTCGCTTTGTACCGATTATTTCTTCATTAGTCATGGCAGTAGTGGGGCTAGTTATTCCAATTATTTGGCCAGTATTCTCAAGTGTTATTACAGCGATTGGGCATGTGATTGCTAAAGCAGGCGTGTTTGGTCCGTTTATTTATGGTTTAGGAACAGCTGTTTTGAAACCTTTTGGGATGCACCATATTTTGTTAGCGATGGTTCGTTTTACAGATGTTGGGGGAACACAAGTGGTTAATGGCGAAACGGTTTCCGGTGCGTTAAATATTTTCTACTCACAATTAAATGCTGGTGAACCAATTAGTCCGCAAGCAACTGCCTTCTTGTCACAAGGTTTCATGCCAACATTTATGTTCGGTCTTCCTGCGATCGCGTTTGCAATTTATATGGTTGCCAAAAAAGAAAATCGTCCTGCAATTAAAGGATTATTGATGTCAGGATTTTTAGTGGCGTTTGTAACAGGGATTTCTGAGCCAATTGAATTCTTATTCTTGTTCATTGCACCAGCGTTGTATGTATTCCACTCAATCATGTCAGGATTATCATTGATGGTGATGGCGATGCTCGGCGTTGTTATCGGTAATACGGACGGAGGCGTTATTGACTGGGTCATCTTCGGGATGTTACAAGGTAACTATACAAAATGGTACTTGCTCATTCCAGTAGGTATCGTATGGTTTGCGATTTACTACTTCGTATTCAAGTGGTACATTACCAAATACGACATTGCAACACCAGGTCGTAAAGACGAACCACAATCTGAAGAAAATGGCGAAATTAAAGTCTTTACAAAAGGCAACGGCATTTACGATCCAGCAATTATTTTGCAAGCACTTGGCGGAAAAGAAAACATCACACACTTAGATAACTGCGTGACGCGTTTACGTTTGCAAGTGAAAGACGCAGCGCTCATCGATAAAAATACGTTACGTAAAGCAGGCGCGTTGGGCGTCGTTGAATTAGACGCACACAACGTTCAAGTCATCATCGGGGCACAAGTTCAAACCGTCAAAACAGGCATTGAGCAATTAATGTAAAAGAGGGGTGCCTATGTATCAATTTGATGAATTACCAAATCGTAAGCTAGATAAAAGCCGCAAATGGGACGAAACTTTATTAAAAAGCCGCTTTCCCAATTTGCCAGAGGACTACATTCCAATGTGGATTGCAGACATGGATTACGTGTTAGCGCCTGAAATTCTTGATGCTTTACGCAGCATTTTGGAGATTGGAACACTAGGCTACACGTATACTTATGACGCTTTTTATGATGCGGTAATTGATTGGCAAAAACGTCGCCATCAAGTAGACGTGACCAAAGAAGCGATTACGCTTGTCTATGGCACGGTCTCGACCATTCATTATTTGTTACAATGTTTTTGTACGACTTCGCAAAAAGTACTCATGAATACACCCGTTTATGATCCGTTTGCGTTGGCCGCTGAACGAAACGGCATTGAAGTCATTACTAACCCGCTTATCGTCCGTGAAAATCGTTATTATATCGATTTCGATTTGCTTGAGACACAATTACGCGAACAGCGGCCTGATGTGTACTTATTTTGCTCGCCGCACAATCCCGCAGGTCGTATTTGGACGCGTGAAGAAATGCAGCAAGTTTACGATTTGTGTCAACAATACGGTGTGCTATTAGTGGTGGATGAAGTTCACTCGGAGCATATTTTGTTCGGGGAACACACATCCATTGGAGCCTTGAATGATGAAGTCAAAAACAATGTCATTTTGTTGACGTCACCGAATAAAGGATTCAATTTTGGTGGCTTGAAAACGTCGTATGCCATTATTTGGAATGCCGATATTCGTCGACGTTTCCAAACACATTTAGCAAAAAATAGTATTACTTCGCCTAATCCGTTTGGCATTGCGGCATTAATTGCGGCATATAATGAGAGCGAACAATGGTTGGACGCAGTCACCGATTATTTGCGCGACAATTATCTTTTGACGAAGCAAATGATTGCGCGTGATTTTCCAACGTGGCAGTTGATGGAGATGGATGCGTCATACTTGTGTTGGATTGACGTGTCCCAAGGAGACATGTCAGCTTCTGAGTTAGTGCCATTTTTAGCAGAAAAAGCAGGCGTTATTTTAGAAGATGGCACACACTACGTCGCAAATGGCGAAAACTACATTCGCATCAATATTGCAACCTCACGCGAATTGCTCCTCCAAGCCTTCGAACGTATGAAAGAAGTTTTATAACCTAAACAAACAAAACACTTCTGATAAAATCTAGTTAACTAGAGAATATTAGAAGTGTTTTCTTATGTTCAAAAATATAACAATTAACATGTTTCGTGAGGTTCTATTTTCGTAGTAATGTTCAAACATTTCCGTTAAGAAGCGGAAAAAGACAGTCTTGAAAGAGGTTTCATTGAAAAAATATTTTTGCTATAATTCACGTAGAAGAGGTGAGATATGGAAATTCCGTTAACTGAACTTGAAAAAGATATGTTGCTATTTTTTATGAAACATCCTAATACGGTGTATACAGGATCAGATCTTTCCAGAGAATTTGGGAAGACAAGTCGAACAATCCAAAAATATATAAAAAATATTGCTCAAATTATCTACAATCATGGCGCTGAGTTGCAAACCAAAAAAGGCCAAGGCTATCAGTTACTGATTCATGACTATATCGCTTTTGGCATTTTTGTGGATGAGACAATTAAGAAACCAACAGTCATCACACAGACTTTACGAGAAAAATTTGTGATAAATAAACTGATGTTAGAGAATCGCTTATGGAAAATAGATGATTTTTCCAAAGAGTTTTTTGTCAGTCGAACAACCATTTCCGCTATTATCGTCTCGTTAAAAAGATTGTTGAGAAAGTATCATTTAGAATTGCTAGTTGATGAAAATGATTGCCTCTATATAGAAGGGAGTGAACTTGAAAAACGAAGATTTATACTTCAATACTTGTTGAAAGTGGAAGCCTTTGATTCGCTATTTATCCAGAAAGAAAATTTATTTTTACCAACGGAAACATTGTTAATTATTATTTTAGAAGAATCGAGAAAACTGAATTTTTCTATTTCGGACTTTATTATTCAAAACTTTGTGCTTCATTTACAACTGACTGCAAAACGGATTAAGGACGGCTTTTCAGTGGAAGCACCTATTATTGATGAAGGAATGTTAGACAGTCAGTCGGTTATATTGTCTAACAGAATTACACAACGTATTTCGGCATTATTCGGCATTGAATTTACACTTTATGAAATACAATATATTTCACTTTATTTGACTTCTAGGACACATGCTCCTGGAGGAATGGAAGAAGTAGAAAGCGATGTAGTTGTTGATTATTTAAAGAGAGCCTTAGTATCACTCTCTAAAAGAATAGAATTTTCGATGGATGAACAATTGATTCAAGGGCTGATTGCTCATTTTAGGCCGTTGATGACTCGAGCACATCTTCATACTTTTTTGGAAAATCCTCTATTTGAAGAAGTACGAAAAAGATATAGTGAAGAATTAGAATCCATTAAAGCGGCGTTTAATCAATTTCATTTTTTCAAAAAATTGGAATTAACAGACCATGAGTGGGGATTTATAGCTTTACACATTCTTGCTGCTGTTGAACGCAAAAAAGTTGAGAAAAAAGCCAACGTCCTAATCATCTGCTCGACAGGATTAGGGAGCGCTCAAATGGTGAAAAGTCGCATAAAAAAAGAATTTGATGACACGATTGAAATAAAGGATGTTATCAGTTACTACCAACTGCAAGATGATTCACTAGAAGGTATTGACTTTATATTAAGTACG
>JAUNEB010000007.1:6579-10490 GCA_030525795.1 Aerococcaceae bacterium | reverse complement strand
AAGGTAATTTTTTTAACATTCCAGTAGTCTATGTGACTGTTTTGGTAAATCAATCTGATATAGAAAAAATTCGCTACACGCTTAAACGATTAACAAAATCACATTCTACTGTAGTAGAAAAGAAGGAGGAGGTGACTAGAAACAAGGACATTATCAATCATTATTTGGTTGAAGAACGCTGTCTTTACTATACTGAAAAAGTAACAAAAACAAGAGTGATTGAAGATCTTCTTGCTACTTTATCTCAATCAAATGATACGGAATTTATTGATGAGATGAGGCGTCAAGTATCTGTTCGAGAGATGCTCGGATCGATTATTTTTTCAGAGTATTTCGCTTTTCCACATCCAGCAAAACCTCAAGGAATTATTACAGAAGTTGCATTTGCAATTTGTCCAAGCGGAGTAGAATGGGATGAGCGACATAAAGATATACGTTTTGTTATGTTGATTTCCCCGTCTCGTTTTGATAATAAGGAATTACCTATTTTGATGGAATTTTTTGCTGACTTATTACAAGACGAACAAAAAATACAAGTGTTGTTAGACAATCCTAGTATAACCACACTTCAAAATCTTTACTAAATTTTAGGAGGAAAAATATGAGTTCTATGAATCGTACAGTTACTGTGCTAAACACAGTTGCAGAAAAAGTAAATAGTCAAAAGTATATTATTGCGATAAAAAATACTTTTGCGGCAGTTTTGCCAGTCATTATTGCAGGGGCGTTTGCGACACTTTTTTCATCGGTTATTTTTGATTCTACGAATGGTTTAGCAAAAATTGATGCGCTAGCCTTTTTAGAATTATTTAAGCCGATTACTCAAACTATTAACTATTTTACATTAAACTTCTTGACAGTTTATGTTGTGTTTTTATTGGGAATTGAGATTGCAAAATTGAACAAGGTGAAGGGCGTTTTCCCTGGAATTGTTGCCTTAATTTCCTACCTCACTTTAAATCCTACAGTTTATAATTTTGTACAAAAAGATGAAACAGTAATTGAAGTGACCAACGTATTAGCACGTCAATACACGGATCCAAAAGGTCTTTTCTTAGGGATGATTGCAGCTATTGTTGCCATTGAATTATTTACTTGGTTAGGCAAACAAGAAAAATTAAAAATAAAAATGCCTGATTCAGTTCCTGAAACCGTAGCGAATAGTTTTTCTGCTCTTATTCCAACGGTCTTTACGGTACTATTAATGGGAATTTTAGGATTCTTGATTAAATTAACGACAGGAAAATATGCTTTTGATATTATTTATGCGCTCGTTCAAAAACCTTTGGAAGGTCTCATTCAAGGATTGCCAGGAATTCTTCTATTGATGTTTGTTGCGCAAATTTTCTGGGTAATTGGTATTCACGGAATGCAAATGGTTAAACCGTTGCGTGAGCCGTTACTTTTAGGAGCGATTGCTGTCAATACAGCAGCGTTCGAAGCAGGGGAAGCTGTTCCTAATATTATCAATATGCCTTTCTGGGATATCTTTATGGTATATGGAGGTTCTGGCGGGACATTAGGACTATTGATTGCGATTTTCTTGGTGGCTAAGCGTGAAGATTATCGTCAAATTGCTAAACTATCTCTTGTACCAGGTATTTTTAATATTAATGAGCCATTAATTTATGGATTACCAATTATGTTGAATCCTTATTTAGCGATTCCATTTATCTTAACACCGTTGGTTACGGGGACTATTGGTTATTTTGCAACGCAAATTGGTTTTGCAGCAAAAGCAGTCGTGATGGTTCCGTGGCCTGTTCCACCGCTAATTAATGCTTATATCGCAACGGCAGGTAGCATTGGGACAGTTATCACTCAAGCAGCGTGTATTGCGCTCTCAGTTTTGATTTACATGCCGTTTGTAAAACTAGCAGATAAAGCGTATAATGCACAAGAGAAATAAATTATCAAAAATAGAATGGAGAAGAAAATGGTAAATATTGTTTTAGTATGTTCAGCAGGGATGAGTACTAGCATGCTCGTCAAAAAAATGGAAGCAGCTGCTCAAGAAGAATCATTTGAATGCACCATTAAAGCGATTGCTTCAACAGAAGCGATTGAATACGCTAAAGAAGGAAATACGGACGTGATTCTTTTAGGCCCACAAGTTAAGTTCATGGAAAGTAAATTTAAATCAGAATTATCTGAGTATCAAATTCCGATTGAGATGATCAAAATCCAAGATTATGGAACAATGAATGGCAAAAATGTATTGGAACAAGCCAAAAAAATTCTAGGTGTAGGGTAAGAGATATGAACGAAGTTAATTTTGAGGAAGCAATGGCTCTAATAATTCATTCTGGAAATGCAAAATCTTTAGCAATGGAAGCACTTCAACATGCAAAGAAAAAAGATTTTGCAGAAGCTGAGGAAAAATTATATCAAGCTTCCTCCGAGATTACGTTGGCTCATAAGGAGCAAACAAAGTTATTAACAAAAGAGGCCTCAGGAGAAATAAGTCAATTTAGTTTACTGATTGTACACAGTCAAGACCATTTGATGACAGCCATGACCTTTATTGATCTTGTGAAAGAGATAATTGATATTTATCGAGAACTTTAGTCAAAAGGGAGCGGATAAATAATGAAAAAATTTTTATGGGGAGTTGCTACAGCAGCTAATCAAATGGAAGGCGCGACATTAGAAGATGGAAAAAAGCAATCTAATATTGATTTGCTTCCAATCGGTGAATTTCGTTTGCCAGTGGCAAGAGGAGAAATGGAATACTCAAAGGTTCCAACAAACGCGTATTTTCCATCGCATGATGCCGTAGATTTTTATAATAGATTTCCAGAAGATATTGCGTTGCTCGCTGAATTGGGGGCAAAATGCTTTCGATTTTCAATTTCTTGGACGCGCATTTTTCCAACCGGATTAGAAAAAGAACCCAACGAAAGAGGCTTATCTTACTATGAAAAAATCATTGATTTGTTATTAAGTTACGGAATTGAGCCGATTGTGACAATTAATCATTTTGATGTTCCGAAAGGAACGATGGATGCGTTTGGTTCTTGGAGAAGTCGAGAAATGATTGATGCTTTTGAGCGGTTCTCGAATGCGTTATTTGAGCGATTCGCTCATAAAGTAACCTATTGGATTTCTTTTAATGAAATTAATATGTTGCTGCATAAGCCTTTTACTGCGGCTGGAATTACTTTTAAGGACGGAGAAAATAGACAGAAAATTATTTTTCAAGCGGCACATTATCAATTGTTAGCCAGTGCGATAGCTACAAGGAATTTGAAACGCTATAACTCGGAAGCATTGATGGGAAGCATGCTGGCGGCTGGAGAATACTATCCTTATAGTTGTGATCCTCAAGATGTTAGAAAAGCACAAGTTGCGAATCAAGAAAATTATTTTTTCGTGGATGTGCAGTCTCGTGGTCAATATCCAACTTGGTCAGAAAATAAGTTGAATGAATTGGGCGTTGAGCGAACAGAGGAAGATCTCGACTTATTACAAAACAACACGGTAGATTACATCTCATTTAGTTATTATGCTTCTCGAACGGTAAAAGAAGTTACGGAAGGTTTTGACACAAATACTGGCAATGCAGCGGGTGGCGTTGTTAATCCGTTTTTGGCACGCTCAGAGTGGGGCTGGATGATTGATCCGTTAGGGTTCCGTACTACGATTGAATCCATCTGGGATCGTTATCAAAAGCCGTTATTCGTTGTAGAAAATGGACTGGGGGCTGTAGATAACATCACGTCTGATAATCAGATTCATGACTCTTATCGCATACAGTACTTGGAATCACACATTTTGGCAATGTTAGGAGCAATGAGAGAAAGCCGTATTCCCATTATTGGTTATACGATGTGGACGGCATTTGACCTAGTGTCCTCATCTGGTGGCGAAATGAAGAAGCGATACGGATTGATTTATGTTGATAGAGATGA
>JAUNEB010000007.1:0-6569 GCA_030525795.1 Aerococcaceae bacterium | reverse complement strand
ATTCTGGCAACGGGAGTTTCACTCGAATTAAAAAAGATTCATTTTATTGGTATCAAAAGGTAATTGCTTCAAATGGCAGTAACTTAGAATAAATAAGAAAGGCAGTTCGAAAAAAGAACTGCCTTTTTGAAGGGAGAAATATATGGAAATTATTGTGATTGGCCTAGGAAAAATGGGGCTAAACTTAGTGAAAAACTATAATGAAAATAGAATAGCAGTTAGGGGATATGACCTCAACGAAACCATTAAAGACAAGTATCATCACGAACTATTTGAATTTGTTACGCTAGATGACATTTTTAGTGTACCAGAAGAAAAATTGGTTTTGATGTTATTACCAGCAGGGGACCCTACGAGCCAGATGATAGACACATTAGCTACTCAACTCAGTCCTTTAGATTATGTGATTGATTTTTCAAATTCTTTTTATCAAACATCTATCAAAAATCATCAAACATTAAAAAGTAGAGGCATTCGCTATTGTGATTGTGGATTATCAGGCGGTATGAATGGTGCCAAAAATGGTGCGTGTATGATGTTGGGAGGAAGCAACGAAAATGATGGGCACATTCATCGGTATTTGGAAATGGTTTGCCAAGCGGGAGGATTTCAATTTTATGAACAAGTAGGAAGTGGCCACTATTTAAAAATGGTGCATAACGGAATTGAATACGGAATGATGCAAGCCATAGCCGAAGGATTGAGTCTTTTAGATCATCAACCTTTATTTGACTATAATCTTGAAAAAGTTGCTAACAATTGGTTGCATGGATCGATTATTGAATCCTCTTTGTTAAAAAATATTTATGAGGAATTACAAAAAGATACGAACCTTGCAATACATAGCCCTAAAATCGCTGCTTCCGGAGAGGCGAATTGGATGGTAAAAGAGGCGATTGATTCGGGAGTGCCTGTTCCTATTATCGCGCTATCCTTAATGATGCGACAAGCTTCTTTGACAGATAAACAATATTCGAATCGAGTAGTATCAGCAATGAGATATAATTTTGGAGGGCACAATGAATTTAGCACCTTATATCCTGAGCATTGACATTGGAACTACTCATTTAAAATTTACTTTATGCAAAGAGTTAAAAGTAGCTTACCAAATTTCCAAAACTTATACGGATATTCAAAAAAACGCGATGGATTATTCCTTGAATACGAATGAAATTTTGTCACTCATTACAAAAGGAATTCAAGAAATTATCGCCGCTACCTCTCTTGAAAAACTGGATATCGTACTAACCAGTGCCATGCATAGTGTGCAGCTATTGACACCAGATTTGCAGCTTGACGGCCGTTTGCTTACTTGGGCGGATTTACATGGCAAACAGCTAGTAGATTGTTTAGATGATAAACAACAATCTCAATATTTGAGAACAGGCACGCCGATTCATTCGATGAATCCTTTTTATAAAATTAAGGAGAAAGTGTTGCAAGGAGCATCTATCGGAAAAATTGGTTCGATAAAAGATGTCGTCATTTATCATCTAACCAAGAACTGGGTACTTGATGAATCTTGCGCATCCAGTACAGGCCTATTTCATACTCAAAAAAGAGTATGGGATAAAGAAATCCTTAATGGGTTACAATTGACCGAAGCACAACTTCCTCAAGTTGTAGCAGGAAATACGGCCTTCGTTTTACGAGAAGATGTATTGAAAAACTATCAGTTGAAAGCAGGAAGACTGTTTGTAGGATATAGCGATGGAGTTTCATCCAATGGCCTATTCAAAAAAGAACAGCAGATGGCGGTGCTATCGATTGGAACAAGCCATGCTGTTCGTATGTTGACAGCGCAGCCTTTGGTAGATAGTACAATGATGAATTTTTGCTATATTGTGGATGCAGACCGCTATATTGTCGGTTTTCCAAGTAATAATGGCGGGAATGTTTTAGAATGGCTAAGAGAGGTTTTTCGAACTTCATTTGAGGAAATAGAGCGCATTGTTCAGGAAAAAAGAGTGCCACAAAGTATTTTTCTTCCTTTTTTGAACGGGGAAAGAAGTCCTATTTGGAATGATTATGCAAAAGCCAGTTTTTATAAAATAGATAGAGAGACTACCCGCGATGACCTTATTTACAGCATTGTGTTAGGCATGATGTTTACGATACGCAAAAATGTAGAATCCTTAATGGCGATGCATTCTTTTCAAAAAATAGCGATTACGGGTGGCTTTAGTAAGTCATCTGTGCTGAGCCAATTGTTAGCAGATATTTTACAATTGCCGTTGTATCTGCCCCAAGTAGAAAACATAGAGACACTAGGGACTCTTCAATTATTAACAGATGGTATGATTGAGGTAGACTACTTGATTTTAGTGCCTAGAGAAGCGCCAGAACTCCACATAGCCTATCAGCAATTCAAAGCTCAATTAGAAAAAGAATATGGAAACTAAGTTTCTCGGATCTTTATAATAAAGAAAATAGAGGGTATAAAAGGAGATTACTCCTATTCCCATAGAAGTAGAAAAATTCACCCCGACCTCTACTCGAGGTCGGGGTTTTCGTGTTATATTTAGAGTACGTGGTAGCGCCAAATGGCAAGGGAGAGCTTGCCGTTTTCGAAGGAGCCTTCAGACTTATCGATGGCTTTGCCGAGGAAGCTGTAATCGTGTTGATGACAGTGACTGCCAAGGAGTGCGTTGTAATATTCGTCAATTTCGATTTGACGTTCGGTTTGCAAATCGCTTAATAATTTGGCGAAAGAAGCAGGTTCTTTTTCGGTGTCAGCTGTAATAAATAAATAAAATTCGTTGTCATTGATTTGGAATTTCAAATCAAAGTCATTCAAGCCGTTGTCTAAAAAATAACTAATAATTTCTTTCATAATACGTGTTGCTTTATTTTTTTCGGATAGCATGAATCCATCTCCTTATATGTTGTTGGTTAAAATCTTGAAATGTATCAATAATTGGAACGAGAAAAGCGGCAACAAATCCCGATGAAAAGCCGTTGTTATACAAGCCCATCCCTTGATGCAATGGAAAAACTTGCACGGTCAAATTGTAATGCAAAAATCCTGCCAAAATCCCGTAACCTACGCCATAAAATCCTGCAATCGGACTTAACGCTGTTCCAAACAGTAAAGTAATGACAAATCGTTGATCAACGAGCGAATTGCCGAGCAATAATGTAGCAATTGTTACACCAATCGCAACAGGCGTCGCATTGCGCACATGTTTTCCAAACGCGCTGAATCCAGCAATTGAACTAAGGCCGCCAACCGTCGTACCATTAAATGGAAATCTCAGCGCCAATACAATTCCTAAAAATAATCCCGTCGTCAATATCATATTGAGCAACGTAGGATAAATGCCAAATTTTGAGACGAAATCATCGGGAACGTGTCCGGAACTGTCGAGTAAATTTTTGTAAAGGGAAAAAGCATCACGCCAATGATTCCATAACAATAACGCTAGCAAAATCAACATTAAACAGACATAGCCCACTAAATAAACATGATATTGCTGACTGATGAGAGATTGCGTAGGAACTTGCGCTTTAAAATATGGAAACATCGCGACAATAAACATGGCGATAATTCCCGTTGTAAAACCGAAGTTATAGAGTGTCAACCCGTGGTGAAATTTGAGAAACTGTTCGGCTAAAGGTGGCGCAATGAAACCGAGAAACAGTCCCATTCCTAAAGCTGTGATGACAGAAAAGAAACTCAATGAAGGCGTCAGCAATACATATGACACAATCGGTGCAGTTGCCGTCGCAAACAAACTAATCGTAGTATAAAGCTTATAAGACTGATGCGTCCAATGCGCATACAAAACAACCCCCGCAATAATTGGCAAAATATTGATAATATGCGTTCCAAAAAACGCATGTCCAACAAAAATACCTAAAGCTGCCATTTGCAACCCACTCAAATTACTTCGTTCATTGCGACTCATTAAATAAAACGCCACAAAAAAATGTAACGCTACATTCAAAAACGTAGCCGACAATCCCGCGATTTCAAACGCATCGTGCATTAAATATGTTTGGTGCATCAGCAAATGCCAATAATTCGTCAACATCAGTCGCCTATCGGGCATCAACAACGCATAGATGAGCGTCACAACGCCTAGCCCAAACACCACTTGTTTCCGTTTGGGGTATAAATGTATCATAAATAAAACGCCTCTTTCTATTCAAGGATTTACTCTAGTATAACATAGAAAACGCTTTGAAAAAACACCAAAATATGATAGAATGAACCTGAAAAATAATGACGGAAAGGTGACAGTATGGCACAAGTAGAAAGTTTTGCACTCGACCACAATCTCGTAAAGGCACCGTACGTACGTCTAGCAGGCGAAGAACGTCATGCAACAGGTGCACTACTTCAAAAATACGATTTGCGTTTTTTGCAACCTAATACAGACGCATTCCCAACGGGAGCGATGCACACCTTGGAACATTTGATTGCGATCAATTTGCGCGATGAATTGAAAGGCATTGTGGACGTATCACCAATGGGGTGCCGCACAGGCTATTACTTAGTCATTTGGGATGAGCATACGCCTGAAGAAGTTGCGACAGGTTTATTGAACGTTTTGAAAAAAGTAATGGAAACAGAAGTGGTTCCTGCAACGACTGCCAAAGAATGTGGTAATTATAAAGATCACTCGTTATTCGGTGCGAAAGAATATGCGAAGTTAGTATTGGAACAAGGTTTTAGTTTAGATCCTTTCAATCGCGATAAGGTTTTGTATTAGATAATATTCACAGTATTTTGAAAGATTCCTATATTTGTTCAAACGAGCAGGTATAGGCTGTTTTTTTAACGAAAGAATGAAAAAGAGGGCAAAAAAATGGAGATGAAGGACTTTATTGAGCGCTACGCAATTGAGCGTAAGCATACAAACTCTGTCAAATGGGACGCATTGGAAGAACGTTATGGCGATGCGGATTTGTTTCCGTTGTGGATAGAAGATATGGATTTTCGCGTGCCAGAAGGCATTACGGAAGCGTTAAATGAACGTATTCAACACGGCGCATACGGCTATACTTTTTTGTCGGATGAATACTTTGAGCGGTATCAGCAATGGATGCAGACGTATTTTCAATTTGAGGTGAAACGTGAATGGCTGCGATTCACGACGAGTGTTGTGCAGTCGATGTATCATGCTATCAATGCTTTTACACAAAAAAATGACAGTATTCTTATTTTGTCGCCTGTTTATTATCCATTTTTTGCGTCAATAGCGGATACGCAACGTCAATTAGTTGATGTTGGATTACGCAATGAAAATGGACGTTTTTCGTTGGATTATGACGCAATTGAAGCGGCGATTGTCCGCGAAAAAGTGCGTCTTTATATTCATTGTTCACCGCACAATCCAATTGGGCGCGTGTGGACACACGATGAGCAAGCGCGTCTATTTGAAATTTGTGAACGTCATGATGTCCTCATTATTTCGGATGAAATTCATCAAGATTTTGTATATGAGGGACATACACACATTCCGAGTGCGACGGTGCAACAAGGAAAGTACCGCCATCGTTTAATTACATTCAACTCGGCAACGAAAACGTTTAATTTAGCGGCGCTAATGCATTCAACCGTCATTATTTGCGACGAAAAATTACGCGCACAATACGATGCTTACATCACGCGAATTGGGCATACCGAAGCGAATATTATGGGCGCGTTGGCGACAAGCGCAGGTTACGCTTACGGCCGCGAGTGGCTCGACGCGGTCAAAAAAGTCATCCAGTTCAATTACAATTTGCTACACGACCAACTCAAACGAACCTTTCCAGAAATTACCATTTACCCACTAGAAGGCACATATTTGGCATTCATCGACCTCAATCCTGTATTAAAAGGCGCCTGTTGCCATGAATGGATACAAACACAATGCGGCTTAGCGGTCGGCTACGGCGAAACATTCGGCGAAAAGTACACAGGTTACATTCGCATCAATTTAGCCACTTCCCCACAAAATATTGAATTTGCGATACAAAAATTGACCGCAATGAAAGAGAGGTTGTAATGAAAAAACTTAATTGGTTGTTGTTGACGTTAGCAGGAGTGATAAATGCAGTTGGTGTCACAATATTTTTGACGCCTGTCAAACTGTATGATAGTGGCATTTCAGGAACTTCGATGCTGATTGACCAACTCACGAATGACCATATTTCGTTGTCGCTTGCGTTGCTCGTGTTGAACATTCCGATTTTTCTGTACGGTTTACGCAAACAAGGCAAAAAGTTTACCTTATATTCGATTTATACGGTCACGATTTATTCGGTTACAGCGTGGCTCATTAACGACGTATTTCCAGTGGATGTCAGTTTTGCTTCACCATTAGCGGGAAGAGATTTGTTTTTGAATGCGTTGTTTGGTGGGCTCATTTCGGGAATTGGGAGCGGATTAGCCATTCGTAGCGGCGGTGCAATGGACGGTATCGAAGTATTTGCCGTTATTTTTGCCAAAAAATTAGGCATTTCTATCGGGAGTTTTGTTATGGTATACAATGTGATACTTTATACGATTTGTGGCATAGTGCTGTCCAGCTGGATTTTGCCGTTGTATTCAGTGGTAACGTATATGGCCGCTTTGAAAA
>JAUNEB010000032.1 GCA_030525795.1 Aerococcaceae bacterium | reverse complement strand
TGAGTTCGATCGGCAAGCCTGTCGTCTCTTTTCCAAAAAGGAAGAATTGGGCGTTATGAGCGTTGCGGGCTAAGTCGGCTTGCGAATAAATGCGTGGCGCAAACTTCGTGATTAAGTATAGTGGGCGGTCGCCGACATATTCTAGAAATGCCGCCAAATCCGCGTGATGAATAATTTCGACGTGTTCCCAATAGTCCAATCCAGCACGTTTGAGCATTTTGTCGTCGGTACTAAAGCCGAGCGGGTGAATTAAGTGGAGCGCTGTATTCGTCGCAGCGCAAGTTCTCGAAATGTTGCCCGTATTCGCAGGCATGAGCGGTTCAAATAATGCGATATGATTTTTCATGACATCTCCTATTCTTTCGGACGTTGGTCGCGTGGTAATCTTTTTTCTTTGAGCGCGGCAAGTGCTTTCGCCATTTCGTCGATGGTTTCGGGGTCGGTTTCTTTAGCGAGTTGGGCTGAAACACACTCGATAATGGCTGGATTATAGTAGCGTTGGATTTGCGCAATTGCCCATGCAGCAGTGCCACGAATCATTGGGCGCGTGTCGTTTTCCATGACTTCTAGCAATTTTGGAAGCGCGGTTTGGTCGCGAAAATTGGCCAATGCAATAATCGCGTTGCGTTGTAGAGGCTTTTTGCCACGCCAAGCGCCTGCCATGTGCCCAAATTGCGTATTGAAATCTTTGTTCGAAATGGTTAAAAGCGGCTTGAGCAATGGCTGAACAGCTTCAGGTTCGGGCTCCATTTCGGGATGGATATGCGAATCAATGCCTTGATTGTACGGACAAACGAGCTGGCAAATATCACAGCCATAAATAACGTGCGTAATTTGGCGACGAAATTCTTCAGGCATGTAGCCTTTTGTTTGCGTTTGATAAGACAAACATCGTTTGCCATTCAAGCGCCCGTCCCCAAGTAATGCACTCGGCGGGCAAGCATCAATACAACGATAACAATCGCCGCAGCCATTTTCCATGGGGGTGTCGGGCTCGAATTCAATATCAGTAATAATTTCGCCCAAATAAACAAACGAGCCGTACTCTTGCGTAATCAATAAGCCATTGCGTCCAATAAAACCGAGCCCTGCACGTTGTGCGGTGACAACATCAATCAGTTCTCCCGTGTCAACCATCGGCTTAAACGTCGCCGTACTCGCTTCTGACTTAATGAACTCAATCAATTTGTCCATGCGCTGGCGCAATATCGTATGGTAATCCACGCCCCACGAGGCACGCGCAAATAGTCCGCGGCGATTTTCGCGGTCTTGGCGAATTGGATGCCGCAATCTACTTGGATACGCTAGCGCAATCGAAATAATCGACCTTGGTTGATTAAAAATTTTTTCGGGGTAAAGGCGCTCTTCCAAAACAGGGTGCTCAAACCCCGTTGAGTGGTCGTTGGCATGTTGTTCTTCAATAGAAGCTTTGAGATAATCAAATGGCGCCGCCGTCGTAAAACCAATTTTGTCAATGCCAATTTCTTTGGCGGCTGCAATGATTTTTTCTTTGAGTGCTTGTGACATGTCCCTTCCCCCTTTTTTTCATTAGTATAACACAAAAAAGCGCTGGCGGGTACCAACCTGCCAACACTTTTCAAAATGATTGTTTAATTAAATTAAGCGGTTTGAAAATCTACGCTATAGAACAAATCTGCCAAAGATGCTTTGTCGACAGCTTTGATAACAACGTTATGTGCTTTACCATCGATTTCCAATGACAATGCGTTGTTCAAGCCAACTACTTTCAATGTTGCTTCGAATTCACGGCGGTCAACAGACAATGACACTGGCGCTGCGTCTTTTCCGTATAAAGTTGCTGGAACTTTACCTTCTTTACGTAATTGACGTGCTGAGTTTGTCCCAGTTACTGTTCTTAATTCTGCTTTTAAAGTCATAGTATTTAAATCTCCTTTATTAATTTCGCTTTTTGTCGCATAAAAACATATTACCAAAAAAAAAGATAAATTGCTAGAAAAATCTTTCATTTTTTTATACAATATTGACAGATAAGTCATTTTTTAGATACGAGGATTGTTATGCGCGCGATTTTAAAACATTTTAAGCCTTTTGATTACGTGTTCATTGGGCTGGCGATTTTGCTGTCTTTTACCCCGCTGATTGCGACGGGCATTTTTTACACGAATCAAGCAGATGTGGCCACAACAATTGCGATTGTCAAAATTGACGGCGTTGAAGTCGACCGCTTCGAGTTGTTTGAAGAGGCTCCCCCGCTGGAAAAAACGTACTATCCGCACGACAATCAATACAATATTATTGAGCGCAACGGCAAGTACATTCGCGTCAAGGAAGACAACAGCCCCGACCAAATTGCGGTAATGACAGGTTGGATTTACAAGCCTGGTCAAGTCTCCATTTGTTTGCCGCACGGTTTAGTCATCGAAATTCACGGCCAACAAGAAGAGGATCAACTCGTGTTGCCGTTGTAAATGAAGTAAGTAAAATGCCCCATTTTCTATAGTAGAAAACGGGGTGTTTGATTTTGGAGGCCGGTTTATTGATGTTGTACAACTTTAATACACACACTTTTTAACCTCACACAAAAAAGGAAGCCGTAGCCTCCTTTTTATTATTTTAACGCATCTTCGCTAATGTTTGCTAAGTAGTCGCGGATGGTGTGGACGACTTCTTGCAAGTTGCCTTTGCCGAATGGAGACTTCAAATTCGCTTGCTCTACGATTTGCAAGAAGGACTTCGTGCCGCCCGTACGGCAAATGTTCAAGTAATCTTCCCAATAAGTTGCGTCTTTGTCGATTTGGCTTCGTTTCCAAAATTGGTACGCACACACTTGCGCCAATGTGTAGTCAATGTAGTAGAATGGCGTGCCAAAAATATGTCCTTGTCCAAACCAAAAGGCACCATTTTCTAAGGTGTCGTTGCCTGTGTAATCTTTCCATGGTAAGTACATTTTTTCGAGGCGACGCCATGTTTGACGACGTTCTTCAGGTGTCATGGTTGGGTTTTCGTACACTTCATGTTGGTAGTGGTCAACTAATACTCCGTACGGTAAAAACTTCAAGCCGCCCGCCAAATGACTGTATTTGTATTTATCCGTTTGTGCTCCGAAAAATCCTTCCATCCATGGCCACGCAATAAATTCCATACTCATTGAGTGGATTTCACAACTTTCGTAAGTTGGCCATACACATTCAGGCGACTGAATCCAACGTGATTCGAATACTTGGAACGCGTGCCCTGCTTCGTGCGTCAAAACGTCGACATCGTGTGATGTGCCATTAAAGTTCGCAAAAATAAACGGCGATGCAAAGTCTGGCAAGTAAGTACAATAACCGCCACCCGCTTTTGCTGGTTTAGTTTCTAAATCTAGCAACTCACGTTCGACCATAAAATCAATAAATTCGCCTGTTTCTGGAGAAAGTTCGTGGTACATTTTCACACCGTGCGCCACAATTTCTTCAGGTGTGCCGATTGGCTTAGCGTTACCGTTCGGGAATTCGAGCGGCAAATCATAATAGTGCATGTAATCTAAGCCAACACGCTGTTGTTGACGCTCATACAATGATTGGACGACTGGAACCACGTGCTCTAACACTTCTTGACGGTACACTTCGACGTCTTGGCGGTTATAGTCCAAACGATTCATACGCGCATAACCTAATTCTACGAAATCTTTGAACCCTAATTCAGTCGCAATCTGATGACGCACTTTGACTAATTTATCATAAATAGTATCGAATTTTTCCAAGTTTTCTTGGTAAAAGCCCCAAATCAATTCGCTAGCTTCTTTGCGTTCTTGGCGATCAGTTGACTCTATAAACGCCGCTAATCCTGTTAAGTTATATGTTTGCCCTTTGTATTCGATTGAAGCAGACGCTTTTAACTTATCGTATTCAGTAGATAGTTTGTTTTCTTCTTGAAGTAGCGGAATAATTTTTGGATCGAAGGTGCGCAACGCATTTTCGCTCATTGAGAAAAAGGTTTCTGGTAAATATTGTTCCAATTCTTTGCGGAATGGTGAATTCAACACTGCGCGAACATAATCTGTGCTCCATTCTTCAATAATCGGACCATTTTCGTTCCAAAAGTTCATCTCCGCTTCATAAAACTCGTCTTGCGTATTCACCGAGTTGCGAATCGAAACAAGCGTGCTTTGCGTTCCAATTTCGTTACGCAATTCATTGACTGCGTTGATAGCGGCTAACGTTGTTTCTAAGCTTTCCGCACCTTGAATGGTGGCAACATGTTCGGCAAATGTTGCCTTGACGCGTTCCAAATCAGGACGTTTATACTCATAATCTTTGAATTTTTTCATTAAAATTCCCTCTTTCTTTCATTGTTTTCTTAATTATAACACAATCGCTTTTTTAGCGAAAGTCAGAGTTTTCGATTATAATAAATAAAAAGGGGGAACGCGCATGAAAACTCATTATGAAGGCATTGTCACTAAATTAAAGGTCTTGAAACCCGCTGAGCCGACGCTCGTTCTCGCGCAACTGCAAACAAAAGACGAACTTATGACGCTCCTCATCGCCAAAAAGGCGCTCACTTTTTTGTTAGAGGTGCAAGAAAACGATTCGTTGAGCGTATTCGGACATTATAACGCGCGCCAACAATTCGTCGTCGATCGTTACTGGGTCAAATCGCATGCGCATGCTGACTTACCAAGTCATTTGCGCTACCCTACTACCAAAAAATACCGTCCTGAGGAGGCCTGACATGTCTGACGCAATTAAACTTGCTATTGAACAAAAATTAAAATTACTGCCTGATTTGCCGGGTTGTTATTTGATGAAAGACGAAGCCGACAATATTCTCTATGTGGGTAAAGCCAAAAATTTGAAAAATCGCGTGCGGTCCTATTTTCGTGGGGCTCATGATACAAAAACTACTAAATTAGTATCGCAAATTCATCATTTTGAGACGATTGTGACGCATAGTAATAAAGAAGCGTTGATTTTGGAAATCAATTTGATTCAAGAATACAAACCGCCGTTCAACATTAAACTTAAAGAAGGCACGATGTATCCATATTTGAAAATTACGAAAGAACGCCATCCGCAACTGATTATTACCAATTCTGTCCAAAAAGATGGCGGCCTTTATTTTGGGCCTTTTCCAAATGTGGGCGCTGCGACGCATACGCAACAATTATTGCACCGCGTCTATCCGTTGCGTCGTTGCAACAAAAATGAAAAACGGGCGTGTTTTTATTATCATTTGGGGCAATGTATTGGTTGTTGTGACCACGAAGTGAGTCGCGAAACTTACGCCGAACAAGCTTTGAAAATTAAACGTTTTTTCAATGGCGATGTGAGCGAAATTAAACACACTTTGAAAGAAAAAATGGCGCTTGCGGCCGAAAAACTCGATTTTGAAACGGCGGCAGATTACCGCGACCAGCTCAATTACATCGAAACGACGGTTGAGCGTCAAACGGTGATGAGTCAAGATTACGATAATATGGATGTTTTTGGGTACACACATGACAAAGGTTGGTTGTCGATTCAAGTCTTTTTGTTGCGGCAAGGTTCAATTTTGAAGCGCGAAGCGGCGATTTTCCCGTGTGAGCAAGCTCCTGAAGACGAAGTCACGACGTTTATTGCGCGTTTTTATAAGGAGCAGTCGCATTTGTTGCCGCGCGCGATTCTGGTTGCTAGCGAAATTGACCGCGATACATTGAGCGACGTGTTAGATGTCCCGGTGTCCACCCCGCAACGTGGCAAAAAGCGCAGTCTGCTCGAACTTTGTACTAAAAATAGCCAACTGGCACTCGATGAAAAATTCCGTTTGTACGAATCTTCCGAACGCAAAACGACTGGCGCGGTGGAAGAATTAGCAACTTTATTGAATATCCCGCAAGCTTATACCATTGAAGCGTTTGACCATTCGAATATTTTTGGGACAGACGCGGTGTCCGGCATGGTCGTCTACCAAAACGGCAAGCCCGATCGCAAGGCTTACCGCAAGTTCAAGATTAAGACGATTGACGGCAGCAACGAATTTGCCCATACGCAAGAAGTCATTCGCCGCCGCTACACGCGCCTGCTCCGCGAAAATAAACCGTTACCCGATTTAATTTTGATGGATGGCGGCAAAATTCAAGTGCGCGCTGCGCGCGACGTTCTCGAAAACGAACTCGGTCTCGCCATTCCTGTTGCTGGCATGGTCAAAAATGACAAACATAAAACCGCCGCCCTTTTAGACGGTTATCTTGAAGAATTGGTGGATATTGATCCGCGCAGTCAAGCGTTTCATTTTATTCAGCGCGTTCAAGAAGAAGTCCATCGCTACGCGATTAGCTACCATCGCCAAATGCGTAGCAAAACACAATTCGGCTCCGTTTTGGATACGATTGAAGGTGTCGGACCTGCCACACGCACTAAATTACTGAAGCATTTTAAGTCTTTGTCTGCGATTCAAGCAAGCGACGTGCAAACCATTACCCAACTTGGTATTCCGCAAAAAGTTGCCGAACGTATTTTAGAACAATTAAATCAACACAACCAAAAAAGCGCTCTGTAAAAAGGGCGCTTTTTGTTGAATATTATTTATCAAATACTTTGACGCGACTTGCTAAGTCTTGGAATGCTTTTTCGCCTGCTGGAGCAACGATGCCGCCGAATACTAATTGTCCACGTAATTTCCATTCTGCTGGAGCGTTCCATTCTTTTGCAACGAACGCGTCGATGAGTGGATTGTAGTGTTGTAAGTTTGCGCCAACATTCGCGCTTGCTAATTCTGTCCAAGCAACGTATTGGTTAATTCCTGTTGATTGCTCTGACCAAATTGGGAAGTTTTCTGCGTACATTGGGAAGTTTTCTTGCAAGCCTTTGACAACAGCTTGATCTTCAAAGAATAATACCGTTCCTGCTGCCGCTTTGAAGCCGTCCATGCGTGCTTGAGTTGCCGAAAAATCAGCGTCGCCCATAATGCCTTTCAAAATTGAAGTCGTTTCGTTCCATAATTTGTCATGCGCTTCGTCGAATAAAACAATCACGCGTGCAGATTGTGAGTTGAATGCGGATGGGCTATGTTGAATCGCATGTTCTACAAGTTCAACAACTGCTTCTTTTGAGATTGGAAGTTCTTTGTTCAACACGTACTCTGAACGACGTTTTTCGATTACTGCTTGGATGTTTTGTGTTTGGTTTGTCATAATAAAATGCCTTCTTTCTGTTTGTATAAAATTAGTTTAATTGAGTTAAAAAATTGTGTGCCGCTTTTAGAGCAGGCAAAGTAATTTCGTGTGAATTGACCCAATGGGTTGTCACGCTAGCGCCATTTTGTGAAAATAAGTCAATGACTTGCTGACTGTGCGCTAATGAAACAATGGGGTCATTTTTGCCCATAGAGAGAAATACGTGGGTTTGTTCTAATGAACGAGGCGGGACTTCGACAGGATACATTGGCGCAAACAAAATGCCTTTATTGAAAGGTGTCCCTGCTTTCAACAGCAAATGAATGGCCATATTCGCACCGTTGGAAAATCCAACGAACACGACATTTTGTGGATCAATGCTGTGTTCTTCCAACAAGATTAATAAAAATTGGTGCATATTTTCGCCGCGCGTCGCTAAGTCGTCTAAGTCATAAACGCCTTCTGCTGTCCGTTTGAAAAAGCGTAGTGCGCCGTTTTCGTTGACGTCGCCGCGCAAACTAATGACGGTTGCTTGCTCATTCAATTGTGGCACGATTGGCAACAAATTCCGTTCGTCGCCACCTGTTCCGTGCAATAACACAAAGGTTGGAGCGGTTGTGCTGCCTTTTCGGATTATATGAATCATCTTTTTTTCCTCCTATTGTGGCCGTTCCAATGTGATGAGGTCGCCAATTTTTGCGTAATGGCTGCCGGCTAAGCGGCTCATTGGATTGAGCGCCCTCACGTCGATATGCCCGTTAGCATAAATCGTTTCTGCGATATGATAATGCACGACTTCTAGCAAAAATAAATCAGCGGTCACTTCTTGATTCGCTTGTTGAATCGGCACATGTTGGTACAAGCGAACTTCGTATCGTACGTCAGCTTCACGAATGGCGGGAACGTTCACGCATTTTGATGTTGCCAACGTAAATTGCGTGCGCGCTAATTCGCTCTCATTTGGCAAAAGTGGCGCGGCGGTTTGATTCGCGTCTGCTAATATTGTTTCCGAAACGACATGCACGACGGCTTCTTTTTGCGCTAGAAGATTGCGCGCGGTATCTTTCATTTCGCCATTTTTGCGCTGAACGCTAAGTGACAAAATGGCTGGCTGATACGATACGATATTGACAAAGCTGAACGGTGCAAGGTTGAGCACTTGCGTCGTCGATTGTGTCGCAACTAGCACGACTGGCCGCGGCAAAATTGCTCCGATTAACAAGTTGTACTGCGCTTTTTCGGAAAGCTTCGCCGCCGAAAAATCCATCATGCTCATGATTGGCGAACCGTATTAAACGGGCGAACTTCCGCTTCGATGACGGCACGTTTGTCCTCCAAAAATGGTGGCAACGATAATTTTTCGCCTAAGGTTTCATAAGGTTCGTCTCCCATGAAACCTGGACCGTCAGTCGCAATTTCAAACAAAATATGGCCGATACGCGCATACAATGCCTTGAAATAATAACGATTGATTAAGCCCGAACTTGCGATATTGGCTTGTCGATACGCTTGCCACCAGCGGCGCAATTCCGCTTCTTCCGACACACGAAACGCCACGTGGTGCACGGCGCCGTAACCTTCTTGCGCTTGCGAACTGGTCGTATCTTTACGCAAAATCACTCGGCCACCATTGCCGCCTTTTCCCATGTCCAAAACGGCTAAGTCCGCTTCATCAACGACTGCTCGCATGCCGTAAACTTCTTGCAACACGCGCTTCATATCGTCAAAATAGCTGACCGTTATTTCAACGGGACCTAGACCATAAATCGCCTTTTCGACAGGAACGGGACCATTTTGCCATGGAATACCCGCTTCAACGCCTTCGTTATGTTCGTCTGAAAACAACTGATAACGTTGGCCGTCAGCTTCTTCAAACGGCAACACTTTCGTTCCTAAAAACGCTTGAATGCCCTCATGTTTGACGCCAAATTGTTCAAAACGCTCCAAGTAATACACCAATGCCTCATCATTTGGCACACGCAATCCTGTTCGCGTAATTGAATTCGTTCCTCGAATGCCTTTCGGCTGATTCGGAAAATCAAAAAATGTCATGTCCGTTCCTGCGTTACCGCGATCATCTGCATAAAATGTATGATACGTTTGAATATCATCTTGATTGACCGTTTTTTTGACGAGACGCATACCTAACACTTCTGTAAAAAAGTGATAATTACGCTCAACGTCGTCTGTCATTGCCGTTACGTGGTGTAATCCCAACAACTCCATAAATTCCCTCCTTGTCATTTTGTTCGATTTCGAAATAATTGAGCAAATTAGAAGCACTCTTTAGAGCACTTCGTTAAGCTGTGTAGCCTGTAAATCGCTTCAAAAGCTCGTGCAGCTGTTGCAATTCCTCATCTGATAATCGATGAAATTGCTCGCGCAACATGGCCGCATGCCCTGCAAAATGGTCATCCATTAACTGTTTGCCACTTTCAGTCAAATGCACATACGTTACTCGCGCATCTTTTGGACATACATGGCGTTCTGTCAGTTGCTTTTGGCATAGCTTATCAATGATGTAAGTTGTGCTACTGTTTGCAATCAAGATACGACGTTTAATTGCCTGCATCACTTGTGGTCCTTTGTGGTACAAATGTTGCAACACCGCAAATTCATTCAAGTTCAAACCGTATTGCTGCACATCATGACGAGCCGCTTGTACTAACGCATCCATCGCACGACCCATACTAATAAATGTCTTCAAAGCTAGTTGCGTCCGTTCCATATTGCATGCTCCTTTGTTTCGATTTCGAAATAATCATATCATAAGAAAATTTGCGCGTCAAGCATTTTATTTCGAATTCTAAACTTTTTGCAAAAAAATAGCGCTCGATTGTGAGAAAGTTCCATTTTTGAGGTTATTCTTACTTATTGCTGGTAGAAAAATAGCACTCACGATGATCGTGAGTGCTATTCAGCTTAGTTTGAATAAAGCTTTTATTTTGTGTGTCTATATAGAGAAGAAATTACTTTTCCTCTTCTTTTTTCTTTAAGCCCATTGCTAACATCATTGCAGACAAGCTTGCGATGGCTGCTAATGGAAGTAGGT
>JAUNEB010000001.1 GCA_030525795.1 Aerococcaceae bacterium | reverse complement strand
TATTTGTAATTATAAAGCTTTTTTTTTTTTGCAAGTTTTTCTTAACATTTATTTTATTTTTTAGGTTTTAGACAGAAAACCTCCACTATGCGTATGCATAGTGGAGGTTTGGCATCACTTGTTTAGAGTGGTTTTTTCTTAAATTTTTCGTTGAAAAGTGGGCTGACTGGGCGGTTTTCGTGGACACGACGAATCGCTTCTGCAATCAATTCCGCTACTGAGACGGTTTCTAGTTTGGATAATTTGCGCTCTTCAGGTTGTTGAATGGAGTCTGTCACGACAACAGATTTGATTTCGGATTCTTCGAGGCGTTCCACAGCGGGTCCTGAGAATACGGCGTGCGTACAACTTACGTGAACTTCTACCGCTCCTTGGTCTAGCAATGCCGCGGCTGCTAATGTAATGGTTCCGGCTGTGTCAATCATGTCATCTATGATGATACATTTTTTGCCTTTGACGTCACCGATGATGTTCATAACTTCCGCAACGTTCGCTTTTGGACGGCGCTTGTCAATAATCGCAATTGGTGTATTCAAAAATTCTGCTAATTTTCTAGCGCGTGTCACACCACCGTGGTCAGGAGATACGACAACAATGTCATCGCCGTACAAGCCTTTGTCGATAAAATAGTTTGCCAACAACGGCACGCCCATTAAGTGATCGACAGGAATATCAAAGAATCCTTGAATTTGCGGTGCGTGCAAATCAAGTGTCAAGACGCGGTCTGCGCCCGCAACTGTAATCATGTTTGCGACTAATTTTGCGGTAATTGGTTCGCGTGGTTGCGCTTTGCGTTCTTGACGTGCATAGCCGTAATAAGGAAGCACGACGTTAATGGTTTTGGCACTCGCACGTTTGAGCGCGTCAATCATAATGAGCAATTCCATCATGTGGTCGCTCACTGGGAAAGAGGTTGATTGGATAATATAGACATGATCCCCTCGAATACTTTCATCTAACATGACTTTGATTTCGCCGTCTGCAAAACGTTGAATGGTGAGCTGTCCGAGCTCTAATCCCACAGCATCTGCGATTTTTTCAGCGAGTGGTCGGTTGGAACTTAATGAGAAAATTTTGAGTTTAGGATCTTTATATGGTTTCACAATAACGCCTCCAAATAGTTTTTATTTTTTGCTAAATTTTTGCCAGTAATTTGAAATGTTTGATTGTTTGACGCGCGAAATGGCGAGGGATTCTTCAGGAATATCGTGTGTCACAGTTGTGCCTGCTGCCACGAACGCGCGCGCGCCGATATTCACGGGCGACATGATATTTGCGTTGCAGCCGATGAATGCTTGATCGCCAACTGTCGAGCGATATTTATATTTGCCATCATAATTCACAAAAATCGTCCCACATCCTAAGTTGATTGAAGCGCCTAAATCTGCATCGCCAACGTAAGTCAAATGCCCTGCCTTCGTATCATTTCCTAGCGTGCTATTTTTGATTTCGACAAAGTTTCCGACGTGAACGCGTTCGCCGAGATGGCTCTTCGGACGTAAGTGTGCAAACGGTCCAATCGTTGCTTGCGCTTCGACTACGGATTGCTCAATGACGGATTGCGTAATGTGTACGCCGTCCGCAATATGACTGTCAACGATTTCTGTTTGCGTGCCGATGAAACATTCCGCACCGATTTTGGTGGTACCTTTCAAGGAAACCGCTGATTCAACGATGGTGTCACTGCCGATTTCAACGTCTACTTCGATGTATGTTGTTTCGGGTGCAATCATCGTCACACCGTTACGCATATGCGCTTCGTTGATGCGTTGTTGCATGATTTTGGTTGCTTGCGCGAGCGCCACTCGGTCGTTCACGCCTAATGACTCTTGCATGTTTGGCAAAATGTGTGCGCCAACTAAAGCACCGTCTTGCTTTAACAATTCAATTACATCTGTCAAATAATATTCGCCACTTGCATTTTGATTAGTAACGTTCGCTAATTTTTCAAAAAGCATCTGATTGTCGAATACGTAAGTGCCCGTATTGATTTCGCAAACGGCCAATTCTTCAGAAGTTGCGTCTTTTTGCTCGACAATTTTAGTAACGGCACCTGTCGCGTCACGAATAACACGCCCGTACCCCGTTGGGTCTGTTGCAATCGCCGTCAAAATCGTCGCTTTGGCACCCGATTGTTCATGCTCTTGGAATAGTTGCGCCAACGTTTCGTGCGTCAAAAGCGGCGTGTCGCCACAAATAACTAACGTACTTCCATCCAAATGAGCCAACAAGTCTTTCGCTTGCAAAACGGCATGTCCTGTTCCGAGCTGTTCTTCTTGGAAAGCGTAATGCGAACGCTCTTGCAAAACCGCTTTGACATGCTCAGCGCCGTGTCCGATAATCGAAACGATTTGAGAAGCGCCACTTTTTTCGACGGCACGAATGACGTGTTCAACCATCGGCAACCCGCAAACTGGATGCAATACTTTATATAATTTTGACTTCATGCGCGTCCCTTTTCCTGCTGCTAAGACGACTGCCATTCGTTTTTCCATGACAACACTCCTTTAATTTCTCTGGTTTTATTATACCTTTTTGCGTGTCATTTATCCATTTATTTATTAAAAAAATTTCCTTTTTCAATGCTGAGCTGGTAAGTTCCCGCATCTGCATTATATACAATTTGTACATCCAAAAGCGAGACACATTCCGCAGGCAACGCTTGTTTTTCTTGGTCGATATTTTGGGCGAGAACGCACACACCTGCAACGCGGCAATCAAATTCTTCTGTCATGGCCATCAAGCCGTTAATCGTGCCACCATTGCGCAAAAAGTCATCAACAATTAGCACGTTGCTGTTCGGTTTCAAGCTCAATTTGGACAATTCCATTTTTTTGACTTTTTGCAAGGAACCCGACACATAGCGCACCGAAACGGTGGAACCTTCGGCATCGTTGCGTTCGCGGCGCACGACGACATACGGAACGTTCAAGTAGCGCGCAACGGCGACGGCCAAGCCGATTCCTTTTGTTTCGATGGTCATAATTGCATCAATATTTTGACCTTGATAGCGCATGGCCATCAATTTTGCGATGCGATTCAACGTTTCTGGCTCTTGGAGCAAATCGCCGACGTACACATAATTTCCTGGCAAAATACGTTTGCCGGTTTTAAGCGTATTTTGGAGTAAGGCAAATAGCTCGTCCACTTCTTCCGTTTTCATGTTCGGACGGAAAATAATTCCCCCTGCCACACCTGTTACAGTATGAATTTCACCAATTCCATTGTATTCAAACACTTCTCGCAAAAAATCCACATCTTCACTAATGGACGATTTTGCGCAGTTGAAATAATCCACAAAATATGTCAAGCTTACTAATTTGTTCGGATTTTCGACCAAATATTGGCTGATAAACAACATGCGATGATTGCGTTTAATTTTTTTGACTTCGGTCATCCTTAGACATCCTTTCTAATTGACTTTACTTTGTTTATTATACCAATTTCGTGAACAATTATACACCCCAAAAGCTCAAAAGTTCGCAAAAAAAGTTGAGCCAAAAAGGCCCAACTCTATTAAGCTTGATATTTTTGAATAATGGCTTGCAACTTTTCCCATTGCGCTTCCATATCTTGAACGAGTTTGAATTGCGTACGCGCACGGTCCAAGTTTTGCCCAACACGCGTCGTGCCATAATACACATCGCCGTTAATATAATCCGTTAAGAAACGAATGCCTTGCTCTAGCGTAATGACGCGCGCGCCCCAAGGAAGCAGTTCAACTTCACGCGCCGTCAACATGCCATTTGCCCCTTCCAAAAAGCCTTTTGCATACACATCAAATAAATGCGCATCAAAATTGACTTTGGCTAAATCAGGCTCGTCTTCTGCACAATCATTGGCACCATAACGAATACTGTCCCCGAAATCAAACACCGAAATCCCTGGCATAATCGTATCCAAATCGACAATACAAATGCCTTTTTGTGTTTGGTTATCCATCAAAATATTGTTCAACTTCGTATCATTGTGGGTCACGCGCAATGGCAATTCGCCTTTATCCAACAAATCGTACAAGAAATAACAATCGGCTTTGCGCTGACGAATGAAGTCGATTTCGGTAGCGAGTTCGGCTACACGACCTACTTTGTTCGCTAATACGGCTTCTTCAAATTGCGCGTAACGATGGCGCGTGTCGTGGAATTTTGCGATAACTTCGACTAATTGGCTCGCGTCAAACTTGCTTAAAGCGGCTTGAAACGCCCCGAATGCGCGCCCTGTCTCATAAAATTGCGCGTCATTTTCTACTTTGTCCAAGCAAAAAGTATCTTCCACAAATGGATAAATGCGCCAATAACTGCCATCTGACAATTGCACAAACGGTTGGTTGTCTTTGGCATAAATGACGGTCAGCGTTTCACGGTCAGGATCGCCACCATTTTGGCGGCTACGTTCTTTCAAGAAGTTCGTCACTAACACGATATTGTTCATTAGTCCCGCTACATCTGGAAAAATTTGGTGATTGATACATTGTAAAATATAGCGTTTCAAGCTGCCGTTCGCATGGCGTTGATGAATTTCGTAAGTGCGATTGATTAAGCCGTTGCCAAACGGCGTCAAGCTTTCCAATGTTCCTTCTAAATCATATAAGTCATAAGCTTGTTTTGCGAGTGTATCTGTCATTAAACATGGCTCCTTTTTTTAGATGAATGATTCCCATAATGGGCTTGTGTAAATGCCTTGTCGCATCCACGTTTGCAATTGTTGTTGAACGAGCGGCTTATCGTCCGCATACGTCACGCCTACCCATTGCGCTTGCGTCGGCAATACGCGAACAGGCAACTGCTCTTGGTGCATATAATGGCGCACCACGCTCGGCAAGTAGAATTCTGCTTTTTGTGGATTGTTTGCCAATGCCTTTTCCAAAAAGTTGACTAATTGGCTCTCGATGCGCTGCGGAAAATCTGCTGCAAATCCCCACATATTCATCGAAACGAGCGTGTCTGCTGCAACTTCTTGCCAGTCGGTACCGTTTTCGGTATAACGAATGCGATTTTCGTGTTGCTCGATATGCGTTTGCTCTTCGATTTCTTGCAAATAGCCGTTAGCATCCACTTGGCACAAACCGCGTGACACCGCGCCATTTTCGGATAAAGTACGGCCTAATTCATAACCAACCATCGCGCTTTCCTGCGTTGTTTTCAAATGTTGATACATTTGTTCAAATGCTTGCGCCCCATAAAAATCGTCGGCGTTAATCACTGCAAATGGCGCATCAATTTGCGATTTGGCGCACCAAACTGCGTGTGCTGTCCCCCAAGGTTTCGTACGATCGTGTGGCACTTCATAAGGTTGCGGAATACTTTCCAACTCTTGAAACGCATAACGCACTTCCATATGTTGCGCGATACGGTTACCAATCCTTTCTTTGAATACGGATTCAATTTCTGATTTAATAATAAACACAACGGTCTCAAAACCGGCCTTTTTGGCATCGTACAATGAATAATCTAATAGCACTTCACCATATGGGCCAATCGGATCAATTTGTTTCAGTCCGCCGTAGCGACTGCCCATCCCCGCTGCCATCACAACCAAAATTGGTGATTTCATTCCTTCACTCCTTTAATCACAATACATCTATTATACACCAATTTTGCTTAATCGCGTAGTAAAAAATGAAGAATATACCTTTCCTTGACTACATTTTCTATAATTGATATAGTGGAAGTACGCAATTATCAATGAAGGAGTTTTATCCATGCCAAAAATTCGCAAAGCCATCATCCCAGCCGCTGGCTACGGCACCAGCTTTTTGCCTGCTACAAAGGCATTCGCAAAAGAAATGTTACCGATTGTTGATAAGCCGATTATTCAATTCATCGTTGAAGAAGCGCTCGCGTCAGGTATCGAAGAAATTTTAATTATTACAGGAAAAAGCAAACGTCCAATTGAAGACCATTTTGACTCAAATATTGAATTGGAAAACAACTTAGAAAGTAAAGGCAAAACGGCATTGTTAGAATTAGTGCAATCTACACCAAAAGCGCACTTATATTTCAAACGTCAATCTTATCCAAGAGGTTTAGGCGACGCTATTTTGCAAGCGAAAGCTTTCGTTGCGGGAGAGCCGTTCGCTGTTTTATTAGGCGACAATATTATGGAAAGCGACACGCCTGTCATGAAGCAATTGATTGATTTGTATGACGAAACACACGCGGCAAATTTTGCGGTCTTAGAGGTCAGTCCCGAAGAAACTGCTCAATACGGCATTGTCGATATTGCCAATGAGCGTACAACAGGTGTTTACAACGTTCAACGCTTAGTTGAAAAACCCGCACCTTCACAAGCGCCAAGTAATTTAGCCATCGCAGGCCGCTATATTTTGACACCTGAAATTTTCGAAATTTTAGAAAAATTAGAGCCGACTGTGGAAGATGAAGTCCAACTTACTGATGCGATTCATATTTTGAACCAGACACAACGCGTTTTTGCCAAAAAAATCGACGGCACACGTTACGATGTCGGCAACAAACTTGGCTTCATGAAAAAATCAATTCAATACGGCTTAATCCATCCTGAAACAAAAGATGAATTTAAGGAGTATCTCCTCAACTTAGCTAAAAAACTTTAATACGAAAAAGCATAGACAAATCAGTCTATGCTTTCTTTATTATGCCAATATTGTTGAATATCTTTCAAAAAACTCGCAATAATTATGACGATAATTATCCCTAAAGGAAACGCCGCAATAATCGATACCGACTGCAAGCTATACAACGAACTTTCTGAAAAAATAAGCGCAATCGGAAACAAAATGAATACGAGCGACCAAAATACTTTGATTCCTTTTGAAGGTTCTTGGTGCGCTTCTAATTGCTTATAAGAATACGATGAAACGACCATTGTAATCGAATCGAATGTTGTTGCGTAAAACGCAATCATCGTAATGACGAGCAAAATCAATCCAATCGAACTTAACGGTAATGTATCAAAAATTTTGATAATCGCCTCCGAATATGCCCCACCATTTTTGAGGAAGCCGACGATATCGTGCCCGTGCTTTAATTGTTGCGCCAATCCGTAATTACCTAAGATAATAAACGATGTAAACGTTCCTGCCAAACCCCACGAATACGCGCCTAGAACCGTCTGCTTAATCGTACGCCCTTTACTAATCATCCCGATGAAAAACGGCGTTGCCACACACCAAACCATCCAATAGGACCAATAATAAATCGTCCATTGTTGTGGAAAAGAAGTTTCGCGCAACGGATCCATCCACGTCGCCATTTCAATAAAATGTTGTGCCAAATTACCTAGTGCTGAAAAACCGCTCTCTAAAATATACGTCATTTCGCCACCAAACACCAAGAAATAGAGCAACACTGCGATGAATAAATAGGCACAATAAGAAGCTAATTTAGATACGGCCTCCATGCCTAACCACACCGTCAATGTATAAACAATCGCAATGAAAAGTAAAATCCCGATATTTAACGCTAATGTGACTTTTAAGCCGAATACTTTTCCAACGGCTGAAGTAAGGAGGGGCGTTGCCACGGAAAATGTTGTCGCTGTTCCTGCAATTAATGAGAAAATCGCCACTAAGTCGATGACACGTCCTAGTAATCCGTCAACTTTTTCTTTGAGTAAGGGACGGCACGCCTCCGAAAAACGTTGCCGATTGCGTCCACGGACATGAATCATGAACCCGAATGCAATCGCTAAAATAATATAAAAGCTCCACGGAATTGGCCCCCAATGAAATAACGGGTAAGTAGAGGCCCATTTTTGGAGGTTGCCAAGTTGTTGTACGTGTGGTTCTCCAGCGTACAACGCCCACTCAATTAACGAGAAAAACAAAATATCTGCCGCCATTGTTGACGTAAAAATCATTGCTCCCCACTGAAATGAGCGATACTGTGGTTTTTCAATGGTTCCTAGCTTAACTTGTCCGTATTTTGAAAAGGCGATATAAAAGCTTAATAACACCATTCCCAATCCGAGTACGGCATAGTACAAGCCTGCCGTATTCCCCAAAAATGAGCGTATCGCTTGTAATATAAGCGTTGATTGCGTGGGGTTCAACATCAAAACGCCGCATAATAACGCGACTATCACAAGAGGCACTATCGTAATAAACCAGTCAATAGCTGGTTTTTGTTGTTTAAGCATGAGATACCTCCTCGTAATATGTGTCGTATGCTTTGAGTTCTTCCAGGCTGTCTAACTCAATAATCGCGCCTTTTTTCATCGGATAGATACCTAATTGGTAGCTTTCAGGGTAGCAAAATAAAGCAACATCGTCCCAATAAATATCCGTTTTTTGTTGGTGTTCAAACACTTCTTCGAGATGTCGCTTTAGGCGCTGACCATCTTCTTTTGTCCAACGAGATACGCTAAATAGCTGCCAGCCATTTTTGCCACCTGTACGACTGCAATGATAAATCTTGTGCTGCTCGTCGACTTGGAGTAGCCATTCATTCGTATCTTCCTCTGTCCAAACAGCATGATAGCCTGAATGACTGAATTCCGGTGCTAAAATGTTTTCATCTACTAACACTTGGTCGCCATCCAAAATGATCGCTTCTTCCAAATAATCTCGCACTACGTATAACGACGAAATATTATTACACGTATCATAATACGGATTCTCAATCAACATGAGATTTGGATATTTTTGGGTAAGAGGGTCGAATGTGTCTTTCAAATATCCCACTACGACATAAATTTCTTGAATGCCATGTTTCATTAAGCCTTCAATAATGGTTTCGATCATCGGTACACCTTTCACGTGAATCAACGGTTTTGGTGTTTCCAACGTCAAAGGCATCATGCGCGTTCCTTTACCAGCAGCCATAATAATCGCTCGTTTAATTGTGTTCATCTGTTTCTCCTAACTCTTCTAGACACTTTTGTACAATTTTGTAGTATGTTTTGGCATAGCCGTATTGCTTCAATGAATATTCTGCAAATTCAACACCTAAACTGTGCTTATATTCGCACCAATTGCTCCATAACAAGCCACAAATTGCAACATACGCATAAATTTTGAGGCGTATTTTGATTGAACATTCGCCGTCAAAATAACAGTCAATCAAGCGGTCAATGTCTTCACGTTCGTAAAATGCATAAATCGCAAACATCGCCAAATCAACATGTGGATCTTGCATTCCCGCATACTCCCAGTCAATGAGACGAATCGATTGTTGTCCTTCATCCTCTGTCACAAACAAAAAATTGTCCGAAATCGCATCAATATGTGTCAATACTTTTTCGGTAGCGAAACTTTCCACAAAAGGTTTTAACGACAAAATCGCTGCTTTTGTTTGGGCGTAATCTTTATATCGCGATGGATTTTTTCCGCGTAGACGCTCATAAAACTCCATTTGCTCAAATAAATCAAACGTATGCGGAACCGATAATTTCAACTCATGGAAAGACTTGAGTTTTGCCATGCAAGCCGCTACGTCTTGCCAGTTCGCTGCATCTGCTGTCCGCGAATTCGGAAAATATTGACTTAGCTTATATCCTGTCTCCGCATCAATATAAAATACAGGATCACAAATATCATATGCTGCCAGCGCCCGATAAACATGCGCTTCTTGATAACGATTTAGCAATTGCTCGGTTCCTTCGCCAGGAATCCGCATGATATATTGATTTCCCAAACAAGTAAAATAAAACGAGCGATTCGTCATTCCTTTTTTGAGGACAGTAATATCGGTAATATCATCAGTGGAAACCTCTAAATGTTGAGCAATTAACTCAATGGCTTGTGCTTGGAGATGAACAGACGCATCATCAAGTTCGCGCAAATCTTCATACGTATTGATTTCAACCACTTGATTATCTTGCACCACTCGCGCATAAAAAGGTGCCGTTTTATCTACTGATTCTAGTAACAACGCCTCCCAAAAAGCTTGTTCGTACTGCATCATTGAGCTTGCACGCTGTAACAAATGCTCTATTCTTTGGGCATGCGTTTCTGTTAAATAAGCAATCCCAATCATGCGATTTCCTAACGCATTTGCGCTTACTTTAACTAAATGTTGCTGCTTCGTAACTTTGACATTACTTTCCTTTGTTTTCTGGTCACTCACCATATACCACGAATAAATTTCTTGGTGATTAAATGGATTTTTGGCGCACCATATATCCGACGGAACAATATACGCGTTGTTGAGCTTTTGGCGAACTAACGCTAAAGAATATAAATTATTTGTTGTAATATAATGCACATTGACGACTAAATTGACTCCATATTGGTCAATTAAATATTGAAACTTTTCTTTCATAAAACCGACAACAATATCAATCTCCTCAATGCCGACTTCATGCAATTGTTTAATCAAACGCTCAATCAATGTCTCTCCGTTGACTTCTAGCAACGCTTTTGGTGTGTCCAAGTTAATCGGAACCATGCGCGTACCGAACCCCGCAGCCAAAATAACGGCTCTTTGTGGCTTATGTTGTTTCAATAATGCTTGCGCTTTTGATGTGAGCTGCATTTGTGCATCTAAATATGCTCTGGCAACTAAATCTTTCAACGCTTGATTGACCATTCCTAATGAATAATCTAACCGCTCTGCCAATTCTCGTTGGTTGATATAAGGGTTTTGTGCTAAAGATAAAAGCACATTATAATTTTGAGTGTTCAAAAAATCTTCACCTCTCTTTTTTTTGAACAATTTGCTAAAAAGAAAATCCAGATAAACTGGATTACTTTCTTTTTCTCAGTTTAGCAAATAAGTGCTTTAATTGCAAGAGCAAGCCGTCATGTTGTCGATACAAAAGATAAAATGGCAAGCGATACAGCATTGATAATTGAGAACGATAACGCTCGTATAACATTTTGAGGCTACTGTTTGTACGAATATCTTTCAACATTTGCAAATAAGCTGATTTATTCGTCACTTTCCCTGGAATATAAGCAAGCGTTTTTGCCATATCTTTCAAATATTTGAGTTCAATTTGCTCGCGCGATAAGCTTGATTGTGACGAGTGCGTTAACCACTCCATATTCAACTGATGAATGGAGCCCAATGTTTGATAAAGTTTTGTATCATATTGACTAGTTAAGCTCGTCGGCAAAATCCGATAGTTAATCAACGGTTTACTCGTATAAACAATGTGCTCTGCTGTCGTCATCGGATAATAAGACCATATCCAATCTTCTCCCATTGTCACTTTGGAAAATTGCTTAACGGCATCCAGTTGGAACAATTCTCGTTTAATTGCTTTGCGCCAAATAGATGTAATATTGGAAGTTAACATGAATTCTTTGAATAGTTCTGTTTTATCCGTCGAGAAAACTGTCTCATTTTCAAAAATGGCTTTCCCTTCAACACGAGAACCATCTGTAAACAATTCAAAATGATTATAGATTACCATATCTACTAAATGTTGCTGAATCAATGCTTCTAACGTTTGCAAGGCAGTGTTCTCCAAATAATCGTCCGCATCCAGCCACACAATATAGGTTCCTTGCGCTTTTTCTAAAGCACTGGCTCTTGTGGCAAATAATCCTCTATTTTCTTGAATATAAACTTTAAATCGACGATCTTTTTGAATAAATTGCTCGATTAACACTTGGCTTTGGTCTGTTGAGCCATCATTTACGACAATCACTTCGAAGTTCGTATAACTTTGCGCCAAAATCGACTGCAAACATTGCACCAAATAGGATTCCGCATTATATACTGGCACACACACACTAAAAAAAGGTTGCTGATTCATCGCTTACTCCTCCAATTCCAACACTTGATATAATTGAGCAATTCGGTTTTCGTAATAAAAATTTTGGCGACTCGCTTGCAACGTATGTTTCCATTGTGTAATTAATTCAGGCGTATTGAGTACGCGTTTCAAACCATCATACAAGCTATCATCGTCTAGATCAACGACAAGCCCCGCTTGAGCATCGGCAATAATTTCTCGCGCACCGCTAACATCCGTAGAAATGACCGGAACTCCAAGAATAGATGCTTCACAACACGCCGTACTGTACCCTTCCGCAAAAGAAGCACACACAAAGATATCTGCTTGAGCCGTATATTGATGTGGGTTCGATTGTTCCCCGAGCAATGTAACATTCTCGGTTAGCGCTCCTTCTTGAATCAATGCTTCCAAATGTTCCCGTTCAGGACCGTTGCCAATTAACCATAAATGAAACGCATATTTTTCTTGGCGTAGGCGCGCCAGCACCTTAATCAGCCTTACAAAACCTTTTTCGGGGCTCAAACGACCTACCGTCACCAATAGAGGAACTTCTGGGCGCTTCATTGGCGGCTGTTGAGCAGCTTGCTGGCGAATACTTTCGTCGTCAATGGGGTTATAGCACACTTGAACAGGCACTCGACCTTCAAGTTTGTGTGTTAAGCGATTGGCATTATACTTGGACACGCACATAACTTTATCGGCTTTCAAATAGTGTTCTTTCATCAACAGGCCTTCGTCATAACCGTGCATCCAAATATAATGTTTAGCTTGTCGATCGCTTGACGCAACAGCTTTTGTCGCAATAAAATATTGAAACCCTACTTCAATATCATACGATTCCTTAAAAATCATACGATATAACAGACGTTTTGGTAAACGATAAATTAGTTGACTCAACCCCCGAAAGTAAAAACGGAATAAGGGTTTGACTTTGATTTTTTCAGATAACAAAGGCAAGACAGACTTGTCACAAATAAATAGCGGACGCAACGTGACTTCAACATCATTTCTCAATGCCAAGGCGTTTGCAATGCCAATGACTGAACGTGAAATGCCATCCGAAAATTGCAAATTATTGAAGGCAAAACAGATTTTTTTCATGATTGTTTCCTCCTAAAATGCAGTGTTATCTTCGCTTTCAACGCCTTGAACTGTTTCGATTGAAAACTGTTCAAACGGATACAAATATTCCTGCAAGCGCGATTCAATCACTTGAATATCGGCTTGTAATTCCGGATGTTTTTTCCAAAGTTGTGTGTTATGAACGGAACGTTTTGGATTGAATTTCGCAAATGTTTTCGTATGCTGGCTAGCTAATAAGCCGGTTTTTGCTTCAATTTGCGCAACCATTTCATCATAGCGATAAATTAAATCTTCAAAGCGAATCGCTGTGACATTATCGCGCGCTACAACAGGTTCACTTCCGCTATGTCGTGTATATAAAAACCACTCACAAAATGTTTGGACATCATCCGTTGGGCAAACAGACCCTTTCCAATACAATTTTTCTAGCAAATAAATATCACGCGGATCGCGGTCCACTACGAATACCTCAATCGGTTCTTGAATATAGCGCAATATGCGTCCGATATTTTGCGACGGTAATAGTTGATCAATTTCAAGATAAGGTAAATTTTCTGGATTGGCCGCTTGCAACAACTGCGACACATAGCGCTGTGTTTCTGCCAAAAAGCGTTCCTGCGTTGGATGACTACAATAGGTTTCTTCATTCTTAAATAATTTGATTTTACCTGAAGAAAGTTTCGTCAATACTTTATTCAAGCCTTGCATGACATAATAATACGTTTCGCCTTTGTCATATAAATCATAAAACCACCAACCTTTGAACTTGAAATCTGTCAATCGTTGAATGTAATCATATGAAATTTGTTTGTATTGCCCGTTAAAATAAGGTTCGTAACGTTTCACTAAGCCATTGCCCGAATGATAATCTACAAAACGTTTGAACCTTTTCAGAGCATGCCCAGAATTATGTCGATTATGACATTCGCACAACTGGAATTCTAAGTCCGAAATCCCATCCATGTCATGCAAAAAACGGAACTCATAATCGGTCAAATCTTTGACGATATCATATTCAGCAATCAAGTCCGTCAGCGCACTTGATCCGCTCCCATAAAAACTTGCGCATGTAATGATTTTCATACAGTCACTCCCTTATCTCGTTAACTTTCGCTTCAAGATTGTTTTCACTAACGATACAGCATATCTAAACTCCGCTTGCTTAAACGACAATAGCACTGGCACTACTACTCCAATCACTAAAACTATTCCCGCTTTAATTAGCAATGTCCCAAATGATAATGGCAATGCTAATCCATGCACCGTCCCTAGCGCAACGATTGATACGGCAATCATTTTGAGCCATTCATATGCAATGAAAGACAAATAGGTTTTTATAGGCATTTTCAATGCGTGTTGCGTTACGACAATGCCTTTGCGAATAGAAGTAAATACAATCATCGGAATGAGCATCCCTACAAAAATTCCCGTCATCCCATACGTCAATCCACCAAAATAACCTAATCCAATCGCCAGGACAGCTTGAAATAACATATAGTAAGCATCTAAATGATGTAATCCCATCGCATTTTGGATTGAAATAATCGGAATATTCACTAAATAAACCATTAAAGATATCCCTAGCACCCAAACGCTCATCCAATTAATCAAAAAGCTCGCACCAAAAATTAACTGGATAAAATCTTGCACACACACTAAAAACCCCGCGCAAAAAATAGCTGCGATCCAATTCAATAAAAATGCCGATTTTTTATACGCTGCTTGCATACGTGTTGTGTCTTTTTCGATGGCGAGATTACCAAAACTCGAGGTTAAAGCTCCGCCAAATTGACTATAAATCAATTCTACAACGCTCATAATAAGCTGATAATTCCCGTAGTATCCAACAATGCTGACATTGCCGAGCAACATACTAATGAGCAAACTTCTCGCTGACTGTTGCACCGTACTCGCCACATTATTCAGCATCAATGATTTGACTGTTGTAAAAATACTGCGTCGCTTCGCATCTGACAATCGTTCCCGATTATTTTTCAAATACGGATAATGCCGATCAATATAACGATTGCATAAGTAATTGCTCACTAATTTTTCCAAAATAGTCAACACTAAAAATAACACGTACTGCTGCCATACAAATAACGTCACAATTTGGATACTTCTAAACGTAATTTCAGCTGCAGACGAAAACAAAATACTCACACGATTTTTTTGTTCAGCAAACAAAATGCTTCGCTTGTAATTCGTCAAATAATTCAATACAAAAGACAACGTAAATAATAAGAAATACAAACGCACCCGCGATAAATCAATCGACGAATGCACCAAATCTTGCAAGAAAAATACCGATAATAATAAAGATAATAGGAAAAAAGCAACCGCTATATAGCGGTAAACTTGTTGATAAAACTTCAAAATCCCCGCAATCATCGCATGATTTTCGTGTTGAATAGGCTCATACAAATGAATAATCATCGCCGAACCGATTCCTAATTCCATCAGAAGCAACACGTTGGTAATACTTTGAAACAAATTATGCAACCCGTTAATTTCTTCCCCTAATGTTTTGATGAGCACATAGCGCACGCCAAAATTTAGCATGACAGAAATTAAAGCCGCCACAATTCCAAATAAACTGTTCGTAATTGAATTACGTGTTCTTGAAGTTACTTGCGCCATTTTTGTACTCCTAATGCGATTATTTTTTTAATATTAATGTGTTGAACGTAAATACGCATCATAATCACACTGTAAAAAATCGCGTTCCATATATAATAAGATGAGCGCCGCGGCAATGTAAACCAGAAGTAAAGCAATACTAACACTTGATAAATCTTCCACGGATTGCTATTTGCATGAATTTTTCTGCCTAAAAAGTGTGCCACAATGCCTACGACGACAAAAATCGCCACTAATCCTGCAGAGCCAAAGTTGATATACGCTTCCGCATTCAATGAAAATCCTAATCCAAAATCAAACTGCGTAAAATGTTGTTCATACCATTTTTCAAAAATAAGCGCATTTGCTTTAACAGAATCAAACAAATGTAATATATCTAACGACGACGGGAAAAAGCCTCCGATTAAAGAAGAAAGATAAGTAGACCCAAATTGATACGCCTCAACGTGCGGTACAATTTGCATCATTGCAAACAACGGAAACCAACTAAAGCCTAACTCGCTAAAAAACGCTATAAAAATAGAATGTTCTCCAAAAAATGCACTCCATAACGACACTTGCGTACGAATGGCCAATGCCACTTGAGTCATTATCATCAAAAATACTCCTACACCTACTAGGCGTAAGTTGCCCCATTTAGCTTTAGGCGATTGATACACTTTGAACTCCAGCAAACTAATCACTAAAAAGCCTGCAATCCCTGTCGTTCGGTCCCCCGTTATCGCTGTCAATAACGACCACGCAATCGCGGCATATTTAACCATTTTTCTAATGTTTGTAGGACGTTTTTCATAAATCAATACCATCAACGAAAATGGAAAATAAAAGAATTCAATCAATATAATGATTGACGGAATGCTTCCTTCAAAAAGACGAACACCCGTATAGCCTTGCATCATTACATACACTAACTTCAAAATAATTAGTACAAACGCAACAAACCCTGTCCCCAAGACACCTAGCAAAGCATTGTACTTAATATTCGATTCATGATGATGCGTTGGATAACGCCAAAACTTCGGTAATTTTGTTGGTATTAAGTCAATACACATTGCAGCAAATCCTGCTATCAAATTACTGTACGATGAAAACATTACAACTGATAAAAAGTTGTCGTCCACCAAACTAATATAATAATCATAAAAAGGAATATTCAGTGCGTATAGTAACAGTTGCCCATTTTGAAAGATGTAAAATGAAACTAAGAATAACAACATTGGAGAAAAGAACGACTGATAACGTTTTGCTAAAAAATAAAGTTGCATCGCAAAAACAATCGCCGTATGGACAATTAATACTTTAATGCTAGCTTCTCGCCAAAAAAGTGTATAAATCGCCATCAAAGGCAAATTGACTGCCATTGCAATTAACAGATATTGTTCTTGCTTTTTCAAATTTTCTAAGCAGCGTGTCATCATACTTGTTCCTTTCACTTTTTATGCCGTGGGGGCATTTTCTCCTTGATAAATGGCATACATACTCGCATTAACGACAGATTTATCGTATTGTTTAGCTAATTCCGCATTGTATTTCCCCATTGTAAGGCGTTGCTTGTCGTCCAATAATTGCGTAATTCCACTAGCAAAGCCTTGGCTATCCATCGGCGAATACGTATAACCCGTTATTCCCGATTGCGAATAATCATTAATACCATGCACATTGGACGTTAATAACGGTAATCCGCTTGCCATTGCTTCAATAGCCGCCAATCCAAGACCTTCTCGCTGAGAAGGAAAACAGAATATGTCTGCCATTCCATATAATTGCGCAACGTCTGTGCGATAACCTAACAATACAACTTGTTCTGTTAAGCCATTTTGTTCAATGTACTCTTCCAACACAGACTGATTCGATCCCATTCCCACAATAAAATATTTAATTGCCGAGTGGTTTAGTTGTTGCAATGCTTTAATAATTGTCAAATGATTTTTGTTGTGATTCAATTCGCCCACAGATAATAAGACTACTTCATCATCGCGAATGCCAAACGCCGCTCTCAATGTTTCGCGGTGTCTTTTTTGTGATGCGATTGCTTGTGTATCGACGCCTACGCCAGCAATTTTGAATATTTTTTTCACCTTAAAATGTTGTTGGGCACGTTGATAATCTTCTTGGTTAATAGTTATCAGTTCATCCGTCAACCAAGACATGCACCATTCAATCGGATAATATACGAGCCAATTCACTAACGGAGCCCCTTTGAAAAAATGGAATCCGTGCGCGGTATACACATTGCGCGGTACTTTATTTAGTTTACCTACGATGCGTGCCAAAATGCCGCCAATCGGCGAGTGGCTATGAATTAACGTAAATTGTTCTTTTTTTACTAAGGCATTCAACTGTTTGAATGCTTGCAAGTTTTGCCATCGGAATGGACTGCGATGAAAACTGATTTCATGACAAAAAACACCTTGTTGTTCAAGGCTTTTTGCCAATTCGTGCGCTTTTTGGGCAGAAATATTGCCGGGCGCAACAAAATTCGTTGCGACATGTACTTCGTAGCCTAACTGTTGCAACAACTCAATGTTATTCAAATTAAATTGTTCAATCATTGACGCGACAGACGCGACGATCAGTGCTTTTTTCATCGAATTACCTCGCTTGCTCAGTTAATTGAATGGACTCCTCAAATGTTCTCAATTGGTAATCGAACGCATATTGGCTCATTTGTTTTTCGTAGACAAGATTGCCAAACATTTTTTTGATAACATCAAACTTGAATAACAGCCGAATAGCAGGATTGAATAAACCTGTTAGCCACACTTTTTTGCCGTGTTGACGAGCAATCGATTGTACTAAGTCTGCCGTACATACATATTCCTTATTTTGCGGAAAAAATGTTCCTGATAATTGGCGAATAGATACTTGGTACACCAATTCACACAAATTATCTACATGCAACATACTTCTTTCATTGCGAATATTCGGAAAAAATGGCACTTTTTTAGCTAAATTTGCCAAACGCGGATAATTTCCTTTAGAATTTTTTCCATAAATCATCGGAGGACGAATAATGGTCACTAAAAATGACGCATCTTCTAGCGCACGTAAAGCTTGCTCAGCTTGCCATTTGCTATCTCCATAAAAATCGCTCGGTGTAAGCGGCGTATCAGGCGTAATCACGCGTGATTGCGCCGTGCTGTCTCCGTACACAATAATGCTACTCATGAAAATAAATTGTCGGACTCCATCACTCTTTGCCTTTTGAGCAATGTCCGCTGTCAACTGTGTATTCACTTGATAATAGAGGTCTTTTTGACTTTCATCTTTTGAAAAATGCGCGATACCCGCCACATGAAAAATCGTATCATACGCTGAAAAATCTGCTTGTAGCCATTGATTATCACGCACATCGAGTTCATCTACAATACAATCTGTCGCCTGCGCAACGTGTGCCATAAAACTTCGCCCGATATAACTATTTGCACCTGTGACTAATATTTTTTTCATGATTATCTCTCCGCTTTGTTTTTCGGGCCACCTTCAACGACGCCGTCACTTTTGACAACACTTACGAATGTTCCAAGGAAGCATTTGACATCGAACAAAAAACTCATATTCGCCACGTAATAGCCGTCTAATTTTGCTTTCACATCTATTTCGAGTTCATCGCGCCCGTTAATTTGTGCCCATCCTGTTAAACCAGGGCGTACATCGTTAGCGCCGTACTTGTCGCGCTCGGCAATTAAATCGTCTTGATTCCAAAGGGCAGGTCTTGGTCCAACAAACGCCATATCCCCTTTGAAAATATTGAGTAACTGCGGCAATTCATCTAAACTTGTTTTCCGCAAAAGAGCGCCAACTTTTGTAATCATTGCTGTAGGATTTTCAAGCATATGTGTTGGCATATCTTTTGGGGCATCCACATACATTGATCGAAACTTATAGATATTGAATAATTGTTTATTTTTGCCGACGCGTTGCTGTTTGAATAGTACAGGGCCTTTAGAATCAACCTTAATCCAAATCGCAATCGCAATAAATAAGGGGCTTAGTATAATAAGCGCCACACTTGCTAACAAAAAATCGGCAACTCGTTTGATAATTAAATACATTGTTTACTCCTGTTTTGCAAAGTCAATGAGGCTTACTTTAAGGGCGTCATCACTTAAAGTTGGTAACTGCTGAATGTAGTCCATGACATATTGCCAATCGTAGTTTGTCACGCGGCCTACAAAAATCTTGTCATAAACTTGTTCGCTTACACGTTCTTCTGTAGAAAGCAATTCTTCGTATAATTTCTCGCCTGGTCGAATACCTGTTTCAACGATTTTGATTTCGTCTTCGGTATATCCACTTAATTTGATTACTTTACGTGCTAATTCCAAAATTTGAACAGGTTTTCCCATATCCAAAATGAATACTTCGCCACCTTTTGCCAAGTAACCTGCTTGAATCACTAAACGGCTTGCTTCTGGTATCGTCATAAAGTAACGCGTCATTCTAAAATCTGTCACCGTTAGTGGCCCACCTTTAGCAATTTGATCTTTAAAAAGTGGGACAACACTTCCGCGACTACCTAATACATTCCCGAAACGTACCGCAGAAAATTGGGTGCCCGTTGCTTCATTCAATCCCATAATAATCATTTCAGCAATTCGTTTTGAAGCCCCCATGACATTTGGCGGGTTGACGGCTTTATCAGTGGACACCATGACGAACTTTTCGACGTTCGCAGCTTTTGCTGCTTCAGCAACATTTTTTGTCCCAAAAATATTATTTTTGACGGCTTCTTGAGGATTTAATTCCATGAGAGGAACATGTTTGTGCGCTGCTGCATGATATACAACATTCGGTTGATACGTCGCCATAATCTCAAAAATCAGCGCGCGATCTTGAATATCCGCAATGATTGGAATAATTTCTACGTCTTTACCGTATTTGCCTGTCAATTCACGATGAATTAAATAAATGGAGTTTTCACCGTGTCCTAATAACAATAATTTTTTAGGTTTGAATTTCAATACTTGACGACAAATTTCTGAGCCGATAGAGCCGCCAGCGCCTGTTACTAGCAATGTTTTTTCAGCAAAATAGCTTCCTAATTCTGTTTGGTCTAAGACGACTTCATCGCGTCCTAACAAATCGGCGACGTCAATTTCTTTTAATGTTTGAGTGGACACTTTGCCAAGAATGATGTCTTCCACGTTCGGCATGGTGTTCGCTTTAATTCCCAATTCATTACACATTTCAACAATTTTTTCCTTTTCTGAAGCCGAAATCGACGGAATCGCAATCGTCACTTGTTCAACTTCAAATTCGCGCACAATATGCGGAATATCTTGTCGCGTTCCAAGCACTCTTTTGCCTTGAATATATGTCCCTTGTTTATTCTCATCGTTATCGACAACGCCAATAATATCAATATCTGTTCCGGTTGATAGTACGGTGCTAATGAATAAATTCCCACCTGAGCCGGCACCTACAACTAATGTACGCATTTTTTTGTCATGGCGCGCTTGACGATGCTGACGTTCGTGTAATCCACGCCACACAATGCGAGGCGTTACGGTATAAATAAAAGAGAAAATAAACGACAAGAAAACAAATCGATAACTAAAAGCTTCCATTAATGTCATAGCCGCAAATATAACCGCAATATGCGCCGCCACTAAACAAGCCCCTACTAATGTAAGTGTTTTGACGTCTGTATAGCGTGTCAAAATTGAAAAGACACGCATTCTAATAGATACGATTAAATAGACGATAACTGCCACAATCGTTGCCTTCAATAAAAATCTCAAGGGAACGGTCGTGAACAATTCAACGAAGTTCATACTTGTTAACATCGCTAGTACAATCATGAGCACATCTAAAGTTATTAATATTAGTCGTTTGGTGGATCGTCGCATCCAGCATCTCTCCTTAATATTGAGTTTAATCATCATTATTTATAAAAAAGAATACAAGAATTATTTTTTATGCAATCACCAAATATTTTCCTCTTTATTACGCCGTTTGTCAAGCTTTTTCTGTTACAAACCGCTCACACTTTTGTTACATAAATGCAAAAAAACAGAAGCCGAAACTTCTGTTCATCTTACTTTCTAAAAAATTCCTAAAAAGCGTTTCTTAGCCTTTACTTCACTTTCCTCCGGCGTGCGGCGATTGATTGGTTCGCCATTGAATACGAGGCGGGCATTTTCATGTAAATAGCGCGCGGTTTCTGTGCCGTAGACGTTTTGAATTTTGACGAATGCTTTTTTCAAATTGAATGCTTGTGGCGATACTTCGTGCGCATCGGATGCGATTAAGTGAACTAAGTTCAATTCGAGCATTTGGTACGCTAAGTCTTGAATTTCTGGTCCGTGTTCTCCCATGTAAGACGCTGCTGATAATTGGGCGATGCAGCCAGCCGCAACTAAGTCGTACAGTTGGTTGACGTCATCCATAAACGCTGGATGTTGCTCTGGATTAGAAATAATCGGCGTAATGCCTTCAATCAATAATTCTTCCAACACTTCAAATACGTGTTCTGTCAACTTTTTCTCTGGGAGTTTGAGGAGATAATACTTGCCTCTGCCATCCAATGATAATAATTGGTCGTCTTCAAAATCGTCCAAGAAATCTTTGGTAATTTCAATTTCTTGCGATGCGTAAATTTTGAGAGGGATATTTTCTGCTTGCAACGCGGCTTTCAATGTTTCTGTTGCTGAAATTACTTCGGAGGCGGTGTTGCTATTTTTTTTGTAAGGGGAATGTGGCGTTAAGACGGAGTAGCGAATTCCTTCGCTGACGGCTAATTTTGCTAACTTGATAGATTCTTCAAGCGTTTTTGGTCCGTCGTCTAATCCTGGTAAAAGATGTGAATGTAAGTCAATAATCATAATACGGCTCCTTTCCTACTCTCTTTATTCTACTGTTTATTTGCCAAAAATTCAACTTTTGACTGCAAAAAGCCGAGCAAAATGCTCAGCTTTTTTGGGGATTGGATTACATCATGCCTGGCATGCCGCCGCCCATTCCGCTCATGTCTGGTGTTTCTTTTGGAATTTCAGCGACAACTGCTTCAGTTGTTAGTAATAGCGCTGCGACAGAGGCTGCATTTTGTAAAGCAGAACGGGTCACTTTCATTGGGTCGACGATACCTGCTTCAATCATATTTTCAAAAACGTCGGTTGCGGCGTTATAACCGATTCCTTTTTCGGAGCGGCGTAACGTGTCAACGATGACAGAACCTTCTTTACCAGCGTTAGCTGCAATTTGGCGAACGGGTTCTTCAAGCGCGCGTGCCACAATACGGACACCCGTTGCTTCGTCGCCTTCTGCTTGAACTGCGGCAACCACTTCTTGAATGCTTACTAATGCTGTACCCCCGCCTGCGACAATACCTTCTTCAACGGCTGCACGCGTTGCGTTCAAGGCGTCTTCAATGCGTAATTTGCGTTCTTTTTGTTCGGTTTCGGTTGCGGCACCGACTTTGATGACGGCAACTCCACCAGCTAATTTTGCAAGGCGTTCTTGTAATTTTTCTTTGTCAAAGCTAGAAGTAGTTTCTTCAGATTGCGCTTTAATGACGGCGATGCGGTTAGCGATGGCTTGTTTATCGCCTGAACCTTCTACGATGGTGGTTGAATCTTTAGAAACGGTCACTTTTCCAGCGTGTCCTAAATGTTCAGGTGTGGCGTCTTTTAGCTCAAAGCCTAATTCTTCTGAAATAACCGTTGCGCCGGTCAAAATGGCAATGTCTTCTAACATCGCTTTGCGACGATCACCAAAACCTGGTGCTTTAACAGCAACGACGTTCAATGTGCCACGTAATTTGTTCAATACTAATGTCGGCAACGCCTCGCCGTCCACATCTTCTGCGATAATTAACAATGGACGACCTGATTGCATGATGCTTTCTAATAAAGGCAACACGTCTTGGATATTGGTAATTTTGCGATCTGTCAAGAAAATGACGGGATTGTCGAGTTCGGCAATCATTTTTTCGCTGTTAGATACCATGTATTGTGACAAATAACCGCGATCAAATTGCATCCCTTCAACAACAGATAATTCCGTTTCGATTGACTTAGATTCTTCGATGGTGATGACGCCGTCGTTTCCTACACGCTCCATTGCGTCTGCAATTAAGGCACCAATTGCGTCGTCGCCTGAAGATACGCTTGCAACTTGCGCGATAGCTTCTTTTGTAGTAACTGGAATTGCCAATTCTTTCAATGCTTCAACGGCTGCTTTAGTTGCTTTTTCGATACCGCGACGAATGCCGACTGGGTTTGCGCCTGCCGTCACATTTTTCATTCCTTCGCGGGCGATTGCTTGTGTCAAAACAGTTGCTGTTGTCGTGCCGTCTCCTGCGATGTCGTTTGTTTTGCTGGCAACTTCCAACACTAATTGCGCACCCATATTTTCAAAACGGTCTTCCAATTCGATTTCGCGCGCGATAGTCACGCCGTCATTTGTAATCAATGGAGAGCCGTATGTTTTATCCAAAACGACGTTGCGCCCTTTTGGCCCTAAAGTTGTTTTGACCGTATTTGCTAAAATATCCACCCCACGCAATAAAGCTGCGCGTGCGTCTTCTGAAAATTTCAATTCTTTTGCCATGTTTCGTACTCCTTTATTTTTTGTTGCGATATTGCCATAGCGTCACGGCGCCCGCAATACCTGTGCCGATAAGTAGGCCTAGCGGGATATTCCGCATGACGGCTCCAATCAGTAACCCTAATAAAATACCGACACCTTGTCGTTGACGTTTATCCATTAGCTAATAACCGCCACAACGTGCTCAATATCGATAACGAGCAACTCTTTGCCTTCGTGTTTAATAGTCGCGCCTGCAAAAGATTCAAACACGACTTGGTCGCCAATTTTTACTTCGCCTGAATCGCTCACTTCTTGGCTGACAGCCACAATTTGTCCGTATTGTTGTTGTTCTTTTGAAGCCGTTGGCAACACTAAGCCGCCTGCTGTTTTTTCTTCTTTCGCAGCGAATTCAATCACTACGCGTTTGCCTAATGGTTTTAACATCGATGTTCCTCCTCTTAAAAAATTAGCACTCTTAGCAAAAGAGTGCTAAAACTATGTATTATCTTACCTTATCTATTCAGAAAATGCAAGTTTTTTGTCAAAGATAGTCAAATTAGAAAAAGACTTCGTCTTCGCCATCATCTAAGTTGCTATCGATGAAATAAATCAACGTTTGTAATTCGGTTGTTAAGTCGACATTTTGCACGCGGACAGAACGCGGTACGTCAAAACGTAGCGGCGTAAAGTTCAAAATACCTTTGACACCTGACGTGACTAAGCGCTCAACTACGGCTGGCGCTGTTTCTTGCGGCACGGTCAAAATCACAATTTCAATATCTTGTGCTTCAATTTGCGTTTCTAAGTCATCCATTGAATAAACAGGAACGCCTGACATAATCGTACCAACAATATCTTTATTGACGTCGAATGCGGCACCGACGCGGACGTTATTATTTTTGCGGAAGTTGTAATTCAATAGCGCATTCCCCAACTTTCCGACACCAATCAAGCCGACCGTTGTCAGACGATCTTGGTTCAATGTTTTGCTAAAAAAGTCCAACAAATAATCGACATCGTAGCCATAACCGCGCTTGCCTAACGCCCCAAAATATGAAAAATCGCGACGAATTGTGGCGCTATCTACTTTGACAGCATCACTTAATTCAGTTGACGAAATGCGTTTTTTGCCAGCATTATGTAAAAAACGCAAGTAACGGTGATAAATTGGCAAACGCCTTGCGGTTGCGCGTGGAATCTCTTTCATCATAGTTATTTCCCTCTTTCACAATTAAAATGTTTTATTATCGGCGTTTTGAGCCAGACTTAAATTGATTATAACATTTTTTCACAAAGATTGTCATCTGTTTTGGTATAAGAATATGCAATTTTTCACGATTACTTTTTTTGATGCGGGCATTGTGCTACAATAAAACTCGACAAATAAAAAAGGAGATTGTTATGCTATTATTACAAGCACATCAAGTCAGTCGCCAATTTGCCGACGTCACGTTGTTTGAAAATGTGTCGTTCAGCATTCAAACGCAAGATCGCATTGCGCTCGTCGGACGTAACGGCGCTGGCAAATCCACATTAATTAAACAAATTATGGGGAGCGAGCCGATTTCAGCAGGAACCATTTCAAAAGCAAAAGACTTAAAAATCGGCTATTTGGAGCAACACGTCGCAACACATTCGACGCGAACTATTTGGGACGAGATGTTGAGCGTCTTTGATGAAACGCTCAAATTACGCCAACAAGCGCAAGACGCAGCCGACACATTAGCGCTCCTCGCCGAAGAAACCGATTCTGACGCCTACCAAAAAGCACTCCAAACGTACGACAACTTGCAAGAAACCTTACTTACCAAAAATGCCTACGCCATCGAATCCGAAATCCGCACGGTTTTACACGGGTTTCGCTTTTACGAGACCAATTACGACACACCCGTTGATACCCTTTCTGGTGGTCAAAAAACGCGCCTTGCGTTAGCGCAAATTTTGTTGATGGATTACGACTTGCTTATTTTGGACGAGCCAACGAACCACTTGGATATGCAAATGCTAGCGTGGTTGGAGCAATATTTGACGGGCTACAAAGGCGCACTCCTCATCGTATCGCACGACCGGTATTTTTTGGATAAAGTGGCCACACAAGTCATCGAATTGCGCCACCAAACGTTGCACACGTATAAAGGCAACTATTCTTTTTATGTTGAAGAAAAAGAACGCCGCCTCGAACAAGAATTCAAACAATTTGAACAACAACAAGCGACCATCCAAAAACTCGAAGACTTTGTCCAAAAAAATATCGCCCGCGCCTCAACGACGAAACGCGCACAAAGCCGCCGCAAACAACTCGAAAAAATGACCAAACTCGCCAAACCAAAACAAGACCCGAAAGCGCCGCGCATTCAATTTTTGGCGGAAAAAGAAAGCGGCGAACGCGTCATTGAAGCGAACAATTTGTGTATCGGCTACGAACAGCCATTGGCGCAATCCATCGAAATTGACTTGCGCAAACAAGAAGCGATTGCGATTGTCGGCCCGAACGGTATTGGCAAATCCACTTTATTGAAGACATTGATTGGCACTCAGCCTGCGCTTTCTGGACATGTCACGCTCGGCACCAACGTCCAAATCGGCTACTACGACCAATCGATTAACCATTTGAATCCGCAGTTATCCGTCTTGCAAACGTTGTGGCAAGCGCACGACACCTTAGATGAGCGCGTGATTCGTAGCATCTTGGGCAGCTTTTTATTTTCGGGCGAATCCGTCGACAAAAAAGTTTCCATGCTAAGCGGCGGCGAAAAAGCACGATTAAGTTTGGCGCTCCTTGCGATGGCACACGACAACACCTTGCTACTTGACGAGCCGACCAACCACTTGGATATTGATAGCAAAGAAGTCTTGGAAGAAGCGCTCATTGATTTTGACGGGACATTGCTATTCGTTTCGCACGACCGCTATTTTATTAACCGCATCGCCACACAAATCATCGAGCTTTCTCCAGAAGGCACGACCTTGTACTTAGGCGATTACGATTATTATCTCGAAAAAAAGAAAGCACAACAAACATCCGTGACAACACAAAGCACGACTAGCTCCGAAACACCCAAAACAGACCAGCTCAACTACGAACAAAGCAAAACGTTCAAACGCGAAGTACGCAAACTCGAATCGAGTGTGGAACAATTTTTGCAAGAGATTGATACCGTAGAATCTCACATTCAGCACTTGCACGAACAACTAGCGCGCGCATCCGAACAAAACGACCAAAGCGCACTCGTCAAGCTCCACGAAGAACTCCTGCAAGCAGAATCCCAACATGCCAACCTCCTCGAAAAATGGGAACACGCCAGCGAGGCATTGGAAACTTACTTAAACACACAAAAAGACTAGGCAATGCCCAGTCTTTTTTGATATTATTCAGTCCACATCATGTAATGATAGACGGGTTGTTGTCCTTGGACGATTTCGATTTCAACGTCTTCGTACGCCGCTTCTAAACGCTCAATGACTGCTGCCGCAATTGCTTCATCGCCGTCTTCACCAATAATAATCGTTGCTAATTCGGTATCTTCGTCAATCATGCGTGACATTGTTTCAAACAAGCTATCTTCTAATGACGCTACTGATACGACGATTTTGTTATCCACTAAACCGAGATAGTCGTCTTTTTTGATGGTGACACCGTCGATTTCTGTATCACGAATAGAGTAAGTAATTTGTCCACTCGTAATCGCGCGCGCTTGTTCGTGCATCGCTTGTTGGTTATCTTCAATCGTTTGCTCGGGGTTAAAGCCTAACATTGATGCAATCCCTTGTGGAATCGTCGTCGTCGGCACAACAACTGTTGGAATTTCAGATACTTGCGCTGCTTGCTCCGCCGCCATAATGATGTTTTTGTTGTTTGGTAACAAAATGATACGCTCTGCATTGACGCGTTCAATGGCTTTCACAAAATCTTCCGTTGATGGATTCATTGTTTGGCCGCCTGACAAGACTTCTTCAACGCCAATTGAACGGAACAATTCCATAATCCCTTCGCCAGCTGCTACCGCAATAATCGCGTACCGTTTGCGCTCTTTCGGCTGCTCGGTTTGCATGGCTTTGTCCGCTGCTTCTAAGCCACGCACTTGCTCACGCATGTTATCCACTTTGATTTTGATGAGTTCGCCCACTTCTTGTCCAAGTTGCATCACGCGTCCAGGATTTTCGGTATGCACGTGAACTTTGACAATTTCGTCATCTGCAACCACTAATAAAGAGTCGCCCATTTGGTCAAGTGTGTTGCGGAATTCTTCATAATCAAAAGCTTTCGTCACGGTTTCGCCTTGGCCGATACGTACCATAATTTCCGTACAGAAGCCAAAAGTAATATCTTCTAACGACATTGGATTTTCGTTAGTTGCTTCAAAAATCGCGTGTGAATGCCCAGAATGTGCGTGCTCATGCGTTGTGTCGACAATCGTTTCGCCTGTTAATGATGACAAAAATCCTTCATAAACGCACAACAAGCCTTTACCGCCACTATCGACAACGCCAACTTGTTTCAAAACAGGCAATAAATCAGGCGTTTTTTCGAGCGCTTCGTTTGCGCCGCGTACGATTGATTTCATTACTTCAATAATGTTATCTGTTTTTTGCGCTTTTTTCTCGCCACGAATGGCTGATTCACGCGCCACGGTCAAAATAGTCCCTTCAACAGGTTTCATGACCGCTTTATAAGCCGAAGCTACCCCACCTGAAAAAGCCGCTGCAAACTCTTGCGCATTCAAAGTTTCTTTTTCCTTGATAGCTTGCGAAAATCCACGGAAAATTTGCGATAAAATAACGCCAGAATTACCGCGAGCGCCCATTAACAATCCTTTTGCCAATGCACTTGCCAATTCGCCGACATGCTCGGCTTTGCTTTGTTTCAAATTGTCTGTTCCTGAAACGAACGACATGTTCATATTCGTTCCTGTATCACCGTCCGGCACTGGAAAAACGTTCAGCGCATTAATTAAATCCACATTCGCCGTCAATCTTTCCGCACCCGCAATAATCATCGCGCGAAACGATTGCGCCGTTAATTGTTTTAATTCCAAAATAAATCCTCCTCGTGTTAATTAGTCGACTTTGACGCCTTGAACATGGACGTCTACTTTGTGAATTTCAAAGCCGAGTAATTGCTCAACATTGTATTTGACTGCTTGCTGAATGTTTTTACAAATAACCGAAATCTTTGTGCCGTAAGAAACTAGAATATACACATCCACTTCAATATCGTCGCCATTTTGTGAAATGACTACGCCTTTGAAATAATTTTCTTTTCCTAAAATTTCGATGAAGTTGTCCCGTAAAATGTTTTTGCTGACCATTCCGACAACGCCGTAGTTGTCTGTGACAGCTGCCCCGACTACTGTGGCGATGACATTGTTGGCCAACGTAATTTGACCTTCTGGTGTTTGAATTTTGATTGACATAAGCTGTTCCTCCTTTTTTCAGATGTCCTCGTTTAATAGTTTAGCATAAATCTGTCTATCTCGCACCCTTTTTAGTATAAATTCTTACTTTTTTGCAAAGGAAATGCGAGGAATTTGCATTTTTCACTTGTCAGAACGGCCAATTTATGTTAAATTTATTTAGTATGACAAGCAGACGACACTCTCTGCTGATGAATAAAGGAGGAATAACGATGGCTAAAGTATGTTTCGTAACCGGTCGTAAAGCGAGATCTGGTAATTCACGCTCAAAAGCAATGAACAAAACTAAACGTCGCTTCGGCGCTAACTTACAAAAAGTACGCATCTTAGTAGATGGAGAACCTAAAAAAGTTTGGGTTTCTGCACGTGCGTTGAAATCTGGTAAAGTTGAACGCGTTTAATAATTAAGCGTCACGCCCCTTGCAAGCAAGCTTGCAAGGGCTTTTTGTTTGTTTTTTGCGTCAATTCGCCAAAAAAACACCACACTTTTTAAGGTGTGATGTTTTCAATAGGTGTAGTTTATTCAGTTTTGTGCAATATTTTTTTCAAGTAGTGGCCCGTAAAGCTTCCTTCAACTTGGGCAACTTCTTCTGGAGTGCCTGTGGCGATAATGTGCCCGCCTTTGACGCCGCCTTCAGGGCCCAAATCGATAATGTAATCGGCGGTTTTAATAACTTCTAAGTTATGCTCGATGACGACAACGGTATTGCCCGCCTCCACAAGACGATCAATGACTTGCAACAAGCGCCGAATATCGTGCGCGTGTAATCCCGTCGTTGGCTCGTCCAAAATGTAAAACGTATTGCCTGTCGACACGCGTTGTAATTCAGACGCCAACTTCATTCGTTGTGCTTCACCGCCTGACAACGTCGTCGCGGATTGTCCTAGACGCACGTAGCCAAGCCCCACATCGAGCAGCGTTTGCAATTTGCGTTTGATTTTAGGAATCGCTGCAAAAAATTCTACCGCATCATCAATCGTCAAATCTAACACTTCAGAAATATTTTTACCTTTGTATTTAATTTCGAGTGTTTCGGAATTGTAACGATGCCCTTTACACACTTCGCACGGAACGTACACATCTGGCAAAAAGTGCATTTCAATTTTATTAATACCGCCACCCGCACACGCTTCACAGCGGCCGCCTTTGACGTTGAAACTGAAGCGACCTTTGTTATAGCCACGAATTTTTGCTTCGTTTGTTTGTGAAAATAAGTCGCGAATATCATCGAATACGCTCGTATAAGTCGCTGGATTACTGCGCGGCGTGCGCCCAATTGGACTTTGGTCAATGTCGATTACTTTGTCCAATCCTTCGTAGCCAGCAATCGACTTAAACGCACCTGCGCGTTCTTTGGTACTTGTTAAGCGTTGGGATAGTGCTACTTTCAAAATACGGTTAATGAGCGTACTTTTGCCTGAACCTGACACGCCCGTCACGCAAGTTAAGCGTCCGATAGGGAATTTGGCGGTGACATTGTTCAAGTTGTTTTCGGTGGCGCCTTTAATTTCGACCCAGCCTTTGTCTTCTGTGCGGCGCGCTTGCGGAACAGGAATTTTTTCGATACCGGCCAAATACTTGCCTGTTAAGGAGTTTGGATTTTGCATGACTTCTTGCGGTGTGCCTTGAGCGACGATTTGTCCGCCGTGCTCGCCAGCGCCAGGTCCGATGTCGATAATATAGTCGGCCGTCAACATTGTTTCGTCGTCATGTTCTACGACGATTAACGTGTTGCCCAAATCGCGCATTTTTTCGAGTGATTGGATGAGACGTGCGTTGTCGCGTTGATGCAAGCCGATTGATGGCTCGTCCAAAATATACAACACACCACTCAAGTTGGAGCCAATTTGCGTCGCTAAACGAATACGTTGCGCTTCGCCACCCGATAACGATCCTGCGACGCGACTCAACGTCAAATATTCCAATCCAACATTATTCAAAAACTGCAATCGATCGCACACTTCCTTAATAATTGGACGCGCCACCATCTCATTGCTCGGCGAAAAAGTCAACTTTTCAAAATGCGCTAGCGCATCGCCAATCGATAACTCGGTTGCTTGCGCAATATTTTTGTCGCCGACACGAACGGAAAGTGCCGTTGGGTTTAGGCGTTGTCCTTTACACGTCGGGCACTGCAATTCGGTCATGTATTGGCGCATCACTTCGCGCGTATATTCCGAACTCGTTTCGTGGTAACGGCGGTCAATGTTATTCAAGACGCCTTCAAATACTTGATCAACCGTACGCAATCCGCCTGACATCGGCTCATGGGTAAATTTGAAAGTAAAATTAGGGTCGCCATATTTTAGGACGTGCTGATGTTGCGCAGACAGCTCGTTAAAGGGAACATTTTGCGGGATGCCATAAGCGGTACAAAATTGCTCCAGCATGCTCATATAATACGTCGAACTAATCGGCGCCCACGCTGCAAAAACACCTTGCTGAATCGTCAAAGATGTATCGGGCATGACTAATTCTTCATCAACGGTCAAACGCGCGCCTAAGCCATCACAGCTTGAACATGCACCGAATGGCGCATTAAACGAAAATAGACGCGGCTCTAAATCATCAACGGTAAAATCACAGTGCGAACACGCAAAATGCTCGTTAAAATAAAGTGGCTCGCCATCAATGACATCGACTACCATATGTCCATTTGCCAACCGCAATGCTGTTTCAACCGAATCAAATAAGCGCGAACGAATATCGTCTTTAATCACAATTCGGTCAACTACAACGTCAATGGAATGTTTTTTTGTTTTGGAAAGTTCAGGCACTTCACTAATGTCATACATATCGCCGTCAACGCGCACACGCACAAAACCATCTTTAGCGATTTTTTCGAGGACTTTCGTATGTTGACCTTTTTGGTCGCGGATGTATGGCGCCAAAATTTGAATGCGCGTGCGTTCAGGTAACTCTAACATACGGTTGACCATTTGTTCAATCGTTTGGCGTTCAATTGGTTCGTTGTGTTTCGGACAGTACGGGACGCCCACGCGTGCGTAAAGCAAACGCAAGTAATCGTTAATTTCGGTAACGGTTCCGACTGTTGAGCGCGGATTGTGGCTCGTCGTTTTTTGGTCAATGGAAATGGCGGGACTCAATCCTTCAATGGAATCAACGTCTGGTTTGTCCATTTGCCCCAAAAATTGTCTGGCATACGCCGATAAACTTTCGACATAACGACGTTGCCCTTCCGCATATAGCGTATCAAAAGCGAGCGAACTTTTGCCTGAGCCTGAAAGTCCTGTTACTACGACTAATTGGTCGCGCGGAATTTCTACGTTAATATTTTTCAAATTGTGCGAACGCGCACCTTTTACAATAATTTTATCTTTTGCCATCGGTTTCTTCCTTTTTTAGTCGGCTAAACTTCTGTAAGTACGCCGTCTTTCATTTCAAATACGCGGTCACAGTAGGACAACAATCGTTTGTCGTGCGTTACCATAATCGTCGCTTTTTCGTAAGTTTTCGTTTGATGCGCGAGTAATTTGACAACTTCATACGCGCGTTCTGAATCTAAACTAGCGGTCGGTTCGTCTGCCAAAATAAGCGTCGGCTGATTGTATAACGCACGCGCAATCGCCACGCGTTGACGTTCGCCGCCTGATAAATCTTGCGAATATTTGTGGCGCAAATCGTCAATGTCCAACGTATCGAATAGCTCTTGTCTTGATAATTTAGCTGTTTTTTTCGCGACGCGGTCCACAAGGTCTAACTGCTGTTCCACCGTCAAAAATGGCACTAAATTCGACGCTTGCAAAATAAAGCCGATTTCGTTCAAACGCAATTGCTCACGTTTTTTGGCGGACAAAGCATACATTGATTCGCCACCGATGAACACGTCGCCTGAAGTTGGCGTCTGCAGTCCGCCTGCAATCGTCAAAAAGGTACTTTTCCCTGAGCCTGACGGTCCAATTACGGCAACAAATTCGCCTTTTTGGACAGAAAAATCTGTCGGGTGCAACGCCGTAATGAACGACTTCCCGTCTGAAAATTGTTTCGTTACTTGCTTAAATTGTAATGCTTCCATGCGGCACTCCTTATCCATTCAATGCTTGTAGCGGGTCAATTTTGCGAATCGTCCCGAGCGAGAAGATCGCGCCAATTAGCGCACACGCAATCATTAAACCGCCCACCGCGCCTTCAAACGCAACCAAATGTTGGAACGGTACTTTTTCTGGCAAAAAGAACACGGTCAAATAAACGAGGCCTAATCCCACTCCAACTGCAACAGTCGCCAATAAAAATGTTTGCCCAACGACCGACTTGCTGATGTACCCGCTTGAAATTCCTTGCGCTTTCATCACGCCGAAAATCGACACTTTTTGCAATGTCAACACATACATAAAAATACCCACCACAATCGCCGCAATCGCAATCAAAAAGCCAATCATAAACCCGAATGTCAACACTTGCGCCTTATAGCCTGGCAAGCCGTCCACAAACGTTGAAATATCAAAATAAATAAGGCCTTCTGGCACCGATTCCTTTAACGGCGATTTAACGACTAACAAGTTGTGTGTATGTGGCACTTTGGTTGCTTGGTCGCCGTAACGAATTTGATGATGTTGGTCGGCGGTCATGTACACAACAGGTTGCACACTCAATTTAGCTTCTTTGACAAAACCGACAACTTTGAGCGGATATTTGGCAGAAGTGACTTCAATCGTGTCGCCTAATTGAATTCCGTAAACCGTATTTAGACTTTCGTCTACGATCACTTCATTATCTTTGATTTCAGCGGTTCCGGCTGACACTTCTGGCACGACAAAAGAATTTGGCTTCACACCTAAACCATTAACAGTCAACTGTGTTTCTCCGTAAAAAGCAACAAGTGACAATTGCATAATTGGCGCGATTGATTCATTTTCTAAGGATTGAACGGTTGCATCATCAATACGTGATAACGTCAATAAGCCGTTGGCATCTTCCGCTAACAATACGCCCTCCGCTTGCCACATATCAATCGCCGAACGATTATCTTGCGCCAATCCGTACGATAACCCCGTCAAAAAAAAGACGAGATACGCAACTAAACTCATCACGCCAACAATTAACCCGTAACGCAATTTATTAAACTTAATTTCATTCCATCCTAAAAACATTGATGTACTCCTTTTTCATAATATTTACTCATCTTAACATTTATTCCACTTTACTTCCAGTCTGACAACCGCTACAATGATTTCAAATAAAAGGAGTCCATTATGCGATTAGATAAATTACTTTACACAACCCTTTCTCTCACCAAAAAAGAAGTCAATTCCCTTTACAAACGCCAACTCATTACCGTCAACGGCCGTATTCCACACGCACTCAAGCAAAATGTCGACAGCCATTTGCAAATCATTGAAGTTGACGGGCAACGCATTTTTGGCGAAAAACAACATTACTACATGCTCAACAAACCAAAAGGCGTCGTCACCGCCAATTCCGATCGCCAACATCCAACGATTATGGACTTGATTCGGCCTGAAGATCGCCATCCCGATTTGTACGCAATTGGGCGATTGGATTTCAATACTGAAGGTTTGCTGTTACTGACAACGAACGGTCCATTGAGCTTACGTCTATTGCTCCCTGAAAACCACGTCGCTAAAACATACGCCGTTACAACTTTAGAACCTTTGGAAGCGTCGGATGTGGCTGCTTTTGAGCGCGGGATTATCTTTCACGACGGTACCGTTTGCCAACCCGCTTCGTTGACCATTTTGGGGCTGCACACTGCGCACATTACGCTTTCCGAAGGCAAATTTCATCAAGTCCGCAAAATGTTTTTGTGCGTAGGCAAAAAAGTCACCCATCTCAAGCGGCTCTCATTCGGCAACTTAACGCTCGATCCAACTTTAGAAAGCGGCGCATATCGCCCCTTAAACGTAGCCGAACTCCAAAAAATAACAGACTATTTAGACTAAAGACGATGCTTGTTGTGCATCGTTTTTTTATTTATTGAGCCATTTTGCAAGTTGCCACATACCAATAATTAAACCCGCAACGAGCCCGATAATCACACTCAACAAAATAGCGCGCCATTCAGGATAAATGTGCGTCAACACAGCCAACACAGAAAACAGCAGCGTCACGCCAATCATGACCCACACCACTTGCGTTTCGGGAATGCCTAGTCGCAACAAGCGATGATGCACATGCTCGTTGTCGGCTTGCGCCACCGGTTTGCCCGTCAACAAACGCCGAACCATCGCATACCCTGTATCAAAAATCGGCACTACATACAACATAATCGGCACCAACAACGCAAAAAAAGTCGCATTTTTCAAGCCAGAAACGGTCAACACCGCATACATAAACCCAATAAATAATGCGCCCGTATCGCCTAAATAAATTTTGGCACGATACCAATTATACGGCAAAAATCCGAGAATCGCTGCAATTAAGACGAGCATCATCATGAACATCGCGACTTGCAACGAGCGGCTGAAGGCATAACTAATGCCGACGAGCGTCACTAAACTCACAAGCGACACGCTGCTCGCTAATCCATCCAAACCGTCTAGCAAATTGACCGCATTCGTCACAAAATAAATCCAGCACATCGTCGCCATATACGCAATGACATGAAACCAATCTTTCGCCAAATGTGGCAACAACTGCGATGAAAACGTAATGTTCCCCATAAAATAGATGACGTTTGCGGCTAATAAAATGCCGAACGATTTTTGGAGCGGTGACAATTCCACTGCATCATCAAAAAGTCCCGTCACAACAATAATAATCGAGCCAATTAAAACAGCCGACATCCAACGCGTCCATCCCAAAGTTGGCAACAATAAATAAATTCCCACCCAAAAACTGATAAAAAGCGCCACACCTCCAAGAGCGGGCACTTTTGGGCGTCCTTTAATATCGTGATAGTCTTTGTCGTACCATTGTTTGAAATGCGCCAAACGAATCAATCCGTACGTCAAAACAGCGCTCAACACAATCACGGATACTAAAATTTTCAAATAAAGCTGAATAATCATACGTTCAGCTCACTCCTTTTTTACTTTTTCCAAAAAGTATCGAATACCGTAATCGGCAAGTGACGTTTGTGTTCGGTTTTCAAATACCAAGATTCAATCGTCTCAGCGGCGGCTTCTGAAATGGTTTCGCCGCGCAAATACGCATCAATATCGGTATATGAAACGCCGAGCGCGTCTTCATCCGCAATTAGCGGCTTGTTATCTTCCAAATCGGCCGTCGGCACTTTCAAATATAAGGCTTCAGGCGCGTTCAACGCTTGCAATAATTGGCGGCCTTGCGATTTTGTCAAACGCCACAACGGCATAATGTCCGCCGCGCCATCACCAAACTTCGTGAAAAATCCCGTGACGCTTTCCGCTGCGTGATCGGTCCCAATAACCGCGCCGCCGATTTGACCAGCAATCGCGTATTGTGCGACCATACGTTGGCGCGCTTTAATATTCCCTTTATTAAAATCACTCACGTCCAAGCCGTCAGCGCGTAACGCTTCTACCATACCGTCTGTCGCTTCTTTGATGTTGACAGTCATCACTTTGTCCGCTTGAATGAAAGCCAAAGCTCTTTGCGCGTCGGCTTCGTCTTTTTGGGCGCCGTAAGGTAAGCGAACCGCAATAAATTGGTAGCGCACATCGCCTGTTTCCTGGCGCAATTCTTCTACTGCCAGCTGCGCTAATCGCCCCGCCAATGTCGAATCTTGTCCGCCGCTAATCCCTAACACATACCCATTCAAAAAAGGATGTGCCTTTAAATACTCTTTCAAAAAATCAAGTGTACGACGAATTTCAGCTTGTGGGTCAATGCTCGGTTGCACTTTCAAAGTTTCAATAATGTGTTGTTGTAATGCGCGCATTGCTATTCTCCTCGTTCTGCTTGTTTCAAGCGTTCTTCAACCATTTCGCGAATTTCTTTAATGCTGTCCATTTTGGCGTCGTAAAGTTGTTGTGATAAGTCAACTGGATACTTCTCTGGATTCAAAATACGCTTGTATTCGTCCCATAATGCGGCAATGGATTCGGTCGCATATTGTTTGACTTCTTGCAATGTTGGTAATTCGTACACTAATTTGCCCGCTTGATAAATATCGCATAATAATGGGCGCGCCGTAAAATCCGTAACTGTTTTGTTGATGTAAGTATGCACAGGGTGAAACATATAAAGCGAATCAAGCAAATCTGGTCGCTCGGTCACAAATGCAATGTAATCCCCTTCGGATTTTCCGTCGCGATTGCGCGTAATGCGCCATACTTGTTTGACCCCTGGTGTAGACATTTTTGCGGCGTTGCTTGAAATTTTCATTGTAGGTTGCATATTGCCTGCTTCATCCTCAATACTGACGAGTTTATACACGGCACCGAGTGATGGCTGGTCAAAAGCGGTAATCAACTTCGTCCCGACACCCCAATCGTCAATTTTTGCGCCTTGCATCCGCAAGTTGAGAATGGTTTTTTCGTCGAGGTCGTTCGATGCAACGATGCGCGTTTTGGTAAAACCGGCTTCGTCAAGTTGTTCACGAATACGTTTAGATTGATACGCCATGTCGCCAGAATCAATGCGAATGCCGACAAAATTGATTTTGTCACCCATTTCTTTGGCGACACGAATGGCAGTTGGCACACCTGAGCGCAAAGTGTCATACGTATCCACCAAAAAGGTCACGTCTTTATGCGAGTTGGCATAAGCTTTGAAGGCTTCATACTCATCGCGGTACGCTTGTACTAATGAATGTGCGTGCGTACCTGAAATTGGAATACCGAACAATTTGCCAGCGCGTACGTTACTAGTTGCGTCACAGCCGCCAATATAAGCGGCACGCGTACCCCAAATGGCCGCTTCCATTTCTTGTGCGCGACGCGTACCGAATTCGGATAGTTTATCATTTTCGCCAATGACTGAACGAATGCGCGCGGCTTTCGTCGCAATCAATGTATGGTAATTCAAAATATTCAACACGGCAGTTTCAATCAGTTGGCATTGCCCAAGCGGCCCTTCTACTTGAACGAGCGGCTCATCAGCAAAACAAACTTCGCCTTCTTTCATCATGCGCACATCGCACGTAAATTCAAAATTCGCCAAATACTCAATAAATGCTTCGGGATAAATATTCAAACTACGCAAATAATCTAAGTCGCTTTCTTGAAAACGCAATTGATTCAAGTAGCCAACTAAGCGCTCCAATCCTGCAAACACTGCGTAGCCATTTCCAAACGGATTCGAACGAAAATACGCCTCGAATACGGCGTGGCGATTGACCATGCCGTTATCCCAGTAAGTCTTTAACATGTTGATTTGATATAAATCGGTGTGCATCATTAAACTGTCATCTTGATAATGAAACATACAGTTACTCCTATTCGTTTTTAATAATGTTTCTATTATAACACAAAAAAGTTGGGAATGTTTATCCCAACTTTCAATCACTCATTATTTTCCGAATGCTTCTAAGTATTTAGCGGTAATGGCTTCGGCAGTGAATCCGAATTTTGCCATGACTGCGTTCGCTGGACCTGATGCTCCGAAAGTATCAATGCCGACTGCAACGCCGTCTAAGCCGATATATTTTGCCCAACCGAATGTTGAAGCCATTTCGATAGAAAGACGATTGCGAACAGCGCTTGGCAAGACGCTTTCTTTGTAAGCTGCAGACTGCTCATCGAATAAGTTGAATGCTGGCATTGAAACGACTGAAACGTCTACGCCTTTTTCACGTAATTGCGCTTGAACTTCAACGGCTAAGGCAACTTCTGAACCTGTCGCTAACAAAATACCTTCTGGTGTTTCATTTTGTGCAGGCGAAATGACGTAAGCTCCTTTGCGGACGCCTTCTTCAGCTAATGTTTGTGAATTTGCCAATACAGGTAAGTTTTGGCGCGTTAAGACTAACATGCTTGGACGCGTTTGTGATTCTGCTGCAATTTTCCATGCGACAAAAGTTTCGTTCACGTCAGCTGGGCGCAATAAGTTGAAGTTTGGCAACGCGCGGAAAGCTGCCAATTGCTCGATTGGTTCATGCGTTGGGCCATCTTCACCCACTGCGATAGAGTCGTGTGTCATGACATAAGTAACAGGCAAGTTAGACAATGCAGACAAGCGAGCTGCTGCTTTCAAGTAATCTGTAAAGACGAAGAATGTTCCGCCATATACTTTTGATCCGCCATGTAAGGCAATTCCGTTCATCATCGCTGCCATCGCAAACTCACGCACGCCAAACCAAATGTTGCGTCCTTTGTAGTTGTCTGGCATGAAATCTTGGTCGCTATCGTTCATCGTTTTGTTAGAACCAGATAAGTCCGCTGACCCCCCCCAGAAAAATGGCACATTTGCACCGAGGGCTTGGATCGCTTTGCTACTTGAATTACGGCTTGCGTCGGCTTTCGTATCCGCGCTTAATAATTCCAAACCTTTGTCGTAGTTTGCAGGTAATTTTCCTGCAAAAGCATCCACTAATTGTTGAGCTAATTCAGGGTTGGCTGCTTTGTACGCTTCGAATAAAGTTGCCCAGTTTGCGTATGCTTGCGCGCCGCGTGCTTGAACTTTTTCGGCGAATAGTGCTTGTGCTTCGGCTGGCACGGTGAAAGCTGGTGCTGTCCAACCGTACACTTCTTTCGTTGCGTTCCAGTCTTTTTCGCCTAAAGGTGCGCCGTGAACCGCTGATGTGCCTGCTTTTGGTGCGCCATAGCCGATGACTGTTTTGATTTCGATAATCGTTGGTTGAGTTGTGTGTGCTTTAGCTGCTTCAATCGCTTGAGAAATGGCATTCAAGTCGTTACCCTCTTCCACACGCAAATAATGCCAGCCTTGTGATTCAAAACGTCCCTTAATATCTTCCACGAAAGCTTGATCCAAATCGCCATCTAATGAAATGTCGTTTGAATCGTATAAGACGACTAATTTGCCAAGTTGTAATTTTCCAGCTAATGAGCATGCTTCGTACGCAATGCCTTCCATCAAATCGCCATCGCCGCACAATGCGTACGTAAAATGATCGATGACCGCATGGTCAGCTGTATTGTATTGAGCTGCCAAATGCGCTTCAGCCATCGCCATACCGACCGCTTGCGCAATCCCTTGACCTAAAGGTCCTGTCGTCGCTTCAACGCCGTGTGTGTGTCCAACTTCTGGATGTCCTGGCGTTTTGCTACCTAATTGACGGAATTGCTTCAAGTCTTCAATCGTCACATCAAAACCAGCTGTATGCAACAAGCTATACAATAACGCTGAACCATGTCCTGCTGACAAAATAAAGCGGTCACGGTTGAGCCAGTCTGAGTGCTTCGCATCCACATTCAAGTGTCCTGCCCACAATGCATACGCCATTGGCGCAGCGCCCAACGGCAATCCTGGATGCCCTGAATTGGCTGCTTCAATTTGATCCACACTCAACGCACGTAACGTATTGACTGCTAATAAATCTTTTTCGTTAAACATAATTTCCCTCCAAAATGATTACTGTGTTAATATTCTACCACGAAATCGCTTAAAATACACGTCAATAATTGTGCGTTTTCACAAATAACACGTGCAAATGAACATTTGATGCAGATTGACTGCTCTGCTTTTACTTATAAATCCGTTTTGCGACGACGAGGCTGTTCGGCTTTTCGAATTCGCCATCCAAATAATGTTGATAAGTTCCGGGCGAAATAAACCCTTTACTACTCAAAATATCCGTTCCTGCACGCCCGACAATCGAATCGGCTAGCAATACGCAATTCGTTGACAATACAAAATAACGCTTGAATTTAGATTGCGTAAACTTGAATAATGATGCCCCTATTTCGTGGCGAAGCTTGAAGGCAAATGTCGGCGTTTCTTTTGCTGGTGGGTCCCACGGAATCGTTAGCGCCTCAATTTCTGCCAATTGCTGCTCCACCGCTTCGCGTTGTTCATTGGTCAAATGAATTCCGTAACCAAGCAAGGTCGAATGTGTTTCTTTTTTGCAAAATTCAATGTACGCAGCCTTGTCAGCTTTGAACAATACGCCATCTCCCACCGCACCAAAAAACGATTCTGAGTCAGGATCGTAGTTTCCAAAGGCAATGACCACTCCTTGATACGCAATATCCACATGCCCCATGACACCGAATCCTTCTTCCGTCACATGCACCAACAACTCCAAATCGGACGTTTCCATCGTTGTTTTTGCAATATTATACGCGACGGCAATGTCTTGTTCCGCATTTTCTTGCAAAAAGTCATTGATTTTTTGTAGCGTTCTACGCGGAATTAACGCGGCTAACGCAAGCGGCAAACTAACGCGTACGCGGCGTTTCAAATTGTTTTTAGGTTGCGCACCAAAAAACAGGCCATCTCTTACTTGTCCGAATCCATATGTTACTAAATACAATCCCATCACAAGCAATTGAAAATCCGCTTTTCCAGTCGAAGAAAATAAAGACGTAATCCCTAGCATCCCTTTCCACACACCATCTACCAAATAACGCAAACGTGGCCGAACTTTTTCTTTCACATACAAGTAATAGGTCATCAAATTGATAAATGCATACAACAGTTGATCTAGCCCGATGACAATGGCAATTAAATAAATCGGTACATCGGTTGCTACGCGGCTATTGGCCAACCAACATAACAATACCAACTTGATGCCTGCAATAAGGACGTGATCATTCGAACGCTGTTTGCCAAATAAACGCATGACAATATCGCCCAACGCCGAAAAAATCAACACATATAAAAAAGCCAAAATACTTACTTCAGGCACCCGCGTCCCAAACAACAACAGCAGCACCCCGACTAACAAAGTGATGCCGCCTTGAATGACTAACTTTTGGCCCGTGATGCCTAATTGTCCTAACTTCATTTCCATTCCTCCTTGCACATTATTATACGCTATTTATTTCCACAAAAAAAGACTGATGCCCCTGACACCAGTCCCTGCTTTAATTAAAATTTCCCTTCCGAATGCAACCCTTTGAGCAATTCTTGGAACTCTTCTTCGGACGTGACAACGTGTGAGTCTGAATCACAGCAAACAATCGTATCCTCTTGGTTCAATTCTTCTACAACTAATTCTTCTTTCGTCATCTCGACACCCCTTTTCATTCATAACGCTTTCATTATAGCATATTCGTATGTTTTGTGCTACTTTTTTTATGAAAAAATACGCTTATAAATCTAGGCTGGGCTTGGCGTTAATGTCTAGCGAACTGAATTGTTGTGTCATGTATAAATGATGTGCTGCCGCTCCAATCATCGCCGCATTATCCCCACATAACGCAAGTGGCGGAATCAATACTTCTACCGTCGGAAATTGTGTTGCCAAACGCGCCGATAACGCTTGTCGCAAACCTGAATTGGCCGCCACACCACCTGCTAGAACAAATTGTTGCACGGGATATTGTTGCAGTGCGCGCGCTGTTTTTTCGACTAATACTTCTATGACGGCTTCTTGAAAACTGGTCGCTAAATTTTCTGGAATGACGGTTTCACCGCGTTGCGATGCGTTATGAACCAAATTCATGACGGCACTTTTCATGCCGCTAAAACTAAAATCTAAATTATCTTCGTGTAACATGGCGCGTGGAATGGCGTATGTAGACTGGCCTTTTTGCGCGAGTTCATCCATGTACTTGCCAGCGGGATAAGGCAACTTCAACAAGCGCCCGACTTTGTCGTATGCTTCGCCGACCGCATCATCTTGCGTTTCGCCAACGACTTGGAATTCGCCGTCTTTTGGCATATAAACGAGTTCGGTATGCCCACCGCTAGCGATGAGTGCCAACAATGGAAACGCGAGTGGCTGCTGCAACTGGCTCGCATAAATATGCCCCGCCAAATGATTAACTGCAATGAGCGGCTTATCATATAAAAAAGCTAACGTTTTCGCAGCGGTGACGCCGACTAACAATGCGCCGACTAACCCTGGCCCTTGCGTTACGGCAATCGCATCCATTTCTGCTAGCGTGTGCCCAGATTTTTGCAAGGCGAGTTCAATGACTTGTGTTATTTGTTCGACATGATGGCGGCTAGCGACTTCTGGAACGACGCCTCCAAAGCGCATGTGGCTTTTTACTTGCGATGCGACAATATTCGCCAAAATGTGTCGTCCGTCTTTGATAACAGCCACACTCGTTTCATCGCAACTTGATTCAATGGCTAATAATAAACTCGTTTCCGTCATTGCTAACTCCTTTTTTCTAATAAATAGTGCATAATTATCGCATCTTCTTGCGGGTGTTGGTAGTAATTTTTGCGGATAGTTACTGTTTGGAAGCCCGCTTTTTCATAAAGTTGACAGGCAGCGATATTGCTGACACGCACTTCCAAAAATATTTGGTCCACTTTGCGATGCGACAGCTGCTCGCACACAAAATGCAACAACTGCAAGCCGACACCTTGGCGGCGATATGCTTCGTGAACAATCAATTGATTAATCGTCGCCGTCTCCAAAATGCAATGCAAACCAACATAACCTACCAAATGCTTCCCATATAACGCAATATAGTAGTACGCATACTCGTTATCAAAATCCGCTTGCGTCTGCGCGTTTGTCCAACCGAAAGTTTGATTCGCCAATATGATTGCTTGTTGCAAATGCGGTGGTAACTCTTTTGCAGGAAAAGCAACCACTTTCAATGCGAATGTTTCCATAATGAACTCCTTATTTGAGTAATAATTGCATATAAAGGGCATCTTCGCCGTCTTCATAATAACGCAAAATGGTGCGCACGATCACAAATCCGTGTTGTTGATACAACGCAATCGCGGCACGATTAGATGCGCGTACTTCTAGCGTCACCGATTGGCTATGCATTTGCCGCGCAGCACGAATCCAACAAGTTAGCATTTCGCGCCCAATACCTTTTCGCTGCTGACTTGGCTCTACCATCAAGTGACTAATGTGCGCTTTTTTATGCGTAATTCTGCCGATAATGCACGCTTTTTGTGGAAAAATGACGTATAACGCATACGGATTTTTGAGTAAATCGCGTTCAAAATCCGCTCTCGTCCACGCCAAATAATTTTGGTAGCAAACCGTTTCTAAGTGAATGAACCAGTCGATGTCGCGCGTCGTCGCAAAACGATAGTGTGGACAGTCCGCCTCAAACCAGTCAGCTAACTGGCGCATCACCGCAGACGGCTGCGGCATGCCCAACCACTTAAGAAAATTGTTCAACCCATTCATCTTCTTGATTTCCTTGTGTTTGTGCTAACCATTCTTGCTCAGCTACCGTTGCGTGCGCATAATTCGGCGCCAAAGTTGTCGGGTCGAATACCGCTGTTTGCTCGACATATTCTAGCAACGCGACATTTGGAAAAATACCTTCGACTACGGCGACTTCTTTTTGTGGATAAAGTTCCTGAAACTTCTGTACAAATGCGCCGATTTTTTCGCCGACAAATACAATGCGCGCCCCTTCCAAAGCCGCTAATTGTGGTAAATAATCTTCCCAATCTGCATGACAGTCCGCCAAAATAGTAACTAATTGATTATTTTGCCAACGATAAGCAGCCGTATAAGCGCTCATGCGACGCGCATCCATCAGCGGCACCACAATATCGGATTCACACTTTTCGGTGTGTGCCGCCAACAAGGCTAGTGACGACACCGTTGTTAGCGGTACATTTTTTGCGACGCTCCATGTCTTGGCAAAAGTAACCCCTATGCGCAACCCCGTGTAAGAGCCTGGCCCAACGCCTACTACTACGCGCTCAATTTGCGAAGGTTGCCATCCTACTGGTTCAAATAAGTGTGCCACTTCAGGCAACAGTCGCTCGCCGTGTTGTTGTGTAGTCGCCGCAAACGTATTGACTATGCATGTTTGGTTTTCTAACAGCGCAACACTTAGTGCGCTTGTTGACGTATCTACTGCTATTGTTCGCATCATCATTCCCCGCTTTCTCCTCATTATACTACCATATTTGCTAAATTTTAGACAGAATATTTGCCTTTAGAAATGCTTTTTGTTAAAATGAAACTATCAAACATAAGGAGTGTGTAACTATGGCAGATTTATTCAAAAACTTAACTGAGCAAGCTGAAGGTTTGTTGGACAAAGCTAAAGACCTCGCAGGTGACAAATTCACTGAATTGAAAGACGTTGCTGAAGACAAATTAGCTGAAGCAAAAGAAGCAGCTGAAAAATTAGGCAGTGACTTATCTGAAAAAGCAACAAACATCGTTGACGACTTGAAAAACAAGTTTTAATCATTCAAAAAATCCGTTCCTAATTTAGGAGCGGATTTTTAATTGGGAAAGTTGTGTCATTTGGTCGAGATAGGACTTGCTTTTGAGGCGAATTCCGACGAATTCTTTATAAATTTCGTCCATGAGTCGCCGCAATTCTTGTAGTGTTTCGTCGCTCACATTAACGGATTGAATTTGCCTGATTGAAATACTCGCTAATTGCTTAGCAATATACATCGCTTTCGGCGAAATGCGTAAGCGATAGGCGTCGGTAGCCCAATGTTTTTCGCATAAAATGCCTTGCTTAATCATGCTGAAATCACATAGCGGCGCAAGTTGATGGCATTCACAACAATGTTGCCAATCGAGTGCCAGCCCGAATTGCGAAAGCAAATGGATTTCGACATACGCGACGACCACTTCGGGGCGCAATCCTTTTTCGAGTAAGGAAAGGCTGTCGCGCAACAACTGATACAAAGCGGCATGCGGCGTATTGTCGTCGACGGCCGCATCAATTAGCTGGGAAATGTAGACCGCGTAGGCTTGCAGCCAGTAATCTTCTTGAATCTTGCGAAAAAATTGCACGGTTTGTCCTTCTTGAATGAACGAAAATCCTTGGTTGTGAATCGCGCCAACGTAATGATTATGTGTCAGCGGTACAATTTGGGGCGCTAACGGATAATTTTGTTCTTGCGCTCGCCCGACAAAAAACATTTTGGTGCCGGCGTGTTCGGTAAACACTTTAATTAGCAAGTCTTTTTCGCGATAAGGGCGCTTAAAAAGGACAATTCCATCAAATGATTGTTGCATTGTTCGCACGCCCTTTCTGTTCTAATAATTATCTGGTCGATACCCCAAATCATTGAGCTGCGACGTTTGGCCGCGCCAATTTTTTTGGACTTTGACCCATAAATCTAAATAAACTTTGTCGTCTAACAAAAGCTCAATGTCGCGTCGGGCAAGTTGGCCGATTTTTTTAATCATTTGGCCGCCGGCGCCGATAATGATGCCTTTTTGGCTTTTACGTTCGACAATAATGGTTGCTTGCACTTCGACTTTGTCATTTTCGTTGCGTTGCATGCTTTGTACTTGGACGGCGACGGAGTGTGGAATTTCTTCTTGCGTCAGCAGCAAGATTTTTTCGCGAATAAATTCTGCCACAACAAAATATTCTGGATGATCCATAATTTGGTTGGCTGGATAGTATTGCGGTCCTTCGGGCATTTCGTCTTTTAATTTTGCGACGAGTTCGGGAACGTTGTTGCCCATTGTCGCACTAATTGGGAAAATATGGTCAAACGAATGCTCTTGACGATAGCTATCAATAATTGCTAATAAATCATCTGGATGGACTAAGTCAATTTTGTTAATCACGAGAAATACCGGCACTTTGGCTTGTTTGACGCGTTCGATAACGATACGGTCACCGGGTCCAATTTTTTCGGAGGCGTTGACAACTACCAAAATAGCGTCCACACCTTTCAAGGCGCTGTAAGCGGTATTGACCATAAAATCGCCGAGCGCATGTTTCGGTTTGTGAATTCCCGGCGTGTCAATGAACACTAACTGCGCATCGTCGTCCGTCAAAACTCCTTGAATTCGGTTGCGCGTTGTTTGCGCTTTGTCTGACATAATTGCGATTTTTTGCCCGACAAAACGGTTGAGCAACGTTGATTTGCCGACATTCGGGCGCCCGATAATCGCCACAAAACCTGATTTGAATGTTTGTTTCATAATAACTCCTATCTCAAAATATACGGTACAAAAATGAGCATCCCTACAATACTTGCCACAAGCGACAATACTAAAACGGCGCCTGCCGCGGCGTCTTTCGCAATTTTGGCCAACGGATGCAACGTATCGCCGATGGCTAAATCAACCGCTGCTTCAATTGCTGTGTTCAACAATTCCGCCGCCCAAACACCTCCGACACAAAGCAAAATGATTGCCCATTCCAGCGTTGTAATGCGATATACAACGCCCGCTATCATTACAGCAACGGTCGCCAGCGCATGAATTTTCAAATTACGCTCGTTCCGCAACGTATGCCAAATTCCGTTTACCGCGTGCTTAACAGCTTGCCAAAAAGATGCATTAGCGTGTAAGCCCATATTGTGCCAACACCTTTTCTTGAAGGGCGAACATTGCTTGCGCTTCTTCTTCCGTTTGATGATCGTAGCCATTCAAATGCAAAAAGCCATGCACCGCCAAAAAGGCTAACTCACGTTCCAAAGAATGCCCGTATTCTTCCGCTTGCGCGACTGCTCGCGGATACGAAATGATAATATCGCCCAAATGACGGTCAAAATCTTCCAATTCTTCCCAATCATCGTCGCCATCCTCATCGTCACCGACAAGCGCTTCAAAATCAATATCAAACTCGCTCGTCACTTCTTCCAACGCAAAACTCAACACATCTGTCGGCTTATCTAACTGACGATAATCACGGTTCAACGCTTGAATTTCCTCGTCCGATACTAGCGAAATATCGACTTCAATTCCGTCGCCTAACCCTAACATCTCGGTCGCTGTTTGAATGACCCCTTGAATTAAAGTGTGTTGTTCTGCACTCAAATAGCTTGCATCATCAATCATTTCAATTAACATTTTCATTCTCCTCTTCTAAAATTGGACGGCTATACGCCTTAATAATATCGGACACTACAGGATGACGCACGACATCAAACTCGTCAAATGTCACGAATTGAATACGCGAAACAGCTTGCAACTTATGAATGGCATCAATCAACCCCGATTTGACACCTTTTGGTAAGTCAATTTGTGTTTTATCGCCGTTGATGACCATTTTTGAGCCAAAGCCCAACCGCGTGAGAAACATTTTCATTTGGGCAATCGTCGTGTTTTGCGCCTCATCCAAGATGACAAACGCGTCGTCGAGCGTTCGCCCACGCATATACGCAAGTGGCGCCACTTCAATAATGCCGCGCTCCATCATGCGGTCTGCTTGCTCGCGTCCATAAATCGTGTACAGCGCATCATAAATCGGACGCAAATACGGATCGACTTTTTCTTTCAAATCGCCCGGCAAAAATCCTAAACTTTCGCCAGCTTCAACAGCGGGCCTCGTCAAAATAATCCGTTTGACGCGCCCTTCGCGCAACGCCTGAACAGCTAACACTACCGCCAAAAAAGTTTTCCCCGTTCCCGCAGGTCCTACCCCAAAAACAACATCTTGCTTTTCAATGGCGCGAATGTACTGCAGTTGCCCAAAGTTTTTGGCGCGAATTGGACGCCCTTCAGCCGAACGCCCAATGACTTCTTCATACAAATTAAAGAAATAATCCAACGTTTGGTTTTTCGCCATTTTGATTGCGGTCATAATATCCATCACATGCGGCGTAATATGATGTTCCAATAAGTGCAACAGCTCCTTGATGAGCTGCGCCACTGTCGCCACTTCTGCTTCATCGTCGCCTGCAATGCTCAACATTTCGCCTCGATGGTAAATTTCCACCGCAAAATGTTCCTCAATTAAGCGAATATGCTTGTCATGATTGCCCAATAACGCAATCAACCAATCTGGATTCGTAATCGTCAATGTTTGCTCAAACATAGTGTCCCTCCTTTAACATTTTCTCTTCTCCACCTTACCACAAAAATGCTGAAAATTAAACTAATTACGCGCAAATTAACAAAGAACTTCAACGGCAAGCCATTGAAGTTCTCTATTCAATATTTGGTGGCATAATATTTTTTGATGACCACTTTGCAAAAAGCTTGCACCATTACTAACGCAAACAACGCCAAGAAAACATCGTGGTTAATAAAGATAGCAATCAACATCGCCACTTCCAACAAAATAGCATTCGCATAATACGTTGTGCTTGCAACTTTTTGTTGGAGATAGCCTTTGCGCTCATCGGTTTGTTCAATGTAATAGGCTTCGAATTGTTGCGGATTGCGCAAGGCTTGTTGAATGCGGTGTTGCTCTACCAAACTCATCACTGCAGCAACAAGCGCCAATCCTGTAACATATCCACGCGCCAAATCATGACTATTTTTCAGCTGAAACCCTACTACAAGACTTACAACTGTTAATAGCCCTGCCGATACGCGACACCATAAGATTTTTTTGGTTAAATGCTTTCTAAATTGTTCTGGACTCATTGTTTTCCTCCTCACTAAAATCAAACACATCTTCTATTTGTTTGCCAAAATAACGCGCAATACGATAAGCAAGCACTAATGACGCCGTGTAGCGTTCTTGCTCTAAACTAATAATCGTCTGCCGCGTCACTTTGACGGCTTTAGCCAATTCTTCTTGCGAAATGCGCTTTTCTGCACGCAATGCTTTGATGAATGTTTTCATGCGTCCTCCTTTTGTAAAGTTTATTTTACACAAAAAGTATAGCTCGCTTTACACATTTTGTCAAGCTAACTTTACAAAAAAAGTGAGAAATCCTAAGATTCCCCACTTTCTTATTAAGCTAATGTCGCGCTAATCATCCACATTTGCTTGTCGTAGTAAGCTTTCATGCCGATTAAGACGTCTTCCGTTACTTCGTCCACAAAGTCGGCACCGATGCCTTTTTCGAGGATGGACACAATGGTTTGGAAGTCTGCCAACGTTTCTGCTAACATCTCTTTCCAAGATTTTTTTGCGGTGTAAGGCGCTTCTTGGATAGTCGCCAACTGCAAAAATTCGCCCAATGTTGACACTGGTTGGCCGCCCATCATGATATTGCGTTCAGCAACTTCATCCAAATGCCCATGTACTTCATTGTACAATTCTTCAAAATATTCGTGATACTCCACAAAGCATGGCCCCGTCACATAAAAATGGTGTTGGTGCAATTTAATGTAAAGTACGCCTAAATTAGCGGTTAATTCGTTTAATAAGTCAAATTTATTCATCAATGATGCTCCTTTTCAAGTAGTTTTTCGATAATTTTATTTAGAATGATTATCGATAATTTTATTATACGCCTGATTGCCAATGTTTGCAAGTTTTTTTGCAAAAAATGCGCGAATTGTCGCTATAACAATTCACGCATAAAAGCATTATTCAGCTGTAATAGCTGCCATTGTAATGTAGTTGTATGGTTTGTTGAAGTGTGGCAAGAAGAAGATGTCTAATAACGCTAAGCGTTCGATCGTTACTTTTTCTTGGATTGCTAATGAGAACATGTGAATTCCCATTGACATGTCTTCTTTAGATGCCATTTGCGCACCTAATACGACGCGTGTGTCTTTGTCGTAAACGATGCGTAATTTGACTTCGTGGTTGTCGTGTTCCATGAATTCTGGTTTTTGTAAGTCAGAGAAGTCTGTTGCAACTGCATTATAACCAGCGCGTTTTGCTTTTTCTAATGTTAAACCAGTTGAAACCATCTTCAAGTCATAGATAGCGATACCGTTTGAGCCTTGAACGCCGATGGATTCTAATTCTGTGCCGCATGCGTTGTGCGCACCGACAATTCCTGAACGAACTGCATTTGTAGCTAAAGCAATGTAGTTTGTGTCATTGATTGAGTTGTCATATACCGTTGCGCAGTCACCGATTGCATAAACATCTGGAATGCTTGTTTCTTGTTTTTTGTTAACAAGGAACGCACCGTTACGGAACAATTCGATTTTGCCGTTACCTAAAGCTGTGTTTGGACGGAAGCCAACTGCCAAGATAACCATGTCTACGTCGAATGTTTCTTTGTCAGTGACTAAGCGTTCTACTTTACCATCGCCTTCTACTGCTTGAACAGTTTGGCCGTAAGCTAACTTGATGCCGTGTTCTTCCAAGTTTTTGTTCATTAAATCTGTGAATTCTGGGTCATAGTAGCCACCTAAACTTGTGTTTGCGATGTCAACTAAAGTTACTTCTTTGCCTAAACGTTCGAACGCTTCTGCTAATTCAACGCCGATATATCCTGCGCCGACTACTGCTACGCGTTTGATGTCTGGATTTTCTAATTTTTCGATGACTTCTGCTGAGTTTTGGTATAATTTAACGAATTGTAAGTTTTCTAATGTTGCTTTGAATTCGCGTGTGCCTTCTACTAATTCGACACCTTTGATTGGTGGGATAATTGGTTGTGAGCCTGTCGCAAAAATTAACTTGTCATAAGATTCTACGTGTTTTTCGCCGTTTTCTAAAGTAACGTGTACTTCTTTTTTGTCGTAGTCTACGAAATCTACTGGAGAATTCATGTAAACTTTAGCGCCAGCTGCTTCTAATTTTTCTTTGTTAGAGTAGAACAAGCCTTCTGCACCTGCAATTTGTTTACCAATCCATAATGCCATTCCGCATCCTAAGAATGAGATGTTAGAGTTTTGGTCGAATACAACGATTTCGTTGTCTTTGCCATAATTGCCTAACATTGTGTTGATACATGCTGTTCCTGCGTGGTTTGCACCCACTACTACGATTTTACTCATTTGAAAAATTCCTGCCTTTCTTGTATAGACATTATTTTTTGAGATAAATGGTCTCGGGAGTATTGTAGCATATTTGTAGAGCGTTTTCAACAGGAGCGCGCTATTCACATTAACTTTTTGAGAAGTAATTATTGATAGGCAAATTGTTTGTGAAATGGTTGCTTTCATTTTATAATAACTAGCACGATAAACTGATAATGAAAGGGTGATATCATCATGCGTTTATGGCACGAAAAGTTAATCGAAAAACTGCCGAGACAACAACTGTTGGGGCAACATCGTGAGTGTGCGGCACTACGCGGCAACGGTTGGGGCAAACCGCATGCAACTGTCAATTATGTGTTCGACTACGATCCGTACAAATTGTTTAAATATCATGTGTTGATTATGGACGAAATGAAACGGCGCGGCTACACACCTGATATTGCATGGTATAATCCGCATCATCGCGGCAAAAGTTGCGCACCTTATGAAACAGTCGTTGAAATCCCCTTCACACGCCCTATTTATTCGGAGCACGATGCGTCTTATTTGCAAGAATGTTTAGACAACTTGGCAAGTAAAGGCATTATTTTGGCAATGGAATAAGCAAAATCCCCGCGCAACCGCTGTTGCGTGGGGATTTGTTTGGTTAGTCTAATTCGATTTGGCCTGTGTATAATTTGTAGTACGTGCCGCGTTTTTCCATTAAGGTTTGATGGTCACCGCGTTCAATAATTTGGCCTTTTTCCATGACCATGATGACATCGGCGTTGCGAATGGTAGATAATCTGTGCGCAATGACGAACGAGGTTCTGCCGTACATGAGCTGATCCATGCCTTTGCTGATGAGCGTTTCGGTGTGCGAGTCAATCGAACTCGTCGCCTCATCCAAAATCAGCACTCGCGGATTGGCAACCGTCGCACGCGCAATGGCTAATAATTGGCGTTGTCCTTGTGAAAGTCCTTCGCCGTCGCCTGTGATTTCGGTTTGGTAGCCTTGCGGCAAGCGTTTGATAAAGCTGTGCGCGTTCGCTAACTTAGCTGCGTTGACTACTTCATCGTCGCTTGCATCTAATCGGCCATAACGAATATTGTCAGCAATGGTCCCCGTAAAAAGATGCGTGTCTTGCAAAACAACAGAAATCGTTTGACGTAAGTCGGCTTTTTTAATATCGGCTACAGAAATGCCGTCAAAAGTAATCGTGCCTGAATCAATTTCGTAAAAACGATTGATTAAGTTCGTAATCGTCGTTTTGCCTGCGCCCGTGGCACCGACGAACGCGACTTTCAAACCAGGTTTTGCCCAAACATGAATATCTTTCAAAATCGGCACATCTGGTTGATACCCAAAATGCACCCCTTCAAGTTGAATGTTGCCAACAACGGGAATACGCTCTTGCCCTTTAACCCAAAACCACTCGCGATTGCTCAATTTTTCGAGCGTGACCGTACCTTCGTCAACTTCGGATGGCGTTTGAATAATCGCAAAAATACGTTCTGCCCCTGCTAAAGCAGCTAACATGACGTTGACTTGTTGCGACATTTGCGCCAAAGGTTGCGTGAATGTTCTTGAATATTGCAAAAATGAAGCGAGCGCGCCAACGTCCATATAACCATTGATGACGAGCAATCCGCCAAGTGTTGCGGTCAATGCGTAGTTAATGTAACTAATATTGCCCAAAACGGGGAACAACATCATTGCATAAAACTGCGCGCGATTCGCGGCTACACGCAACTCCTCATTTAAGGTTTCAAATTCATTCATGACGCGTTTTTCGTGGCTGAATACTTTGACAACTTTTTGTCCTTCAATGTGCTCTTCCACAAATCCGTTAAGCAAGCCCATATTTTTTTGTTGTGCGCCAAAAAAGACAGCTGACTTTCCGCCGAGTTTTTTGACGAGAAATGCCATGAATCCAACCATGAAAACGACGAGCAACGTCAACCATGGAGACAGCAGCAACATCATCGTGAACGTCAAAATAATTTGCAGTGTAGACGTCAAAATTGCTGAAAAACTGTTGTTAAACATGTTTTGAATGCTCTCAAAATCGTTCGTAAAACGCGACATCAAGTCGCCATGCGTATTCGTATCAAAATAGTTAACAGGTAAAGTTTGCATGTGCGCAAACAAATCGCGTCGTAAAGTTTCAATCGTTTTTTGCCCGATATGAATCATAAAATAGCTCGACCAATACGTTGCCATTGTCCCGACCACATAAATGAGCGCAAGCCAGAAAAGCATTCGTCCTAATCCGGCCACATCTTTCGTTGCGATAAAGTCATTGATGAGCGGACGAATTAAGTAGACGCCCGCAATTCCCGCAACCGTACTCAAAATAAGCAAGACGACAACTAAAGCAAGTGTCCAGCGACTTTTCCACAAATATTGCATCAAAAAGCCGAGCGTTTGTTTCATATTTTGTGGGCGACGTGCTGTTTTTTGACTCATTACGCATCAGCCCCTTTCGTTTGTGTTTCATAAATACTGCGATAAATAGCGTTGTCTGTCATTAACGTTTCGTGCGTGCCAATGCCATTGATTTTGCCATCATCTAGCACTAAAATTTGGTCTGCGCCCTGAATGGACGAAATGCGTTGCGCGATAATGATAACCGTTGTATTCGGCAAATGGTTGAAAAACGCATCACGAATCGCAGAGTCGGTTGCCGTATCGACCGCAGATGTCGAATCATCCAAAATAAGTACCGCTGGTTTGCGCACCATCGCGCGCGCAATACATAAGCGCTGCTTTTGCCCGCCTGACAAATTGTTACCACCTTGTTCAATTTTGGTGTCGTACCCCTCAGGGAAACTCATAATAAAATCGTGCGCTTGTGCATATTTTGCCGCTTGAATCAACTCTTCATCGGTTGCATTTTCGTTGCCCCAGCGCAAATTGTCACGAATCGTCCCTGTAAATAAGGTGTTTTTTTGTAATACCATGGAAACGTGTTGTCTTAAATCTTCAAAACGATAGGTTTTAACATCGCGTCCGCCAACATAAACCGTTCCCTTTGTAGTGTCATACAAACGCGGAATGAGTTGGACGAGCGACGTTTTGCCTGAACCTGTCGCGCCAATAATGCCGAGCACTTGCCCCGAACGCACATAAAAGCTAATATTGCTCAAGACTTCTTCTGATTGGTCTTTCCCGTATGAAAAATGAACATTTTCAAAGGCGACATCACCACTAATCGCGTCAACGGGTTGCGCATCAGGCGCTTCTTTAACGTCAATATCGACATCAATCACTTCAAAAATACGTTCTGCAGACGCTTTGGTCATCGTCAACATTACAAATACGAAGGACAACATCATCAACGACATCATAATTTGCGTAATATATGAAATGAAACTAATTAATTCACCTGTCATCATAACGCCGTTCATGACGAAACGCCCGCCAAACCACATGACCGCTAACATACAGCCGTAAATCGTCAACTGCATCATCGGCATATTGAAAATGACGACATTCATCGCGTGGAGCGCACGCTCTCTAAAATTCGTATTTTCTTGATTGAATTTGTCTTTTTCAAGTTGTTCGCGCACGAATGACTTGACGACGCGAACGCCAATAAAGTTTTCTTGCAACGTACGGTTTAAGCGGTCCGTTGCTTGTTGCATTTTATGAAAACGCGGAAACGCCGTTTGCACAATAAGTGCTAACACCAACGCCAACACAGGCACCGCCACTAAAAACACTAACGACAACTCCGCATTAATATTGATTGCAAAAAAGACAGCCATCATCAACATTAACGGCGCACGCGACAAAATACGCAAACTCATAACACCTGTATTTTGAATGTTGGTCACGTCACTAGACAAGCGCGTAATGAGCGATGCATTCGAAAAATAATCCATATTATGGAAGGATAATTGTTGGATTTTTTCCATTTCGGCATAGCGCAATTCAGATGCCACACCCGTTGAAGCTTTCGCTGCAAACTTGGCGCCGCATATTCCCGCCGTCAGCGACACTAGCGCCAACCCGCACATAAGCAATCCTTGACGTGTAATGAGCGCAATATCTCGATTCGGAATCCCTTCATCAATAATACGCGTCATCAAGACAGGTTGCATGACTTCACATACAACTTCCACAAAAATCGCCAAAAAAGCGTACACGGGATATTTTTTATACTTTGAAAAATAAGGAATAATACGTCGAATCATTATTTCTCCTCCTTTGTTGATGTTGTGACACGCAATGCTTGTGCCAATTGCTGACTAATTTCGATGTAGCGTTCAATGCTGTCGCCATCCAATTGTTCCAACGCTTTTAACAAAATGTCGTCGCACACTTTACGCCCCACTTCAAAGGCTTGTCTGCCTTGTTCGGTGAGCGTTACATAGCTATTGCGGCGATCGTTCGTACAGTCCACTCGTGTGATCCATCCTTTTGTTTCAAGGCTTTTGAGCGTGCGCGACACAGCTGGGTTAGATACGTGCAAATATTGCGACAACTCGGATGCTTTCAACGGCTTGTCCGCTTGTTCAACTAACGGCTGCAACAAATGGAATTCACTACGGGACATAATCGTCAAATCAATGCCGTGATAGGCACGTTTTAATTGTTGATTTACTTGATACAAGCGTTGCGTTGCTTCTTTGTAGTCCATTCAACACCTCTTAAATTTAACTTTGTTAATAATTAACTTTGTTAATTATATCGGTTTTAGTTGAAAAAGGCAAGCCCTAATTTGTCTATACTTGTGTTTTGAAATGAGAATGTTAACTTGTTGTTATGGCTTTGCGCGATGTTTATTGCTATAATGAAGTGAATTTATGAAAGAAGGTCAACATTTATGAAACGATATTTATTTTTTACACTATCTGCTTTTTTGTTAGCCGCTTGTCAAGCAAGTGCACCTGAATCTGCACCTGAAAGTTCAAGCGCATCATCGGTCGTGGCAGAATCTGCTTCGTCAGAAAGTGTCGCGTCTACTGAAATCATCGCGCTTTTTGATGAGACATTCAAGGAAAGTTCGACTTTCCCAAAAACGTCTGTTCCGTTAAGCTTTACTAAGGAAGAAATGATGCAGGCGATCGTAACGTATTACCAAGAAAATTATATAGGCGGCGATCGTGAAGCAAACTTGTCCCCAATTTCAGCAGAAACGTTGCAAGATATTGAAACTTTTTTGAAAGAGGATGAGGCGTTAAAGGCATTGAATGCAAAGGTGCGCGAAATTCAGTTCAAACTCGGCGAAGATGACGTTTACGTGGCGCAAATTATCGTACCAATGAAGCAAGAAATGGCTGAACAGCAAGTTGCAGACAACGCGATTCACTTGTTAAACGGCACGTTTACGCACTTGGGAAATCGTCTTGTGATGATTAGTTATTACGATCAAGAAAGCAACGTGCTATTGCCCGCGTTTTTGACGAATCGTACGCACCCGCTGTTTACTTATATTGAAGAATAATAAAAAAGCTCGCTATCGTTTGTAGATAGCGAGCTGTTTTTTTACTCCCAACTGGATGTTTTGATCTGTGTAATCATGAGTAATCCGGCATCTGTTAGTTGCAAAAAGCCGTTGTCATCATATTCCATCTCGATAACGAGTGTGCGCGTACGCGCTTCGTGTTCGAGTGGTACACGGAAATTACCGTCCAAATTCACGCCGTAAACGGCTTCATTACGCAACAAATTATTGTATAAAATACGTTCTGACGTTGGTTTCGCCCCATCTACGGCCAATGCTCGAATTTTTTCGATGAGTGGCAGGACGAATGTTTTGTACTTGGGTGAGTAAGAAAGCATAACTTCGTACTGATAGTGATCAATGGAACGCGCCTCGATCGTTGCAGTCACTTTTTTGCCGTCGATTACAACATCTGTTATTTCATACGCGTTCGCCGTTTGCAAAGAATTGAGTGTCACTGTGATTGATTTTTTTAGCTCTTCACGAAAATGATACTGCTGCCCTTCGAATGTGATTTCTAAATCGGCGTCGTCTGGTTTTAAGATGCCTGATACTTGGAACGCTTCGATTGTTTTATCTACAATATGATCCAATACTTCCTCTTCCGTCATCCCAAAAATATCCGCTTGCTTCGGTTTGCCTGATTCGTAATAAAATGCTTGCAAAATATACGCGATGTCTTGCGTCACTTTTTCTTCCGTATAAGGCTGTTCGGTCGCTTGGCGCTGATGATGCACAATCGCATCGTCTGGCTCTTCAATCGCGGTAAAATCTTTATCCCGAATATTAAGATGCGTTGTCGCCGAAACAGGTACGCTACCAAACAATAATAATCCTAAACTCAATCCTAATACATAACGTTTCATCTGATCTCCTCCTAGCGGTATAGCGCCACGGTCCGCTCGCTTACCGTAATGCCTTTTTCTAATAAATGCGTCACGATTTGCGCATTCGTGATGGCGGTGTCTTGCGCGACAAGTTGTTGAATCATCGTTTTGACATCAGCAGCCGTCCAACCGCCGCGCCCTTCGTGCGTTGCCACGGTAATAAAATCAACAAACGGGTAGACTTGTTGCTCGAACGCCAAATGTTTATTCGTCACAATCAAGTTGACGACTGTCTCCGGCAACTGCGTCAATCGCGCAATATCCTTAATCAATAGTGGCGCTTTTTGGCTCTGTTCATGAGCAAAATAATTTTTTTGCACTTCAAAAATAGTTTGCGCTACTTGTTGCGTCAGCTGCTCACGTAAGGTCAAGTTTTCAAATAATTGTTTATAATGCGCTTGGTGTGGCAACACATAAGACACTACTTCTGGCTCTTGCGTTGCTAACATGTCGTCATAATACATTTGGTTGAATACAATTTGGGGATAATATTCACGATTGTAACGCAAATCCCATAGTCCGTCCACTAATTCCAGCGTCATATCAGGCACCAATTCTTGTTTTTCGGAGCGGTCAAATAACGTCGCAGGTATCGCACGCAATGATTGATAATACGCGACACTTTCTTGGATTTCAGCTAACGTCACGTGCGACTGCAAAGCAATTTGCTCATACTCTTGTTGCGTCAACTGCTCAAAAAATTCTTCCAATAAATAATACGCAACATTCGGCGCGTGACTATCTTGTTCCGTTTGTAACATTAAACATTCGCGCAAATCATACGCTCCCACACCCGCAGGCTCCAACTGCTTAATCAATGTCAATGCATCTAATACCAAAATTTCTGGCAAATCCAATTCTTTTGCCAAAAATGGATACGTAAACGGAATGTAACCTCGCTCGTCAATATAATCGACCAATTTGACCATCGCATCACGAATCGGCGTTTGGCGATACATCATAATTTGCTCAAACACAAATGTCGTCAAAGTTTGAAAGCCATCTGCACTTTGAACATCGCCATAATCTGCCTGTAAAGTCGGCGTTTTTTTCTCGCTCGCATAATCCAATTCAATGAACGGATTATCCAAAATTTCATCTTCTAAATAATGCGTCAACTGCGCAGCATCCAACTCTAACAATGCTAATAATTGCACATTTTGTAATAACGTTTCACGTTGCATGATAACCATCCTTTCGATTTTTTCCTCCCCTCCATTATACTCCAACTCGTCACACAAAAAAAGGTTTGATGGGAAAAATGTTCACGTTCGCCCCTCCTGAATAAAAGTTGACATATATCATTATTTGTTATAACATTTTATTATTCGATATCTCTAAAACTTAAGCAAAAATCCAAGAAAATAAAGTAGGAATCCCGTTATGAAAAAAAGACGTATTACCTTCATATTATTGCTCTGTTGGCTCGGATATTTCATTATTTCCACCAATCTAGTTTTATACAGCCCATACTATTTGAGAGAGCAAGGCGTGTTAACCGAACAAGTTTTACTTGAAAGATTTGTCAAAGATACTTCTTATGTGGAACGATTCACCCCTGAAAATATACGAGTAAAAAAACACGCAAGACCCTATGCTATATACAACACTCTCCATGAAAAATCTAGCCTTTTCAAGCGGAAAGACACCCCTTACTACAACATGATGTTTACTGGATATTCTTATGAAATCAATGAAAGTGGTAATTTATATTTGGTTGAACAGCGAACTTCTGATAATAAAGACATATCTATTGAGATAACAGAAGAAATAAAGCAACAATTCAAACACGACTTCTATTTATTCATGGAACCTATCACCGACAATCCGACAAAACCACTCCTAGACTTACAATGGCTCTACAACTTAATCTATCCTAGAAAATAAAGTTCTCAAGTACACTAACCCAAACAAGCTGTCCAGAAAGAAAGGAAAATAACATGACTAAAAAACGTAAAAAAGTAATATACTTCCTTATCGTAATTACGATTTTCCTTATCTGGAGGGCAGCGCATTCCCACCAAATGGCTGTCAGAGATAATTTGCGGACTTATGCATTGTACTACGCTCAGCACATTCCCACTCAGTTTACTCAAGGAAGAGACATCAGTTTAGAGATATTGCTCAGAGACGGTAAATATATTCCGACGCCCTGGTCAGAAAAAGCTGCCTATCGTTTTGAAGACGACTGGGAACCTACCACCGAGATTATTATAGAATTAGAAGAAGGTCGTAGATTACGACTCAGCATACCAGAGTTCGGTGAAGACGCGAAATCCCGTGCTCAATTGAGCGAAACTCACGACGATAAATACATATATATATATGAAATAGATGTTTCTACAAGCAAAGTGATTGCTTTCAAACAAATTGATTCTAAAAACTTCAAAGACATTGATACAACCCTGACAGACGAGCGACGAAAAGAAGGCGAAGACCTCCTTTCTCAAATTATTCAGCCGATTATCGATTATCAAAAAGAACCTGAATGGAATTTACAACAGTTATTTAATATGAACTATCCTCAACATTAGGGGGCACTATGAAAAAACATCTATATCTAAAATTAATCCTCGCTATTCTATTGTTGACTTCGTCTGTTTATTTTGCTTGGCATAATTTGCTGTATTATCGCCCATACTATCTACGGATGCAAGGGGAAGTTCCCACACAATTATGGCTAGAAAACTTCGTAAAAAATACTTCATATCTATATTTTTTTCCAAGTGAATCCTTGTGGCTAGATAAAGATGATGCTACCCCATACACACTCAACAGCTCAATAGATGACAATGCCTATCTCATGCATCGAGATTTTGGAAAAGAGAAACAATATATCTTCTCAATCAGTAATACGTTTGTAGCTCTTGATGAAACTGGAGACGTGACGTATGCTAACGAAATAAATTCGGAACAAGGACTCACTAGAATGACGCTGACACCCGAATTAGAAAACCAATTAGAAAAAGACCTCTACACTTTCTTATCCCCTATCATAGACAATACTGAAGAACCCCTTGTGAACTTACAATGGCTCTACAACTTAATCTATCCTAGAAAATAACACACAAACTCCCTTTAACCATGCGATTAGAGGGAGTTTTGCCTTTCATTATCTATACAAATCCGCTATAATGTCTATATAAAAAAAGAGAGAAGGTTACGTATGAAGTGGAATAGGCGCTATTTGAATTATGTCATGATGTATTGGGGATTTTATGCAGGATTCGCCTTATTCACTGCGTTGCTTTCCGTATTTTTGCTCGATCAAGGCTTCTCTCCGCTACAAGTTTCGCACGTCACCGCTACGGGTTCCCTTTCGGCTATGGTAATGCAGCCGATTGTCGGTTACTTGAATGATCGTTTTTCTGCAAAAAAAGTCAATACAGTCTTAATGATTTTAACAACGCTCAGCGCGATTGGGATTATTTTTTCTAAACTTTTTATCGCGATTTTGATGAGTTATGGATTTGGGTACGCATTGCTCGTAAGTTTGAGTCCTGTGTTGGAGCGCATGGCGACGCAAAGTCCGTTTCGCTACGGAAATATTCGTCTATGGGGAACGGTTGGGTTTGCTTTCGGGACACAGCTTGGCGGCTTGTTGTATCAAGCATTCGGTGGGCCTGCTGTTTACTTAAGTTTCTCGCTTGTTGTCTTGCTTTGCCTGTACGGTTTTTCAAAAATACCGCACATTCCAGCACCTGTAGTCCCTAAACACGAAAAAGTGCCACTTTCTACGCTGTGGAGCAATCGCTTGTTCGTTCGTTACTTAATTGTTGCGGCCATTTTTTTGGGGTCGACAAACGTGATGAATACGTATTTGACGCCCATGCTTGTGGCTGATAAATTACCCGTCAATGTCGCGACGCTCGTAATTTCTATTTCGGTTTTAATCGAATTACCGCTCGTATTTTATTCGTATCTTTTCATGGATAAGTTAAAAATTAGATTTCTGCTATTGACGGTGTTTTCGGCATTTGCTTTACAGTTTGCGGTTTATTCGTTTGTCCCAAATGTTTACGCCAAAATTTTCGTGATTTTATTTTTCAAACATACGGTAGGCATGTTGTTCAATATGACCAACTTAAAAATTATTCGTACGCTTGTATCGGATCAGCTGCAATCGCGTACGCTTGCCATTGTTTCGACGATTGGAAGCCCAACGGCTGTCCTTTTCCAAAATATTGCTGGACAAATTTTGATGCATTATTCGTTTAATACGTTATTCTTATGGCTATTCGGCATGGCACTTCTAGGATTGGCTTTCCTTGCGACATTGAATATTAAAGACAATCCTCAACTACGATTATTTAGTTAAACCAAAAAAACAGGCGCATGCCTGTTTTTTTATCTTAATATTTCGACAACGTTTTTGCGTGCGGCTGCTTTTGCAGGGAAAACACTGAATACAATCCCGATTGCAACGGATACTACCACGCTAATTAACGCAGTTTGTATGTCGACCGCCGCCTTGAACGGAAGAAAATTACCGACCGCAAAAGCAATACCCATGCCACATAAGTAGCCGATAATGCCTCCTAATGTCGTAATGGCAATCCCTTCTAACAAAAATTGCAACTGAATACTCGTTTGCGTTGCCCCAAGCGAACGACGAATTCCGATTTCTTTGGTTCGCTCCGAAACGGAAATATACATCATATTCATCACGCCAACGCCCGCAATAAAGAGCGATATACTTGCGACTGCCCCGATAAAGAGTGTGATTAAATTCAGCGTTTTGCCGATTTCATTCATCATTTCACTCATATCAAAATACATATAAGTCCCGTCATCTTTAGCCGAGCCGTTATCTTTGAGACGCTGTTCGATTTGCTTATTCGCCGACTTAATATCTGCTTCCGCTGTGAAAAATACTTTCACTTGATACGACGGAAATGTCATACGATTGATTAAATCATAAGTTCCTTGCGGAATGCTTGCTTGAAAAGGCTCTTGAAATTCATCCGACGGAAACAAACTCACTTGGACATCGCCCATCGACATATCCGCTTGAAAAATCCCCACAACCGTAAATTGTCCTTCGCCAACCGTAATTGAGCGATTGATGAGCGACTCATCCAATTTTCCAAAAACGGCAAAGGCGACCGTTTCATCAATGACAATGTATGGTTTTTTGCCTTGAGAATCGGCAACAGTCAAATTGCGTCCGAATAAAATGGTTTGTTCGGATTGTTCAACAGGTTTTACTGCGAAAGTATTGCTTGTGTCGCGCAACCGAAAATCCATGTACGTCACCGTATTGGATTCTTGCTCGACACGCTCTACTTCGTCGACGCCGTCGATTTTTTCGATGAGTGCCAAGTCCGCATCCTTAAATGGAATGAGCTTCATCGGGTCTTTTTCCATGTTCGTTTGGTTAAACGTAAACACTTGGCTACGGCGTCCTTGTTCATCTTTGGCAAACGAGTCCAAAAATTGATTGCGGAATCCATTCCCAAGGCTCACAATCGTAATAACGGCCGCAATACCAATAATAATCCCAATCATCGTCAAAAAAGTGCGACGTCCATTCGCTTTCAACGTAGCAAGCGACGATTTCAAAATTTCGCTAATTTGCATGGGACACCTCCTCATTTGTGTGTGCATTTCCCATCACAAAAGATTCTTCTTTTTCGTAGGTTTTATTGAATTGGCACGTTAAGTCGGCCGCATTCGTTGCGGTGTTGTCTTGCATCTCGCCGTCGACAATGACAATGTGCCGCGTGGCGTATTTTTGTTGTTCAGGGTTGTGTGTAACCATGACGATTGTGACGCCTTCTTCAGCATGTAAAGTTGACAAAATTTCCATAATCATCCGCGATGTTTTCGTATCGAGCGCGCCTGTCGGCTCGTCTGCGATAATAAAACTCGGATTGTTAATAAGTGCGCGTGCGATGGCGACGCGCTGTTTTTGCCCGCCGGATAATTCAGAGGGCTTGTGATTGCCTTTGTCACCTAGTCCGACGCGATCGAGCGCTTTTTGGACAAGCGGTTTGGTTTGTCTGGCGCTATATCCGTTATAAATCAATGGCAAGCGGACATTTTCGCTGACGGTCATTGTTGGAATTAAGTTGAAATCTTGGAACACAAAGCCGACCATTTGGTTGCGTAATTGTGAAATTTGCTTATCCGTACGCTGTTCTAACGGCTGTCCGTTAAAATGATACACTCCGTCAAAGTTGTTATCCAAAAAGCCCAATACATTGATTAAGGTAGATTTTCCCGAACCCGAAGGTCCCATAATCGACACGAATTCGCCTTTTTCGATGGTTAAGTTGACATCTTTCAAAACGTGGAGTCGGTTTTCTCCCATTTGGTAATATTTATTGACGTTGCGTATGTCAATGAGTGGGGCTGTGCGTTGTGTATGTGTCATGCTCATTCCCCTTTCTATTGGACGGGTGTTTCACCTTCAGGTGCAAATCCTACACCTGTCGTTACGGCTTGTCCGTCTTTGACATCTACTGGATTCATCAACACTTCGTCTTCTAGTTGTAAACCTGTCAACGCAACTTGTTGCACGCCTTGACGTTCTAATTTGACTTCGGTTTTGTGCGCGATGCCTTCTTTGACAACGAAAACGTAGTTTTTGCCATTTTCTTCAATAATGGATTCTTTTGGAATGGCGTATCCAGGCATTGTTAATTGTACTTTGACTGAAAAACCTGGCTGAATGAATTCATCTGGCGCGATAACGAAGCGGTAACGCGTATTCGATTCGCCCGATGAGGTCGTCGCTACTTGAGATTGTTGCGTTCCCGTCGTATTTGCTGCAGGAGCAGGAATTAAATCATATTCGACCATTTTGCCTGCGACATTGCGCTCTTCTGCGTTGACAAATAAGTTGACATTTCGGTCATTGGCTAATGTATAAAATTCGTACTCCGTCACAGAACCCGTTACGGCGACTTCATCGCTAATAATACGTACCAATGGTATTTGGGAGTTGTCTTTACCTTGCTCGTCTAATACTACTTTTCCAGAAAATTTTGCTTTCACTTGGCCGTATTGTTGTTCTTTCAGACGAATCAATTTGATTTCGACATCTTCGATTTGTTTGTTGACTTGGCGAATTTGGGCTTTGATTCCTTCCGCATCCGCTGCTGGAGCTTCGGCTTCTTCGCCTGCGGCAGCTGAAGGTGTTGCAGCGACGGTTGTTTTGCCAATAGGCTCTAGCACATAATATTGTTGCTTGCCGTCTGTTGCCCAATACGTACTAATCAAGTCGCCTTGGTAGTTGTAGTATTCGCCTGTGACGTTCGTTAATTGGTTAATCAATTCAACGCGTTGATTGTATAAATTCGTTTGTTCGCGCGTCGCGTCTTCCAAATCGTATTTATTTTTGTCTAAATAATAAGAATAGAGCAAATCGCCTTTTTTGACGGTTTGTCCATCTCTCACGTGAATGGTTTCAATTTCGCCTAACGTCGCATCATAAAAATAACTGCTGTCCGATTGAAGTTGTGCCATACCGTTCAACGTAATAGGTTCTTGCGGAAACACTAAGTGCGTTTGATAAACGACTTCGCCTTTGGGCATCTCGCCATTTTCCCCGATTGCAACAGGATTGCCGTTCGCGTCTTGAGTCATCGGAACCGCAGATTGCCCAAAGAAAATATTCCAAATGCTAAACATGACAATTCCTAAAAAAACAAGACCTCCTACAATCGCAATGATCAATTTACGCTTCGTTGACATACTTTCACCTATCCTTATCCGTTTTCAACTTGTTTTTCTCAGTATAGCACACAAAAACCTCTAAAGACAACGAATTATACTAACCTTTATGATTTCTTTAAGAAATCAGCAACTACCATTTCTGATAGTTGCTGCTTTACTTATTTATTCTGCTGAGCTTGATTCTTCGGCAGGTGTGACGGTTACTTCGGGAACTTCAATATTTTGTGGTTGATTGTAGTTGTCATAATTGAATGCCATTTTTACAATCACTGTTTCCGGTAAAGTTTGTAGCAATTCTTCTGGTACTTCTTCCTCAGAAGTTGCTTTTACTAATTCCGCTGTGTCAAATGTCATTTCTTCAACGAAGTGCTTCAACAAATACGTTTCCTTATCGTAATGCAATTCGATTTTAGGGTTACTTTGCAAGAATATGTTGACAAAATCAACGGTCAATTCTTGGTCGAGTTGCGCTTCGAATGCTGCCCAATCAATCTCCTCGACTTCTTCACCTTGAGCTTTTAGCGTTTCCATATATTCTTTGACAATGTCTTTCACAAAATGAATATACGCTTTCATATCGGCTAGTATAGCTGCTGGATCTGCATCTGCTCGTAATGACCATACATACTCTGTGTCGGTTTCTGTCAATTCTGCGTATTTGAGCAAGTTTTCAACATCAATCGTAATCGGTTTAGCTTTCAATTTAGGAATTTCACTCTTTACTACTTCACTTAATCCGTCTACGGATTGTTGGACTACTTCACTATCAAGCGTTTCTCCTCCAGCTATGCCAGAAGCAATTACCGTCAATTGATCTTCTTTCAAATAACTTTCCATAGAGATATTAGCCGACGAAAAAGGTGAAGCACCTTTTAGCGTGAACGCAAATTCTACCGCATCAAAATCCGCTCGAATGTCATATGTTCCGCCAAATATATTCGATTCAAGTCCATTAGAAGCAAACGCTGCAGACATATCGGCTGCTATATGAACCGTGTTTACACCCTTTGCAGCTTCAACCATTTTTGTGACTACTTCTTGAGGATTCGCTTCAGCGTGTGCCACTGGCAATGCAGAGCCCGTTAAAGCAAATCCCGCCAACAAACTGACCAACCATTGATTACGTTTTTTCATTCAAAAAACCTTCCTTCTTCATTAGATAAGTTTAGTATAACATATTCCAACAAAACTATACAATGAATTCCGAACTGCACCCCAAAAGTTAGACACAAAATCTGACAATTGAAGTGCAGTTTAAGATTACGCGGCTTTCAATATATATATATCAATTTTAACTCCTACCTACTAAGCTACTGATTAACCAGCTGCCACCTAATGCTATTATGATTGCTATCACTCCATATGGAAGTGCTGACTTTTTAGCAATCCATCCCTGCTTTACCAAGAATAGGATACGTATTACAAGTTGACTAATTATCATAAAAACATTAAACCCTTCTGATAATGTTAATTCTTGATTCAATGAAAAAAGCATCATCTCTCCTAATAGCGCCAATACATGAGTTGAGAGCACATAAAAGACTAAAACTAAATATGTTACTTTTTTCTCTTTGAAAACAATTCGCAACAAAAAGTAATCTTTCCATATTCCTATAAGCATACCTGATATCGTTGATACCCAATATGGGAATAATAGTTTGAATACTTCAGCAGTTATTTCTATATCTCTTGCAGAAACAACATAAAGACTACTAGTTATAAATAAAACTAAATACAATGTACAAATAAATGGTAATGCAATTTTCATGGGTGGTGTCATCTTGTATTCCTTCTAGTTTCCTATATTAGCAGCTAAAATCACTAGTAACATCGAGATTGCAACTGAGAATACCGTTCCGATAACCCCAAATATAATCCCTACTTTTTTGCTAATGATACCTTGTTTCACTAATAAATAACTGATGATTGGATATTGAGCTAATACGCAAATTAAAGCCACCCATCCACTTATCTGTTCGTTACCGACAAGCTTCACCATAAGATAGATAATTGTAGTGAAAAATTCAACAAGCGTCATATAGTACACGCTGATTCCAAATGATAGCTGTTTTGCCTTTGACAGCCAATTAATTGCTAGCTTTGAAAGCCACGCTCTAAATAGGATTGCGAATGTCGCTCCACGAATGGCATTTCCCACAATTCTAGCGGTAGGATAACCCCTAAATAATTCATCAAAATACAAATTATCAATTATACCAATAATCGCAATAATCGTCATCATTAATATAATGGTATATTTCTTTTTTTCAGGTAGCTTCTCGTTCATCCTATTCCTCCTCCAAAAATTAGTACTTAACTTATGATCGTTGCCATTCGACTTATCTATTCTGCCGAACTTGATGTTTCTACGGGCGTGACGGTTACTTCTGGTACTTCAATGTTTTGTGGTTGGTTATGCCCATCAAAGTTTACTTCGAATTTAATTAGGATCGTTTCAGGTAATTCTTCTATATCGGATACCTTTTCTGGGTAAAATTCTGTTACTAAAGTCGCTAAGTCTGTAGCAGTAATGTCCAACTCCGTTTTGAATGTTGTTAAGTAATACGTATCTTTTGCGTAGTGGACTTCTACTTTTGGATTAAATGTCGCGAATAATGCTCTGACAAATTCTTTATTGTAGACTTTATCAATCATTACGAGCGTTGCTTCATCAACTTCTAAACCTTGAGCTTCCATTTGTTTAATGTATTCCGCTTTTGCTTGGTTGACATCTAGGCCCTTAGTCACTTCTTCCCACAAAGCATCAATATCCAAGTCTTCTTTCAATGATAATACATAATGTGTGTCATTTTCTGTAAAATTCATCATTTTTAGTATTTGCTCTGGAGTGGTTAGCTTACTTTCAATTTCAAACTCTGCTTTGATTTCACTTGCTTTATCTGTAATTTCTTCTACTTCATCCGTAATCTCTTCATGAAAAAGAACTTGTCCTAGAGCAATTACAGTCATCACATTGTCTTTCAAATATACTTCAATCTCTAGTCCACCTGTACTCAAAGCACTTAAAAACGCAAAACTGTTTGGCTCTTCCCTATTAACTTTTAAATCAAAGTTAAATTGACCATCCTCTTCTAGTTGACCTTGGTTAGCACTTGCTACAGACAAGAAACCTGCACTATGAACAGACTTGGTAGCTTTACCGACTTCATCAACTTTTGTTAAAACTTCTGTTGGATTTGCGTGTGAGTTAGCGACAGGCGATACGGGTCCTGTCAAGATGAAACTTGCCAGCAAGCTAACAAACCATTGATTACGTTTTCTCATTCGAAAAACCTACTTTCTTCATCAGATAAATTTAGTATAACATATTCCAACGAAACTATACAATGCGTTCTCGCAACTTTTATCTACTCGCCAAAAAAAGAAAACAACTACCATTTCTGATAGTTGTTTGTGGGTTGAAATTATTGTGCTGCTGGTGTAACTGTTACTTCTGGAACAGTAATTTCTTGTGGTTGACCGTGGCCGTCAAAGTTTCCTTCGAATTTGAGCACGATGTTTTCAGGCAATTCTGTTGCATCTAATGAAAGCTCTGGGTCTAACTCTGCTGCTAAAGCTACTAAGTCTGCAGATGTGATGTTAAACTCCGCCTTGAATGTTGTTAAGAAGTAAGTATCTTTTGCGTAGTGAACTTCTACTTTTGGATTCAATGCTGCTAACAATGATTTGATAAATTCTTTATTGTAGACTTTATCCAACATTGCAAGCGTTGCTTCATCCACTTCTACGCCTTGAGCTTCCATTTGTTTAATGTATTGCTCTTTCACTTGGTTGATGTCCATGCCTTTAGTTGCTTCTTCCCACAACGCATCTACGTCCAAATCTTCTTTCAATGACAATACATAATGTGTGTCATTTTCTGTAAGATTCATCACTTTCAATGTTTGTTCTGGGTTAGCAGGTGTGCTTTCACCTTCAAAATCTGCTTTGATTTCAGTTAATTCATCTGTAATATCTTGTTGAGATACATTTCCTGGAGCAATCAATGTCATCACGTTGTCTTTCAAATATGTTTCAATCGCTAATTGCTCGCCACCTGTAAATGGAGAGATTACTTCACCTAAAAATGCAAGGCTAATTGGCTCTTCGCCATTAACTTTTACATCAAAGTTAAGTTGACCAATGTCTGCTGTTTGGCCTTGGTTTGTGATGGCTACCGATAAGAAACCTGCACCATGAACAGACTTAGCTGTTTTGCCTACTTCATCAATTTTTGTTAAAACTTCTGTTGGGTTTGCTTGTGCGTTAGCTACTGGCAATACAGGTCCTGTTAAAGCTAAGCTTGCCAATAAGCTGACAAATAATTTGTTGCGTTTTTTCATTCGAAAAACCTTCTTTCTTTGTTTTATGAAAATAATTATAGCATACACATGCATAGACAAGCAAGAATAATCCGATATATGTACATTAACTTTACGAATTCTTTATACTTTCTTCATACACTTAAGGATACTCCACAATAATTTCAGGCATGATAACTTCTTGCGGCTGGCCGTAGTTATCGAATTGGATGTTGGCGTCAATGACGACTTCGGCAGGTGTTTCGGCTTCCATTGCTTTGGCTTCAAACAAGTCAACGAATAGCGGTAAGAACTCTGCGGTTTTAGCGGTCGCGTGCAGTTTGACTTGTGCGAGTTGGTGCGTTTTTTTGTCGTAGTGGAAGCTGAGGTCGGGTTGTGTTTCTAGCACTTTTTTGGCGAAAGTGGGGGTTAAAAGAGTGCTTTCAATCATCGAAGTATCAAAGCCTGCGACTGATAAATCGTACAGAAGTTCGTAGGCGTAAGTTTGCTCGATGAGCCAGTTATCGAATTCCGCCCAGAACACATTGGCGTTGATGCCTTTTTTCAAGGTGAAAATGTATTCGGTGTCCGTCTGGTTAAAATCCATATATATTTCGCGCAAAAAGAGTTTTTTATTTTCTAACTCGGAGCTATCTTGCGGCTCTTCTTCAACAGCAATCATGTAATTCATATAGTCGATAGCGCGGTACATTTCATCGTCAAAAGTGCTATACGTAATGTAGTCAGGCGAAAGGAACATATATATACCATCTCGCATATACATCTCCAGTTCGGCTTTTTCGCCAAAAATCGGCAACATTTCTGACACGATGCTCAGCGCGTCGCTTTCCGTCCACTCGTTGTTGATTTCGGTGTTGATGGTAAACAAATCGGCTGTTTGTCCGTTGGATTGAGCGCTAACTTTGATGGTAGATTTTGCGTGAAAAGATTCGGATTCGAGTTCTTTTTCGCGGATGTGTTGCAATACTTCATTGGCTTCGTTATTTTGTGCCGTCACCACATTCAATGGCGCTAATAGCCATACAAAAATGCTGAGAACACTGAGTAATTTTCGTTTCAACATCGTCTTTCACCTCTTATTGAATGACTGTGATTTTTTCTTGGAGCGTTTCCCAACTCGTTGGCGTCGCTTCGTCTTCAACGCCTTTTGCGCTTACTTTATCGAACAAAATTTTGACGGTTTGGAAAAGCAACTTGAAGTCGAATGCGAGTGAGTATTTTTTGATATACAATAAATCAAAATTAAGTTTACTATTAAAATCCGTGCTATATTTGCCGTAAACTTGGGCGTAGCCTGTAATGCCGGCACGCACATGGTGACGCAAATAGTAATAAGGATTCAGTTCATTGAATTGCGCTACGAAAAATGGGCGTTCTGGACGCGGTCCAACAAGCGACATATCGCCTTTGAGGACGTTAATGAGTTGCGGCAATTCATCGATGCGCGTACTACGTATAATTTTGCCGACGCGCGTAATGCGACTGTCATTCGATGTCGCCAATACCGGCCCGCTTTCTTGCTCGGCGGTTGCTGTCATCGAACGAAACTTCAAAATATTAAAGACGCGTTGCTGTTTCGTCACACGCTCTTGCTTATAAAAAATTGGTCCTGGCGAGTCAAGGCGAATGGCAATCATTGTCGCCAACATAATCGGCAACGTCACCAATAGTAACGCCCCCGAAACCGCAATATCAAATAAGCGTTTTGCGAGTTCGTCTTCTGCAGAAATCTTAAATGGCGAAACTTCGATAATGCTTTCGTCTTCAAAATTCATAATATTCGTATTTACCATCATTAAGTTTTGAAATTCGGTACTGATGAACATTTTTTTGTTGTGTTTCATGAGGTAGTCGTATATTTTGAGGCGTTCCGCTTCTTCGATATATCCTGTCAAATAGACAATGTCGACTGCGTCAGACAATTCTTTCACGTTGTAATAATAATTTGTCAAAACAGCGTGCGTGACTTCATGGCGACGGTTACTCATCAACTCAAAATTTTTAACGGCTTCCATAACGCGATCTTTTGATCCGACAATCATGACCTTTTTTTGGCCGCGTAAACGATGATAGAGTTTGTAAACGAGCGCGTTCCACAAGAAAACGCCGAGTGTGCCGACAAAGAAATTGATTAAAATAACCGCGCGCGGAAATGTTAGCCAGCTGCCGGCATAAGTAAGAGCCATCATATAAATCGTGAACACGAGCTGGCTCAACATCGACAAATAAAACAAATCTAGCAGCGTTTTATTGTAAAAAATATACGTCCCAAACAAAATATTGATGACTAAAAAACCGAGTAAAATCCATAAGTAACTCGATTGAAACGCGCTAAAATTCCGAAGCGGTATTTCCCCTGCGAATTTCATATAAAATGACAAATAAATACATAGCATTGACACGACTGCGCCAATAGCAACAACTCCTAGTCGCATTAAACTGTTCCATTCATAACGATTATTCAAGTAAATCACCCTTTCTGCTACTATTATAAAGGCTTTTCATAAAATTAGCTATCTATTTTTTTATTTGTGATACGCGTGGCCTTTCATAATGCGAAAAGCGCGATAAATTTGTTCGACTAAAACGAGACGCATGAGTTGGTGCGGTAACGTAATGCGACCGAAACTGACTTTCAAATGGGCACGTTGTTTGAGTTTATCCGCTAATCCAAGTGAGCCGCCAATGATGAATGTCACTTTGCTTTGTCCGTAGGTGGCAAAATTGTCAAGCTGGCTCGCCAATTCTTCGGACGTGACCAATTTGCCTTCGATGGCTAAGACGATAATTTGGCGATCATTGGAAAGGCGTTGGCTAATTTTGTCGGCTTCTTTTTCCAAAACATGATGTATTTCGGTGGCGCTCATTTGTTCTGCGGTTGGCTCGTCTGATACTTCCGTAATCGTCACCGTTGCATAAGCAGACAGTCGCTTCAAGTATTCATCAATGCCTTGTTTTAAGTATTTTTCTTTTAATTTACCGACACAAATAATTTCGATTTGCATATTTTTCCCTCATTTCGTTTCTATTGTATCATACTCTACAAAAAAGAGCCTTATCTTTCTCAGATTAGGCTCCAAAAGGATCATTTTCATAATGGACGGCAAATAAATACAAGCCTTGTGGCGGCGCAGTCGGTCCTGATTCTTTGCGGTTTTTGACGTGCAACAAGCGTTCAAGTTCGTTCATCGGTTTCAAGCCGTCGCCAATTTGCAATAATGTCCCTACCAAAATACGAATCATATTATAGAGGAATCCATTGCCTTTGAATTTGAAGTGCAATTCTTCCATTTCCGCGACATACGTGATACTCGCTTCGTAAATCGTGCGCACTTTGTCAGTTTTATCTGTTTTAGTTGAACAAAAACTTGTAAAATCATGCGTTCCGATGACGGATTGGATAGCTGTTTGCATCGCCGACAACTGATAGCGATACGGATGATGCACTGTATATAGTCGCTTGAACGGGTCGGCTACTTGACTGACATCCACGCGATATAAGTATTCTTTTTGTTGGACGTGATAGCGCGCATGAAAATCGTCTGCTACTTTGCCGACGGCTACTACGCGAATACTCGTGTCAAGTAAGCTATTGAGTGCTTTTTGCATGGCGATGGGCGCTATTTGGGCAGGGTAATCGACATGCACCACTTGGCCGAGGGCATGGACACCTGAATCGGTTCGACCTGACGCAACCGTTGGCAAATACTGACCTTTGGGCAATTTTGCCATTTTGGCCAGCGCGGCTTCGAGCGTTGCTTGGACGGTTATTCCATTCGGCTGCACTTGATAACCAACATAGTGTGTGCCGTCGTATTGAATTTTCAAAGCGTAACGTGGCATCGAATTTCTCCTATTTTCTCAGTAAAAAGAGCAACACGGTTAAGACGATTAAGCCGCCGTACGCCATGCCATCTTGCAAGGTGTAGCGCAGTTGGCGATATTTGGTGCGTCCTTGACTGCCTTGATAGCCTCTTGCTTCCATTGCCGTCGCCATTTCTTCTGCACGGTTGAACGCACTCACAAAAAGCGGCACTAAAATCGGCACGATGGCTTTCATTCGCTCAACAAACGACCCTTCATCAAATTCCACACCGCGCGAGCGTTGTGCATTCATAATTTTGACTGCTTCGTCCATCAAAGTTGGCACATAACGTAACGCAATCGATAACATTAAGGCAATTTCATGCGCGGGAAAGCCGATTTTTGACAAGGGACGCAACAAATGTTCAATGCCGTCCGTCAATTCGAGCGGTGAAGTAGTCAATGTCAAAATCGTCGACATACAAATAATCAACACTAACCTTACAAAAATAAAGGCCCCGTTAATCAAACCGTTCGACGTCACCGCCAAAGGCCCCCATTTGAAATAGACCTCCCCGCCAAGCGTAAACAACACTTGGAATACGACCGTAAACAAAATCAACCAAATCATCGGCTTCACACCATTGATAAAAAATGACAATTTCAAACCTGTCAATCGAATCGCCAAGAAGGTGAACGCTACTAATAACGCATACGTTTGCCAATTATTCGCTAAGAAAATGACAACAATAAAGTAAAAACTCGCAATTAATTTTGTTCTTGGATCGAGTCGATGTATCCACGAATCTGACTGAATGTAGCGACCTAGCAATAATTTATCTAACATGCGGCTCGGCTCCTTTCCATTCAGCTAATTGTTGCGCCAACTGCTCAATATTCAACGGCAAATTGGTGGATGTAATGCCCAATTCCGCTTGAATGCGGCGCATGAATTTTAAGGATTTTGGTAAGTCGAGTTGGTGTGCCGTTAACTGCGCCTCGTCTGCAAAAATCGCCTGCGGCGTACCCGTTTGTACAACTTTTCCTTTGTGCATCACAACAACGTGTTGTGCATAGCGTGCCACATCTTCCATATGGTGCGTCACTAATACCAGTGTCAAATTCATTTTTTGTTGCAAATCCATAAACAAATTCAAAATATGTTGATGTCCGAGTGGATCAAGTCCCGCTGTCGGCTCATCCAAAACGAGCACTTCGGGTTCCAACGCCAAAACACCAGCAATTGCCACACGGCGCATTTGGCCGCCACTCAATTCAAATGGCGAGCGCTCGAATAGCGTTTCGTCAATACCAACTAGCGCTAATTTTTCGCGCGCAACGCGTTCGGCTTCTTCTTTTTCAACGCCAAAATTCATCGGGCCAAACATGACGTCTTTTAATACGGTTTCTTCAAATAGTTGCGCTTCGGGAAATTGGAACACAACGCCGACTTTTTTGCGCAATGCTTTGAGTGCGGTATGCTTCGATTGTGCGGTTACGCGTTCGTCTGCAATGGTGACGCTACCTTTTGTTGGGCGGACAAGGACGTTCAAATGTTGGATGAGTGTTGATTTGCCAGAGCCGGTGTGTCCTACAATAGCGGTCACTTGGTGCGCGGGAATCGTCAAGTTAATTCCATGCAACGCATCAACCGCAAACGGCGTATTCGGGTAATAGGTAAAGCTTACTTCGTCAAATACGATGTGGTCAACCATTGAAATAACTCCTCCTCATTTAAGTATCCTTCTGGCACGGGAACGCCATTTTGTTTGAGTTGTGTCACTAATTTTTGGGCAAAAGGAACATCCAATCCGAGTTGAATTAAGTCATCTCCTAATGCAAAAATTTGTTCAGGCATGCCTTGATGTGCCAACTCGCCGCGCTTCATCACAAAAATGCGGTCTGCCGAACTCGCTTCGTCAATATCGTGCGTAATCGAAATGACCGTCAAATTAAATTGGGCTTTCATGGCACGCACCGCATCTAACACTTCTTGACGTCCTAATGGGTCTAGCATTGATGTCGCTTCATCCAAAATCACAATATCTGGTCGCAATGCTAAGACGCTCGCCAACGCGACACGTTGTTTTTGGCCGCCTGATAAGCGTGCGGGTTCTTTTTTCTTGAAGTCAAATAGGCGCACTTGTTGCAACGCTTCTTCAATGCGCGTAATCATTTCGTCACGTGGAACACCGTGATTTTCTAAGCCGAATGCGACATCGTCTTCGACGGTTGAGCCGACAAATTGGTTATCGGGATTTTGGAAAACCATGCCCACAGAACGACGCGCTTGCCAGACGGTTGTTTCATCCAAAAGCACATCATTGACCCACACTTCTCCTGATTGTGGCACAAGTAAGCCGTTCATCATTTTGGCGAGAGTCGATTTGCCAGAGCCGTTGGCGCCGATGATTGCAATCCATTCTCCTTTTTGGACGTTGAGCGAAACGTTGGTTAATGACGGCGTTTCATTGCCATAATATTGGAATGTGAGATTTTTTAATTCAATCGCTGTTGACATAGTGGTCCTCCTTTTTCTTCGTTCATACATAAAAGTTGTCACTTCTTTTATGTATAAAAAAAGCACTTTAACGATGTTAGCACACGATTGGCGCTATAAAACGCCAATCTAACACACTTCAATGTGCGCGTGCCGTAGAGCTAGACCAATAGAATGTTCTATCAATCGTAACACTCCTCATCATAAAAGTGTCGATGTATCATAGGCAGGCTATGATATTCTAACGCTTCTTAAAGACAAAAGGCAGAAGGCGTTGCTTCTATCCTTTTGTATGGTTTGATTAAACTAATTCTAAGATTGCCATTGGTGCGCCATCTCCACGACGTGGTCCTTTTTTAAGGATACGTGTGTAACCACCTTGGCGTCCTTCGTAGCGAGTTGCGTATTCATTGAACAAGCGTTGTAATACGCGTTCAACGACTACTTCTTCACCTTCAATGCTTGCTTGAGCGATTTCGTTACGCAAAAACGCTGCTGCTTGACGGCGCGCTGATAAATCGCCTTTCTTAGCAAGAGTAATCATTTTGTCAACAAATTTACGTACTTCTTTTGCACGTGTTTCTGTTGTTTCGATACGCTCGTTAATCAATACGTCTGTTGTTAAATCACGCAACATTGCTTTACGTTGTGCGCTTTTACGTCCTAATTTACGGTATGCCATATGAGTTGGTTCCTCCTTTACTTCGAATATGAATATTGAAAATCTTAGTCGTCTTGGCGTAATCCTAGATTTAAGTTCACTAATTTTTGTTTCACTTCTTCTAATGATTTGCGGCCAAGGTTACGTACTTTAATCATTTCTGCTTCAGATTTGTTAGTCAATTCTTGAATAGTGTTGATGCCTGCGCGTTTCAAACAGTTGTATGAACGAACAGATAAGTCTAACTCTTCAATCGTCATTACTAACATTTTCTCTTTTTCTGCTTCTTCTTTTTCAACCATAATTTCAGCTTGGCGAGCTTCGTCACTTAGATTCACAAAAATATTCAAGTGTTCTGTTAGGATTTTCGCTGCTAAACTTAATGATTTTTCTGGACTAATTGATCCGTCAGTCCAAATGTCTAAAGTTAATTTGTCATAAACATTTTTTTGTCCAATGCGTGTGTTTTCTACTTGGTAGTTCACTTTTTGGATTGGGGTGTAGATAGAATCCACTGGTAAAACGCCGATTGGCATGTCATCGCGTTTGTTATGTTCGCTACGAACATAGCCTCGTCCGTTTGATACGTTCAAAATCATGTTCAGAGTTGCGCCATCTGCTAAAGTACAGATGTACATTTCTGGGTTTAAGATTTGTACGTCGTTATCGTGAATAATATCTGCTGCAGTTACGACTTTTGGTCCTGCCACGTTTAATTCAATTACTTTTGACTCTTGAGTGTGCAGTTTTAATGCTAATTTTTTCAAGTTCAAGATGATTGTTGGGACATCCTCAACAACGCCTTCAACTGTTGCAAATTCATGCAGTACTCCATCAATTTTGATGCTGGTTATTGCAGCACCTGGTAATGAAGATAATAAAATACGACGTAATGAGTTTCCAAGGGTTGTTCCATATCCACGTTCAAGTGGTTCAATAACGATTTTTCCAAATTTGGAATCGTCACTGACTTCAATCGTTTTAATATCTGGCTTTTCAATCTCGATCATTGAGTTTTTTCCCCTTTCAAAACGTTGTTTCAATGATAATTCAGTCGCTTCACTGTTGTTTATTGAGTCGTATTATCATTATACACGGCGACGTTTTGGAGGACGGCAACCGTTATGTGGGATTGGTGTAACGTCACGAATGGCTGTTACTTCTAATCCTGTTGCTTGTAATGAACGAATTGCTGATTCACGTCCTGAACCTGGTCCTTTTACTGTTACTTCAACAGTTTTCATACCGTGATCCATTGCGCCTTTGGCAGCAACTTCTGACGCCATTTGTGCTGCAAATGGTGTTGATTTCTTAGATCCGCGGAATCCTAATGATCCTGCTGATGACCAAGAGATTGCGTTACCATTTACGTCTGTAATCATTACGATAGTGTTGTTGAATGTTGAACGGATGTGTGCTACGCCACGCTCGACGTTCTTTTTAACACGGCGACGACGACGTGCCACTTGTTTTTTCTTTGCCATGAAGTGTTTTCCCTCCTTCATTGATTATTTAGTGATTATTTTTTACCTGAGACCATTTTCTTAGGTCCTTTACGCGTACGCGCATTGTTTTTAGTGTTTTGTCCGCGTACTGGTAAGCCACGACGGTGACGTAATCCACGGTATGAACCAATTTCTTGTAGACGTTTGATGTTCAATGAAACTTCACGACGTAAGTCTCCTTCTACTTTCAAGCCGTCAATGATTTCACGAATACGGTCTAATTCATCGTTTGTTAAGTCTTTAACGCGTGTATCTTCTGATACGTTCGCTTGTGCTAAAACTTTTTTAGATGTTGTTAATCCGATTCCGTAAACATATGTTAATGAAATAACTACGCGTTTTTCACGTGGAATGTCAACTCCTGCAATACGTGCCATAGTGCACCTCCTTTTAGATTAACCTTGACGTTGTTTGTGTTTTAAATTTTCGCAAATGACCATTACATTGCCATTGCGACGAATGATTTTACATTTTTCGCAAATTGGTTTTACAGATGCTCTAACTTTCATCTTGTTCCCTCCTTCAATTCGAACGGAATGGTTTTACTTGAAACGATACGTGATGCGTCCACGTGTCAAATCATAAGGAGATAATTCAATCGTAACTTTATCTCCTGGCAAAATACGAATGTAGTTCATACGAATTTTGCCTGATACATGGGCGAGTATCTCGTGACCATTCTCTAATTCAACCTTAAACATTGCATTTGGTAAAGTTTCAATGACTGTACCTTCAACTTCAATTACATCATCTTTAGCCATTCATACTTCCTCCTCTTACCATTATACCTAAATTATGCCTTTTGAGCCAAAATATTACGGATTTCTTGGTAAACTGTATCAATCGCTTGATCGCCGTTTACTCGGTACAATAACCCACGCTCTTCGTAATAATCTAGTATTGGTCGAATTGATTCCATTTGGAGATTGATACGATAAGCAACTTTTTCTGGTTGATCGTCTTCTCGTTGATAGAAATCACTTGCACCACAATTATCACAGACATTGTCCACTTTTGGTGGGTTGTATAATTTATGATACGTTGCACCGCAATTGCGACAAATGATTCGTCCACTCAAGCGATCTTTCAAAACTTCTGGTGCGACATCAATATAGATGACTGCATCAATTGGCGCGTTTAATTCTGCCAAATTTTGATCCAATGCTTGTGCTTGTGCACTTGTACGTGGATAGCCGTCCAACATAAAACCGTTTGTTTTTACATCGTCTTGTGCTAGACGTTCCTTCACAATCGCATTGGTCACTTCATCAGGAACTAAGTTTCCTTGATCGGTGTACGCTTTTGCTTTCAAACCAAGCGGTGTTTCATTTTTGATTGCTTCTCTGAAAATATCACCAGTTGCAATATGTACGATTTGATAATCTTTTACTAGTTGTTCACTTTGGGTGCCTTTGCCGGCGCCTGGTAAACCCATCAATAAAATATTCATCTTGAATCTTCCTTTATTTCTATTTGACAAGTGACTAATCCATGAATCCTTGATAACGACGTTTAACCATACGACCTTCGATTTGTTTAGCCGTTTCAATCGCAACACCGACGACAATCAATAAGCTTGTTCCACTTAATGAAAGTGATACGGATGTGTTCCAAATAAAGCCAGCTACGATAGGTAACACTGCAATTAACGTCAAGTATAGAGCGCCGAGGAAGCTTAATGCGTTGATCACTTTCGTGAGGTACATTTCAGTATCTTTTCCTGGTCGAACGCTTGGGATGTAGCCGCCTTGTTTTTGCAAGTTTTCAGCTACTTTTTCCGGATTCACTTGAATTAATGCATAGAAATAAGTAAACGCAATTAATAATACTGTATAGAAAACCGCTCCATATGGATGTTGGATGTTAAACAATTTCAATATGAAATCAATCCACGGTTTCGATGTGTCTAAATTCATAAAGCCCATAATGGTTTGTGGGGTTGTAATCAATGAGCTTGCAAAAATAACTGGAATAACTCCGGCAGAGTTAATTTTGAGTGGTAAATGCGCTGTATATTTAGCACCCGTTGACTTGCGTGAGTGATGAATCGGCAAACGCAATTGCGCGCGCTCCATCAACACAACAATGACAATCAAAATTACCAATACCAACACCACACCTGCTAAAATGAGCAAGTTATTTTTGAGCGTTTCTCCTTGAGCACCAACTAAATTTTGTTGGATAAAGCTGTATGCTTCTTTAGGAACTTCTGCGACAATCCCCGCAAAAATGAGCATTGATAAGCCGTTTCCGATACCGTTACGTGTAATTTGCTCTCCTAACCATACTAAGAACATTGTTCCAGCGGTTAAAACGAGTGCAATAATGACGTATGTCTGCAGTCCTGGATTTTTGATTAAGCCAAGTCCAGACAAACTGTTAAAGGTGTAAGACAATCCATAAGATTGAACGAAGCCTAATACAATTGCTGTATAAGTGGTTGCTTGATTCAATTTACGGCGTCCCATTTCGCCTTGTTTAGCCCATTCGGTAAATTTAGGTACAATATCCATTTGAAGTAATTGGATGATAATTGAAGCGGTAATATACGGTGATACTCCCATCGCAAAGATGGAATAACGTTTCAACGCACCTCCACCAAACGTATTCAAAATCCCTAACAAACCGCTGTCTGCTAATGTTTGAATCGCGCTGGCATTTACTCCCGGAACAGGAATGTGTGATCCTAAACGGAAAACTGCAAAGATGAACAAGGTAAAGAGAATTCGGTTGCGAATATCTTTACTTGTCACGACATTTTTGATAAAGGTGAACATTAAATCACCTCGATTGCTCCACCGGCTGCAGTAATCGCTTCTTCTGCACCTTTAGAGAATTTCGCTGCTTGAACAGTTAATTTTCTTTCTAATTGGCCTTGACCCAAAATTTTGATGCCCGCTAATTCGTTTTTCACGATTCCTGCTTCAATCAATAAAGTTGGAGTAACTGTTGTGCCATCTTCAAAGCGATTCAATGTTTCTACATTCACCACTGCATATTCTTTGCGGTTAATATTGTTAAAGCCACGTTTTGGTAAACGACGGAACAATGGGTTTTGTCCCCCTTCAAATCCTAAACGTACGCCCCCGCCTGAACGTGCTTTTTGGCCTTTGTGTCCGCGTCCAGATGTTTTACCATTGCCTGAACCTTGTCCACGTCCCACGCGGTTACGCTCTTTACGTGAGCCTTCAGCTGGTTTTAATGTATGAAGTTTCATTTATCGGCACCTCCTTATTATGTTTTTGTTAAATTATGCTTCTTTGACTTCGACTAAATGACTAATCGTATTGATCATACCGCGAATAGCTACGTTGTCTGGTTTAACGACTGTCTTGTAAGATTTTGTTAAGCCTAACGCTTTAGCTGTTGCGATTTGATTTTTAGGACGGCCAATTAGGCTGCGTTTCAAAGTGATTTCTAAGTTCGCCATAAAATTGATCCTCCTAACCTAAAAGTTCTTCTACTGTTTTGCCACGTAATGCTGCAACTTCTTCAGCAACTTTTAATTGTTTCAAAGCTTCAACCGTTGCACGTACCATGTTGATTGGTGTGTTTGATCCTAATGATTTACTTGTAACGTCCGCAACGCCTGCTAATTCCATAACGGCACGAACTGGACCACCTGCTGCAACCCCTGAACCGGCTGTTGCTGGTTTAATTAACACGCGTCCGCCACAGAATTCGCCAATTGCTTCGTGAGGAATGGTTGTTCCTGTTCTTGGTACTGCGATTAAGTTTTTCTTCGCGTCTTCGATGGCTTTACGGATTGCTTCTGGTACTTCTTGTGCTTTACCTGTACCAAAACCAACGTGTCCGTTACGATCGCCAACAACAACTAAAGCTGAGAAGCGTAGACGACGTCCACCTTTTACAACTTTGGTTACGCGGTTGATCGTTACAACGCGTTCTTCAATTGTTTCCAAGTGATTTGGATTGATGTATACCATAGATAGGTGTCCTCCTTTTCTTAAAATTCTAGGCCGTTTTCACGTGCGCCTTCAGCTAAGGCTTTCACGCGACCATGGTACAAGTAGCCACCACGATCGAATACGACTTTTTTGTAGCCTTTTGCGACTGCGCGTTCTGCGACTAATTTGCCGACTGCAGTTGCTTGTTCTACTTTTGTTCCTGTAATTGTTTGATCATTACTTGAGGCACTTGCTAGCGTCACACCCGCTACGTCATCAATAAGTTGAGCGTAGATGTGTGTATTCGAACGGAATACGTTTAAGCGTGGGCACTCAGCAGTACCAGAGATACGGTTTCTTACACGTGCGTGGCGTTTGCGGCGCACTTTATTTTTATCTGGTTTAGTAATCACAATTGTCACCTCTTTTGATTGTTAATTGGTAGTATAGGATAAGAACTGGTGGATTATTTACCAGTCTTACCTTCTTTACGACGTACGAATTCGTCTGTGTAGCGGATTCCTTTACCTTTGTATGGCTCTGGTGGACGTACGCCACGGATGTTCGCTGCTAATGCGCCAACTTTTTCTTTATCATGTCCGAAAACGATGATTTTTGTGTTAGATGGCACTTCGAAGTCTGCGCCGTCTTGTGGTTCGAATTCAACTGGGTGTGATAAACCAACGCTCAATACTAATTTGTTACCTTGTTTTTGAGCACGGTATCCGACCCCGATTAAGTCTAATTCTTTTTTGAAGCCTTCTGATACGCCTTGTACCATGTTTTGGAAGACTGAACGCATTGTGCCGTGTAATGAACGGTTCAATTTGTTGTCGTCTGGGCGTGAGAATGTTACTTCATTTTCGTTAATTTCAAACGAGATGTTTGGGTGTAATTCGCGTGTTAAAGTGCCTTTTGGTCCTTTAACGGTTACTGTATGACCTTGTACGTCAACGGTTACGCCTGCTGGAATTGTGACTGGTTTTTTACCGATACGACTCACAGGGCTGCACCTCTCTTTCTGTTTTTTTATTGTTGGGGTTAGATTACCAAACGTAAGCTAACACTTCGCCGCCGACACCTTGTTGGCGTGCTTGTTTGTCTGTTACAACACCGTTTGATGTTGAAATGATTGCGATACCTAAGCCATTTAATACTTTTGGTAGTTCTTCGTGTTTTGCATAGATGCGTAAACCTGGTTTAGAAATACGTTTGATGCCTGTAATGACTTTTTCATTTTGTTTACCGTATTTCAAGAATACTGTAATTTCGCCTTGTTTGTTGTCTTCTGCAACTTCGTAGTTTTTGATGAAGCCTTCTTGTTTTAAGATTTCAGCAATCGCTACTTTGATTGTTGAAGATGGCGCAGAAACTGTTTTATGACCGACGCTGTTCGCGTTGCGAATGCGTGTTAAGAAGTCAGAAATTGGATCTGTCATAACCATGTGTATTTACCTCCTTTATTACTGTATTGGATTACCAGCTAGCTTTTTTAACGCCAGGGATTTGACCTTTATAAGCAAGTTCACGGAAGCAAATACGGCAAAGTTGGAATTTGCGATACACAGAGTGTGGACGTCCGCAACGTTCGCAACGTGTGTATTCTTGAACTTTGAATTTAGGTTTACGTTTATTTTTTTCAACCATTGATGTTTTAGCCAATGTTCATTCGCCTCCTTGTCTTATTTTTTGAAAGGCATGCCTAGCTCTTTTAATAGAGCATGCGCTTCTTCGTCTGTTTGTGCTGTTGTAACGATGACGATGTCCATACCACGTACTTTGTCAACGTTATCGTAGCTAATTTCTGGGAAGATTAACTGTTCTTTAACGCCTAATGTGTAGTTGCCACGTCCGTCAAATGCTTTGTTTGAAACTCCGTGGAAGTCACGTACGCGCGGTAATGATACAGTCACTAATTTGTCTAAGAAATCGTACATTCTTTGTCCGCGTAAAGTAACTTTACAGCCGATTGGCATGCCTTCACGTAAACGGAAGCCTGCGATTGATTTTTTAGCTTTTGTGACAACTGGTTTTTGTCCGGATAATAGGGTCAATTCGTCAACTGCTTTTTCTAAGTTTTTAGCGTTAGAAACTGCGTCGCCAACACCCATGTTAATCACGATTTTTTCAACTTTTGGTACTTGCATTACTGATTTGTAACCGAATTGTTCCATCAATTTTGGTGTTACTTCGCTTACATATTTCGTTTTTAAACGGTTTTCCATTGAGTAGGAGCCTCCTTTCAGATTTTATTAGATTGTTTCGTTTGATTTTTTAGCGAAACGTACTTTTTTGCCATCTTCAAAGCGGTATCCTACGCGTGTTGCTTCGCCTGTTTTTGGATCTACTAACTGTACGTTTGATACGTGGATTGGTGCCGGAAATTCTTCAATTCCGCCTTGTTTTGTTTGAGATGGTTTCGTGTGTTTTTTGGCAATGTTTAAGCCTTCAACCACGACTCTGTCTTTTTTAGGTAATGTTTTGATAACTGTACCTGTTTTTCCTTTATCTTTACCTGCAATAAGTTTTACTGTATCGCCTGTTTTGATACGCATGATTGTCTTCCTCCTTCGTGTTATATGATTATAGAACTTCTGGAGCTAATGAAACAATCTTCATGTAGTTGTTATCACGTAATTCACGTGCAACTGGTCCAAAGATACGCGTACCACGTGGGCTCTTATCGTCACGAATAATGACGCATGCATTTTCGTCAAATTTGATATAAGAACCGTCTTTACGGCGAGCTCCTGATTTAGAACGTACGATTACTGCTTTTACAACGTCACCTTTTTTAACAACGCCGCCTGGTGTTGCGTTTTTTACAGTTGCAACTATTACGTCTCCGATGTTGGCTGTTTTACGGTTTGAACCACCTAATACGCGGATTGTTAATACTTCACGTGCGCCTGAGTTGTCGGCAACTCTTAATCGACTTTCTGTTTGAATCATCTCGGTGTCCTCCTTTTCGAAATTGTCTTTCTATTAGATGATGATTGCTTCTTCTACAATCTCAACTAAGCGGAAGCGTTTCGTAGCAGATAATGGACGTGTTTCCATGATACGCACGATGTCGCCTTCTTTTGCACTGTTTAATTCATCATGTGCTTTATATTTTTTAGAGTATTTTACGCGTTTACCGTATTTTGGGTGTGTTTTGCGTGTGTCAACTTGTACTGTAATGGTTTTATCCATTTTGTCTGATACGACGCGTCCTTGGTAAACTTTACGTTGGTTACGTGTTTCACTCATTGTGTATTGCCTCCTTTGCTAACTACTTAGACAATTCTTGCTCACGCAAGACTGTTTTGATACGAGCAATTGATTTACGTACTTTACGTAAACGGGCAGTGTCTGCTAATTGGCCTGTCGCTAATTGGAATCGAAGGTTAAATAATTCTTGTTTGAATTCTTTTTCTTTTGCTTCAATTTCAGCGGCAGTTAGACTTCTAAAGTCTTTTAGTTCTTCAGTTCTTTTAGTCATTCGATTCACCACCATATTCTTCACGTTTTACGAATTTGCATTTTACTGGCAATTTGTGTGAAGCTAAGCGTAATGCTTCGCGTGCGATTTCTTCTGATACGCCTGCGACTTCAAACATGATTTTGCCACGTTTAACTGGTGCTACCCAACCTTCTGGTGCCCCTTTACCAGAACCCATACGGACCCCGATAGCTTTTGCTGTATATGATTTATGAGGGAAGATTTTAATCCATACTTTCCCACCACGTTTCATATAACGTGTCATTGCGATACGGGCTGCTTCGATTTGGCGGTTTGTAATCCAGCTAGATTCTGCTGCTCTTAAACCGTATGTTCCAAAGTCGATTTGTTTGCCACCTTTTGCTTCTCCGCGCATTTTGCCACGGAATTCACGACGGTGTTTTACACGTTTTGGTACTAACATTGATTAGTTCCCTCCTTTCTCAGTATTTTTCTTCGTTGGTAAAATTTCACCACGACAGATCCAAACTTTTACTCCTAACTTACCGTAAGTTGTGTCTGCTTCTTCCCAAGCGTAGTCGATATCTGAACGTAATGTATGCAATGGCACTGTGCCTTCTGAGTAGCTTTCGCTACGCGCAATATCTGCACCGTTCAAACGGCCTGATACCATTGTTTTGATTCCTTGCGCGCCAGCTTTCATTGCGCGTTGGATTGCTTGTTTTTGTGCACGGCGGAAAGCCACACGGTTTTCTAATTGGCGTGCAATATCTTCTGCTACTAATTTAGCGTCTAATTCTGGTTTTTTGATTTCGACGATGTTGATGTGTACTTTCTTACCAGTTAATTTTGTTAATTCTGCGCGGATTGCATCCACTTCTGCGCCACCTTTTCCGATAACCATTCCTGGTTTTGCAGTGTGAACGGATACGATTACGCGGTTAGCGGCACGCTCAATTTGGATAGTAGATACAGATGCGTCTGCTAATTTTTTGTATAAAAATTTGCGGATTGCTAAGTCTTCGTGTAGGTATTCTGCAAAGTTTTTGTCTGCATACCATTTAGCATCCCAGTCACGGATGATGCCTACACGCATTCCAATTGGATGTACTTTTTGACCCATTGATTATGCCTCCTCTTTTTCTGATACCACGATAGTGATGTGGCTTGTACGTTTATTGATTGGTGAAGCTGAGCCTTTTGCACGTGGACGGAAACGTTTAATTGTTGGTCCTTCGTTTGCGAATGCTTCGCTTACATATAAGTTTTCTAAGTCTAAATCATAGTTGTGTTCTGCGTTAGCGATTGCTGACATTAACACTTTTTCTACGATTGGTGAGCCTGCTTTAGGCGTATATTTCAAAATGGCAATTGCTTCGCCGATTTTTTTGCCTCGGATAAGATCTAATACTAAACGAACTTTACGAGGGGCAATGCGAACTGTTTTTGCCATTGCTTTTGCAGATGTGATTTGTGACATCTTGTGTTCCTCCTATTACTTACGTTTCTTAGTTTTCTTATCGTCTGCTGCGTGTCCTTTGTATGTACGAGTTGGTACGAATTCACCTAATTTGTGACCGACCATATCTTCTTGAACATACACTGGTACGTGTTTGCGGCCATCATATACCGCAATTGTTAACCCAATGAAGTTAGGGAAGATTGTTGAACGACGAGACCATGTCTTAATTACTTGTTTCTTTGTGCTTTCTGCTTGTTCTTCTACTTTTTTCATTAAATGAGCATCACAGAAAGGTCCTTTTTTCAAACTACGACTCACAGTGTAGCCTCCCTTCGATTATTTATGTGCGGTGATTATTTTTTGCGTCCGCGGATGATTAACTTGCTAGATCTAGCTTTCTTAGAACGAGTTTTACGTCCCAATGTTGGTTTACCCCATGGTGACATTGGTGATTTACGTCCGATTGGTGCACGACCTTCACCACCACCGTGTGGGTGATCATTCGGGTTCATGACAGATCCACGTACTTCTGGACGTTTAGACATCCAACGTGCGCGACCCGCTTTACCGATGTTAACTAATTCGTGTTGTTCGTTACCAACTGTACCGATCGTTGCGCGGCATGTTGACAAAATCATACGTACTTCGCCAGAGTTCAAACGAACCAATGTATATTTGCCTTCTTGACCTAATACTTGAGCGCTTGTTCCTGCTGAACGTACTAATTGTCCACCTTTACCTGGTTTCAATTCGATATTGTGGATAACTGAACCGACTGGAATGTTTGCCAATGGTAATGCGTTACCGATTTGGATATCTGCATTTTCGCCTGATTCAATTTTTTGGCCTACTTTCAAGCCTTTTGGTGCGATGATATATGCTTTTACACCATCTTCGTAGTGTACTAATGCGATATTCGCTGTACGGTTTGGATCGTACTCAATTGTCGCAATTGTTCCTACAACGTTGTCTTTATTACGCTTAAAGTCGATAATACGGTAAGCGCGTTTGTTACCGCCACCTTGGTGACGAACAGTGATTTTACCTTGGTTGTTACGACCAGCTTTTTGTTTTTGTGAAGATAATAATGTTTTTTCTGGTTTTGAAGCTGTAATTTCAGAAAAATCATAACCTGTCATGTTACGACGGCCGTTAGAGGTTGGTTTGTATTTCTTTAAAGCCACTGTTGTTTCCCTCCTATGTTAAAATTTTGCTTGAATTAAGCTTCTTCAGAAGCGAATAATTCGATTGATTTTGATTCTGGTTTTAATGTGACGATTGCTTTTTTGTATTTGCGTGTATATCCTGCATAACGACCCATGCGTTTTGCTTTGCCGTCAACGTTGATTGTGTTGACTTTAGCAACTTGAACACCTTCAAACAATGCTTCAACGGCTTGTTTGACTAATGTTTTGTTTGCGCGACGGTCCACTTCAAATGTGTACTTGCCTTCTTCGATGGCACGCATTGATTGTTCAGTGATGATTGGACGCAAAATGACTTCTGTGTATTGCATTATGCTAAAGCCTCCTCTACTGTTGAAAGTGCAGCTTGTGTAATGATTACTTTGTCGTAATTGATTACATCTAAAACATTCACGTTGTTGTCGTCGATAACTTTAACGTTTGGAATGTTACGCGCTGACAAGTATGCATTCGCGTTTGTACCTTCTAAAATAACTAATACTTTAGAACCTACGCTAAGGTTTGCTAATACTTGTTTGAATGCTTGTGTTTTCGGCGCTTCAAAGTTAAATGCATCTACAACTAAGAATTTGTTTTCTGCAACTTTTTGTGACAATACTGAATATAATGCTAAGCGACGAACTTTCTTTGGTAATTTGTAACTGTATGAACGAGGTGTTGGTCCGAAAACTGTTCCACCGCCAACCCATTGTGGTGAGCGTGTTGAACCTTGACGGGCACGGCCTGTTCCTTTTTGTCTCCATGGTTTACGGCCACCGCCACGAACTGCGCTACGGTTTTTGACCGCGTGTGTTCCTTGACGTAATGACGCACGTTGCATGATGACAGCATCGAAGATGACGGCTTCATTTGGCTCAATTCCAAAAATCGCTTCGTTCAAAGCAACTTCACCAATTGAAGCACCTGCTTGGTTAAATAAGGTAACTTTTGGCATTCTCTCGTTCCTCCCTTCCTAATTATTTCACTGTTTTGATTGCTTGTTTGATTTCTACTAATGACTTCTTAGCGCCAGGAACATTTCCTTTGATTAAGATGACATTGTTTTCTACGTCAACTGCGACAACTTCCAAGTTTTGGATAGTTACGCGTTCGCCACCTGTTTGTCCTGGTAATCCTTTACCTTTGAAAACACGTGATGGGAATGACGCGCCACCCATTGAACCTGGACGACGGTGGTAACGAGAACCGTGAGCCATTGGTCCGCGGCTTTGTCCATGACGTTTGATTGAACCTTGGAAACCTTTACCCTTAGATGTACCCGTCACATCGACGATGTCCCCTGCTGCGAAAGTTTCCACTGTGATTTCTTGCCCTACTTGATATTCTCCAAGCTCAACTTCGCGGAATTCGCGAATGAAGCGCTTAGGAGTAGCATTTGCTTTTGCTACATGACCTTTATGCGGTTTGTTTGACAATACTTCACGCAAGTCTGAAAAGCCTAACTGAACTGCTTCGTAGCCATCATTTTCGATTGTTTTTAATTGTAAAACAACGTTTGGTGTTGCTTCGATAACTGTTACAGGGACTAATTCGCCGTTTGCCGTAAAGAATTGAGTCATACCGATTTTTTTACCTAAGATTCCTTTGGTCATGAGTACACCTCCATTTTTCTTTTAGTATTATAATTTGATTTCGACGTCTACGCCACTTGGTAAGTCTAATTTCATTAAAGCGTCTACTGTTTTTGCAGTTGGCTCTAAAATGTCGATTAAACGCTTGTGTGTGCGCATTTCGAATTGTTCGCGAGAATCTTTATATTTGTGCGTCGCACGGATAACAGTATAAACTGAACGCTCTGTTGGTAGCGGGATTGGTCCTGCTGTTTTTGCTCCAGTTCTTTGTGCTGTTTCAACGATTTTAGCCGCTGACAAATCCAATGCTCTGTGCTCGTAAGCTTTCAAGCGAATACGAATTTTTTTGTTTGCCATTTGTGTTTCCCTCCTTCGTCAATTTTCAAAAAATGACTAGCTCCGTGAAAATTTCTAACCGCACTCGTCCGTGGCAAAGCGTCCGGGTGTGTCACAACCTCTCACTTCTTCGCTGTCCTCCGAGTTTTTACCCCGGGGTGTTGCTCCTTTTGGGCATACTAATCCCTTTAATAAGGCACAATCATTATTGTATCGCATTTAGAGCCTTGTTGCAAGTCTTTTTTTACAAAAAAATCAAGTTTTTACAGGGTTTATCGTTGGTAATGTTTTCATTTTTTTGCTATACTATTTTTTGGGAGAATTTTGGCTGAATGGGTAAAATCTCTCGATATTTTACATCCTTAGGAGGATTTTTATGAAAAAAAGATTATTGTCGCTAATGTGCGCAAGTTTATTATTGCAAGTGAGCGTTCCTGTATTTGCTCAGGAAAGTGCGTCAAGCGAATCTAGCGCCGCGGCTGAACAAACACCCGCACCAAGTGAAACAGCTGATTGGTCAGCTTTGGAAGCTGAATTAAAGCTACAACTTGAAGAAGGTGATACTTTAACACAACAATTCGCTCACAACGAGCCTATTACTATCGAAAAAGATGGCATTTCTTTCACAATCAAGCGTTACGCTTACTATGTTGCTGAAAGTGCTCAAAATCCTGGCATGAAAGCAGGTTTGTTGCTTGTAGATGGAGCTTACAATAACACCACTGCAAATCCTTATTACGCACCTGCAGGATTTTATGGAAGCATCGTCGGTTTTGACAGTGCGATCAGCAGCTTAGGCGTCGATATTGAATCTGAAGAATTAAGCTTATTCAAAAAATTAATGGCGATGGACCAAACAATGCCGCCTAATACCGAAGTGAGCGGCTCTTTCGTACTCGCAATCGCTCCTGATGCGTTTAACTTGTTAGAGCAAGAAGGATTCCTTACTTTTGAATTCCCAGACATTTTGCCGACGAAAGACAGCTCACTTAGCGACGCGATTATTCGTGATGAGACGACTTCCCTTGCGATTTCTGAAGCTGGAAAAGCTAAAGTTGATGCCGCAAAAGCTTTCTATGCAGATGCTGCGTCTAAAGAAAACTTAGGAACAAAGACACTTATTGAAGAGAAAAAAGATCTTGGTACTCAAACATTCCAAGACATTGATGTCACTGTCAACGGCGTTCAAATCACAGACTTTGTGCCAAACGCGGAAGAAGCCCCAAGCTTCGAATCCTTCAGAGACGGCGTTGTCCTCATTACTTTGGACCTTTCTGTGACAAACAACAGCGACTCCGTCGTTCGTTTCGACAACACAAGCGGCTGGCTCATTTTGAATGAAAGCATTAAGTTATTAAATGAAGGAATGCTTGAAGTTCGTCAACTCGATCACCTTTTGGCAAAAGGACAAAGCGGTCAAATGTATATGGTATTCCCATTGAGCAAAGATGATTACGAGCTTTACAAAGAGCGTTCAATGACTGTCGATGTTACCTTGTTCAACGAAGAATTCCAAAGAATTAATGAAACCGAACCAATTTCATTCACCATCAGATAATCCATACAAAAAGCTAGGGTTGATTCCCTAGCTTTTTTTGAGTGTTCTATATTACTTCGTTATTTGCGGGGCAGCGATGCCTCTCGCTAAATAGCCGGACATCGAAGATTGAGTTGCGTTTATTTTTCTAATTCTCCGACCCAATCTTTGGCGCCGCCGTCCACATTGACAACTTTATAGCCTTTGGCAGCGAGTAATTCGCTTGCTTTTTGTGATTTGATGCCAAGTTGGCACATGACGTAATATTCTTTTTCTTTGTCGAGTTGGTCGATGGATTGTTCTAATTCATCAAGCGGTACGCTCATTGCGCTCGGTACGTGTCCCGCTTCAAATTGTTCAACGGTGCGTACGTCGATAATATTGAGTGATTCCGTTGTTGCTTTCTTTTGAAAGTCTTGCATTGAAATATTTTGGTACATTTTGAGTCTCCTTATGCTTTAATCGCTTGGTATTTTTCTTCGGTCGCAAATTTTTTGACAACGTAAGAGCAAGTTGGTTTGATTTTTTTGCCTTCTTGCGCCATTGCTTCGACTAGTGTGTCGAGTAATTTTTCGGCGATGCCTTGTCCGCGCAATGAAGCATCAACGTAAGTGTGATCGGCTTCCACAACGTTTTCGTCTTCTGTTGGTGCATAAGTAATTTCGGCAATCACTTCTTGTTGTTCATTATATAAAACAAAACCGTTCGGTGTTCTTGTAAACATTTTATCCCCTCCTACTCATAGTTTAACACGCCAAGGAACAGAACACTATTATTTCGCTCCATACAAAAAAGCTAGGACACGCATCCTAGCTCTAAATCATTATTGATGACGCATTGTTGGGAACAATAATACGTCGCGGATTGATTGTGCGTCCGTCAGTAACATGACTAAGCGGTCAATGCCGATGCCGAGTCCGCCGGTCGGTGGCAACCCGTATTCCAATGATTCGATGAAATCTTCATCAATTGGGTGCGCCTCGTCGTTGCCGTTGTCTTTTTCGGCCATTTGCGCTTCAAAACGCTCACGTTGATCGATTGGATCTGTCAACTCTGTAAACGCGTTGGCATATTCTTTCGTTACGATAAACAATTCAAAACGGTCTGTGAATCGTGCGTCTGCATCATTTTTGCGGGCTAGAGGAGAAACTTCCACAGGATGCCCATAAACAAACGTCGGCTGGATACATGCTGGTTCGCCGAATTCTTCAAAGAACGCGTTGATGACATGTCCTACAGTGGTATCGTGGTCATTCAAGCTAACTTTGTGTTCTTTAGCTAATGCTTTTGCTTGTTCAAAAGTCATTGGTTGCCAGAAGTCGACACCGCATTGTTCTTTAATTAAGTCGACCATGTGCACACGGCGCCACGGCGTTTCTAAGTCGATGGTTAAACCGTTGTATTCGATGACTACTTTTCCTAAAACGCGCAAGGCGACTTGGCGAATTAAATCTTCAGTCAAATCCATAACGTCCGTGTAAACGTGGTACGCCGTATAAAGCTCAATCGATGTGAATTCTGGGTTGTGTGTGGTATCAATGCCTTCATTACGGAAAACGCGGCCGATTTCGTACACTTTTTCGAGGCCGCCAACGACCAAGCGTTTCAAATGTAATTCCGTTGCGATACGCATATAAAGTTGCATGTCCAATGCGTTGTGGTGCGTAATGAATGGGCGAGCCGTTGCGCCGCCTGCTAACGTATGCAACACTGGCGTTTCTACTTCCAAATAGCCCAAATCATCCAAGTAGCGACGCATTTCGCGAATGATTTTTGAACGCAAAATAAATCGTTCGCGACTTTCTTCGTTACTAATTAAGTCTAAATAACGTTGGCGATAACGTTGCTCCACGTTCGTTAAGCCATGATATTTGTCTGGCAATGGACGCAAAGCTTTTGTTAGCGGATGAAATTCAGTCGCCCAAATCGACAATTCGCCCGTTCCTGTTTTGAACAAGTAGCCTTTAATGCCAACAATATCGCCAAGGTCTGCAATTTTGAACCAATGATACGCGTCGTCGCCAACACTATCTTGACGCACGTACAATTGAATACGGCCTTCCATATCCAAAATATGCGCAAAGCCCGCTTTTCCTTTGCCGCGTTTTGCGACTAGGCGCCCTGCTACTACCACTTCAATTTTCTCTTGCGCTTCAAGCGTTTCTTTATCTAAATGGTCATATTCCTTAATAATCTCTGCCGATACATGCGTACGATGAAACCCTGCATCAAACGGATTGACGCCCGCTTCAAACATTTCTTGCATTTTTTCGCGACGCACGATTAGCTGGTCATTCAACTCTTCCATATGTTCCGTCATGAGTTCGTTCCTCCTTTAGTCGTTCTTGTTTATTGTACCGTATCTGTTTCAAAAAGTCATGATTTTTCTAGCAATTTATCCGCAACCTACGCCGAAATCTTCGGTTTCAAGCGTTTCTTCAATATTATCTTTGCGTTCGCGCTCTTTTGAGGCGCGTTCTTCCACTTGTTCCACAAATTCATAAAAAAGGCGTTTTACTTCGTTTGGATCTTCGGTTTCGTTAATGGCAACTTTGACTTTTGAAGCGCGCGGGATTCCTTTCAAGTAGTAATGCGCTTGCGTTCTAAATTCGCGTGTTGCGGTCCGTTCGCCTTTCAAATCCACAAGTCGTTGCAAATGATCCATTGCGGTGTCGACTTTTTGGCGCGGTGTCATTGGCGGTAATAGTTCGCCCGTTTCGACATAGTGGACCATTTGTTTAATAATCCACGGATTTCCGAGCGCTGCGCGTCCGACCATGACGCCATCGACACCTGTCGTGTCCAAATAATGTTTCAATTCTTCAGGCGTGCGCACATCGCCATTTCCTACAAATGGAATGGTTTTTAGTTCTTTTTTGACTTGCGCCAAAATATCCCAGTTCGCTTTACCTTCGTACATTTGCACGCGTGTTCTGCCGTGCATTGCGACCATTGAAGCGCCTGCGCGTTCTGCCGCCAACGCATTTTCAACAGCAAAAAGATGCTGCTCATCCCAGCCAGTTCGCATTTTGACGGTGACAGGTTTGTCAATCGCGTCAACAACGCTCGCGACCATTTCGTACACTTTGTTCGGATCCAGCAGCCAACGCGCGCCTGCTTCAGCTTTGATGACTTTGTTGACGGGACAGCCCATATTGATATCAATGATGGCACATTCTGTATTTTCGGCGACATATTTTGCAGCTTCGACGAGCGTTTCTTTGTTGCCACCCATAATTTGAATACTCAATGGATATTCATTTTCGGCGATGTGAAGCATGCCAAGTGTTTTGTCGTTACGAAATTGAATGCCTTTATCGCTAATCATTTCGCAAACGACGAGGCCTGCGCCGAATTGTTTAACAATCGTGCGAAAAGCGGAATTAGAAACGCCAGCCATCGGGGCAACGACGACAGGATTGCTAATTTCAATGTTGCCAATTTTAAACATGGTCTTCTCCTTTTGTTGCATCTAATAATAACTCTGTCAAATCTTGTTCGCTAAATTGAAAATGGTCGTTGCAATAATGACACACAACTTCCGCGCCGTGATCTTCCACAATCATCGCTTCAATTTCTTCGCGGCCGACAGATAAAATCCCCTTTTCAAAATACGCGCGGTCGCTTGCGCAATAAAATTGCACGGGTGATTTTTCTAAAATTTCAGAATTCCCTTTTCCAACGAGCAAATCGAGTAAGTCTTCGAGCGAATTTTGCGATTCTAACAATTCCGAAAAACGTCCCAATTCGGCAATACGGCGCTCAATGTCGTCCAACGTTTCGTCCGTTGCGCCAGGCATCACTTGAATCATAAAGCCACCCGATGCAGCCACGGTTTCTTCTTCATCCGCGTTGACTAAAACGCTCAACCCGATGCATGACGACGTTTGCTCCGAAACTGCCATGTAATACGTGAAGTCCTCCGCCAATTCGCCGCTGACTAACGGCACCTGCCCTGAAAAAAGTTCTTTTTGCCCGAGTAATTTGCGAACCGTTAACGAGCCTGGCAACCCAACAGCGCCTGCCACATCCAATTTACCGTATGCATTCAAAGGTAGCGCCACGTGCGGATTGCTGACAAAACCTCTGACGTTACCTAAGCTGTCGCCTTCGGCTACAACGCGGCCAACTGGACCTTCGCCTAAAATTTCCACGCGAACTTTTTCGTCGCCTTTTGCATTCGCGCCTAATAACAACGTCGCCGCCAAGGTTCTTCCCAAAACGGCCGTAGCTGTGTGCCATGTTTGGTGGCGTCGACGCGCTTCTTCTGCCACGCCCGTAGAATCCAACACAAGCACGCGAATTTGTCCACCATACGCCAGTGCTTTTAATAATTGATTTGTCATATCTTTACTCCTCATTAAAAAAATCGAACTTCTTTGTCCGCTATTTTCTTAGTATAGCATAATTAGGACAAATAATGTTCGATTTCGCTTATTTTTATGCCGTTGGCGTATCATTTTCCTGGGCGATCAGCGGCTCTCCTTGTTCGAGCGCTTCTTCTACCAATGATTGCGTTGGCTCAACCGTTTCTTCGGTTGGTTCTTGAGGCATTTTACCCGTCTCAAAAAGGGTTTTAATGGTTTTGCCGTCAAGCGTTTCAAATTCGATCAATTTTTCTGCGATTAAGTCTAATTGTTCACGATATTGCAACAACAACGTTTTCGCTTCGTGATGTGCAGCTTCGGTAATTTCGCGAACTTCTTGGTCGATTTCGTAAGCCGTTTGCTCAGAATAAGGTTTTTGGTAGCCGTCTTCTGTCGTATATTGCACCGCGCCCAACTTATCACTCATACCGTAGTGCATAACCATTGCGCGCACGATATTCGTTGCTTGTCTAAAATCGTCACTTGCGCCTGTTGAAGCTGAATTAAAGACAATTTCTTCAGCTGTACGGCCTGCCAACAAGCCCACAACGCGTTGTAATAATTCTTCTTTTGAATGGAGTAGCTGTTCTTCCTTCGGTGTGGACAAAACGTATCCGCCTGCGCGTCCGCGTGGAACAATGGTTACTTTTTGGACTTCGGAAGCTGATTCCAAAACGATGCCCGCAATCGCGTGTCCTGCTTCGTGATATGCAACGATGCGATTGATATGCTCACTACGTTCGCGATCAGGTTTCGCCAAACCAACAATGATACGGTCTTGCGCTTCGTCTACGTCGCTAGCATCAATTACTTTTTTGCCACGGCGCGCTGCGATGAGTGCACTTTCATTCAATAAGTTTTCCAAGTCCGCACCAGAAAATCCGGGCGTTTTTTGGGCTAATTCATTCAACGCAATATCGCTTGATAATTGCTTGTTACGCGCATGCACTTTCAAAATCGCTTCGCGCGCTTTCACGTCAGGATTAGACACCATTACTTTGCGGTCAAAACGTCCTGGACGCAACAACGCAGGGTCTAGCACATCTGAGCGGTTTGTCGCCGCAATGACAATGATGCCTTCATTACCTTCAAAGCCGTCCATTTCGACTAACAATTGGTTCAACGTTTGCTCGCGCTCGTCATTGCCACCGCCCATGCCAGTTCCACGACGACGACCGACCGCATCAATTTCATCAATGAAAATGATTGCAGGCGCAACTTTTTTGGCATTATCAAAAATATCGCGTACACGACTTGCGCCGACACCGACAAACATTTCGACGAATTCCGAACCAGAAATGCTGAAAAACGGCACGCCGGCTTCCCCTGCTACGGCTTTAGCTAACAACGTTTTCCCTGTTCCTGGAGGCCCTTCTAATAAGACCCCCGCAGGAATACGCGCTCCCAAATCGGTAAAGCGTTTAGGTTGTTTCAAAAATTCGACAATTTCAACGAGTTCTTGCTTTTCTTCGTCTGCACCCGCAACATCTGAAAAACGCACTTTGACGTTTTGCTGAATGTTGTTTTTGGTGCGAGCTTTCCCAAAATTCATAACGCCACGGCCGCCGCCCATGCCGCCACCTTGCATCATCGACGTAAAAATGAATCCCATTGGAATCAACAAAATTAAGTACGGAACAAAGCTCAACCACATTCCTGTACTTGATTCGCTCAATGTTTTCATTTTGGTGTTGGTGGATAAGGCAAGATCCGTTACACGCGCTAGCGTCGTGTCGTTGCCAAGTATTTTTGTTTCGAAGCGTGTTGCTTTATTCGCTCCTTTGTAAATATCAAAAAAGTTATCATTTTCTTTTTTGATGGAGGTGTTTTTGAACGTTCCTTTGACGTTATAAACACCTGATCCGATTTGAATTTCAATTTCAGAAAGTTGTCCTTCTTCTAATCGTGTCATAAATTCGCTTGTCGTTAAATTTTCTACTGCACCTGATGTCATGCCGCTAAAGGTTTGGAAAACGCCCATTAACACAAGAAATGCCATGATAGCCATGATTACGTTACTCAAACGATTGCGATTTGGATTTTGCATCATTTTTCCTCCTTAATTGTTGGACTATTTTGCTATCATACCATTTGTGTTCAAAAATTTCCAATCTTTACACTTATTGCATGTAGACTTCTGGTTTCAAAACGCCGATGTATGGCAAATTGCGGTATTGCTCATTGTAGTCCAATCCGTATCCTACCAAAAATTCATTTGGTAATTCGATCCCAACATAGTCTCCTTGAATATCTTTTTCAACGCGCGCTTCGGGTTTGTCGACGATGGCGCACACTTTAACGGACGCTGCTTGGCGATGTTTTAATAAGTCGACGACTTTTTTCAATGTGCGTCCCGTATCAATGATGTCTTCCACAATCAAAACGTGACGACCTTCAACAGGCGTGTCTAAATCTTTCAAAATTTTGACTTCGCCAGAAGAACTAGTTGAGCCGTGATAGCTCGATACGTCCATGAAATCCATTTCTAAATAGCAATTCATTTCGCGTGTTAAATCCGCCAAAAACGGCACGGCACCGCGCAACAAGCCGATAACGAGGACATTTTTGTCATGGTAATCTTCCGTTAATTGCTTGCCTAAACGTTGTGTCGCTTGTCGGATTTCTTCTTGTGTAACGAGTACTTTTTCGATATCTTTTTCTAACATATTAGTGCTCCTTTTCGTTCGTTTCTTGATAAATAATCACATGTGTCGTTTTGTCGGTGGCGGTTTGGTAACATTCTTTGGCGATAACGTCGGGCAACAGCCACAAAATCGTATTTTGGTTATCGCATAGTAGCCACATTTCTTCGCGCATTTCTTGCGGAATTTTGCGGTCGATCATCATGCGCGATACTTTTTTGTGGAATGTCGTGCCGTTTTTGTCGGCAAAAGTCATCGTGTCGCCCGCTTGACGATGGCGCAAGCGTAGTGGCAATTCTGTTATTTTGGATAAGTCGATTTTGAGAAGTGCGGTAGCACGCTGTTTCATTTGCGGCGTCACTTGATGTTGCGCAAACAAGCCAATACGTCTGTTGCCGCCTAATGAGTACCAATGATTATGCCGTTCCAGCAATAACGCCTGAGCAAAAGTGTTTTCCTTTTGTAACTGTTCAGGCAATAACTGAACATAGTCGTAACGCTTAATCGCCACCCAGTCGTTCCCGAGTTGCAAGCGACGATGCGGTTCGCCCGCGTTTAACATCATCTGTTCCAGTTGCCCAATAACTTCGCGATTATAATCGGGCACATCGTGTACCAATCTTTCTTCAAAAAATAGCGTCAAAAATATATGTCGTTTTTCTGGGGTTAGCGCGACAAACGCTGGCACATACAAAATCCAATAAGGTTTCGTCGAATACGTCACCAGCTGCGGTTCTTGCTCCAAATAATCCGCATAATGCGCCGTATAACTTGCTTGCAATTGCGCTTGAATGTGCCAAATATTTTGCAAAAATTGCGGATTTTCTTGCTCCAAAATCGGCAAGTAATGTTTTCTAAAACGATTGCGCATAAATTGGTCCGAATCATTCGTAACATCTTCGCGATAATCCACTTGGAATTTATGCGCGTAATCATAAATCCATTGCTTCGGCACTTGAATAAAAGGTCGCATCACTTGTGCCAAAAACGCACGTTGGCTAGTCGGCATAAACAATCGCGTGTAATTCGCTTGAATGCCTTGCAAAGCTTTCAGTGAAGCGCCGCGTGTCAAGCGCATCATAAACGTTTCGGCCACATCATTTAAGTGATGCGCCGTCATCAACACATCCGCTTCGGTCGCTTCCAACACATCCGCAAAAAAAGCATAGCGCGCATCTCGTGACCGAGCTTCAATATTTTGCTGCGCAGGAGTTTCCCACTGCCGACTAAAATAAATTAACCCGTACTCTTCGGCAACACGTTTTACTAATTGGGCATCTAAGGCGCTATCTTCTCTCAATCGATGATCAAAATGCGCCACCACTAATCGCTTATCTTGATATTGTCGTAATTGGATAAGTTCGTACAACATTTTGAGTAAAACCATTGAATCCACACCGCCCGAAACGGCTAGAACAATCGTTTTTGCTTGTTGCCATTCTTGCCAATTTTCTAACTGCGATTTCACAGTGCGCATGAGTTTTTCCATAAACGCCCTCCAGCCATAATAGGAAAAACACCTTCATGAAAGGTGTCCATCCACATACCGTTCCCTTATTTTAATTAACTACGGCGTCCGCCACGTCCGCCACGTTTGCCTTCCGTGTTGCGGCGCAATGACGATAGACGGTCTTCGCTATCTTTTAAGAAGCTGCTCATTAATTGGTCAAAATCGTTCGTCTTACCTTGCGCATTGCCAAATAAATTGTTCGTTGAGCCTGCTTCTTTTTTAGGTGCAGGTTTATTTGGACGACGTGGCACAAAATCGCGCTCGTCATCTTTTGCAGGGACAAAATCGCGTTTTTCACGCGGTGGGCGTGCAGGACGAGGTGCAGTCGCTTGCTCGGTTGCTTGCTTCAATGACAAGCTAATCTTGCCATCGGCCGCAATGGTTAATACTTTCACTTCAACTTCTTGTCCGATTGTCAATACTGTCGCGATGTCTTTCACGTAATTTGAGGCAACCTCACTAATGTGGATGAGCCCTGTTTTATTTTCAGGAAGTTCTACGAACGCACCAAAATGTGTAATCCCCGTTACTTTTCCCGTTACTTTTTGCCCTACTTCAATCGTCATAAATTGCTTGTTCCTCCCTAAACTCTCTACTGTTGTTCGCTTTCTGATGTTGCTTCTTGTTCAAAAATGGCGTTATCGGCTTCTTCGCCTTTCAAAATGAACACCATTTCTCCAGGTTTGGTGTAATAATAATCACGGCGCGCAACGCCTGCTAAGTAGTCAGAATCTTGCAAACGCTGATGTTCTTCAGCGACTTGTCGATGTTGAATGACTGCTTGCTGGTTGGCATTTTTTGCTTGTTCGTATTGCTTTTGGTAGTCGTTTTGTTGTTGCAATGCGCGCACGAGCGGCACTCCGAGCATCGCTAAAACCATCACAGCGCCAATTGTCACACCAAGCGCTCTGCCTTTATGATGTGGTTGCTTGTGATTCATGGTTACACCTCCTTCTTTCTACTTTCAAGTATAACAATGTTTTCCTGAAATTTCCACGAAATCTTTTTGGTTTTCATGCCGATTTTGCCTTATAAAAAATCTAAATTTTCTAAAACAGGTGATGCAATGCGTTCTTCCGAGACGATTTCGTATAGCAACGCTGCTTCGGCTTTTTTTGTTGTGTCTTGAATGTCGGTTACTTTGACGGTCAATAGGCGATTGCCGAACTTGATGGTCAATAAATCGCCCACTTTGACGGTACTACTTGATTTTGCCACGGTGCCGTTTAGTGTAATGCGTCCTTGATCGGCGACTTCTTTTGCGACGGTGCGGCGTTTGATTAAGCGCGATACTTTTAAGTATTTATCTAATCTCATGCTTCAATATCCTTCCTTTATACACTCTTTTTATTATAACAAAAACTTGTTTCAACAGCAAAAAGAAAACGCCGTTTTTGATAAAACAGCATTTTCGTTAAAGTTATGTTAGGACGCGGTGTATCGCCTTTACAAAATTTTTGAGTTGCGATAGCCATTGGTCACTATGTAAGCCTTGGATCGTCAAGCTGACTTTGAGCTTTTTGCCTTCTGTTTGAATATTGGCTTTCAAGGGAATGTTTTGCAACGCTTCAAAAATTTTCACGCCGCTAAGTTGTTCGCTAATCGTTTCGTTAAAGGTGACTATGAGCATCGGTGTTATTTGTTTAATATGCGTCACGCCAACTTGGAGCCCGTAATGTTTGATAAGCGCAATGGTTAGCAAATCTGCCACTTCATCCGGATATTCGCCGTAACGGTCAATGAGTTGATCTTGCACTTGGCGGTACCGTTCTTCGCTATCAATTTGCTGAATCGCTTTATAAATGGCAATTTTTTGGCGTTCATCGGAAATGTACGATTTAGGAACGTACGCGTTAATGGCAATATCCCACTCGATTTGTGCGACGTCTTCTGGTTTAACGTGTTGCGTGTTACCGCGTTTGATGTCGACCGCTTCCTTGAGCATTTGGGAATACAAGTCAAAACCAACCGAATCAATAAAGCCTGACTGCTGTTTGCCGAGCAAATTCCCTGCTCCACGAATTGACAAATCCCGCATAGCAATTTTGAACCCTGATCCGAGTTCGGTAAATTCGCGAATGGCGCTGAGACGTTTTTCGCCAACTTCACTTAATTGCTTGAACGGCTCATACATGAGATAGGCGTACGCCACACGATGCGTTCTACCGACGCGCCCGCGCAATTGATACAACGTTGACAAGCCCATACGATCCGCATCTTCCACAAATAACGTATTCGCATTCGGAATGTCAACGCCGGTTTCAATAATCGTCGTCGTCACCAAAATGTCATACGCCCCTTGAATAAAATCTACCAAAATTGTTTCTAATTCCACTTCGCTCATTTGGCCATGAGCGACCGCAACGCGCGCGTCAGGAATCAAATCACGCAACTCTAACGCACGCTGTTCGATCGTCGCCACGCGATTATACAAGTAAAACACTTGCCCCCCACGCGCAATTTCACGCTCAATCGCCGACTTAATAGCGCCCTCGTTGCGTTCCATCACATAAGTTTGCACAGGAAAACGGTTATTCGGCGGCGTCTCGATGACGGACAAGTCGCGCACTCCAATCATGGACATATGCAATGTGCGCGGAATTGGCGTCGCCGTCAACGTCAGCACGTCTACTTGCGATTTTAGTTGTTTCAGACGTTCTTTATGTTTCACACCAAAACGCTGTTCCTCGTCCACGATTAACAACCCCAAATCTTGAAACTGCACATCTTGCGATAGTAAGCGATGCGTCCCAACAACAATATCCACTTGTCCAAGTTGCAACTCTTTTAAAGTTTCTTTTTGACGAGTAGCAGTCACAAAACGGCTTAACATGCCGATTTTGACTGGGTAATCCGCAAAACGTTGTACTAATGTGTTGTAATGTTGTTGTGCCAAAATCGTCGTCGGCACCAAAAAGGCTACTTGCTTGCCATCCATAACCGCCTTAAAAATTGCTCGCATGGCCACTTCCGTTTTGCCGTAACCTACATCACCCACTAATAAGCGATCCATTGGTTTGCGTTTTTCCATATCGGCTTTGATTTCTGCCGCACTTCGCAACTGATCATCCGTTTCCACATAACTGAATGCCTGCTCAAATTCCGCTTGCTCTGGCGTATCTTTACCAAAAGCGTACCCAACTTCACGCTCACGTTTGGCATATAGCGCAATCAATTCGTCCGCGATGTCTTCAATTTTGGCCGCCACTTTCTTTTTTGTTTTGGCCCAGTCGGCACTGCCTAATTTGTTTAATTTCGGAACTTTTGTATCCGATGCCGTATATTTTTGCAACAAGTGAATTTGGTCAACAGGAATTAGAATACGCGCGTTATCTTGATATTCCACCGCCAAAAAGTCTTTGTGAATCCCATTCATTTCCAGCGTGTCTAAGCCAGTGTAGCGCCCGATTCCGTGATTGATATGCACGACATAATCGCCAATGTCCAACTCGTTGTAACTTTTAATGCGTTCGGCGTGCGTCAAATTTTGCTGTTTGACAACGCGGCGTTTGACTTGGTTAAATAATTCGCGCTCCGTCAAAATGACCCATTTTTCAAGCGGCAATTCAAAACCCGCAGAAAGAGAGGCGACAACAATATTGATTGTTCGCGGTTGCGGTAAGTCGTCTGACTGAATGACAACAGGGGTAATGCCAAATTCTTCAAATAACGCAACGGTTTGGCGCGCCTGTTTCAGCGATGGCACGCACACTTGAATCATCATACCTAGACGCAACCAGTGGTCCATTTCACTTTTGACGAGCGGCATTTGATTGAAAAATTGGTTCATACTGCGATATTGAAAAGCATGCACCGCCTCAAATTGTAAGTTCCCGAGCCCTTTTTGGATGACGGAACAATACACGCGTTGTTGGCCCGATTGCTTGATCGCTTCGCGCGCATTCGCTCGGACCGCTAATTGTGGCAGCAGTTGCCCCTTCATCACTTCTTGCTCAATCCAAAATTGGTCTTCTTCCATCAAGCGCAATTCTTGTTGCTGCAACTTATCGTACTCCATCACGATCAGCAAACCGTCTTGCGACAAATAATCGATGAGCGTGCAGTCTTTATTTTGTTGCAAACCCAAATACGCACTGGCATAACGTAACGGTTCGCCTTCCACTAAAGCGGTCAACTGCTCACCCATACGATGTTCAATTTGCTCTTTGAGCGCCGTATCCGTCATTGTTGCACATGCTTTTTCAAGTAAAAAATGCAACTTCGGACCTAACGCCTGTTGCGCTTCTAAACTAAACGGCGTATCCGTCGCTGGCAACAACTTTAGACTGTCCACATTTTCAATCGACTGTTGCGTATCCGCATCAAAATAACGCATCGAATCCAATTCTGTATCAAAAAAATCCAAGCGAATCGGATAGCGCGCATCTAACGGATAAATATCGACGATGCTCCCGCGCACGCTATACTCGCCTGGCGCTTGCACCAACGGCTGACGCACGTAACTAAACGTATTTAACGTCTGCTCAAAAGTTGTCCGCACCACTTCATCCCCAACAGACAACGTCAAAATGTCTGCTTGCCATTTTTCAGGTGTGACCAACCGCTTTCGCAATCCTGATACAGCTGTCAGCACAATACACGGCTCGCCCGACGCTAATTTTTCGAGGACGTGAATGCGACTCGCCACATGATCCAAAGACGCGAAAGAATATTCAATCGCTAACGCATCTTCACTCGGAAAAAGTAGTACTTCTGCTTGCGGCAACAACTGCGTTAAATCTTCATAAAGTTGCACTAACTGCGTTGCGATCGGCTCCACAATCAAAAATTGCCGTGGCTGTTGCTGATAACATTGTGCAATTAGCAAACTTCTAGCAGAACCATCAATCCCTGTAACTAATTGCGGATAGTCTGTTTTAGGCGCATTGAGCGCACTTACTACTTTTTCAAACGGGGTTTGAAATAACTTCATGTTTTCGTGTCTCTCCATTTCAAATAAAGGAAACGGCAATAAAGGGAGGTATGACTGCACACCCCCTTCATCTATCCGATTCAATCGTTTTTTATTTCTTATTGTAGTGATTCATTACGTCAATAAATATTTTGCCTGAAAGCCAATCATTGATGACTTGAATTGCTACATCAATCGCATTATCTACTGCAATACGGTCATCCAATTCAAAAGGCTCCAGCACATGATTGACAACTTTGCGTCCTTGTTGCGGTCTGCCAATCCCTATTTTGATGCGCTTAAAATCTGAACTACCTAACATTTCAATAATGCTCTTAATGCCATTATGCCCACCAGAACTCCCTGATTGGCGCAAGCGAATGCGTCCAGGTTCTAAATCTAAATCGTCGTACACCACTAACACATCTTCCATCGCAACGCCATAATAACTCATGAGCGGCAACAACGCCTCGCCCGACAAATTCATATAAGTATAAGGCTTAACAAATAAACACTTCTCACCTGACACATGCGCCACCGTAAAATCTGCTCTAAATTTTTGGTCCGTCATTTTGAGTTGGTGCATTTCTAACCACTTGTCCACCACGTCAAAGCCAATATTATGCCGTGTGCGGTCATATTTTTCGCCAGGATTTCCTAAACCAATTACTAATTTCATACAATGCCTCACCTTTTTATTATCGTTGTTTCATTATACCATATTTTTTGGAGATACGTACTAATTCTTGACTGATGAATATTTTTTGATGCCTTTTGGAAAAAAGTGTGTATTTATAGCTGTACGGCAGTAGAATACGACTTTTTTGTGAAATTATCATGTAAAATTCCTAATAGCATTTGAAAGCGCGTTCTTTTGTGGTACAATAAACGTAAAGGAGGAGATTTCTTATGAAGAAATTTATCAAAAAAACACTCACACTTGCATTAACAACCGGCTTAATTTGGAATAGTTTGCCTGTACAAGCCATTAGTACAAAATCCCTATCGCTCGGCGGCTCATTACAAGGCGCTCAACTTACACAAACGCGGCAACTATTAGGCGCCACTGACGTTACCGAGGCCAATACCATTTATATCGACGGCAATACAATCAACCGCTACTTAAAAGATGGCTCTACTAGCGGAACGCCTGTCTACTCTAGCGCCGTCATCGAACCATTACCCGCAGGGTCTGGCGTTCAAGTTCAAATCATTACCCCACAAAATATTCAGCTCGTCACACCGCTCACTTACCAAAACGCCGCGATTACATCGGGCGCTAAAGATATCCTCATCAAAATCGCGACCGTTACCCCTGTAACAGGTGAAGGTGCCTTAACCGGTGTTTATGCACTTCTCGAAAAATCTGGCGCAACTGTGTCCCCACAAGCTATCCAAGTCGCCGAAAAAGAAATTAAAATCGTAGAAGAAGTTCGTAAAGAAACGACCATTTCTGAAAATGAAATGAACCAAATCATCGCCGACATCAAAAAAGAAGTTGTCCTTAGAGTTTCTAACAAAGAAACACCTAATATGGAAGAACTCGTTTTGAAAGTCTTAATCAGTTATCCGAATGTAACACTCACGACCGATCGCATCAAAGAATTGCAAGAGCTCGCGTACGGTTTTGCACAAACGGAAGCTTCTAAAGATCGCGCAACAATCGGACAAATCGACAACAGTATTCAAGTAGATGCCGACCGTCCTTATGCGGTTGATTTATCACAATACGGGCAAGACATTTGGTTCAAGCGTGACGGCGCAAATATTCCAACTTACTTGTCATTACATGCTAACGAAGGACACTTTTTCCAACACTATGCCGATCAATCCCCTATTGCAAATTACACCGTTGAAAGTATCCCTACAAAAGAAGTTCGCATTTTCTCAGCAGACGGCTCAGGTATCCGAACAGTTAAAGTCAACACATTGATTAAAGTACAAACTCGCGATGGCTCCCTAACTGAACAAGAAAGCTTCCACTACGCATTCGTCAATCGTAATGGCGGCTTATCACTCGCTACACCAAACTACGCTGGAAACGTTGAACCTCAAGACGCAGATGTCATGCTTGAATATCTCGTTGCTGAACAACCTGCAACAACAACGACTGAAGCTGAAACTCCTCTTTGGAGCGCAGACAAAGCACGTGCCTTAGACGATTTCATGATTACATGGAGCGAACAAATGGGACAATCTTATGTCCTCGCTACACCAAAAAATCCCGTTCGCTACTTCGGAGACGATATGCCACAACGCGGATTAGAAGACTTTGCGATTGGTGAACAAGGTAAGCTTGAAGCGAATTGGTCATACGATGGCGTTAGCGAAAGTGGCTACAACATCGTTGCAACATACGTCCAAACAGGCTCCGACGTCATCTTCCCAATTATCTACTTCTTCGCCATTGAAAATGGTACCCCAACCGTATTTTATTCTCAACAACACCAAGGCGGTACACCTGAAAACGCGTTCTATTTCCATCCAACCGAAAATCGAGACCTCGCACAAGGATTTGCTGACATTGTCAACAATCCATAACACTCAAAAAGGGATTTCAACCGAAATCCCTTTTCTTTATTATGCTGTTTGCTTTAATTTTTTAGCGCGGTTTGCTGCTTGAATAATCGCTTTTGCACGGCGTTTTGTTTTAATATTCGTGCTTTTCAAGCGACGGTATGCACTTGATACATCTGTTTTTTCTGCCATATTCGCTGCTCCTTTCGTTTACCAACTTGCTTTCTTGACGCCAGGAATGAGCCCTTTATGGGCCAATTCACGAAACTCCACACGCGACAAGCCAAACTTGCGCATGTAACTTCTCGGTCTGCCGTCTCCCATTGATCGGTTGTTCACGCGAACAGGCGAACTGTTACGCGGTAATTTTTGTAGGCCTTCATAGTCCTTCGCTTCTTTCAATGCTTGACGCTTTTCACGGTATTTCGCAACTGTTGCGAGTTGTTTTTGATGTTTTGCAATTTTGCTCTTTTTTGCCATCGGCGATCTCCTTTGTTATAAAAAGTAATAATTACTATTTAAGTTTAGCAAATTTATTGTTTTCTTGCAAATAAAATTTACCGCGCTCTGTTATATTTTTCAAAAAAATCTGTATTATTTTTATTTTTTTGAATTTGGTTGTTTGTATTTTGGCTCGCGCATGTTATAATAATGAAAACTATTCGAAAAGAGGTATTTTTAAGATGCAACATTCAAAAAATAAAATTATTTTAGTCGGCGACGGTGCGGTAGGTTCTTCATTTGCTTATGCCTGTGTCATTCAAGGAATTGGCCGTGAATTAGGTATTATTGACATCAACAAAGACAAAACGATTGGCGACGCGCTCGATTTGTCGCACGCGCTTGCCTATACTTCCCCAAAAGAAATTTACTCTGCGGAATATAGCGATTGCTCAGACGCAGACATCGTTGTATTGACTGCCGGAGCTGCTCAAAAACCAGGCGAAACGCGTTTAGACCTCGTTCACAAAAATCTAACAATCTATAAATCTGTTATAAAAGAAATTGTTGATTCTGGTTTCAACGGCATCTTTTTGGTTGCGGCAAACCCTGTGGACATTCTCACTTACGCTACTTGGAAATTCTCTGGTTTTCCAAAAGAGCGCGTCATCGGCTCAGGAACTTCGTTGGATACAGCGCGTTTCCGTCAAGAAATTTCCAAATTAGTCGGCGTTGATCCTCGTAACGTGCACGGCTACATTATGGGAGAGCACGGTGACACGGAATTCCCGGTTTGGTCGCATGCTAATATCGGCGGTTTGCAAATTGCTGAATGGGTCAAAACGAATCCAGACGTTGACGAAACTGAATTAGTCAATTTATTTTTCAAAGTGCGCGATGCAGCGTATGAAATCATCGCTAAAAAAGGCGCGACTTTCTACGGAATTGGCGTTGCATTGGCTCGTATTTGTAAAGCGATTTTAGATGATGAAAAAGCCATTTTGCCATTGTCTGTTTATTTAGACGGCCAATACGGACAATCTGACGTATTTATCGGCGCACCAGCGGTTATCGGCCGCAACGGTATCGAAAACGTCATCGAAATTCCGCTCAATGAACTCGAACAAGAAAAAATGTCTCATTCCGCTGCAACTCTCAAACAAGTCGCTAGCGAAGGTTTCGCCCGCTTAGAAGCATAATTACCCACTAAAAAAAGGAGCATCTCGTTAAGAAATGCCCCTTTTTTTACATAAAAGATACTTCAATCGCGTGTGTCAATACATCGCGATAACTATAAGATACGCGCTCTAAGGCGGTGTCTTGATCTAAATCAACGACAAATACCGAATGATACGTTGCTGCTAAAATACCGCGACGTTTCTTTTTTTTGTTACGCCCTAGCTGAACAATTACAACAATTTCTTTGCCTACGTTATCGTCTAATAACGATTTAATCGCTTCTAAATCCTTTGGCACCGCCCTCACCCCTTCCTCATATTATACATCATTGTAAATAAATAATCAATGATACTTCGTTGAGGGGATTAGCTCTTAAAAAAAATACGCCCTACGGGAATAAATCCAATAAGGCATATCGTTATTTTATTTAACAAACGCATTCAAAATATCATTTTGGCTGATGTCAATGTTGAACTGTTGCATTTCGGGTTCTTGAGCACTTTGTAGCACCATTTTTTGTCCGTCTTTTTGGACAAATAAGATGATTTCGTTGCTGTACTCATTGACATAGCAATCGAGCAACTCGTATGGAGTGCCGCTTCCGATTGTATATCCATAAAACTGGAACGCTATCGGAGCGCCATTAAAATGTACCATGCTTAACAACTCGTCTGGAACCGCAAATCCATAATAGTTGAGTTGTGTTGCTGGAGTTGCTTGCACATAATTTGTGCCCGAAACGGTGGCATATTCTGACATAATTTCTGGAATGCTTTTCGTTTTTGCTGGGGTGACGCTAGGTTGTTCCAATTTTGTTAATTCTTGCAACACTTTTTCAATTGTCGGCTGAGCTTCTGGATATTGGATAATCAACTCTTGATATTTTACCATCATGGCTGCGTGAGGTGTTTGAACGCTTTGGCGTTGCGCTGAAGGAAGCGAGTTGATGTATTGTTGTTGCGCATCTCTAGCGGCTACTAACAAATCGCGATAGTCTTGCGCATTGAGCGATTTTTCAGGTGCCGAAACGGTACTTTCTAGCGAGGATACAACACTTTTTGGCAATGAGGAGCTGCTTTCTGCTACCGAAACAGCACTTTCTGCTACTGAAACTTTGCGTTCAGAAGTTGAAGAGCTTGTTGTACTAACAGATGCTTTTGTTGCAGATTGACTTTCTTGGCGACTTGAAACGGCATTTTCACTGACACTGACACTAGACGTTTTTGCTTGGCTTGCGGGAGCTGGCTGAGACTGATTTTGTCCGCATCCTGATAAAACAAAAAGTGCCGCACCGATAATCACTGTACTTTTCTTCATAAAATCCTCCTATAAATTAAATAGTACATTCATTATAACAAAATTCTGTCAAAAAATCATCCTACAAGGGGGCAAAATTTTCTCCATTTCGAACACGCCAAGCTACATACTCTGCCCGCATAAAAACAGCACCCCAATCATTAGATTGATTATCTAACTTTTGGCGTGCTATCGATGTTCTAGCATTTTTAGTAGTTGAGTTTTTTGATGAATTCTTTGATTTGATCTTTGTAGGCTGAATCTGCTTTGACATATATCAACGTGTCGTCAACACGTGAAAGGTAATAGTAAGTTTTGTTTGCGGTCATTGAGAATGTATTAAAATTACCGATATTAATATTCATTTTCATTGATGAATTCCCTTTTTCCGCTTCAAAATTGGCTTTATTTTGCTTGAACATTGCCCTTGCATGCGCATCACTTTCGACATGGAAAAATTCAATTTGCCATTCGTTTTGTTCTGGTGTTGCAAGATGCGCAGACTTAACATGGGTTTCGTTAGCGAATTGTTCGGTCACGTCCACGACAACTAAGTTTTGCTCTTTAGCGACTTGAGCAAACGTTTCAATTGAAGCAACGTCTTTTGTTTGTCCAAGTAAAAAATTAACACTGACGCCTATTAATACTAACAATCCTAGCATTACACTTAAAATAATCCAACGTTTTTTCATAATTGACTCCTTAAGGTTATTTGCCTAGCTTGTTAACTAGGCACAGCCTTATTATACCAGATATTTTTTTTTAGTCTATTGAGACTTCTTCATATATATTGCGTCTTTTGCTACAAACCATTCATTGTATTTGTTGTTTACGATATTCTTTTGGGCTTACGCCTACGATTTCTTTGAATATTTTATAAAAATAAGCTTGGTTTTGATAGCCGACCGAGTAGCCGACTTCAGACACTGAAAGACGTGAATGTTGAAGGCGTTCTTTGGCAATCGCGACGCGATGTTGATTCAAATATTTGGCAAATGTTTGGCCGACTTCTTTACGGAAAATTTGTCCTAAGTACATAACGTTAACGTGGAGTGTATCGGCTAGTTCTTTGAGCGAAATATCTTGTGTATAGCGTTCATGCACGATAGCCAACAATTCGTCAACTAATGGATGGTAAGGGCCTTTTGGTGAATTCGATTCTACGTTATCCGTCTGAACGGCTTCTTGTGCTACGTGTTGTTGTGCCAGTGCTTGCTGGATATATTGTTGCTGTTTAATGCGCTCCACCACAACGGTTAAGACGCGGTTCAATTCAACTTTGTCAATTGGCTTGAGCAAATAGTTGACGGCGCCTAATTCCATGCCGCTTTTGACATATTGAAATTCTTGATAACCCGAAATAAACACTAATTCGAAGGCGGTATATTTTTCGCGCGCTGCGGTAATAAAGTCAATACCATTTAACAACGGCATATTAATATCCGAAATGACAATATCCACAGGGGTTTGCGCCATCACATTCAATGCTTCCACGCCGTTTGAAGCGGTTCCGACTAACGTCAAACCCAACTGCTCCCATTGAATAAGTCGCTCTAAACCTTTAATAATCATAAATTCGTCATCAACAATTAAGACATTCAACGTTTGGGACACTCGATCCATATACTCACCCCTTGATTTGCTCGGCTATCGTAACGCATCATCACCTCGCCTTGATAAAAATGATTCAGACGCTCATATACAATTCGAACACCAATGGAACTTTCCTTGCGTTCCACAGGCGCCTTACCGTTCAATATGCGATTGATAAACGCTAATCGCTCTGCTGTCATTCCTTTACCGTTATCTTGAATATGGATGCACCACCGCGAACTGGCATCCATTGGATAAATATGGACACTCAATTCATTGTCTTCTCGACTAAAATCTACACCATGCACCAAATAATTTTCGATTAAAGGTTGAATCGAAAATTTAGGGATGACATAATCGGCACAAGAATCGTCTACATTGAATGATACTTTCAACCGATTTGGGTAGCGAATTTGGTATAAGTTGACATACTTTTGGCAAAAAGAAACTTCTTGACGAATCGTTAATTCTTTTTCGGAGCTAATATTATTCCGCAATAATACCGCAAAATCGTAGACAATATCCGCCAGCTCTTCGGCTCCTTCTAATAAAGCGCTCATCCGAATAAATTCTAGCGTATTATACATAAAATGTGGATTTATTTGCGCTTGCAAGGCTTTGAGCTGCGCTTCTTGATGTTGTACTTCCAGACGATACAACGCTTTGATATTCAATTGGTTTGCATCCAACATTCGATTGATAGATTGCGCAATTTGCTGAAGTTCGTCTTTTTTATTCGTTTCTGCAATTCGCCAATACAATTGCCCTTTTTCGATGCGGTGTGTCGCTCGCAAAATATCGCTGACTTGATGCGAATACGATCCGAAAAAACGATAGAGCATGCTTAACAAAATCGCAATAATCGTGATAGATAACACCATAATTCCTGCGATAATAACCGACGTACCTTGCCATAATAAAGCTGGTTTGGCATAACTCACTACCGACAAATTCTCATTGACAGCCAACTCAGACACTAAATATCCGTCCAAGTCATCCGCAACATCTGATTGCAAAAACACGCGGTCGTCTTGCGTATCAATGATAACTGTTTGAATACCCTCGACTCCTTTCCCTACTTCAAAAAACGACTCATGAAAAGAAACCATCACCCAGCCGATTGTTTGGTGTACTTTCGCATCATAAAGTGGATAAGATAATACTACTCCCGTTGTCGACGGAAAAGGCACATCTTTTTTGCCGAGTTTGTTAGCAGTGGTGGAGGTGTAATTCGTTCGGATGCCGTCTAATGTGATGCTGACGGCTTCAATTCCCGAATGCTGTCCATATAAAGACGACATCGTATCTGGAACATAATTGCCCATGTCTTCATTTAATAAAGATTGTTGCAAATACTCCGAGTAACTTTTGGATAAGTAGTTACGCAATGCGCGAATTTTGTCTGGTGAATGAGTGAGTCGTGTGGCAATTTGTCGCATTTGCGTTGTTGCGTCTTCGTATTTTGCTTGCACGTGATAATTATATAGCGCCATTTCGGATAGTAAATTGTCTTTTCGTTGCTGATACAAAAACAAAATCGCAGTCAAAGGCAATAGCAACATTAAACTCACCATCAGCCATGCGTAATAAGTCATCATCCGATAAATACGATTGTGCTTAATTTTCATAGGTAATCAGTCCTCGAGCAATCCATTCATCACGATAGAGTGTGTGGAATACATTTTCCCAAACGGCCACCCCAAAAAAGAATACGACTGCAGGATATTGGGACAACACTACAAGCGACAGGCCGCCGTATAAAAGTGTGCCGACATTCGCTTTAGGACATGTTGCTAATTGAATGAATGCTAACTTCACAAAATCTTGAAACCGACCCGCGCTATAATAATAACGTAATCTTGCCTCCGCCAAAAAAGCTAATAAGACAGCAATGAAGAAAGTAACTTGAACGCTTAATGCTAATAGAAACATTACCCCTTTGAATTGGCTTGTAAACCACAATAACCACCCTAAAAACAACAAAATTCCTTCATAAAATAAAGAACTGCCGTAACTTTTTGAAAGATAGTTTCTAAATTGTTGCCAACTTTTTGAAAAGGATAAGGCTTGTGCATTCCCGTTAGCTGTAGCGTGCAAATCAACAACTGTTGTGATAGCCGCCATCGCTCCAAATAAGATGGCTCCTGCTAACACACACATCACAAATATTGTGCTTAGTTTGAGCCAATAATACATACGATGAATGGCGCTGTTTACCATATTTTCCATAAGGTTTCCTCCTCGCTGTCCTATTATGACAGATTTTGTCAAAAAGCGCTATCTTTTAGTGAACGAAAACGGTCGATTTTCAGTTGGGATAGGCTTGATTGACGGTATCGTCCCTAATGTTTGTGTTAAGGCTCCGCCTTGCATTAGTGTTTGATAGTCTATCATGTGATCCAACAATTGCTCGCCGTTCCAACTACGCGACTGGACAACTTGCAAGTGCGGTTCTTGCCACGTTGATTCGATTTGTAATGTTTTTCCATTGGAAAAATGAATCATAGCTTTATTCCACTGACACATTCCTAGTACATATTCCGTCGTTCCTGGCGTCACACTATACAACCCGAGCGAACTCAATACATACCAACTTGACAAACTGCCATTATCTTCATCGCCTACAAACCCATCATACGTCGGGCAAAATAGTTGCTCGCACAACCGTTTGATTAACAAATGCGTCATATGCGGATACCCTGCATAAATGAACAAATACGGAATATGGAAACTTGGTTGATTGGATAATGCCAACTGTCCAAATGAAATCGTCGCCATCTCTAACATTTCGTGAATTTCCATGCGGTATCCGCCCACTTGATAAAGCGGCTCCATGTTCACTAATGTCTCCAAATGCTGATAAAACGCTTCGTCTCCTCCATACAACTGAATTAAATCGGCAATGTTGTGGTAGACTGCCAAACTATTTTGCCATGCGCTTCCTTCAGTGTAATGCTGTCCCCAACGATGATCTGCTATCCCACTCAAAAATTCTCCCGTCGCTCTCCGCGGTTTCATCATACCAGACGCCGAATCGAACAGATGACGATATGAGTAGCAACGCTCCCCATAGCGTTGTGCGATATCTGTTTTGCCAAGATGGTGTGCAACTTGATAAATACAAAAATCACTATACGCATAGTCGAGCGTTTTGTTGACCGATTCGTGATAATCCGTCGATAAATAGCCGAGCGTTTGATATTGTTGCGTACCTTCGCGTCCTTCCAATTCGTGTTCGCTTTCGACTTCTGCGGTATAAATCATGGCTCCTAGTAATTCTTCTGCCAACGCTTCAGAAACAAGTCCTTTGACTACAGCATCAGCAATCACCGCATCCACCAATGTTCCCGGCATCAAGCCGCGCTCGTCAGGAGATAACCATTTTGGTAAGTAGCGGTCTTCTCTTGCAACCGCCACAATCCCTTCCAAAAATTCGGGGATTTTTTCGGGGATTAGGAGGGCATACAATGGATAATTGGTTCTGAACGTGTCCCAGTAGCCATTATTTGTATAGAAATAGCCCGGTTCTACTTTGCCCGTATAAGGCGAGTAGTGAATGACATTGCCAGCAGTATCTTTTTCGTAAGCCATTTGTGGAAAAGTTGCCGTGCGATACAAACAATGATTGAACATCGCTACTTTGTGAGGATCGCTGTGCGATACTTCGACTTTATTCAAGTACGTTTCCCACAACTCTGCAGAAGCTTCACATTTTTTTTGCCAATCTAATGCAAAAAATGGCGTTTGTTGTTGATAATGAATGGCATGTTCATGACTGATGTAAGAAGTCGTCCAATTGAAGGTGCATACGGATTGCGGCGTATTTAATTCAAACCACAAAAGGGTCATCGGGTGTGCCCCTAACTTTGAGGTCGTCGTACGGACAAAGGATAATTCCGCATCGGCTTGAATGGCGTGATACATGCCACATTGATGGTATTTCGATCCTGAAAGTTGATTGGTGTAAGTTTTCAACAAGGTATGATGGTTCGCTAATTGGTAAGGGGCCTTTTCTGAAACACCGATTGCCAAAAGTAATTTAGGTGGCGTTGCCACATGTTTTGTGATACGAATACTTGCACCTCTGGGGTCCGCACACAGCTCCACTTGCAATTGGTCACGCAATTTGCGGTACGCCAAATAATGTGGTCTAAACTGCGCTTCTTGCGGACGGTATCCACTTTTGAGCAGTTCGTCAAGTTGCCAATGTCCATCTTCAGATGTGACTAATTGTTCGTATTCTTCGTCCGTCATCGCCACAACATTCCATAATTGGTACGCAAAGTCCCCCATCCAAGGACTCGGTTGATGGGTCAAACGAATGCCGTAATTGCTATAATCTTCTGGATGAAAAAAACGAACATCTCCACTCCTCGTTTGCATCACAAAATGGTTCATTCCGAACGGCGTACCTGTATAAGGCAATGTGTTGCCATGTCCCATTTGATAGTGATTTTGTGTGCCGTAGCGTGTGTCAATTGTGTTCACTCGCTTCATTGTTCTACACTCCTTCTAGCCAATAAAACGAGCTGCTATGGAGAGCCAGCTCGTTTTGGTTGTGTCATTAGTTTTGTGATTTCAAAAATTCATCGAATTGACGTTGCATTTCTTCTTGAATTTTGTCTAAGCCTGCAGCTTTTAATTCTTCATTAAATTGTGGCAATACTTCTTCAGGGTTTACTGTTCCTGTATGTAAGCCTGAGATGTATTGTGCAACAACGTTTTTAACGTTTGTAATTTCGTCTACTACTGCGTCTGTCTTGAAGTTGAATCCTAATAATGGAGATGTTACGGCTTCTTCTAAACCTTTTTCAGAAGCTGCGATTTGTTCTGGTGTAATGCGCTCATCTTTGTAAAGAATTTCTGCGTTACCTGTGTTCCATGCTGACATGTGAGTTGGACCATTGTAGTTTGGCAATAATTTGATTGTGCCGTCTTCGTTTTTAGTCCAGTTTTCGCCTTCAATACCGTAAATTAAGATGTTCAATACTTCTGGGTTTGAGTTGAGTAAGTTTAATAATTTAACGGCTTCTACTTTGTTGTCAGAGTTTTGTGCGATAACGAAGTTAGACATACGCGCTTGCGCAACAGATTTCAATGGTAATTGTGAATAAGGGACGATTTGTAAGTCTTTGCCTGATACAGCGGTTAATAAGTAGTTGCCGTAGTCGCGTGGACCTACTGTTTCGCTACGTACAAACCAAGTGTCATCTGTCAATTCGTATCCTTGGTCACTTGTTGCAGCGTCTGCTGGGACATAGCCTTTATTGTAAAAATCATGCATTGTTTTCAAGTCTGGAATGTACGCATCACCTGTTTCGTATGGGTTGACAATTTTTGCAGTGTCGCCGAGCAAGTCAACACCTAATGGCACTGTTTCGTCTAATACTAAGTCAAAATCGTGCCCTACGCGCCAGCCGCGTCCTGCTGCTAATGGCGCAACGGTTGGTTCGCCGTTTTTAACAGCTTCCAATAGTGGCTCTAAGTCTGCTAATGTTTTGATGTTGTCGAGTTTCAAGTCGTATTTTTCTAGGAAGGTTGGGTTGAAGGTGAAGAATTGTTGCGCATAGACGTTTCCGTTTACTGGGAATGCGTACAATTTGCCGTCAATGGTGTTTCCTTTGATGTAAGCTTCATCGAGCATTGCAAATGATTCAGATGCGTGTTCTTTAATTAAGTCTGTTAAGTCTGCGTATGCGCCTTTTTGGGCGTTGTTTAAGTAGTCATCTGCGCGAGCGATGTCGTATTTTTCGCCAGAGTTGGTCATAACGGTCATTTTTTCGGAGTATTCGCCCCAACCGATATATTTCATTTCTAATTTGACGCCGATTTCTTTTTCAGAAATTTCGTTTACTTTTGCGAGTAATTGGTCGAGGTTTTCTGGTGGTGTACCAATTTGGTACATGGTTACGGTTTTAACGTCTTGTGCTTGTGCAATGGGTGCAACAACGGTTGAAGCTAAGGTTGCGGATGTCAACACTACTGCTGACATGGTACGGAACATTTTTTTAATATTGAACATAATTTTTTCCTCCTAAAATTTGGCATTGTTTTTATTGCAAAAGAGATAGAATTATTCTTTTACCCCTCCTATCGTTAAGCCTCCGATGAAGTATTTTTGGAAGAATGGGTAGCTAATCGCAATCGGTAAGGTTGATACGACGACCATCGCCATTCTTACTGCTTCTCTCGGGATTTCAACCGCATTGGCAATGGTTCCTAGTGAGGCATTTTTGGTAATAAAATCGATATTACTTTGAATGCTCATCAATAAGTATTGCAATGGATATAGTGACTGATCGTCAATATACAACAACGCGTTGAACCAATCGTTCCAAAATCCAATGGCTGCAAACAAGCTAATGGTTGCAATGCCTGGTACAGCGAGCGGTAGTACGATTTTTCCAAAAATCGTAAACTCATTCGCTCCGTCGATGCGTGCAGATTCAATGATAGAATCCGGGACGCTTTTTTTGAAGAAAGTACGCATAATAATCACATTAAACGGGCTGACTGCCATCGGCAAAATCAACGCCCAAATGCTGTTTTTCAAATTGAGCAAGTTAGTCATCACAATATAGTTCGGAACAAGTCCAGCGCCAACTAACATCGTGACTAACATAATCACTAAGAAAAATTTGCGGAATGCAAAGTCAACACGCGATAACGCATAGGCGTATGTGCTCGTAAATGTGACGTTAATGATGGTGCCGACAACGGTGATAAAGGTTGTGACCATCAATGCTTGTGTCAGTTGACTACTCGATTTGAAAATATACTCATAACTTGCCAAACTCCACGCTTCAGGAATTAAGCGATACCCATTGATTGCCAACGATTTTTCTTCGGTAAGCGAGATGATAATAACAAAAATCAGTGGGAAAATGCCGAGAAAACCGACGATCGACATCAAAATAGAAAAGAAACGATCTGCTTTAGGTCCAAATGAATCGACGGAAACACGTCCTAATGTTTGTTGTTTTGCCATCGTTCCACCTCCTAAAATAATGCTGCATCTTTATCAATTTTTCGAACAACCAAATTCGCGGAAAAGAGTAAAATAAATCCGACAAAAGATTGGTACAATCCTGCGGCTGTCGCCATTCCGATATTGCCGCTATTTTTGAGTCCGTTATAAATGTACGTATCCAACACAGAAGTCACGTTTGAAAGCGGCCCTGATTGGCGCGGAATTTGGTAAAACAATCCGAAATCCGCTCGGAAAATATTCCCGATCCCTAAAATCGTCAAAATAATCATCATCGGAACAATTTGTGGTAGCATCACGTGCCAAATTTGTTGCCACTTCGTTGCGCCATCCATTTCTGCTGCTTCATAATACGTTCGGTCAATGCCGACAATCGCCGCAAAATAAATGATGGAACTATAGCCGATATTTTTCCAAATGTTAATAAAAATCATAAATGGTGGCCAAATTGACGGCGTTACGTACCAGTTTTTGCCTGCCGTACCAGCTTCCAACAACAACTTGTTGACGAGCCCTTTATCTGGACTTAAAAAGGCGTACACAAACGCGCTAACGATGACCCATGATAAAAAGTATGGCAATAACATCGTTGTTTGAACCGTTTTAACGAGCAACTTATTACGCAACTGGCTCAAAATAACCGCAAATCCAACAGCGAATACTAAACCAATGACAATAAACGCCAAATTATACAAAATCGTATTGCGTGTAATGGTATAGGCCGCCGATGAACTAAACAAAAACTTAAAGTTATTAAAGCCGACCCATTCACTTTCCAAAATACTTTTAACAAAGCCACCTTCTGGCGAAAATTTGAATTTTTTGAACGCAACAACATTTCCTAAAACTGGAATGTAATAGAAAATAATGAGCCAAATTAGCCCTGGTAACGTCATCACTAAAAGCGGCCAATTTGTGCGCAATTTTTTTGCAAAAGATTTTTTACGCTTTACTACTTGCGCTTCCATTCATTCAACCTCCTTTATAAAACGTTTACATTCATTATTATAAAGCGTTCCCATTCAAAATACCATGCACTTTTTATAGATGAATTATAACTTTTTATAGGTTTATGCATGGGTAGCCTGGTAATGCGCAACCGCACCTACCATGTTCGCTTGACTTTGAAATTGACAGCGTCGAATGTCTGGCACAATGTCTTGCGCTTCGTGGCGGTTCAAATAACGTTGCACATATTCTGTCAATCGTTCCACAAACCCTTCTCTCGTTGAAATTCCGCCACCAATTAACACGCAATCAGGATCGAAACAGACGCATACATTGTAAATTCCTTTGGCCAATTGTTGATACAGTCGCTCTACGGCTTCTTGAGCGATTTTATCGCCGGCATCTGCTTTTTCAAAAAGTTGCTTGCCTGTAATTGCGGAAGGTAAGGCGAGTTTCTGGCTGTATGCTTTAGCGGCGTTGACGGTGCTGGCTACTTCACTCAACGTATCGGAATCATTCACCAGCATATAGCCCAATTCGCCGCCGAATAAATGTTTTCCTTTAATAAGTTGGCGATTGACAATGAGCGAGCCGCCAATCCCTGTTCCAATGACAATCATGTAGGCATTTTGGACGTCTTTAGCGGCACCATAATGCAGTTCTGCGAGCGCTGCGCAGTTGGCGTCATTTTCGATGGTGACTGGCAAATGAAACAGCGCTTCAAAGGCTTCTATAATATTGAATCCATGGATGTAGTCAATGGCGCTAATTCCTGCAATGACGCCCGTTTGGGTATTTACTGCTCCAGGCGAGCTGATGGCTACTCCTTTTATTGAATAGCGTTGTGCTAACGGCTCAAATACAGCGCGGAGTTGATGGCACATTGCTTCCCATGTCCCCGGCGTCGAAAAAGCATCCACTTCCACCAGCTGTGCTTCATGCCACAGCCCATATTTGACAGACGTTCCGCCAATATCTATTACGAATAGCATTGATTCTCCTCCTTTTTTTCTAAAAAAGGAACATGCCGAAAATCGCGTTATCGGCAATGTTCACTTTAACTTTTAAAATCCGTTGCGATCGCTCAGTTGCTTGAACCAATGGCCAGATTTTTTGAGTGTGCGTTGTTGCGTATCAAGGTTTAATTCTACTAGCCCGTATCGGTTTTTATAGCTGTTTAGCCATGACCAACAATCAATAAATGTCCACACTAAATATCCTTTGCAATTCGCTCCCGCTTCAATTGCTCGATGTAATTCGCGCAAATGTCCTTGCATAAATTCAATACGGTAATCATCTTGAATGACGCCGTCAACTTTGAATGTTTCTTCGCCTTCTACACCCATCCCATTTTCGGTTAAAATCCATTCGATATTGCCGTAATTTTCTTTCAAATTCATTGCAATATCATACACGCCACGCTCATAAATTTCCCATCCGCGATGCGGATTCATTTTGCGGCCGGGCATGACGTAGTGATCATAATAATGTTCTGGGAAAAATGGACTTTCAGGATGCGGCGCATACTTAGGCGCGCATACACGCAACGGTTGATAGTAATTCACTCCCAAAAAATCGACCGTATTTTCACGAATAACGGCTAATTCTTCCATTGTGTATTCTGGTAACAAATCATGTTGCCGCAAAATATCAATGAGCTCTTGTGGGTATTCGCCTAACACCGATGGATCCAAAAAACTTTTTGCTTGGAATAATTCAGCTATTCGTGCTGCCTTCAAATCGGCAGGATGTGTACTGCGAGGATACGCTGGCGTCAAATTCAAAACGATACAAATTTTGTGCGTTGAATTTAGCGCGTGGCAATGCTTCACCGCTAACGCACTCGCTACTTGTGTATTGAACGCTACTTGGACAGCCGCTTTGGCATCGACTTTACACGGATAATGATTTTGGTAAAAATAGCCGTGTTCAACAGGGACAATTGGCTCGTTAAATGTAATCCACGTATCCACTAAGTCGCCGAAACGTTCGAAACATATTTTGGCATAGTCGGCGTAGGCTTGGACGGTCGCTTTGTTTTCCCATCCTCCTTGTTGCCGCAATGCATACGGCAAATCAAAATGATACAAGTTCACAATTAGGTGAATGCCTTTTGCACGAATCCGCTCAAAAACATCCCGATAAAAAGTGACTGCCTTCTCATTGATTGGTCCAACGCCTTGCGGAATAAGGCGCGACCATTGAATAGATGTTCTAAATGCGGTATGTCCTGTTTGGACAAGTAATTCAATATCTTCTTGATAATGTTCATAAAATGTTGAAGTTTGTTGCGGGCCGATTCGGCGGTGAAATTTATCAGGTTCTGCCGCAAACCAGTAGTCCCAGTCGCTATCACCTTTTCCATCGCCTTCTACACGCCCTTCGCTTTGTGGCCCAGACGTAGAACTTCCCCACAAAAAATCTTTTGGAAAGATTCGCATTGTATCCCGCCTTTCTTTTGTCATTTTTTTGATTAGTTGTTTACCATGTTGCGCGACTTCTAGACATAATGCGTAAGGCACGGTTGTATATAATGGCTTGCGGTTCTGCTTTATTAGCGCGCGGATCAGGATCTAAGCGCGGTTCTTCCAATTCTTCCAAAATAGCGACTTCTCCTGCTAAATAACTTTCAATACGACGAATGGTATTTTTTGCACGGGAAATCATCCCGCCAAAACGATGTTCTAAAATTTCTAATCCCATTGGATTGGCTTCTTGCAACCATACGATACGCCGTGCTTCTTGTAACGCTTCCAGTCGTTCCACTAACAATGGCAAGTGTGTTTCAGTTATTTGTTGTAAAGTGTCCATATCTTTTTGGTGGTAAGCTTGCCAAATCAAATAAGGTAAGTTCCATTTAATGCTCAAACAATGTGCGTACGCTGCGTAAAATGCGTTAATAGATGCATTTCCCGCTGTTTGCGCTTCAAACTGCTGCGCTAATGTGCGCATTTTGGCAGTGTAATCGACGTTTAAGGCGGTAATATACGGCATAAACATTGGCATCATTAAATCTTGGTACAAAAAATATTTAGAAGGCGTCACGTCGAGTGCTTTTACTTGGTCAAACTCTTCTAATAAATCAAAGCGTCCTTGCAACAACCATTGCTCTAATGACATTTGCGTATAATCTTGCAACCACGCATCGAAGCGAGTCGCATCATACGTTTCATGGCAGTCTAGGTACGCATAAAGCGCAACTCCAAACAACGCTGTATAAAAAGGTGCTTCGGAACCATCGTCTCCCCACGCTGTCGTAATGACATTACGGATGCCTTCTTTTCGACAAGCTTCCAATGCCGCAATAGAAGTTTGCAATGTTTTTTGATGGTGTGGCACGTAGCCTGTCCAGCGCCAAGCGCCGCCTGCAAACATGAGTTCAGAAGTTACTTTGCGGCGATTTTGGATACGTTGAATATAATGTTCTGGGTTGATTTGGTAATAGTCCCAATACATTAAGCGAATGGCTTCTGGTACTTGGAAATCGGATGTGTCTTCCACTTCGTTATACCATGAGAAAAACATATCGTCCCACATAAGCGGTTCAAACGCGTATTTTTTGCATAAAGTAAGCAAATTATTCAAGTGCTCCAACATAATGTGTGTTTTGTCTTTTAAGCCAAACTCATTCAAGTACGTTCCGCGACCTAATTGATACGCTTCATCCATCCCTAAATGAATCGTATTCGTCGTAAAACAGCTCCGTAATGAACGCAACATATCTTCAATTAAGTCCAATGTTTTTTGGCGACCGACATTGAGAATATCTTCGGTGTCACCATAATTCGCTTCTTCATGCTCCCATTGAAAAAACTGATTCACATGCGCCAATGTTTGAATACACGGTACTAATTCAATACCGAGTTGAACCGCATAAGCATCTAGCTCGCGCAACTGTTGCTGCGAATACCGTCCACGAAACGACCCAAAATAAGGTTGTTCAGGAATTTCGTAAACATCTTCCATATATAACATGTACCACGTATGCCCCATGATGGCCAACTTACGTAACAAATATTTTACCATTGGGACACTCGCTACCGCATTGCGCGAATTATCTAACATCAAGCCATTGCGGTTGAATGCATACTCCCATGAACAATCGCCTTTTTTGAGCCATTGAAAAATCCCTTGGAAAAAATGCGGTTTATCTTTTGCTTTAATGATGACACATTGTTCATGTGTATAGATATCTACTTGCTGATGAGGGTGTCTTTCCCAAACGATAAGGTAGCCGGTTTCAGAGAGTGTGACTCCTAATTCTTCTGTGAGTAGCGCTACACTTTGTCTAAGTTCTGGTGATTCAATCCAAATTTCAGTTTTCATAAGGCTCTCCTTTTGACTTGGTAAGTTTGAATCGCATACGCTGGCACATTCATTGGTTCTGGATATTTTTGCGGATTTTCTAATAAGTTGAGTGGTATCAATTCATATTCAGGCGCTAAATAATCTGACAAATTGACCGATTCATTCGATACGTTCACTAAACGTACCACGCTATCCGCTTGTTGATGATGCTGTTTCCATGCAGAAATTAGCAAATGGTTCGGTAAGGAATATTGCCACAATTGCGGTAATGCAAGCGCTGTCTGCTTCGCACCGATTGCCCCTGAAAATGTGCGCAATTCAACAAAATGTGTCGCGCCTTTTTTGAATGTGTCTAGCCAACCGTCTGTTTTTGACCAAGGCTGCACATACAAATTCGCGCTATAACGTCCTAAGCACTGCGCTTCTGGCGTTGCGAAATAACCCCAATCGCCTAACTCGCCTACGCAACGCAAAAAGGTTATGCCGACTACCGTGTGAGTCGCTGTTTCAAATACTTCATACTCATTCAATCCTTGCGTCGTGATCGTTAAACCATTATGTTTATCTCCTTGATAAATAGCAACACTATGCTGTAACGTTTGAGGATTTGTTGGGTTTTTCCATTGTGGGCTAACGTGATTTGACCGTTCGACATACTCAAAGGCGCTGTCTGCTACATGTGTACTATTATGTCCTTCTACTTGGAAAAGCACTCGCATGCGATGGTCAAGCACTCGATTATCGCCTTCAATCGTAACTGAAACACCCGTATCATGAGAATTCAGACGGAACGTTACCTCTACTCGTTCTGTCACTAATTCCGCATGACGACTAGCCTTGCGTTGTGTCACATCAATCACTTGCACTTGTTCTCTCGTTAATTGTTCATCGCCTGATTTTGGCAGTGCCCATTCGTAAGTGACAACCAATATTTGTTCACCCGCACATTCAAAATGACGTGTCGCAACCACGCAGTCTAAGTTGTAACGACGTGGTGCATTAGACGCTTCACAAAAAATATACTCATTTCCAATATCGCCTGTTTCTTCCAAAATGCATTGGTTTTCGTATATGTGGCCTGAATGCTTATCGGTTATCGTTACTGCCCCAGAAGGTTGCAATGTTACTTTTATATGATTGTTTTCTAATGTATTTTGTTGAAGGATACATTCAGATGTCGTACTATTGCCCGGCACCAAATAAAATTCTCTTCTTTCAAAAGGCGCCAACTGCTGTACGAATAACGTTACATCCGCATAACGCGCCATGTACGGCACACGAAACGCATCTTCCGGCAAATCATACCCAAAATGCACGCCCGCATCGACAACTTCAGCAACTTGCACATTCCCCGCATCGTCTACTACTTGCCAACTCTCAAATGGTAATTTTGCCATACGTGCGTAACATTCTTCTGGCCGTGCTTCTTTGAATAAGCAACGCGCCAATTCCACACGCACTTTGACTTGGCGACTCGCTTCATTCTCAGTCGTGTTCCACACATGAAACGCGCACGGTGCATCGCTCGTCGAAAATTGTCCTAAATACTCAAGGAGTGTTTTTTCGAGTGATTGACAGAGTTGTTCCACCGCATCAAAACGAGCCATCATACCGCGATGCACCTCGTCCACACTGCAGCCGCAAATGCTATCGTGAGGATAATTTTGTAACAATTTTTTCCAAGCAAAATCAATTTGGTCATGTGGATACGGATATCCGTTGTGGCTAGCAATGACCGCTAAAGGTTCGATAACTTTTTCTAAATATAGGCTCAAATCATGGCTACGTTGCTTCAAATAAATGCGCGCAGACGCTGTATTCGCAAGCGTGTACCAGCCGTCCGTTTCTTGCGAACGCAACTCGCCTTGAATGGATGTCAACTGATTGGCAATGTCTTTAGGCAACGATTGATTATACAATTCAAAATTAGAATGGATAAATTCATATTCTGGAAACAGTTCATTCGCCAAACGAATGGCTTGTGATAAATCTTTTTGGACAGGTTGATGGTCGCAACCGTTCATCATAATGAGCTGATTGGAAGCGGCGTATTGCTCTGCGTCGCTCAATTTTTTTTGCCAAAAAGCACGCGCTTCTGATTCTGTCGTGGGAATTTCATTGCCATTGCTGTACCAATTCGCAAACAAAATCCCCAAAATGGTACTGTTGTCAGGGCTTTGCCAATTCATTTCGGAATAGACAGACTGGTAAGAAAGAGATTCGCCGACTTGATTGTTGAATCCCGTTGGTTTAACGCCGCGACCGTAAACCGCAACTTCCATTTCCATGCCTTTCGTTAGTTGAGGCGTTTGCCCTAACAAACCGAAGGTATCAGGATAATACCCGACTGCCTCGCCTTTGACGCCCCACTTAAGTGATTCTTGTCGTCCAATCAATGCGTTGCGCACATTTGCTTCTCCGCTAATCAAAAATGCGTCTTGTAAAATATAGAAAGGCCCGATTCGTAATTTTCCTTCCGTAATATAGCGTTGAATTTTTTCACGTTGGTGCGGGCGCACTTCTAAATAATCATCCAAAATAATCGTTTGGCCGTCTAGATGAAAGTATTTGAATTCTGGATCTGTATCGAACAATTGCAATACATCATCCATCAGTTGCACTAATCGCAAATGGTGTGCCTCATAAGGCAAATACCATTCGCGATCCCAATGAGTGTGCGAAATGATATGTACCGTTTTTTTCATAATTTCACTCCTAGCGTTTTACTTCTCGGTCGTAGTAGCTGAGTAACAATTCACAAAACATCATGTTTGCCCATGAAAACCATTCGCGGGTATAGCGGGTTGGATCATTCACATCGAATGATTCGTGCATCTGCAAGGTGCCGCCGTCTGTGTTCACTAACACATCCAAAATATCCGCTTGTTCCGCTTTTGTTGTGGCTGTCAATCCTTCAATCGCCAATGCGATTGGCCAAATATAATTTTCCCAAGTGTGTGAACTTCCTATACCGCGTGCGTGTTTTCCTTCGTAATACCACGGATTTTCTGGGGTAAAGAGCGTGCGGCGCGTTGCCAAATAAATGGGGTCGTCTTTTTGGCAATACCCCAAATAAGGAATGGATAATAAGCTTGGTACGTTGCCGTCATCCATTAAGTTTTGATGGCCTAATCCGTCTACTTCATAAGCATAAATCGTTTCGCCCGCTGCATTTTTCATGAGGGCGTATTGTTCAATACCTTGCTGAATGTCTTGTCTTAATTGGCGTGCTAAGTCGACCAAATCTTGCGGCAATGAGATTACCGTCGCTAATTCTGCTACATAGTCTAAGACGACTACCGCAAACATGTTGGACGGAATTAAGTAATGGTATTCACAACGGTCATCGCTCGGCCTGAATCCTGACCATGTCATTCCTGTGTAAGCTACTGGCGAGCCTTTTCCATCGTTGACTAACGTGTCTTCTACGCGGTCTGTATCACGCACGAACTGATACGGCGATATTTCGTGGCGTTGCTCTGTTTGCCACACCGTCAAAATGTCGCGTAATCCCGTTACAAAAGTTTCGTTCAAATGGGTTGTCTGCCCTGTATTTTTGTACAATAAATACGCTAATTGAATCGGATAACATAAGCTATCCACTTCGTACTTACGTTCCCAAATCCAATCGGTCATCTTGGTGTGATCCGTCTGGTGTCCTTTGCCATTGGCCGTTTGGTTAAACGCATTCGCATAAGGATCATGATGAATATAACGAAACTGTAATTCAACCAATCCCGCAATCATCTCATAAATTTGTTGATCCATCGTAGCCAACAACAAATAAGGTCGTACTTGAGCTGTTGAATCGCGTAGCCACATCGCTGGAATATCGCCTGTTAGCACAAATGTCGTGCCATCTGCGTTCATTTCAATCGTTGTTTCCAACGTATTCAAAAAACATTTCTTGAACACGTCGCCCCATTTAGGATTGTCCGCTTGCGTCTTATGTACAATTTCTTCTATAAATTCGTATACTTTTGGTGATAAAGTTAGTTTCATATTGAACCTCCAATGATTGTTTAATTTCCTCTTCATTATAAAATAAAAACGCTGTCAACTCACGTGCTGACAGCATTTCATCTAATTTGTTATAAAAAAACTATAAATTGGAATGGTTTACAATACGCTACACAATCGTCCCCCACATTTGCCCGCGCTGGCCATTCGTGTAAGTGCGAATCGCCAAATAGCGTCGAACACCTGAATAGCTGATGTAACTAATGTAGACATACTGATTCGTCAAGTACACGGAATCATATGTAACCGACTCCCCTATTTCCAAAGTGGCCGCTACTGGAGCCGACTGTTTCGGCTCATTACGAATACTTAATGCTCGATTCGCCGTAAAAGTTCCCGATTCTTTATACGTGCGCTCGACAATTTCTGATGTGGTCGGTCTTGTAGGTGTTGCTGGTTGTGGCGTCGGTTGCGTTTGTGCAAATAAATTGTACCACGCTCTAGCTTGTTGCTGTCGTTGAGCAAGTTTCAGTCCTGCTTCTGATGGACGCTCATACGCTCTCACAAAAATTTCGGCTAAACTTTCAGGACTTTGCGTGCTTTTGATAAATTGTTTGAACGTCATCGTCGCATACAAAAATTGCAATTCATTCGCCACTTCGTATTCAATCCGTGCCAATTGTGTTTCAATTGTTTTATGGTTGAGTCCGCGTTCGCGAGCCCAATTGATCAATTTGCTGCCAGGCGTCCACTGCACTAAGCCGTAACCGCCATCGCCATTTTGGGCATCAATATCTGCTTGAATGCCGCTTTCTGTTTCCATATTGCCAAGTACCGCTGCGACCGCTTGTTTCGTCCAACCGCGCTGCGTCAAATAATCCCAAATTTTCTTAGCATTCGCAGCCATTGAAGTTGCCGGCGCAGAAGGAGTTGGTGTCGGTTGCGGCGGTGGCGTCTGTGTCGTGCGCGAACCATTTTTGAGGCGGTAATAATAGACAGGAGTTTCTCCGTACCAGCCCACAAAAGGTGTTTCTTTCATACCATGTTCTTCGCTGACCATATGAACAATGTGCGTATTGCTGACGAAGACGCCTGTATGCGATCCGTCTGGCTTTGCTCCCGAAATAAAGATATCCCCGAATCGAGCTTCTTCACGCTTAATCGGAATCAACAAACTGCCTTCTAACTGGAATAACGTTCCTGTCCACCCGATTTGTGTCCCTTGTGGCAAAAAGCCCGCATGAATCATCGCAAAATAAAGCGAAGACGAACAATCGTAAGAATTCGGACCAAAACGCGCTGTATCGCTATACGTCGTTTTGCCGATGCGTTCTCTAAACCAGCCGACTAACTTATCTAAGTTGCCTTGTGCTGATGGTGAAGGAGTTGGTGTGGAAGGCGTCGTGCCAGAATGTCCGACAATAATGCGTTGTCCTGGATGAATCGTCACGCTTGACGAACTAAATCCGTTCAATTGTACTAAAGCGTCAACTGTTGTGTTAAATTTTTGGGCAATGCGCCATAAAGAGTCGCCTGCTACAATGGTATAATATTGTGTCATGTTAAATTTTCCTCTCTTTTTATGATTTTTTTGCTAAAACTAAATTGATTTGTGTCGATAAATTTGATAACGAATGAGATAATTCATCAATCTTCTTTTCAAAACGCAACAGAAAATAAAATACTAACGCAATCGGAAACCCAAAATTTCCAATTAAATTGACAACTTCTTCCACAAAATACCTCCTCTTCTAAAAATTTTTTGGCCACATAATAATAGCCGCCCTCCTTTCTTTAATGTTGCATCGCTGTGGCTATCTTCATCATAAAGCGAAGCCCCAATAAATATAAGCGCCACATTGGCAACGTTTTCTTTTTGTGCGCAAAAAAAAAGCACGGAAACGTAATGGTTTCTGTGCTTCGTTCGGAATTTATCTTTTCTTCTTCAATTTCTTCAGTTTGCGTTGCAGTTTTTGGTCTGCTTGACGTTTGGCTAATTGTTCAGGCGTCATGAAGGCGGAGTCGTTGAAGCCGCCACCAGACATTCCTGGCATCCCCGGCATGCCGCCACCTTGTTGGAGTTGGTTCATCATTTTTTTCATGCCGCTCATTTTGCCGTTGGAAAGTTGGCTCATCATCGTGCGAGATTGGTTGAATTGTTTAATCATACGGTTGACGTCTGCTAATGTTTGTCCGCAACCTGCAGCAATTCGCTTACGGCGACTTTGTGAGATGACATCGGGATTTTCGCGTTCTTCTGGCGTCATTGACAACACGATCGCCTTGACGCGCGCCATATCTTTAGCGTTCACGTCAAAATTTTCGACGCCTGGAATTTTGTTAAAACCTGGTATTAATTTCAACAAATCTTTAATAGGCCCCATATTGTTTACTTGGTCCAATTGTTGCACAAAATCGTTGAAATCAAAGGTGTTTTTCTTTAATTTTTCGGCCATTTCAGCCGCTTGTTGCTCGTCAAAATCGCGTTGTGCTTTTTCGATTAAGGTGAGCATGTCACCCATTCCGAGAATACGGCTCGACATACGGTCTGGATAAAACGGCTCGAGTGCGTCTAATTTTTCGCCTTGCCCTGTAAATTTAATCGGTTTATTGGTAATCGAACGGATAGAAAGCGCCGCACCACCACGCGTGTCGCCATCTAATTTGGTAATGACGACCCCTGTAATGTCTAATGCTTCATTGAATGATTGCGCAACGTTGACTGCGTCTTGACCTGTCATCGCATCGACCGTCAACAAAATTTCATCGGGTTGAACCGCCGCTTTAATTTGGCGTAATTCATCCATCAAAGCTGCATCGACGTGCAAACGACCCGCCGTATCAATAATGACGACTTCGTTACCTTGAATACGCGCTTGTTCAATCGCTTGTTTGGCAATATCAACAGGATTTGCTTGCGTGCCTAAACTGAACACAGGAAAATCGAGTTGCTGTCCAATCGTTTTTAATTGGTCAATCGCCGCTGGGCGATAAATATCGGCTGCAACTAAAAGCGGGCGTTTTTTACCTTGTTCATAAACGTATTTGGCGAGTTTCCCGACGGTTGTCGTTTTACCTGCCCCTTGTAAACCGGCCATCATAATAATGGTCGGTGGCTTCATGGAGAAGTTGAGTGTTGCTTGTTCGCCACCCATTAAGGCAGTTAATTCTTCGTCAACGATTTTGACGACTTGTTGAGCAGGCGACAACGAAGTTAATACGTCGCTACCTAATGCGCGCTCGTTGACTTTTTTGACAAAGGTTTTGACGACTTGGAAATTGACGTCGGCTTCAAGTAAAGCCAAACGTATTTCACGCATCATTTGTTTTAAGTCTGCTTCGGTAATAGTGCCGCCTTTGCCAACTTGGCTAATCGCGGCTTGTAGGCGTTCGGATAATCCTTCAAATGCCATAATTTCTCTCCTTTATTCGTCCATTTTCATAATTTGTTGAATGAGGTGTTGTGCGGTTCTGTCCGTCACGTGTTGCGATAATTCATTGAGCCATTGCACGCGCTGCTGGCGTCTTTCGAGCAACTTCAAGTTGGCTTCGTATTGTTCTAACTGTTTTTCGCCGCGCTTTAAGTTGTCATGCACCGCTTGTCTGCTAATGGCGTAGTAGTCCGCAATTTCAGAAAGGGAATAGTCTTCTTCGTAGTAAAGTTGCAACATTTGCTGCTGTTTGTCGGTCAACAACGTTTGATAAAACGCAAACAGCTGCGTCATGCGAAGTGTTTTTGCTAAGTTCACGCGTCAACCCTTTCTGGAAAATCGATATACGATGCTAAGCGATTAGCTAATTCCGTTGGCGTGGCATGTTCTAACACTTCCGCCAAAATATGCACTTCGTCTTTTGTGTAGCCCAACTCATGCTCCAAAAAATATTCCCAAATTTCATGTTTGCGAATTAATTCTTGCGCCATTTTGATTCCGCGCTTCGTTAAACTAACGCCATGATAAGGGCGATATTCCACAAGCTGTTCGTCCGCTAATTTAGAAACCATCTCGCTGACGGACGGCGGCGCAATGCCTAGCCCTGTCGCAATCGTCTTGTTCGGCACCGACTCGCCACCACTAGCTTCATAAATAAACTTAATATAATCTTCTCGGCTTTGCGACATAGCAATTCCCTCATTCCTTTGACCTTTTCCTTTGTTATTTTACCATGTTTTAACAAAATGAACAAACTTTTATGAAAAAAATTAGGCAAACCTATTGACATTAGGTTCGCCTAAAAGTATAATGAACTCATAAATTTAGGATAGCCTAAAAAGGAGAGATTATAATGTTAAAAAAATTAGTTGCTTTATTGTTTGTTTTGACAAGTTTCATGTCACCCGTCGCTCTAGCTTCGGAAAAACCAACTGTCACCGTCACGACGAGTTTTCTCGAAGATATGGTCACGCAAATTGCGGGCGATACAGTACAAATCGAGTTGATTATGCCCGCTGGCTCAGATCCGCATTTGTACGAACCCAAAGCTAACGACGCCAAAAAAATTCTAGACGCCGAACTCGTCTTGTATCACGGATTACATTTTGAAGGGAAAATGATTGATATCTTGGAACAAGCAGGCGTTGCCGTCACAAAAGATTTCGACACAAAACAACTCGGCGAAATGGAAGAAGACGGCCAAATCGAAACGGATCCGCACTTCTGGTTCGATATTGCCTTGTATAAGCAAGCCGTCGTTACAACAAGCCAAACCTTACAAGAAAAATTCCCTGAACACAAAGACACATTCGCCCAAAATACACAAACTTACTTAACCAAGTTGGATGAATTGGACACATATATTCAAGCGGAATTAACACACCTTCCTAAAGAAAAACGCTTTTTAGTGACACCACACGATGCGTTCAACTATTTTGCACGTGCGTATGAGTTTACGGTTTATGCGCCACAAGGCATTAGCACGGATTCCGAAGTGTCCAACCAACAAATTAAAGAAACTGCACAATTTATTGTCGACAATAAAATCCCTGCTATTTTTGCAGAATCGACAACTAATCCTGAACGCATGAACAAATTACAAGAAGCGGCTCAATCGCTCGGTTATACCGTCAAAGTCGTTCACGGCGAAAATCAAGAATTATTTTCAGATTCACTTGCACCAAAAGGCGAAAAAGGAGATAATTATATTGAAATGTATCGCCATAATATCGATTTAATTTTGTCCAATCTTATCCACTAAAAAAGGAGGCATCCAATGTGATACCTATTATTCATGCGCAACAACTGGAGGTACGCTATCAGCAAACCCTCGCCCTTTCTAACGTAACACTTGATATTCCCCAGCATGTTCGGGCCGCGATTGTCGGCCCAAATGGTGCTGGGAAATCGACGTTTATCAAGGCGCTATTACAACTCGTTCCAGCGACTTATCAACAGCTCGAACTTTTCCAACAGCCACTCGAAAAAGTTCGCCAACGCATTGCGTATGTGCCCCAATCCGCACAAGTAAACTGGCAATTTCCAACAACGGTATTGGACGTCGTCTTAATGGGCATCACGTCCAATCGCCTCGGCTTCCAACGCATTCAACCTCAACAACGCGAGCAAGCCCACGCCGCTTTGGAAAAAATGGCACTACTCGACTTAAAAAATCGCCAAATCAGCCAACTTTCAGGTGGCCAAAAACAGCGCGTCTTTTTGGCGCGGGCCATTGCCCAAAATGCGGACTTGTATTTATTAGACGAACCGCTTGCTGGCGTGGACATCCAAAGCGAAACGCTCATCATGGACTACTTACAACAACTTCAGCAACAAGGCAAAACAAGCTTGACTGTCCATCACGACTTAAATACTGTTCCAGAATATTTTGATTACGTAGTCTTTCTCAATCATGGTTTAATCGCCCACGGCGCTGTCAGCTCCACTTTTACCGAGCAAAATATCACAAAAACTTATTCACAAAAAGTAGGGACTGCCTATGCTGTTTGATTACTTTTTCTGGGTAGTAGCGATTGGAACAATGGCGCTCGGTGTTGCTTCCGCTATTATTGGCACAACCGTTGTCCTCGAACAACAAAGTCAGCTTGGCGATGCTATTGGACACTCTGTTTTTCCTGGAATTATCGTCAGTTTTATGCTGTTTCAAACGCGTAATCCGCTTATTTTGATGTTAGGCGCCGTTACGGCTGGGCTTGTCGCCTTTCAGTTGATTCAATGGATACATCGCAATAGTTCGTTTTCCTATGAAAGTATTTTGGCATTAATTTTGTCGTCGATGTTCGGATTAGGCATGGTGCTTTCGAGCTATATTCAAGGCAATCCCGCCTACCAAAAAGCCGCACAAGCAGGACTCAATCACTATATCATGGGCCAAGCGGCTTACTTGGTCAAAGACGATGTGCGTTTAATTTTAGTTGTGACGACAGGCGTTCTCCTTGTGTTTGCCCTCTTTTTCCCAAAAATTAAATTGGTTTTATTCGACAAAATTTTTGCTCAGTCCATTGGGATTCAGCCACAACGTATTTCGCAATTATTACTCGTGTTGGCATTGCTTATTATTAGCGTCGGCATCAAAACGGTTGGCATTATTTTAGTCAGTAGCATGCTCGTTGCTCCGACGGTAGCTGCCTTGCAGTGGAGCCGCGTTTATCATCGTGTCATTGGAATTGCGGGCGTCATCGGACTCGTGAGCGCGTTTATTGGCACATATCTCAGCACAGCTGTCGATGATTTGGCAACAGGTCCAACAATTGTCCTATGTCAAACGGCTTTCGCCATTCTTTCTTTACTATTAGCGCCAAACGGGTTGCTCAAAAGAAAGCGGGTGAAATCATGATTGAATCGTTATGGATTATGTTGCTTGTTGGCATTTCGTGTAGCTTAATTGGCTCGTTATTATTGCTCAAACAAAGCGTCATGGTCGCCGATGCTATTTCACATACGGTTTTATTAGGAAGTGTCCTTGTTTTTTTTATCGTGCCTGATTTAAACTCGCCGTGGCTATTAGTCGGCGCCACACTTTTTGGGGTGTTGACCGTCGTTCTCATTGAAGCGCTCGTCAAAACACACCGCATCCAAAATGACGCTGCCATTGGCTTAGTGTTTCCCGCATTTTTTGCAATAACCGTGATTCTCATCACCAAATATTTCAAAAATGTCCACTTAGATACGGACATGGTGCTAATGGGAAATATTATTTTTGCGCCGCTAAACCGGATGACGATTGGAACATTACGCATTCCGAAAGCTTTGTTGCAAAGTGGATTGTTGCTACTCATCAATTTGACTTTTATTAGTGCAACCTATCAATCGCTCAAAATCCGCTTATTTGATGAAACTTTTGCTAAAACAATCGGCATTCGCGTTGCGCTATTAGATTTGGCATTGATGACGTTAGTATCACTCACCAGCGTTATTTCTTTCCAAAGCGTCGGCTCTATTCTCGTCATTGCCTTAATGATTGCACCTGCGATGAGCGCACGTCTCCTTGCAAAATCTTTCCCGCAGTTATTATGTTTTGCAACACTCATTGCCAGTTTCAACTGCGCAATCAGTTACATGCTCGCTATTTGGCTCAACGTTTCCATGTCCGGCATGGTCGCAACCGTATCTTTTCTTGTATTTGTGCTGATTTTTAGTCTCAAAAAAAATTGAATATTCTATCCATAAACAAACTCATCACTTGGGTTTGTTTTTTTACAATCCTAACGCTATAATTCTCCACAAAAAAAGATACACTCCCAACAAGAGTCTATCTTTCATCTAACTAGAAAACGCATAGTGCACTCAACGCTTCCGAATTTCCTTAACCACTTTTCGAATACTTTCCAAAACGGTAGTATTTTCGGATTTATTACGGATCATCACGCACGTATAAATAATGTCGATAATGGTTAAATACAAAATTCGCGAAGTCAAGCTCTCGGTTCTAAATTTAGATTCATCCGAAAAAACAATAATGACATGATCCGACAAAGATACTAATTCACTATTCGGATTTCCCGTCACACTAATAATCTTGCAGCCACGCTCTTTCAAAATTTTGGCAATATTAACCGTTTCTCGCGTCTCACCCGAATGAGAAAATAAAAAGCACACATCATTTTCGGTAAGTTTGGCGCATTTTACTAATTGAATATGATAATCTATATCGTAATTGCACCAATACTTCGTTCTCATAAATTTTTGGTACGCATCAAAGGCGATAACAGACGAGCCTCCTTGCCCAAAAAAATTCAAACCTTTCGCGTGATCGATATCCGATAAAATATTTTCCAAAAGTGTATCGTCTAAAAAATACAACACGCTATCTAATGCAGATTGGTTAAATGCAACGACTTTGCTAGCGACTTCTAGCGGCGAATCCGAATCTGTAATGTGAGAAATCGAAACTATTTTTTTCGTTTCTGGCACTACGGAAAGATTTTGTGCAAGTTGAATTTTGAAATTTTGAAATCCAGCAAAGCCTAATTTTTTGACGAAGTTATAAATCGTTGATTGTGAAACAGAACTTTCCTCCGCCATATCCGAAATGGTCTTGTTGACAATCTCGTCTTCTTCCAAATTTAGCAAATAATTCGACAGTTGCACTTCTAAATCACTAAATTTCTGTGTCGAATTTCTTATAGTATTTTTCAAGAAAAAGTGTTTTACCATATATTCACTCCCTTAAACAAAAATCATAAAACGGACCTATTTTGGGTCCGTTTCAATTTCATTAAAGCTCGGTACTTGACACAAAATATACATTTCATTATTTTTTTCGAATTGATAGGGTATTTTGTTCACCACAATTGTATCCACTTGCGCGCTAGTCGCTGCCATTATGCCCGAAAATGAATCTTCAAAAATAACAGTATGTTCTCTCGACAATTGATGTTCATTTAATACTTTCAAGTACAAATCAGGGCTCGGCTTTACAGATTGATCATCTTCTTCGCCGTATATACTTTCAAAAAAATGCCGAATATTCAATTGTTCGGTAATTTTTGCTGGCCATAGCTTGCTTGAAGATGTCGCAATATACATCGGAACACCTTTTTCATGCATTTTTTCTAAAAAAGCTTGCACCCCAGGCAATAGTTTGACAAGCCCCTCCTCAACCGCTTCCTCAATAAAGCGAGCACGTCGATCAAAAAAGGTTTCAACATCAATTGGATTTTCCATGTGCGCCTTCAATGCTTCAAATGTTACTTTTTTAGAAACGCCGACAATATCATCGAAAAATCCTTCGGGATAATCAATAGAAAAATAGTCGCATGTTTTGAGCCAAGATTCTCCTATCACATCTTCTGAATTGACTAACAGTCCATCAAAATCAAAAATAATTTGCTTTTTTTTATTCAAGTCTAAATTATACATCGTTAATCGCCAACTTATCTTTTAATTTTTGATATTTTTACAGCGGCTTCTTCAAGTCCTTGCAAATACGTTAAGCCCATCGCTCTGTCGTACAAGCCATATCCTGGTCTTGCAACCTCGCCCCAAATGGTTCTGCCATGATCGGGTCTTGCAATCCCATCAAAACCCGTTTCGACCAATGCTTCCACGATTGCATACATGTCCAATGAGCCTTCCGTACTGAGATGCGCAGATTCTAAGAAATGCTTTTCTCCCAAAAATTTCACGTTTCGTAAATGTGCAAAGTTAATTTTTCCTTTTAATGCGTGAATGATATCTACCACATCATTTTCAGGATTAGCGCCGAACGAGCCCGTACACAAAGTAACGCCGTTATAAGGCGAATCCACAATGTTGACAATTTTCAAAATGTCTTCTTTATTTTTAGTAATTCGCGGATAACCAAACATATCAAACGGTGGGTCATCAGGATGAATGGCCATTTTTACATTGGCTTCTTCGCAAACAGGAATAACCGCTTTTAAGAAATAAGCTAGATTATCGAACAACTTTTCTTCGGTAATATCCGCATACATCTCTTCCAATTTGTAAAATTTATCTAACCGTTCAGGTTCCCAGCCAGATAAGCGGAATCCTTTTGTTTGTCCTGTAATCAACCCAAACATTTGCTTCGGCTCAATTTGTTGGACAACTTTATCGTCGTATTCTAGCGTTGTTGACCCATCTGGCAATTCGTATTCTAAGTTTGTTTTTGCCCATCCAAAAATCGGTTTGAAACTATAACAAATAACGCCGACGCCTGCTTTACCCAAATTTCTAACCGTTTCTTTATAGTTTTCGATATATTGGTCGCGCTCAGGTGTGCCAGCTTTAATTGAGTCATGAATAGACACGCTTTCAATGCCAGCTAGCACTAATCCTTTTTCTTCTACCGATTTTTTGAGCGCTTCAATTTCGGACAATTCCCACACGTCGCCTGGTAATTTACCAACCAAGGTTCCTACGACGCCGTGCATATTTGGAATTTGTTTAATTTTGTCTAATGTAATCGGGTCATCTTCCCCGTACCATCTAAATGTCCATTTCATTTTGATTACTCCTATTTATCGTACTTTGCTAAAAATTTTTCTAATTCTACATACACATTCGCTAAAATTTCGGCATTGATTTCTAACGGCAATAAATGTATTTTATCTTTTTTGTCCATCATTTCAGCAATTTCTTGCAATTCTCCTTCAGCAAATGGATAAACACCCATCTCTGTCAAGGATAATGGCAAGCCCAATTGATGATAAAATGGCACTAATCGATCAATTTCATCCCATTTATTTTCTAAAGCTAATTGGTAAAAAATTCCATAGGCAACTTTTTCGCCGTGTAAGTAGCGGTGTAAGCCAGGTAATTTCGCAGATAAAATATCATGTACTGTATGCGCCGCTGTATTGCGTGCATATTTTCCAGCGAGTCCGCCAACCAATCCAGAAATAACAATCACAATTTCAGATACTACATAAAACTCATAAGAAGGATTTTTTGCTTCCATATCAGCAATAGCTTTTTCTGCGTATTTCAAAATGTCTTCTTTACACATTTTAGCTGCATAGCGTCCCATTTTTACTAATGGATAATCTTTAATATCTGCTTGGCTTGTCACTAAATCGGATTCGTACCATTTGACGATCGTATCGGCAATCCCTGCTTTAAAGTAGCGAACAGGCGCATCCACTACCAATCTTGGATCTGTAATTAAAAATGCTGCATTATGTTTTTGGTGTTCAGAAAAACCTTCGGACATACCATCTTCTTTGTACATGACTGACAATGCGGCCCACGGTGCGCAATTACTTGCTAATGTTGGGACAATTCCAAATGGCGTCATCGTGTAAGAAGCAGCCAACATGGTTAAATCTGCCATTTTTCCGCCACCTACGCCGATTACAAAGTCAATATGATTAGATGAAATGATTTCTGAAATACGTTTGGCTTCATTGAAGCTACATTCGCCCGAATATTGTTCAAAGACGAACTCGAATTCTGATGCCAAAACTTTATCAAAGTATTTTTTAGCTTTTTCCCAAGAAATGGTTCCGTGTAAAATCAATACTTTTTTCGCTTGGTATTCTTTGAGCAATTCTGGAATATTGTCAATCGCATCATTCGCATACGCGTAATATTGAGGGCCGGGTTTAATTACTAATTTATATTCCATGATGCTGCCTCCTTAGAAATCATCATCTTCATCTTCGTCATTATCTGCCAACAACTGTGTACTCCAAATAGAGATGCCCTCTTTTCCTTGATTTGCAATGATTTCTACAACTTCAGCAATATTGCTATTCAAAAAATTATGGTTTACAGCTTCTAGTACCATTGGTAAGTTGACGCCCCCAATAATAAATACATTATTTCTTCTAGAGTCTTCCAAATGATTGATAGCTAATAATGCTTGATTATAAGGACTTGCACTAATTAAATCCGTAAAAATCAATGCCCCTTCATCACATGCTTCACTTCTTAAAATTTCTAAATATTCCGCACTGAGTTCGTCTACATTTTTGCCTGAAGTTAGGCGTAGTGTTTCAATATTTCCGTCTGTTCCTACAATAGTTGAGACAGCATCTTTGATTCCAGTACTCATTTCGCCATGCGTTGCAATAATAATCTTAAACATGTTACACCTCTTTACTTAATCATTCTATTTATTAAACGATCCACTACATTTATATGTTTCGTTGATTCTTCTTTATGATTCAACATTTCTTGTGTTAAATAATATTCATCGCCCTTTTTTGCAGCAGAAAAAATTCGATATAGACCGCTACTTTCAAAATTATCGTACGTTAATAGCTCTTGAATTTCTGAATGGTGCATGCAATATAATGTTTCAGATGAAGCAATTGCATCTAAATAAATAATTTTTGCATTGCGTTTTGCAGATTCTTGCAATGCGTATAAGCCACGCTCATTTGTAACACCCGAATCCAAAAATGCAAAAGCTACTTTTTTATTTAATTGACTGCTCATAATTTTGTAGATCATATAAATGACCGTCGCATTATTTCGGATGGTATTACGTCTTCTTCCAATTCCTTTAGCAAACAACCCAATTAAATAAATAAATGACACATACACTAAGCCAAATATTATAAATGTCGGCCAGCTAAAATTTTCTGCGCCTGATTTTAGGTGTTTATTCGTTACAAACATTGTGAACAATGCCCCTACTAACAACATTCCCAATGACAAAATCAAATTCAAATACAATGTTGCATTTCTTTGTTTATTTTTGTCTAAAAGATAATATGGGCCTAAATGCATTAAAGGAGAATCGTAATAGGTAGAAATAATCACGTCGGCTTTTTTCACATCTCCTACGTACACATTTCTTGCTAAGGAAGTCTTTTTGCCTTTTTCGCGTACTTCCACAACTTTTATGTCTGTGTCAACGTCTTTAAATTCCATCATTAAACTACGAATAAAAGCTGTCTTTTGTTTGAATGTCACGCGTTTATTTAAAATATGATTATATCTAACAATTAAATCTTCTTTATACTCATTTAGTCCCATATATATCACCTACTATAAATTAAACATCGCTAAAACAGCATTTAAACTCGTTTTTTCAGCAGAAGGCGTAGATTGGAAATATATATTTTCTACTCCATAATTTTCGTTTAGTTCTTTTAATTTTCTTGCATCGTCTTCATTTAAGTAGACGGTTTTGGTTACTTGTTTGTCTGTTGGTAATTTTTGAGCGATGCCGCCTACGTTTAATTCTTTCATAGGAACGCCGTGTTTGACTAACTCATAAATCACATCAACCGTTTTACAAATTAAAATAGGTGTATAATCTTTAAAAGTATATTCATCCCAATATTCTTTTGCTTTATTAACGGATACAACAATTGTTTTTTGCCCTGTACGGCTTCCTGCGCTCTTGTATAAATCTTTCATAAATTTATCTTTAGCGACTACATCATCTACCACAAAAATTGAATTCACACCTGCACGTTGTGACAAAGTCAACATCACTTGTCCGTGTATTAAACGCTCGTCAATACGCGCTAAATTAATTTGTCCCATACTCTATCCTCTTTCAAAGTTATTATAAAATACCTACTGTCGCTAACACGACTAAAATACCTGTTAACCATAACATGGCTCTCATAACATTTAGGCCACGTTTTCTATAGAACCAGTAAATACCCCAAACGGCTGCGAGCGGCAAAATACCAGGTACAATTTTATCCAGTAATTGTTGGATGACAAATTCTTTTCCTGATAATGTAAATTTCAAGCTGGAACTTAATTTGATGTAGCTACCTGCGAGAATTCCCATCATGAATAAGCCGAGTACTGATAAAAATTCAATGACTTTTTTAATGCTTGAGTCAGCCATCAAGCTAGTTGCTTCACGTCCCATTTTGAATGATTGTCTAGAGAAGAATAAGCCGATACTTACTTGATATAACGCAAAACAGATGAATGGGAATAGCGCCCCTAAAGCTGAACCTTGTTGCGCCCATGGCACTGCCATCGCAATAAAAATGTATTGTACCGTACCAGAGTCGATTGCATCCCCAATGCCTGCTAATGCGCCCATTAAGCCCGCTTTTGTATTATACATTAAGTCATCTGTCATTGTAATCTCTTCTTTGGTCGCTTCTTGTTGCGCACGTGCGCTTTCCATAGAAGACATTAAGCCTGTAATGACGCCACCACCCCAACTTAATTGTGTGTTGAAGAACAACAGTTGGCGTTTGTAAGCTTCTTTTCTCTTTTCTTCGTCTTTGTATAATTTTTTCAAAACAGGCATCATAGCATACAATAATGATGGCGCGATATATCTATCGAATGCGTGTGGTATTTCGTTTGCAAAATGCCAGCGTAAATAGGTTTTCGTAATGTCTTTTTGTGTAATTTCTTCTACTGTAGTATTTTTTACTGTTTCTACCATATTACATTTCCTCCTTGTTCAACCGATTAAAAATCTTCATCATCTTCATCGTCTAAGTCTATTTGTTTGCTTTCGCTTTTAACAACTACAGGCTCTTGTTTTAACAAAACATAAATACCTGCCACAATAGCACCTAAAATCGCGAATGTTACCATTGTAACTTCGAGTGGTTTGAATATAATACTTAAGAAATACGCTAAGAAGAAGAACACTAACAAATCTTTACGTCCAATAACATAAATCGTTGTAGCAATCCCGATTGCTGCCAAGCCGCCGCCTAGAACTTCTAATACATGAATCGCTGCTGTTCCTTGTAATTTAGAAATAACATCAGCAATAACTGGCGCTCCAAAATATAGCGCTACAAAAATGAGTGGGACGAACAATAGGAATGATGTAATGGTTGGATACCAAATAATTGCTCTCGTGATAGCTTTGTCGTCCATTTTGTCAACAGCTCTGTCGATTGCACGGCCCGTGAATGTATTCAAAAAGAATCTAAATTGATACAAATAGCTACCTAATAATCCAACAGGTACGGCTACGGCAATCGCTGCTTCAGGTGTCATATTCCCTAATAACGCAACTGGGACAGCAATCGCTGCGGCAACAGCTGGTTCAGATGGCATTGAACCCCCTGGTGAAAATACGCCCATATAAATTAACTGTAGCGCTGCTGTGATTTTCATGGCATCGCCAACATTACCCATGACTACCCCGACAATAAGACCTGTCATCAAAGGTGAGAATCTCAACGTTAACGTTGCTCCCCCTCCTAACCATCTGGACATAACGGCTGCTGTCCATAAAGCAATTAAAAAACTTTGCATGACTGTTAAAGTTTGCATAATATTTCTCCTTTATTCTTATTTTATATACATACTTTGATTTTGAATAGCTCGAACAGGCAATTTGCCTTGAACCATATCTTGAATATCTTGTACGCATTTGCTACCCATTGCTTCTAAACATTCTTTTGTATAGGCTCCTGTATGCGGTGTCATCACAACATTATCAAATGCTAAATAAGGATGATCTGCTCTTCCAGGTTCTACTTCTAAAACGTCTGTTGCATATCCTGCGATGATTCCTGATGCTAAGCCTGAAGTAATGGCAGTTTCTTCAACTAATGCACCTCTTGCACTATTTGAAATATAGACACCTTTCTTCATTTTATGAACGGCAGATTCATTAATCATGTGATAGGATTCTTCTGTTAAATTGGCAGTCAAACAAATGACATCCGAAGCTTCAAGTAAGTAATCTAAGTCTACTTTTTCTACACCGTATTGTTGCATATCCAAAACAGATTTGTTAGGGTCATAACTGACGACTCTACATCTAAATCCGTTGCGTAAAGTTTCAGCAACACAACTTCCTGTGTTTCCTAGACCAATAATTCCTACCGTTTTATTGAATAGCGTATTTCCTACGAATTCCGCTCTGTCTTCCCACTTATCATTTTTGACACGTTCTGACGCTTGAGATACTTGTCGCATAACATTCAATAAATTGCTAATGTTTTGTTCGGCGACGGCATCACGCTCAACAAGCGCAGGAATGATTGAAACAATTGTATGGTGTTCTCTTGCGGCGTCCAAATCGACGTTGTTATATCCAATACCGTGTCTAGAAATTAACTTCAGTTCATCTTTATTATCAAAAAATTCTTTGTTAAAAAATGGTGTTACACTCGCTATAATAAAATTATACCCTCGTAAACTATTTGCTAAATCTTTTCCCGATATATCTTGATCAAACGTAAAAAAGGTTACTTCCCCAAGTTCTTTCAATTGCGACAAATGCTCCGTAAATATTTTCCCGAAACTACTTGAATTGACAATTGCTATTTTATTCAATTTTTGCACCTCCTTTATATTCCTTAATTAACAACACCTTTATTATATATGTTAAAATTATTTTATGCAAGGGGTTTCTTAAAAATTTTTTTTTATTTTTTGTCGCAAAAAAATTTTTTTAGTGGTATAATGAGTTCATCCTAAAATAGAAAGGAACAATTTTATGGAAAAACAATTACGAGAAGAAAAATTATTACCTCTATACACCGTCACTGATTTATCACTACTACCGATTCTTGAAGAGATTTTATTAAATAATCAGCTTCATTTTATCGAAATTACGTATCGCAGCGCGTTAGCTTCCGCCGCAATTAAACAACTTTCAGATTCCAACAAATTGATTGTAGGGGCAGGAACGGTATGTAACTTAGAAAATGCTAAAGATGCCATTGAAAATGGTGCTAAATTTATCGTGATGCCTGGCTTGAACAAAGAAGTCATTACATATTGCCAATCTCAAAATATTCCTGTATTCCCTGGCGCAGTAACCCCAACTGAAATTATCGAAGCTTTGAATTTGGGATTAAATACGGTTAAATTTTTCCCCGCTAATCTATACGGCGGCATCAATGCCATCAAAAATTTAACAGGCCCATTCCCTGACTTAAACTTTATTCCAACAGGCGGCATAGACAGTCACAATGTGCTTGAATATGTCACACATAAAAATATTGTAGCTGCTGGCGGCTCTTTCATCATATCTGAGAAAACAATTCAACTAGATAATGGCAAAACCGCTAATGAACAACTAAAAGAATTGGTTAGCAAAATTAAATAGGTCGTGTGAATAAAAAATAGACCGCCCCGCAATCGTTAGTACTTAAGTCTAACAAAGTTGCAGGGCGATTTTTGTGTGCCGTTTTTTAATCGTAATAAAGTTCTGATTTTTGGTTGAGCCAGCTATATAATAAGCCTACACAAATGCCGCCGCCGACATAGTTGCCGAGTCCAGAGAACAAGAAGTTTGACAAGACATTGCCTAATGTCATCCCTTCGACTGCGCCACCTGTTGTCCAATAAGCTAAGCTGAATAATGAGAAGTTTGCGATAACGTGCTCAAATCCTAAAAAGGCGAAAATGTAAATGATGAATACAATCGCAATTACTTTGCCAGCATCATCTTTCATACGCAAGCCGCAAAATACGGCTACGTTTACCAAGATATTCGCCAAAATCCCTTCAGCAAATTGCGTTAATGGTGATTTTGCTAATTTTGCGACGGTTGCTTCGATTAAATAATGGTCTGCGCCGACATGAGAATACGCATCTGACAATGAAATAACATACGTTGTCAACACAGCGCCTACAAAATTCAATGCCACACAAGCTAATAAAATTTTGGCTGCGGTAGATAAAGAAACGAATTTGCGATGCACTCCTGCAGTCAAATACATCATGTTTGACGTGCCCAACTCCGCGTTCATGTAAGTAATCATAACCAACGACCAGCTGAACATGAAAGCATATAAAAACTTGCCGCCGTCATGCACAATATGGTTAGCTTTATCCGCGACATAACACGAAACCGCCACTCCCAATGACAAAAAGACACACGCTAATATCGCACGCGTAAAGTAGCGCGCTTTACTTTTTTGAAATAATTCTTCCTTTTTATTGACACTGTATTCAATTGTGCCCATCAATCCTTTAAGCTGTGTTCCCAACGATTTTCACTCCTTCTTTCTATATCGTTACTATTATAACAAACTTATCGGATATGTATAGCTTTTTTTGGAAAAATGTCTATGTAAACGTGTATAAATCTTGGATTTCTATTGTTTCTCCAAAATCTAATAATACAAGGCACGCGCGGGCAATCGGTTGTTGTGTGGCTACGCTCAATGCTTGTGCGTACAAACTCATTTGGAAACGATATTTCTCGACAATTGTTTCAATTTGAGCTTGTCTAGACAGCGTTCCTTGCGGTTTGTAGCGATCAGTTTTGTAGTCGATGAGCACGATCCCTTTTGGCGTAATGACAAAATTGTCTACTACCCCATGAATCAATAATTGGTCGTTAGCTAGCTGTGTGACTTCTGCATGTTCAAGTTGTTGTTGGAACAGCCATTTGGCAGGTAGCAAGTAAGAAAAGGCTTGTTCTCTACGTAGCTGTTGCGCATGCTCAATTACAAATTGTCCCAAATCACTTTCTAAAAATTGCACAATCGCTTCTAAACGGACAACTTGCGCCATTTCTGCTGTCAATAACTGCCGCTCAATAAGTTCAGCCACTTGCGTTTGCAACACTGGCAAATACGGCGGTTTCAGCACGCTAAAATCCAATTGTTGCAACACAAAATGCGTAATCGTCCCAATTTGAGCATAGTCCATCGTTTTTTTGCGCAAAAATTGCGGTTTTTCAAATGTATCTTGCGTATAGCGAATGCTTTGAATGTGGGTTTGTGCTGATTTTTCGTCACTTCTACGATCCTCAAAATGACTCAAATGGCGATCGTGTGGTAATTCGTATAAACGTTTCAACTCCGAAACCGATTGATAGCTTGAAGTGCGGCTAGCTAATGAATAATCATACGTTGCATTCATTAGGCGCTGCATTGCTTGAATTTCAGGCAATGGTATTTGCGATGACTGCTCAACGATTTGTCGCATTTTTTCGAGCCAATCATGTTTATCTAGCTTATGAGAAGCTTTCCGCTGCTGTCTAAACAACATCAATTCATCTGTCGTAACAAATCGACACGCGACTTGCGCCGGCGTAAATGATGTACAAGATTGTGGATGTTTGTTTGAAAAAGCTAAGGCTTGAACAATCCATTCAAACCAGCTACGCGCTTGTTGTCGTTCTTGCGTATTCATCACGAGTGTTTGTTCATCGCTCAACAAGAGGACGCGTTCTTGTTGTTGTTTCCAATCTTCTTGCTTTGTGATGGAGCCTACAATGATTAGTTTTTGTTCACAACGCGTTAAAGCAACGTATAATTTTCGCATTTCTTCGGCTTTGAGTTGCAAAATTTTTTCGAGACGCAAAGCTTTTTTGATGAGGGAAGGATATTTGAGTAAATGTTGTGTGTCCAAATAATCCGTTGCGAGCCCGTAATGTTTCGACGGAATATACGCTTGGTTGGTGTCCATAATGTTGAATGTCTTGCTCGTGTTCATTAAGTAAACCACTGGAAATTCCAAGCCTTTACTTGCGTGAACCGTCATCATTCGAATACTATTTTGGTTGTCCGCCAACAAAATCGGTTCGGCTAAGTCGTGTTCGTGTTGCATCATTTGTTCAATGTATTGCACGAATCCAAAGACACCACGATAAGCCGTTTGCTCGAATTGTTCTGCACGCTCATAAAAAGCATGCAAATTCGCTTGACGTTGCTGCCCGTTTGACAAGCCTGCTACGTAATCCAAAAAGTACGTTTCTTGATAAATTGTCCAAATCAATTGCACTAAGGAAATTTTTTGCGACAAATCACGCCAACGATTTAACTGCTCCCAAAACGTGCGCAACTGTTCGGCAATTGCATCCTCTTGCGTCGCGATATAATGCTCGCACGCCGTGTAAAAATTCCCCGTTGGACACGCAATTCGAATTAAACTAAGCGCTTCATCATCAAGCCCTACAAAATACGACCGTAAAATCGCCACAAGCGGAATATCTTGCAACGGATTGTCAATCAATTTCAATAACGCGACCATTAAACGAATTTCTTGCCGTTGGAAATAATTTTCTACTTTTTGTGAAAAAATCGGCAACTCGTATTGTTCAAACACTTGTTGAATGGGCAAAAAAGGTTGGCGCGTCGCGGTTAAAATAACAAAATCGCGGTATTCTACAGGGCGTGTTTGTTTTAATTCTTTGTCATAAATCTTAAATCGAGATTGAATTTTATGTTGAATATCTTGTGCAATTAAATAGCTTTGCGCTTCGATGGACGTATCAATTTCTGCGTCGTCTGATAGTTCGAGAGCTTCATCTGCCGTCTCGCTCTCTTTGACGTGAACTAACACTTCAATATTGAACGCATCATTCGGTGCGCTCGGCTTAAAACTATGATTGCCTGTTTTCAAACTTTCCGCTTCGTGATACGCCATTTCGCCAAAATTAGTATCCATCAATCGCTCAAACAAAAAGTTTGTAAATTGCAACACTTCGTCGCGCGAACGGTAATTTTTGTCCAAAATAATCAATTCGCCACCATTTTGTTGGCCATAAGCTAAATATTTTTGCAAAAATAAACTTGGTTCAGCCATGCGAAATCCATAAATAGACTGCTTCACATCGCCCACCATGAACAAATTGCCGTCCAAATCCGCGCGCTGTTCATGCGAGAGCCACGACAAAATCGTCGCTTGAATTTCGTTGATATCTTGGTACTCGTCAACCAACACTTCTTTAAATTGTTGCTGGAAAAATTCCGCCGCCAAACTCGGCTCACGCCGTCCATTTTCAGCATTGTACGGCGCTAAAATATTCAACGTTAAATGCTCCAAATCGTTGTAGTCAATGATTTTTAAGTCAGCTTTTTTGTCCGCTAATACGGCTCTGAAAGCTAGCGTTAATTGTCCGACAACGTCTAAGGTCGAAACGAGTCGTTTTTCAATGTCGAGTGTTGTCGTGTAATCGTAAACGAACCAATCTTTCAAGCCTTCCATCAATGCTTTGGCATCATCGCGCAATTGTTTGAGTACGCCCACGGCTTCATAATCTTCTGATTTTTGGGAGTTTGAAGGCCAACGTTCGAATGCGATTGTTTGCCCGATACTCAATATCGCTGCCAAATCGCCTCGTTGAGCCGCTTCAATGAGATACGCTACTTGTTGCTGTTCTCCTTGCAAAATAGCCTCGTATTTCACAATCGTTTCACTAGATAATTGTTGAAGCAACTGCAATCCGTCTTGCAATATTTTTTCTGCGGAAAGGAATGTTTGTTGCAAGTAAGGTTGCACAATCTTTTTGTATAAAGGCGATTGCGCAAATTGTTCAACTTGACGCGACTGGTCTGCAACATGCGTCAACCATATTTCAGGCTCTGGATGCGAACTTGCAAAATGATGTAAATTCACAATCAGTTCATATAAAGCTCGATCATTTGACTGCTCTAACAACGTCAAATATTGCGCTTTAGAAACGGTTGTTTTCTCATCGTAAATGTGTTCAATTAGCGTATGCCATGTTTCTTGATACAACAATTCTTTTTGCGTTTCATCTGTCATCAATCGAAAATTCGGATCAAAATCAATTAAGTAAAAATATTGTTGAATCACTTGCAAGCAAAAACTATGAAGTGTCCGAATGTGCGCCGTCGGCAACAAGCGCAACTGCTGCAACAATAAATGTTGTTGCTCGCGGTCAGCCGTTTGATTGAGTGCTGCTTTGAGGCGCGTTTCCATACGCTGTTTCATTTCGTTGGCAGCCGATTCGGTAAATGTACATACAAGCAACTCGTCTAATTGAGCAAATCCTTTCATCACATGCGTCAAAATGCGCTCAATCAAAACGGTTGTTTTGCCCGAGCCAGCAGAAGCCGCTACTAAAATATTTGTGCCTTTTTGGTGGATGGCTTGCCATTGTTCGTCATTATAAGTCGCATTGGCTGGTTTTGGTTCAATCATCTTGCGCGTCCCCCCTTTCTCCTAATTGCGTCTTCATTTGGTCAAGTACGTCTTTTTTGACGATGGTCTTATTGCGGTAAACTTGATAATTCTCGGTGGCATCAAATCCTGTAATGACGCGATATTGCGTTTGTAAACTTGGTGTGTAGCGCTCCGTTTTGAAAGGTTGTAACGCAATGTGTCCTGCTTGCATTTGCTCGGCTGCTTGTTGAAACATCCAGTGTGTATATTTCAAAATAGTTTGTAAATCTTTTTTATCATAAAATGGTGTTGATGAGGAGTAGCCTGATTTCGTGAATTTGGCAGGATAAACACTTGGTGCCTGCTCGCTAATCGCCCGCAAATGTTCATCATCCGCCGTCAAAATACCTTTTAGGCGATTTTCTTCTAGCAAGCTATCGAATGATGCCGAATGCAACGTCTCTTTCGTTCCAGATTGATACGTCGGCGCTAACGTCTGATAAAATGCTCCAATCGGCGCCTTGTCAAAATGCTGCATCGCCACACTCAAATACGTCAAAATTTGCAAATCCAATCCATAATATGCATCTACTAAATTGAATTGCCGCGCACTCGATTTATAATCAATCACTTGCAAAAATTGTCCAGCTACCGTATCAATGCGGTCAATTTTACCACGAATCAACAACTTTCCTCCAGAAGGCAACGAATATTCAAAGCCCGGCAAACCATTCGGCACCCCAAACAACACTTCGTTTGCATGAGAGTGCATCGGAATAATTTGTTGTTGCGCCTGGCTCAATTGGATAAACGTCTGCAAACGGCTATCCAATTGATGCTTAATCGCCTGCATACGCGCATGACTGTCGAACAACATATATTTAGGCTCGGCTAATAATTGCTGCTGAATTTCTTGAAAAAGGCTCGTCCAATCCAATTCCGCTAAAGATAACTGGCGGTTTTTTAGTTCTGTCATGAATTTTTCCAAAAAGTCGTGGTAATAATCACCCATACGCGCAGGATTCGCATCAAATGTCGCGCGTTCTTGAAGCTTCAATCCATACAACAAAAAATGACTGTATGGATCTTGATAATATTGCTCAATTTTTGAAACGGAGGCGCTAATATTTTTACCAAATAATTGCAGTGCCGTTTCGGAAGACAAATTGTTCGGCAACGCGTTAAAATGAAACGCCTTTTGAATTAAATGCCACGCTTTTTCGCCAAGAAGGTGAATCAATTGAATGACACGTTCAGGCAATTGCTGCTGCGCTTCGTAATAATGGCGTACTGTTTGTAAAACTGGAGACAGTTGCGCCGACATTTTGCCACCAAAACTTTCTGAAAATTGTAATGGCATTTCCGAAGTAAACACCCTCGTCTCAACTCCAAAAGCATCCGTTATTTGTTTCAAATACGGCGAAAAAGTCACCGTTTGATTGTCTAAATTCGTGGCAAATGAAATATAAACACCATCGGTCGCATTAAGCAATAATTGATAAGTCAACAAATATTCTTGATTGTTCGCTTGTTCTGACGGTTGCACCAAATATTGATACGGCAACAACGTTTCGCGCAAAGCTTCGCGATTATAACGCGATAATAGCGATTGAAAATCGCGTTTTTTAGGCAAAACATGTTCGTTTGCGCCGACAATAAAGCAAATTTTGTAAGGAGCAGCTTGCGGACTTTCCATACTCGTAAACGTTACTTGATCGAGTGTCGGCGGAATAATATGGTACGTTCCTTCGCTCAATCCCGCCAAAATTAATTCGCAAAATAGCGCATAGTCTACGAATTCATTTTCGTATAATCGATAAAATTCATCTAAAGTTGCGCTAAATACTTGCCAAATTTGTTCGTGGCGACGCGATTCGTCAATATTTCCCGCTTCAATTGCCGCGTCGCGCATGGCTTCTAATTGCTGTTTAACGCCTGTTTTTTCGATAAGTTCATACAGCCATTGGGCTGCCTTTGCGCCTGAAATAGATTTCTTTTTCCAAAAGTCAAACATCGGTTGCAATGTTGAAACCATCCACTGTCTTAACGTATGAACGGCTTGCTGCTGCGTTTTTTCGACAGACTCAATGTGCCATTCAAACGCTAAATTCGTCAAACGATACCCAAAATAACCGTTCGCCAAGACAATATTTTCAAACCAATGAACGTCTGCTTCATGCTCTTTAATTGTCTTATGAGACGGCACGAATAGAGGCGACTTCAACACGCGCATCACTTCTTGATAGCGCCAGCGATATTTTGGCAAGTGCAAACATGCTTCCAACCACAACATTAATGGGTGTTGCGCCATTTTTGTTTCGTGGTCAAAAAATAACGGAATCTCATTATGTGCAAAAATCGGTTCAACTACTAATTGGTAACGATCCATATCACGCGCCACAATCAAAATATCGCGGTAACGGTAACCTTTTTGCGTCACTAATTCATGAATCTGATTGCTAACGTGGCGCAATTCCGTTTGAATGGTATCGCACTGCCACACCTGATAAGGCGCATTCAATGCGGCTTGCGCTCGTACGCCATATTGGTAACCATCCCGATACGCATGCGCCATTTGCAAAATTCTCGCATCGAAAGCTGAGTTCATAATTGTAATTTCCCAGTCTGTTAAAACTGGCAACTGCGCATTTTGGCAAAGTAAACGCAGCTGTTGGTAAGTCGCACGTTGCATTTCAATCAAAGGATTCCACTGATTGTCATGCGCTTGCGCAGAAGTTAGTGGCAACGTAATCCAAACTTCTTGAAAATAACGCACAAATTCCACAATGGCTCCTAATTGATGTGCATTAAAATAATAATGATGGTCAATCACTAAATAATGGTCCTCAAATGATTGTTGTGCTTCTAATTGTTGTTGCAAATGCGCATATGTCTGAAAATTTGCGAATTGCTTAGTCGCCATTTCTTCACGGAAAGCTTGATACAACAATGCCAATTCTTCCAGTCGCTTAACTTCTAATGGTGAATGTGCCACTGATTCTAACGTCAAATCTTCTGGCAAAATATTTCCTTCGTATAATTCTTCGAATAAAGTGACTAATTTTTCAACGAATCCTTGAAACTGAATTTGGCCACGATAAACCGTTAATTGCGCTTGATGTTTCAATAACAATTGACGTACTAACATCGTTAAACCAACTTTAGACAAACTAGATTGCTGTTCTAGCGTGCCTGACGCCATAAACCACGCTAATCGACTAAAACTCACCACTTGAATATCCAAAATAGCCGCATGTTTTTGCTGCGTTAGGCGCTCAAGATGCGTAAGCAACAACTGCTCCATATCAAATTTCAAATGTTCGGGAACTAAGTAATAAATTTTGGCATGAGGTTTGGCTTGTTTGATGGCGACTAAGCGCTCAATAACGGCACGCTTTTTATCGACAGACAAGTCTCCTAAAACAAATTGTAATGCCATGTGCGTCCCTCCTTTGTTTCTATTATAAATTAAAAGAAACAGCCTTTCTAGCGCAATATCACGTTAAAAAGGCTACTTATACTATTTTTTTACATAAATGGATTTGAGATACAACGCTCCAATGCCGTCAATTTTGCATTGAATATCGTGACCATCCACCGGATCGGCTACTAGACGAATACCTTTCGCTTTCGTTCCTTGCTTAATGGTGGTGCTTCCGTTTAATTTCAAATCTTTGATGACCGTTACGGTGTCGCCATCTGCTAATGGATTGCCGTTAGCATCGCGAATGATACTGGCTTCTTGCGCCGCCTCTGCTTCAGCTTGCGTCCACTCATGCGCGCACATGGGGCAGATTAATAAATCTCCATCTTGATACGTATATTCGCTTGCACATTTTGGGCAATTCGGTAATGTTGTCATAAATGACCTCCTCAAATAAGATACTTTATTTTATCATATTTGAAGATTTTTCTCCACTTTTGCTAAAAACTAACGCTGAACAAATGCCAAAATTTCGGCTTCTGTCATAGAGCTATCGCAGCGCACATGAACTCCTTGTACGTCACTATAAATGAAGCCAGGCACCGTCGGAACGCCGTAACGATCGCGTAATGCTTGCACTGCTTCTAAGGTATCGGCTTGCTGACTGTGCAAATAATAAACCGTTAACTGATTTTCTTGCGCGACATTGCTTAATTTGGCGACAAAACGGCGACAGTAAGGGCAAGTTTCACGTCCGATATATACGATTTGTCCTGTCTTTGCTTCGATCGCTGCTTGCGCTTGTTGCGGCGTCACTTTCTGAAAAATACTCGCTTGTTTCAAATATGTATCGATTTCACTCATGATAAATTCCTCCAAAATTGATGATACATTTATTATACAAGATTTAATAGCTGTACCCAATTTTTTTGCTTAATCAAGGTGAATTTGACGCAATTTTTGGCGCTGTTTATAACGCAAATAACCGTTGCCAATAAGTAACAAAACGCCTAATCCTAGCATAATGACTGCAATCCACCACCAAAGGCGTTGTTCCCCTGTCGAAGGAAGTGATACGCCTTTTTTATTCTCTTTTTGTTTTTGTTTTGGTGCTTGAGTTGATTTTTCGGACGATTTTTCGGATGGTTTTTTGGCTAGGGATGCCTTGGGAAGTGATTGGGATGGTTTTGAGCTATTTTCTGCAGCTTTAGGTTGTAATTTGTCTTTGAGTTGGGATAATTTTTCATTGGAAGATTGCTGTGATGATTCATCTTGTTTATTTTTTTCTTTTTTGAGGGAATTGAGCAACGAACTCGCTGCCAAATGCGACTCTGCTACTTCAGATTCGGGCTCTGCTTCTGTTTCGATTTCATCCGTCATTGCTAAAAATAGTGGTTGCGCCGCCATCGTATCCAAATAACCTGTCTCGTTGTTAGAAACAGGATACCATTGCTCGCCATCAAAATATACTAATTTCAATTGATAACGTTGATGGAAACTACGCACTTGTTCCACTGTAGTTTCATCAAATAGTCCGTTTTGGTTCAAATAATCGCATAATAATTGCTTCATTTCGGTAAACAATTCGTCGTTAATCGCACTAAAATATAAAAATTGGCCTTCTTTCATTGCCAAAACATCATGATAATGTTCAATATGTTCGTCCCCGTTTTCATTTTCAAAATAATATCGCAAAGACAAATCGCCGAGCAATTCAATGTCTTTAGCGCTCAATTCATGTGCGTAAGTATAGTAAAGCTTTCCGTTCTCATCCAATTCAGCATGCTGCTTGCCTTCAAGACGATGATAGACGTTATCGGCACCTTTTTCTTCTGAAAATTCGCTGTAAATTTTATCGAAGGTGAGCTGTCGATAGGCCAACGGGACAATTTGCTGCAAAACGCGATCCAACTCTACAAACACATCACTCAGCTGTGCCATAGAAGGATTGATGGCTGCTTCACTGGATAACAAGTGCGTCGTACTGTACGGATAAAGTAGGCATTGATTCAGCTCGGTAGAAGGTTCGTTTTGAGATTGCAATGTTTCGATATCATACAACAATTGCTGATGTTGAATTTTTAGCGCGTCTCTTTGTGCAATCTTGTCGTTCAATACTATTTCTAACTCGCTAATGTAAGTTTGCCACTCTTGTACGGCTTGATTTTGCTGGATTTGTTCAATTTGCTCTTCCTGCGATAGATGAATGAAGTCGGCATTTTCTGATGTTAATTGCTGAAAAATTTCTTCAATGACCTTTTCATATTGTGCAACCGCGTATGGCATTGAATTTTCGTCATTTCCCGATTCGATTTTTGAAATAGCTTCATTCAACTGATTATAACTTTCGACGGTCGTGTCCAATTCTTCCGATAATCGTTCAATCATGTCATCTTGTTCATGCTGTTTTTGCTTTGCTTCTCGTATCAAAATAACACAATTTTCTTTAGCCACAGGGATATTATTAATTGACTGTGTCAGCACATATGGTGTGCTACTATTTTGCGCGGCAGAAAGTAACGGATTAACGAATAGCAAACTAATACTGGATAATAATAATTTCTTTTTCATGGTGCACCTCCATTATTAAATACACCTAAAAAAAGAAAAATCATTTTTATAAATAAAAAAAACTACTCCAAATTTGGAATAGTTTTAACCAACTCCGCAAGTAGGGCTCGAACCTACGACATCATGATTAACAGTCATGCG
>JAUNEB010000006.1 GCA_030525795.1 Aerococcaceae bacterium | reverse complement strand
CAATTACACGCCAATCAGGTGCAATGTTACCAAACACTGGCGAAAGCCAAATGAATCTACTTCCATTAGCAGCCATCGCAAGCTTGTCTGCAATGATGTTAGCAATGGGCTTAAAGAAAAAAGAAGAAGAAAAATAATCTCCTTCCAATTCAAACACACAAAAATATACACTTTCATTCTCAACAAGAATGGTTCACTCCATCTAAGAGATGTTAGTTACAAATCGCTCATTCGAGCAAAATAGAATAGGCACTCACGACCAATCGTGAGTGCCTATTTATATTTTTATTACAGAAATCCTTTTTGGATGAGGGTTTCGGCGATTTGAATGGTGTTTGTGGCAGCGCCTTTGCGAATGTTGTCAGCAACAACCCACAAATTTAGGCCATTTTCCACAGATTCATCACGACGAATACGTCCGATAAAGACTTCGTTTTTGCCGGTAGCGTTGGCTTGTAAAGGATAAAGTTTCTCGCTCGGATTATCTTGAACGATAATGCCGTCTGCTTGCTCGAATTGCTGGCGGACGGTCGCCAAATCAAATGGCTGATTCAATTCGACGTTGATGCTGACCGCGTGCGAATGCAAAATAGGCACCCGAACAGCTGTAGAAGTGACGCGTAAATCTGGACGATTCAAAATTTTGCGTGTTTCTTCAATCATTTTCCATTCTTCTTTAGTGTAGCCATTTTCAAGAAAAACATCGATTTGTGGAATACAATTTTCATGAATAAGGTGTGGGAAATTGTTAGCAGTCTGGTTGACCAAGTCGTTAATTCCCGCTTGGCCTGCGCCTGAAACAGCTTGGTAGGTAGTGTAGACGACGCGCTTAATGCCGTAATTTTTTTCCAAAACGCCGAGCGGCAAAACAGACTGAATCGTCGAGCAGTTTGGATTGGCGATGATATGTTGCGCGCCTGTGAGCGTGTCGCTGTTCACTTCAGGCACAACGAGCGGAATGTCAGCCTCCATTCTCCATGCAGAACTGTTGTCAATGACATAAATACCACGTTCGGCTGCAATGGGTGCAAATTTTTTCGATGTGTCGCCGCCTGCAGAAAACAACGCAATTTGAATCGGAGCTTTGAGCGCATCTTCAGTCAATTCTTGAATAATATAATCGTGTCCCGCCACGGTAATCGATTGACCGGCAGAACGTTTTGAAGCAAAAAGAGTGAGCGATTCAATCGGGAACTGGCGTTCAAGGAGCACTTCAATCATACGGCGCCCTACGACACCCGAAGCCCCACAAATCGCAACATGATAGCGTTTTGACATAAATAACCTCCAAAAAATAAATACAAGACTAACCATAAAGGATAGCACTTGAAAAGTCAAGAAGAGTGATTTATTCATGAAAAATTACAGATTAGAGGATTGTTTTTCAGAAAAATGCGTCCTAAAAATGAAAAAAAGCACAAAAAAAACACACAAAAAACAAGAAAGCCCTTGCAAGAAGTGAAAAAACTTTTTTATAATGACACTATCATAAAAGTTGGGAGGCTTTTTTATGGAAAAGAAAAAGAAATTTAAGATGCCACACTCACTCGTAATCTTAATGGCGATGGTGTTGTTGGTAGTCGCATTAACTTGGATTGTACCAGCCGGTGAATTCGAGCGCATCAAGAACGAAGCAGGTAAGACGGTCATTGTGCCAGGTTCGTTCAAGTATATTGAAAGTCATGCGGTAAGCTTATTACAAGTGCCAGGCATGATTGCAGATGCGTTTATTGAGAATATGGACTTATTATTGATGATTATGTTCTCTGGTGCAGCGTTTAGTATCATTACAAAAAGTGGTGCTTTTCAATCAGGTGTATCTTCAATTGTTACACGCGCAAAAGATAAAGGTATTTGGTTCATTCCAGTTTTAACCTTAATGTTTGCAGCATTATGTACAACAATCGGGGTAAATACATTCATTGCATTCTCACCAATGATGGTATTGATTGCGTTCTCTCTAGGATTAGACTCTTTAGTTGGGGTTTCGATCATCATCTTTGGTGGTGCGGTAGGTTTCTCAACAGGGATGTTCCAACCAAGTACAACCCTCTTAAGTCAAGGGATCGCAGGATTAGAACCTTACTCAGGTTTGGGTTACCGTTTTGCAGCGTTCATCGTGTTCTTAATCGTTTCGATTGCTTACTTGATGATTTACGCTAAACGCATCAAAAAAGATCCAACCTTAAGTCCAATGTACGAATTAGACAAAGCAAACAACGTCTTTGAAGGACACACGCTAGATTCTTTCGGCAAAATGAACTTCAGAAAAATCTTAATCATCATCTTGTTATTTACCACAATGGGCTTAATCGTTTACGGTGGTGCTGAATGGGATTGGGATATGCGCGAAATCGCTGCATCATTCCTTGTTTTAGCGATTGTATCAGGATTCTTAGCGGGATCTACTCCGTCAGAAATTGCAACAGACTTTACGAATGGCGTTAAGAAAATGATGGGTGCTGTCTTAATTATCGGGGTAGCACGTTCAATTGGTAACATCATGGAAGCAGGGATGATCATTGATACAACTGTAGAATCTATGATCAAAATCATTACTATTTTACCAAGACCATTACAAGGTTTGAGTATGTTGACAACCAACTATCTCATCAACTTAGTATTGACATCAGGTTCAGGACAAGCAGCAATCGTTATGCCAGTCTTCTTACCAATTGCAGATGCGATTGGCATGTCAAGACAAGCCGTTATTACAGCGTTCTGTTTCGGTGACGGATTTGGTAACTACATGGTACCGACTTCTTCAGCCTTAATGGGAATCTTGGGTGCAGCCAACGTCCCTTACGAAAAATGGATTAAATTCTTCTGGAAACTCTTTGTTATTTGGTTTATCGTTTCTTGCGCATTCGTGTTATTGGCACCTGTGTTCAACCACGTATAATCACACTCAGAAAGAAGGTCTTTATCGATGTCGGAATTACTATTTAAATGGATAGACGCTCACAAGGAACCTTATATTGAAATGGCCGATTATATTTTTGACCATCCAGAATTAGGGAACCAAGAATTTGAAGCAATGAAGTTGTTAACCGACCAACTAAAAGCGATCGGCTTTGAAGTTGAAGTTGGAATCGCAGGTTTGGAAACAGCGTTTAAGGCAGTTTACCGCAAAGGTACTGGACAACCTAATATTGGCTTATTGTGCGAATACGACGCATTGGAAGGCTTAGGCCACGCTTGCGGACACCATATGCAAGGTCCAAGTATCGTTTTAGCAGCAGAAGCAATTGTCAATCATGTGCAAGCAGATAATTTCCAAATTACTGTTTACGGAACGCCAGCTGAAGAAACAACACACGGCAAGTTAAGAATGTTGGAGCAAGACTACATGAAGGAACTCGATGTTGCCTTAATGATGCATGGTTCTCCAACAACGACAACGGATATTAAATCATTGGCGCTCACAAACTTAGAAGTTACTTTCTTAGGTAAATCTGCACACGCAGCTTTGAAACCTGAAGACGGACGTTCCGCTTTTGACGCGTTGTTGTTAGCATTCAATGGAACAGAATTTTTGAGAGAGCATGTACGAGAAGATGTCAAGATGCACTACACGATGCTTGAAACAACGGGACCAGCGAACGTGGTGCCCGCTCGTGCCCGCGCAAAATTCTCACTCAGATCTTATTCAAGAGCGTATCTCAATGAAGTAGAAGCGCGTGTGGAAAATGTACTGAAAGGTGCTGCGATGATGGCAGGCGTAGAGTGCGAAATCAACTGGGGAGACCGATTGAATAACAAAATCCCTGCCCTAAAATTGAACGAATTGTTAATGGAAAAAGCTCAATTAGCAGGCGCACCACGAATTAGCCCACCACGCGAAAAAACAGGCTCAAGTGATTTTTCAAATGTGATGTATGAAGTACCGGGTTCATGTATTCGCGTAGCGTTCGTTCCTGTTGGCACATCCAGCCATAGCCAAGCCTTTTTGGATAATGGTAAAACAGAAGAAGGACACGTAGCGATTGAAATGGCAGCGAAAGTATTGAGTGCAGCAAGTATTGATTTGATTACACAACCTGATTACTTAGCTGAAATTAAAGCAGAATTCGACCAAAATAAAGCAACAATGCAGTAACAAATAAAAAAGAAGGACTGATGGAAGCTAAAACTTCCACCAGTCCTGTTTTTAATTGCATATAAAAAAGGCCAAGCAAGTTTGCTTGGTCTTAATGTTATTATTTTGCTAATAATTTGCTCAAACGTGATTTGTCACGAGCTGCTTTGTTTTTGTGGATTAATCCTTTAGTTGCAGCGCTGTCGATTTCTTTTGCTGCTAATTTGAACAAATCTTGTAAGTTACCTTCGCCAGTTTCAACGGCTGAACGGAATTTTTTCACAGCTGTACGCATAGCAGATACGTGAGCACGGTTTTGCTCTGTGCGTGTTGCTGTTGTACGGATACGTTTTTTAGCTGATTTATGGTTTGCCATTCCAGTCACCTCTTTCATTACTTAATGTAGTATGTTAAGTCTAAGACTTAGCCAACGTTATATATTATACATGAAAAGCGGAAGTAGTTGCAACTATATTTTGCATAATTCGCCAAAAAAAATAGATTTATTTTGTTAAAGAGTGTGAAAAATAGGCAGGGAGAACTTTTTTTGGTATGATGATGAAAGAGAAAGTGGGGATAAGATGGCAGAATTCAAGGTAGTATCGCAATATCAACCGAGTGGCGACCAACCGCAAGCGATTGAGGCGTTAGTTGCGGGCATCCAGTCGGGCAAGAAAGAGCAAGTGTTGTTGGGGGCGACAGGAACGGGCAAGACGTTTACGATTGCGAATGTCATTCAAGAAGTCAAAAAACCGACGCTAGTATTGGCGCACAATAAAACTTTAGCAGGGCAATTATATAGCGAGTTGTTGGAATTTTTTCCTGAAAATTCGGTCGAATATTTCGTGTCGTATTACGACTATTATCAGCCAGAGGCTTATGTGCCATCTAGTGACACTTACATCGAAAAAGAATCAAGTGTCAACGACGAAATCGACAAATTACGTCATTCGGCATCGTCAGCGTTGTTGGAACGGCGCGATGTCATTGTAGTGGCGTCGGTTTCCTGTATTTATGGTTTAGTCAATCCTGAAAATTATCGCGAACATGTGTTGTCGTTGCGTAAAGGACAAGAAATTAGTCGTCAAGCGATGTTGGCGCGATTAGTAGAAATGCAATTCGTGCGTAATGATATTGATTTTCAACGGGGAACCTTTCGGGTGCGCGGTGATGTTGTCGAAATTTTTATGGCGTCACGTGATTCGGAAGTCATTCGAGTAGAATTTTTCGGGGATGAAATTGATCGGATTCGCGAAGTCGATGTCATGACAGGCGAAATTAAACGCGATGTAGACCACTATCCGATTTATCCCGCGACGCATTTTGTGGCGAATAATGAGCAAACATTGCGTGCAGTCGAGCAAATTCGTGCGGAATTAGAAAGCCGGTTGGAAGAATTGCGCAGTGAGCACAAATTATTAGAAGCGCAACGTCTGGAACAGCGCACGAACTACGATATCGAAATGTTGTTAGAAATGGGTTATTGTAGCGGTATCGAAAATTATTCGCGCCACATGGATGGGCGTGAAGCAGGGCAAGCGCCGTACACGCTACTCGACTTTTTCCCGGAAGATTTTTTGATTGTGGTGGATGAATCGCACATTACGATGTCGCAATTGCGTGGCATGTACAATGGCGACCGCGCGCGCAAGCAACAACTGATTGATTACGGATTCCGTTTGCCGAGTGCATTGGACAACCGCCCATTGCGTTTGGAAGAATTCGAGGATCATGTCAACCAAATTATTTACGTGTCGGCAACGCCTGGCCCGTACGAAATGGAGCACGTCAACCAAGAAGTCGTGCAACAAATTATTCGTCCGACAGGATTGCTCGACCCAATTGTCGAAGTCCGTCCAATTAAAGGGCAAATCGATGATTTAGTTAGCGAAATTCATTTGCGTGTGGCGCGTAACGAGCGCGTGTTTATAACCACCCTGACCAAAAAAATGTCCGAAGACTTAACCGATTATTTGAAAGAACTCGACATTAAAGTCAAATATTTGCACAGCGACATTAAAACGCTTGAGCGTACCGAAATTATTCGCGATTTGAGGCTGGGAGTCTTCGATGTACTTGTCGGCATCAACTTGCTTCGAGAAGGCTTAGATGTGCCAGAAGTGTCGCTCGTGGCCATTCTCGATGCGGATAAGGAAGGCTTTTTACGCAGTGAACGCTCATTGGTTCAAACCATCGGTCGTGCGGCACGTAACGAAAATGGTCGTGTCATCATGTACGCCGATAACGTCACACAATCCATGCAATACGCGATTGACGAAACTGAGCGCCGTCGTTCTATTCAAATGGCCTACAATGCCGAACATGGCATTACACCACGCACCGTCAAAAAAGAAGTACGCGACCTCATTCGTATTACACACGATGTCGCTTCCGAAGAAAAACAAGAAAACATTCTCGTCCAATTCAAGAAATTGACACGTCTGCAACGCGAAGAACAAATGGAACGCCTCACGCACGAAATGAAAGCAGCAGCCAAAGATTTACAATTCGAAAAAGCTGCCGAATTACGCGACGTCATTATGGAGCTAAAAGCAGCGTATCATCTAAAATAAAGGAGCATTTTATGAAATATTTACAACGATTACGATGGAAAGGCACGCTGATGCACTTAAAATGGTACGACATTTTAGTCGTGACAGCGTTACTCTTCGGTGTCTATATATACCATTCGATGTCCCTTTTATTTAGCGCTGCGCCGACTTCCACAGGGCAAGAAAGCATTACGAGCTTTGATTTCAGCGCAACGACGAATTACTACATGATTTTTGACCAAGGAAAATGGCTCCTGCTCGCAATGTGGTATTTAGCATTAAGGCGGTTTGATTTTTCGCAGTTGAAGATCCAGTTTCGGTGGAATGTATTAGTTTGGGCGGTACTTATTTTTGTGGCGACGGGCATTGCGTGCGATTTGTTCTGGGACGCATTCCATCAATTTGGCGCACTTCGCTACTTGCCGTATTACGACTGGTCGCTAGATAGCATTGCTCGAACTTTTGGAAAAGTGCCGTTTGATTTAGTTTTATATAGTCTCTTTAACGGGTTTTATGAAGAAATTTTCTTTTTAGGGTTGCTGTTTTGTACCAAAATCGACCGCAAATGGCTATATCTTTTTTCGACGCTTGTGCGAATTTCCTTTCATACGTATCAAGGCTGGTTGTCTGCGGTTATGATTGGCGTCGTGATGGGCACAGTCTATTATTACCTTTACACGCGTAAACAGCCGAATTTAGTGCCGTTCTTTTTGGCGCATGCGATTGCAGATATGGTTGGTGTGGGATTTTTAGGGATTTTTTATCCTGTTGGATAGGAGCGTTTTTTCGCTCCTTTTTTATAGGCGTTTTTTATGGTAAAATAAATAGCGGAGGGATTTTATGCGAACAATGATTAAGCAGTTAGAACAGTTGATTCAAGCGACTTTTCACAATCCAGATTTAATTAAAACGGCTTTTCGGCATACGTCGTACGCTAATGAGCAAGCGAGCAAGCAATTGCAACATAATGAGCGTTTGGAATTTTTGGGCGATGCGGTGCTGGAAGTGTTGATGAGTGAGTTTTTGTATCAACAGTATCCGACTTATACTGAAGGGCAGTTGACGCGTATGCGCGCGCAATTGGTGTGCGAGCCGAGTTTGGCTTTTTTGGCGCGGGAATATCGCTTTGATACTTATTTGCAATTAGGACGCGGCGAGGAAGTTGGAGGCGGACGCGGACGTGATTCGATTTTGGCCGATTGCTTTGAGGCGTTTTTGGGGGCGGTGTATTTAGATTGCGGAATTGATGTGGCGCGGTCATTTTTGGCACGAGAAGTGTTTACGAAGCATGAACAGTTATTGCAGCAAATCGCCAAAGATTACAAGACGCTTTTTCAAGAACGCGTACAAAAACGTGGCGCAGTCGTCATTCAATATCGCATTATCGAGCAAACGGGGCCGCAACACGACCAGACGTTCACAACAGGCTTGTATGTGAATGATGAACTCGTAGCCACTGGCACCGGAAAAAGTAAAAAACAAGCCGAAATGCAAGCAGCACAAATCGGGTATCAACGAATCAATGCGAAAGGAGAAATCAAACGTGTATTTAGCGAGAATTGAAATGACAGGCTTCAAGTCGTTTGCTGATAAAACGGTGATTGAATTTGACCGCGGCATGACGGCAGTTGTCGGTCCAAACGGCAGCGGCAAAAGTAATTTATCGGAAGCAATTCGCTGGGTGTTAGGCGAACAATCTGCCAAAAGTTTACGCGGTAGCAAAATGGAAGACGTCATTTTTAATGGGACACAAGACCGCAAAGCCGTCAACTTGGCCAAAGTGACGTTAGTATTGAACAATGAAGATCGTTATTTGGATTATGATTTCAGCGAAATTAGTTTGACGCGTAGTTATAATCGAAATGGCGAAAGTGCCTACTTCATCAACAACGAACCTTGCCGTTTGAAAGACATCGTCGATTTGCTGTTAGATTCTGGCCTCGGCAAAAATAGTTTCGCGATGATTTCGCAAGGAAAAGTCGAAACGATTTTTTTGAATAAACCAGAAGAACGCCGTTCTATTTTTGAAGAAGCAGCAGGTGTCCAAAAATATCAGTTCCGCAAACAAGAAGCCGAACGCAAAATGAATCGTTCGAGCGACCATTTGAGCCGTGTCAAAGACATTATTCATGAATTAGAAAATCAGCTCAAACCGCTCAAAAAACAACGTGAAGCGGCACTCATTTATCAAGAAAAGAAAGAAACCTTACGCCAACTAGAAATTTCGCTGTATTGCTACCAAGTGGCGCTTTACCGCGAGCAATGGCAAACTTCTCAAGAAAATCACGCCAAAGTCACGCAAGAAATTGAGCACCTTACGCAACAACTTGCTCAATTGGAACGAGAATTGCTAGCCGAGCAACAAACACTCGACCATTTAATCCAGCAAATTGATGAACAATCCGAAACAAATCAGCAACAAGTGCAAGCCATCGAACGCGCCAAAGCACAACAACAAATGTTGGAGCAACGCATCCAATTTAGCCAATCTTCGCGTGAAGACAAACAACAATTACACGAAAAACAAATTGAACAGCATATTTTGTTGCAAGCAAGCGAAACTACATTAGCTGCTGACTACGAGCGATTGCAAACGACTTTGCAAGAAATTCAAACACATTTGCGCAAACAACAGACCAAGCGCCAACGTCTCAGCCAAATCGGCGACAAAACCGCTGAAGCGCTGCGAAGCCAACTCATTGACGCGTATCAACAAGAAGCGACTGCCAAAAACCAAGTGGCACAGCAGACGCAATTATTGCAACAAGCCCACACCAAAAAAGAAAAGTTAGTCGCAAGTATAGCGTCACTGGAACAACAAGTCGCGCAAACAGCAACAACGGCTACAACCATTCAACAAGAAAAAGCCCAATTTGAAAATCACTATCAAACACAACGCAAAGAATACCAACAATTATTGGATGATTTGCAAGCACTACGCAGACAACGCGAACAGCTACAACAACAATTATTCAATCAAGAGCGCCAGACACAATTTTTGGATAATAAAGTGCAATCATTGAAGCAGTTGCAAGAAGATTATGCCGGCTATTATTCAGGCGTGCGCGCCGTTATGAAGCATGCGGCACAACTGGAAGGCATTGAAGGAACCGTTGCAGATTTGATTCAAGTGCCAACGCAATTCCAAACCGCCATTGATACGGCATTAGGGGCAGCGTTGCAGCATATTGTCGTAACGAATGACCAAGCGGCACGCGGCGCCATTCACTATCTGAAAACACAACAAGCAGGCCGCGCAACTTTTTTGCCGAGAACGAACGTCAAAGGGCGCATCTTAGCAAGTCAACATTATGCCGTTGCCAGCCAACATTCAGGGTTTGTCGGATTAGCGCATGAATTAGTCCAATTCGACGCCCAAAATCAAGCGATTGTAACAAACTTGTTAGGCACAACGATTGTCATGCAGCAATTAAAAGAAGCGCAATCGCTCGCTAAAAAACTCAATTACCAAGCCAAAATTGTCACCTTAGAAGGCGATGTCCTTTTGCCGGGCGGATCTGTGACAGGCGGACGAACGAAACAACAAGCCAGCTCCATGTTATCGCGCCAAAATGAGCTTAAACAACACGAAGCAGATTTAACGCAATCGCGCGCCCACCAAAAAACATACGAACAACAATGGCAAACGTGCATCCAACAAGAACAACAACTCAATGAGCAGTTGGAAACTTTTAGAACGCAATCTAGCCAGTCTGAACGCCAAATGCAACAGTTGCAGCAACGCTTTTTGCAAGCGGAAAGTGAACAACGCCAAGTACATCAAGCGCACTTCATTGCGCAAGACGAAATCGCTCAACTCGATATTGAAATGTCAGAGCGCAAACAAGCCATTGCCCAATCCGAAGCGACCTTGCAAACCGCACAAGTTGCTTTAGAACAATTACAAAATGACTTGGCGCAATTAACATTGAGCGAAGAAGAACGCACGCAACAACTTCAAACCATTGAACAAGGCATTCATCAACTCTCGACCGACTTGGCCGTCAAACAAGTAGAATTCAATCAAACAGAACAACAACTGCAACAAATCCGTCAACAATTAGCAGACTTGACGCAAGCGATTGATTCTTACGAAGAAGGCCACACGCAAGATATTGGCGACTTAGCAACGCTTCAACAAGAATTGGATGACTTATTGGCGAATATCGAACAACAAACGCACCAAGCAGCTATCGAAAGAGAGCGCCTGCAAGACTTACGTGCCCAACGCCAAACATTAACCGAATCGTATCGCGACCACGAACAACAACAACGCGATTACACGGCTACTAGCCAAAAAGCTTACCAAAAACAAGCCACTTTACAAGGCCAAATCGAAAAATTTGCGGCATTCATTGATAATCACTTGGATTATTTGAGCCAAGAATATCAATTGAGTTACGAAGCCGCGCAAGCCATTGCCAATCCGATCGAAAAAGCTGAGCAAATTCAACAAGAAGTCAAACAACTCAAACGCATGATGGAACAATTAGGCCCGATTAACTTGGCAGCAATTGAAGATTTTGACGTGTTGAATGAGCGATACGAGCATTTAGTGGAACAACAAGATGATTTGTTGACAGCGATGAGCCAATTACAAGAAACTATGGACGAAATGGATAGCGAGGTTACCAAGCGTTTCAGCGAAACATTCAACCAAATCAACCTCCAATTCCAAAAAACATTCAAAAAACTATTCGCAGGCGGGCAAGCATATTTAGAATTGACCAATCCAAAAGACTTGCTCACCACAGGCGTTGATATTATTGCGCAACCACCTGGCAAACGCAAACAAAATTTGGCGCTTTTGTCTGGCGGAGAACGCGCGTTTACGGCGATTGCGTTGTTGTTTGCGATATTGGAAACGAAGCCCGTTCCATTTTGTGTGTTGGACGAAGTAGAAGCGGCGCTCGATGATGCGAACGTCTATCGTTATGGCCAATACTTGCAAAATTTCACCGAAAATACGCAGTTTATCGTCATTACGCACCGCAAAGGCACGATGGAACACGCCGACGTGTTGTACGGTGTCACGATGGAACAGTCCGGAATCTCTAAACTCGCTTCTGTTCGTTTGAGCGATGCGGTAGTGGACTAAAAATAGACACAGAAAGGATTTTTTAGCATGAAACCATTCAAAGCATTCGTTGTCAAAGAAAATGACAGTGCTATCCAATATCAAGTAGAAACCGTTACGGAAGCATCATTGCACGCTGGCGATGTTTTAATCAAGGTGGCGTACTCGTCAGTCAATTACAAAGACATGTTAGCCGTCCAAAAAAACGGCGGCGTCATCCGAACATATCCCATGATTCCAGGTATTGATTTGAGCGGCACAATAGTCGCTTCTAAAGACGCGCGCTACGCTGAAGGACAACAAGTTTTGGTGACAGGTTACACCATGGGCATGAGCCATACGGGTGGATTTGCCGAATACGCGAGTGTCCCAGCCGACTGGATTGTTCCGCTGCCCGACAATTTATCTTTGAAAGAAGCCATGATTTACGGGACAGCTGGCTTGACCGCAGCGCTATCCATTTTTGAGCTCGAAAAAAACGGCATGTCTAAGGAATTGGACCAAACGATTTTAGTAACGGGCGCAACAGGTGGTGTCGGTAGCTTAGCTATCCAAATTCTTGCCAAAGCGGGATACAAACAAATTGTCGCTTTAGTGAGAAAAGAAAGACAAATCGAAGTTGCCAAACAACTTGGCGCAACCGAAGTGATTTTGCTTAGCGAACTAGAATTCAACAAAAAACCACTCGCAAAACAAGCATTCCACTATGTTTTGGATACGGTTGGCGGCGAATTGATTGCCAATTTGCTGCCGTACGTCTATTATGGCGGCAGCGTCTCGCTATGTGGCAATGCGGGAGGCATGACCTTAAACACAACCGTATTACCATTTATTTTGCGCGGCATCAAATTGCTCGGCATCGACTCCGTCAACATTTCGCATGAAGAACGCCAAACCATGTGGCAAAAATTATCCAACGAATGGAAAACAACAGACACCGCTCTAGTCAACACCATTGATTTAGACGGGCTGCCTAATACCCTCGACTTACTAAAAACAGGAAACCACCTCGGCAGAACCATTGTCGAATTTAAAGAGTAATGAACGTTCCGCATCTTTTGGATGCGGATTTTTTTGAAAAACAAATAGTCAAAAATATTGACTATTTAAAAGAAGCGCGTTATTATATAGTCAAACATTTTGACTAAAAGGAGCGATCATATGAAAGCAATCAAGGTAATGCAGCCTGGCAGTATTGATGTGTTGACCCTGATAGAAGTCGACAAACCACAGATTAAAGCAGGCTGGTCGCTTGTGAAAGTTAAGGGATTTGGGATTAACCGCTCAGAGATTTTTACCCGCCAAGGTTATTCACCAAGTGTGACCTTTCCTAGAATTTTAGGGATTGAATGTGTGGGCATCATCGAAGCCACAAGCGATGTGACGCGTTTGCCAGTCGGGAGTCGTGTGGTCTCTCTAATGGGGGAAATGGGTCGGGCATTCGATGGGTCTTATGCGGAGTATGTCTTATTGCCCAATCATCAGATTTACAAAGTAGATAGCGATATGGCTTGGCCTGAATTTGCCAGCATTCCTGAAACTTACTACACAGCTTACGGCTCCTTGAAAAATTTAAGGCTTATTACAGGTGATCGGGTCTTAGTGAGAGGGGCAACAAGCGGGGTTGGAGTTGCTTTTGCAAAATTGTTAAGGGGACAATTCCCTGATATGAGGTTGTATGGCAGCACAAGAAACCTTAAGAAAAGAGAAAAGTTATTAGAAAATGGCTATGATACCGTCATTTTGGATCAGGATGGGATTTTGGATACGACAGAGAAGTTCGATAAAATTCTCGATTTAGTCGGACCAAAAGTGATTAAAAATTCCATTGGCCACTTAAATGAATATGGCATCATCTGCAATACAGGCTTACTTGGCGGCAGTTGGTATTTAGAAGACTTTGATCCAATTGAAGAATTGAGGGCCAATATTTATTTAACAGCTTTTCATTCGGGGAATGTAAGGGAAGAAAGCCTTGCAGAACTGTTTGATTACATGAACCGTTACCAAATTCGGAGTATTCCTGAGAAAGTGTTTCGCTTAGACCAGATTCAACAAGCCCACGCCTATTTAGAAGAGTCAGATAGTTTTGGAAAGGTCGTTATTATCAATGAATAAACAATTAGAACAAAGCAAGTTATTTGCCAGAGTGCGGGATGAAAATTTTAGCCTCTATGAGTATTATGCAAGAGCCCACGGCATGCACAGTAAGTCCCTACTCATCTTAATGTGGATTTATTACACACCAGCAGGAATCAGCCAGCATACCATTTGCAAGAAAACCTACTCCACCAAGCAGGTTGTCAGTGCCACTATTAAAGCTTTTTTACAAAAAGGTCATGTCTACTTTGAAGCGGATAGTTTAGACAAACGCGCCAAAAAAATCAAATTGACCCCTGAGGGCCATCAATTTGCTTCAGGAGTTTTAGACGAATTGGAAGCCGCTGAGGTGGCAGCCATGAAAAAGTTAAGCGATGACCAGCGTTCTTACTTGATTGAAAGTTTGAGCCTATTTAATCAGCACTTCAAAGAAGCACTTGCACACACCTTAGCACCCAAAAAGGAGGCCGACCAATGATTACGTATTCACATGTTTCCTTAGCCTATCCCAACCAAGGGACGGTTTTAGAAGATGTTTCCTTTGACATTAAGGCCGGGGAGTTTTTTGTGATTGTAGGACCAAGTGGCAGCGGTAAAACAACGACCTTGAAGCTCATCAATCGCCTTATCGAACAGACGCAAGGGGATATTTTCTTTGAGGGTAAGCGATTGAAAGATTACAGTTTGAGGGAACTCCGCCTGCAAATTGGCTATGTACTACAACAAATTGCTCTCTTTCCCAATTTGACGGTTGCAGAAAATATCGCCCTCATTCCTGAAATGAAAAAAATGGATAAGGCCCTGATTGTTGAGAAGGTAAATCAGCTCCTCAGCCAAGTTGGTCTGGATCCTGAGTGTTATCAAAAGCGATTGCCTGCAGAATTGTCAGGGGGCGAAAAGCAACGTATCGGTATTTTAAGGGCCATAATTGCCAATCCTAAAATTTTGTTGATGGATGAGCCTTTTTCTGCTTTGGATCCGATGAGCCGTGCACAACTGCAAACCCTGATTAAGGAGCTACATGATAGCTTTCGAATGACGACGGTCTTTGTTACCCATGATATGGAAGAAGCTCTGAAATTGGCGGATCGTATTTGTGTGATGAAAAATGGGCGGGTGCTGCAAATAGCAAGTCCAGATGAGATTCGTCATCAACCAGCAGATGACTTTGTCCGAGAATTTTTCAACCAGAAAGGAGAGCAGTGATGGGAGATTTCGTAACGACCTTTAGGGAGCGTCAATCGGAGTGGTTACTGGCCTTGTGGGAGCATGTTCAGATTTCCTTATTAGCCTTGTTGATTGCAATGCTAATCGCAGTGCCTTTGGGAATTTGCCTGTCGCATTATAAACGGACCAAGGAATGGGCTTTGCAAGTGACAGGAATCTTTCAAACGATTCCGTCTTTAGCCTTGCTAGGCTTGTTTATCCCTTTTATGGGAATTGGGAAATTGCCTGCGACTACAGCCTTAGTTATCTATGCCATTTTTCCGATTTTCCAAGCTACTCTGACTGGATTATCTGAAATTGACCCAGTACTGGAAGAAGCGGCGACAGCATTCGGTATGACCAGATGGGAAAAATTGAGAAAATACCAGCTGGCACTGGCTATGCCGGTTTTGATGTCAGGGATTCGAACAGCTAGCGTGATGATTATTGGAACGGCTACCTTAGCAGCGCTTGTCGGGGCAGGAGGTCTGGGTTCTTTCATCTTATTAGGGATTGACCGTAATCATCCTGCCTTAATTTTGATTGGTGCCATTTCCTCGGCTGGTTTGGCGGTGGTTTTCGGTGCCTTGATTAAATGGCTGCAACCCAAGTCACCTAAGACCATTCTGACAGCTCTTCTGGTTTCCGTTTTTGCGGTGGGCGTCAGTTTTGTTCCTTTCCAAAAAAAGGCAGAGCAGACCTTAGTGATTGCTGGCAAATTAGGTGCAGAGCCTGAAATTATGCTCAATATGTACAAGTTGTTGATTGAAGAAGAGACCGATATTACGGTCGAAATTAAGCCCAACTTTGGCAAGACGACTTTTCTATATGAAGCACTGAAATCGGGTAGCATTGATATTTATCCAGAATATACAGGGACCATCACAACGACACTCCTTACCAATCCTACTGAAATGGGTTCAAATGATCCGCAAGTAGTTTATGAAGCAGCCAAGCAAGGCATATTGGAACAGGATAATTTGGTCTATTTAAAGCCGAGCGCCTTTCAAAATACCTTTGCCATCGCTGTAACGGAAACCTATGCCAGCCAACATCAACTGGAGACCATTTCCGACCTCAAGAAGGTAGAAGACACAGCGATTGCTGGTTTTTCCTTGGAATTTAATGACAGACAAGATGGCAATTTAGGCTTGCAAGATGTGTATGGATTGAATCTGAATGTCAAAACAATGGAGCCTTCCTTGCGCTACCAAGCAATCGCCAATCAAGACGTCAACATTGTCGAGGCTTTTTCTACCGACAGCAAGATTGTGACGCACCAATTGCGCATACTGGCAGACGATAAACAGCTCTTTCCGCCCTATCAAGCAGCTCCGCTATTACGCGCAGAAACCTTGCAGAAACATCCTGAATTGCAAGGAGTTCTCGAAAAATTAGCGAATAACATTAGCACTGAGGAAATGACACAAATGAATTATCAAGTAGATGTCGAGGGGAAATCTGCTTATGAGGTTGCCAAAGCCTACTTGGTGAAGGCACAATTAATAAAACAATAGAAAGAGGTGTCTCATGTCAACCCAGCTTGAACATGCGAAAAAGTTATACATTAGAGGAATTGAAGACGGGGAGATTCAAGAAGTCCAAGCGCGTTATATGGGGGAAACCTACACCCAGCATAGCACGGGAGTTCCTGATGATAAAGCAGGCTTTGCCATGTTTTTTGAAGACTTTTTTAAGCGTTACCCCAAAAGAAAAATGAACATTGTCAGAGCACTTGAAGACGAAAACTTTGTCTTTTTGCATGTGCATCAATATTTGAATGATGGCGAAGCAGAGTGGGTGACGGCAGATATTTTTAAGGCAGATGAAGCAGGCAGAATGATTGAGCATTGGGATGTTATCGAAGCCTATCCTAAAGAAAGGTCGGTGATTGATCCGATTTACGGAGCATTTCAACTTGAAGATTTAGATCAAACGATGGTGAATAAGAAAATCGTTCGAAAATTTTTAGTCGATGTTTTGCAAAATCAAGACTTTGATTGTTTTGAAGCTTATGTTTCTGACGCTTTGATTCAACACAATCCAGCGATTGGACAAGGTGGCAGTGCCTATAAAGCTTACCTAATGGATAAGCAGGTGACCTATGACTTTGTATTTAAAGTTTTGGGACAAGGCAACTACGTTGTCGCCTATTCAAAAGTCTGGATAGAACAGCAAGATTACGCCCAGTTTGATATTTACCGCTTGGAAAATGGAAAAATTGTCGAACATTGGGACACTAAAGAGGTCATGCCTCCTAAAGCCGAACTGACGAATTTGGGGAAATTTTAGTAGTCAATACTTAGATAAACCTGCTATACTACGGATAGAAGAATTTGAAAATCAAACTTTGTGGAGGAGTAAGGCATGTACAATTATCAAGAATATAGTGAAGCAACTCTTAAGCGCGTCAAAAAACAATTTGAGGATTATTGTGAAGAAAACCAAATTAATTGTTCAGATAAAGAACTGGATGAATATTCTTTGCATGTCCTTCAAATTTTTTACTCAAAAGGTGGCGGGGGAGGAAAAGATGAAATTGAAGCGATGATACCTGAATATTTTAGAGTGTTAGCTTTCAAAAAATCACAAAATTAACAAAACAAGACCTATCATTTTGACGATAGGTCTTGTTTTTTATTCTTTATACAAAAATGACAAATTTGGGTTCGACAAGTAGCTAACCATGCGACTGAGCATACGGCTGGATAAGAGATAACACAATAGAATCGCAAGCGGAATGAGTATCAGCGCTTGTTTGCTAGAATAAAATTGCCCGAAAAAGCCACGATAAACAAGCCAACGAACGATGAATCCATGCAAAATATATACATTAAATGTTTGACTGCCACCGCTGGAAACAAACGGAATGTGTTGACGAGGCACAAGCGAAATCAACGCAAATGATAGGACAAATCCGATGAAAAACAGCAATCCGCGCAACCATACTCCATTCAAAAATGACAATTCCAAAGCTTGATAGCCGACGCTATGATACAAGTAACTTGGATTGATTGACGCCACATTCCAATAAATGACACCTGTCACGATAACAAGGCTTACGAGTGAGATCATTTTGATTAAAGGCTTATTCAGCAAACCAAAATATGCCGGCTTGAATGTATAGCCCGCCATAAAAAACGGCAAGAACACGATGATGCGTGACAAACTTAAATAATAGCCGACGGTACTTTCAAACCCGATGAGCAACGCAAGCATTACAGTAAAAATTACTGGAAAACGCAACTTTGATAAGGCGGGCGCAACCGAACGCCAAACAATTAGCGCCAGCAAAAACCACAATAGCCAATACGGCGTCGTAAATTGCATGACAGTATCGCTGACATTCAGCACGTATTTGGCAAAGATTAAGTACACACTTTGAAAAATAACATACTGCGTTATCAATTTACGTACTTGATTAGACGAACTTTTTTTCGCAAAAAAGCCAGAAATAAACACAAAACAAGGCATATGAACCGTATAAATAGCTAAATATAAAGTTTTAACGAGCGGCAAATAATGGATGAGTGGCTCAATCAGATGCCCCAACACCACTAACGCAATGAGTACGACTTTGATATTATCTAAATGATGATTACGCTGCTTCACAGACATTCTCCAACCTCCTCTAAATTCTATTATAGTATAGCAAGAAATTCCCACGATGAGAACTATCAAATAGAATTAATCCGTATTAAAAATAAGATCTCCAACATTACAAGAGTGGGAAGTCGTATTTTAATGATACGGCTTTTTTGTAGATGGCGTCAGGGGTATTTTTTTGGTATAATGGGAAGGCAAAGGTAGCGTTAAAGATGTCTCCTACGAGAAAGGATGAACGAGATGATTAAATTAATAGCAATCGATTTAGATGGCACCTTACTAAAATCCGATAAAACCATTTCACAAGGTAACTTGGAAGCTTTGCGTTATGCCAACCAAAAAGGAATTAAAGTCGTCATTTGTACGGGCAGACCTTATTTTGCGATGAAACAATTCATTGAAGAAATTGGTTTTACGGGCCCGAATGATTACATTATTACGTTCAATGGTGGTCAAGTGCGAAAAGCGGCAGACGGCGAAATTTTGGTAAATAATCCATTGACGCAAGCGGACGTTCAACAATGGTACGCCGAAACAGAACGTTTGGCATTGCCGCTCAATCCGATTGACGAAAATTGGGTGTACGAGCCGATGGCTTATCCGGAAGGCAGACCGTCCATTTATTTGGATTTGGGTAACAATTTACCGACGCAAAAAGTCGAATTCAATGATTTTGACGCGGAACATGTATTCAACAAATGCGTCATCTGTATTGAACAAACTTATTTAGACCAGCAACTTGAACAGTTGTCGCCGCTATTCAAAGCAAACTATTCAGTCGTGAAGTCGCGTCCGTATTTGCTCGAAATCATGGCAAAAAATGTCACAAAAGGACGCGCACTGGCGCAACTGGGAGAGCGTTTAGGAATTTTGCCTGAAGAAATGATGACGATGGGCGACCAAGAAAATGACTTGTCGATGATTGAGTTGGCAGGAGTTGGTGTGGCGATGGGGAACGCAATCCCGATGATTTTGGAAGCGGCGGATTACGTTTCGGCGCATAATGAAGCAGACGGCGTTGCGCAAGCCATTTATCATTTTATCCAATAAGAAAGGACGTGAATTATGGGATTATTTGACCGCATTCGCCGCGCTTTTACTGGCGAAGACAAAGTGATTAAAGAAGACATACAGTCGCAAGAAAGTACGATTGTTTTTGATACGTACGACAAAGGTATGGAAAAAACGCGCAAAAATTTTTCGGAGCGTTTAGCAGAATTGTTTACGAGTTTTCGCGAAATTGACGAAGATTTTTATGAAGATTTGGAAGAAGCATTCATCGGTGCCGACGTCGGTTTTAACATGACGCTCGCTTTGACGGACGCCATTCGCGACGAAGTCGAGGCACGCAACGTCTACAAACCTGAAGATGTCAAGCAAGTCCTCCTCGAAAAAATGGTGCAAATTTACGAAAAAGACGGCGAAAATTTAGTTGAATTGAAACGCAATCCTGATGGCCCGACGGTGATTTTGTTTGTTGGGGTCAACGGCGTCGGCAAAACGACTTCCGTCGGCAAAATCGGCTATCAATTACAACAAGAAGGGCACAAAGTTTTGTTGGCAGCAGCGGATACGTTTAGAGCGGGCGCTGTGGAACAATTGAATGTGTGGGGACAACGCTTAAACATTCCCGTTGTAACAGGGCAAGACCAAGGTGATCCGGCAGCCGTTGTTTACGACGCCGTCAAAAAAGCAAACGCCGAACATTACGATTACTTATTAGTGGATACCGCTGGACGCTTGCAAACGAAAGCAAATTTGATGGAAGAACTTGCCAAAATTAAACGCATTATTGAACGCGAAAATCCAAACGGCGTTCAAGAAGTGTTGCTAGCATTAGATGCAACAACAGGTCAAAATGCACTCATTCAGGCCAAACAATTCAACGAAGCGACCGACATTACAGGCTTAGTGCTGACCAAACTGGATGGCACTGCCAAAGGGGGCGTCGTCTTATCTATTCGTCACGAACTGGATATTCCCGTCAAATACATTGGACTTGGCGAAAAAGCGACCGACCTTCAAAAATTTGACGCCGAACGCTACATGTATAACTTAATTAAAGATGTGATCGAAGTTCACTAATCAAAAAAGACTGAGCATTTGCCCAGTCTTTTTGATTAGTTTAATAAAGATGCCGCTGCTTTGTCTAACAAAACTGTTACGTTTGGATGGCGTTGCAAAATACTTGCAGGAACGGCTTCAGTGACAGGGCCTTTTACCATGTCGTGAATGGCTTGCGCTTTATTTTCGCCAAAAGCAAGCAACACAATTTGTTTAGCGGCCATAATTGAGGCGATGCCCATGCTGTAAGCTTGCGTTGGGACGTCTTCCACGCGCTCAAAATAACGCTTATTCGCTTCAATCGTTGATTGTGTCAAATCGACCAATTGCGTTTGCGACTCAAAAGAAGTGCCGGGCTCGTTAAAGCCGATGTGTGCATTTGAGCCGATTCCCAAAATTTGCAAATCAATCGGATTGTCTTGCAAAATTTGATTGTAACGCGCAATTTCAAACGCTACATCTTGCTGTGTGCCGTCTGGCAAGTAAGAATGTTTGAAAGGCTTAGCATTGAATAATTGCGCTTGCATGTAATAACGATAACTTTTTGGGTGCGTGCCTTCCAGTCCAAAATATTCATCTAAATTGACAGACACTTTATCGGAAAAATCCAAATCTGATTTTGAAAGTAATGTGTACAACGTTTCAGGTGTACCACCTGTTGCTAATCCGAACGTGGTCGCGTTGTTCGCTAAAGCCTCTTTGAATAAGTCAAACGCTTTTTGAGAGGCTTGTTCAACAGTATCAAAAATAAGAATATCCATAATATCATCTCCCCTTATTCAATACGTTCATTATAGCACAAGAAAACGGTTTCGAAATTATCTAAATTATCGCTGTTGTTATCTTAATTAAAAAGTTGTCGTTTTTAACTCAAAAAGATAAAAAAAAAACTAATTATATGCTTGTGAAAACTTTGACGATAACCGCTTTCTTGTTATAATAGAGGTATCAAAACATAAGGAGTGGATAAGATGTTTGAATTATCAAAAGATCAACTGCTCGCTCTAGGAGCAGAAATTACAACACGCGAAATTAAGCAACAACCTGAAATTTGGCGTGAAGCAGCAGACAATTTTGCCGAGCGTGAAGCAGAAGTGCGTGCTTTTTTGGCGAATATTGTTGAAAAACACGGTAGCGTGCGCGTTATTTTTACAGGGGCAGGAACGTCAGCTTACGTTGGCGAAACGATTGTGCCTTACTTGAAACAACGCAATAATGAGAAAGTGTACGATTTTCGTGCAGTGCCAACAACGGACATTGTGTCAAATCCGTTGAGCTTTTTCCAAGCGGACATTCCAACGTTGTTAGTGTCATTCGCGCGTAGCGGTAACTCGCCTGAAAGTGTGGCGGCGGTTCAATTAGCGCAACAAATCGTAAACGACTTGTACCAATTAACGATTACTTGCGCACCAGAAGGCGCTTTAGCGAAAGCGGCTGTTGGCGATGACAAAAACATCGTCTTGTTGCAACCAAGTCGTTCTAACGACGCAGGTTTCGCGATGACAGGTAGCTTTACTTGCATGATGTTGACAGCTCTGTTAACGTTTGATTCAGCATCTACCGAAGAAAAAGCGTCATGGATTCAAGCGGCTATTACTCTCGGCCAAAATGTCATCGAACGTGAAGCAGAAATCCAACAATACATTGATTTAGATTTTGATCGCGTTATTTACTTAGGATCAGGTGGATTTTTCGGATTGGCGCATGAAGCTCAATTGAAAATTTTGGAATTGACAGCGGGTCAAATCGCAACCGCATTCGAAACATCATTAGGATTCCGTCACGGTCCAAAATCATTCGTCAACGACAAGTCATTAGCTTTTGTATTCGTATCAAACGACGCGTACACACGCCAATATGATGTTGACATCATCAACGAATTGCACGGCGACCAAATCGCAAAATTAGTATTGCCAATCGAAATTACACAACCATTATCATCCAATGCGACACCATTTGCTTTCGATACAGCTTACAGCAATGTGCCCGATGCTTACTTAGCATTCCCTTACATTTTGTTTGGACAAACCGTTTCCTTGTTGGCGTCGATCAAAGTTGGCAACAAACCTGACACACCATCACCAACAGGAACGGTCAACCGCGTCGTAAAAGGTGTAATTATCCATCCATTTTCAAACTAGAAAGAAGGGATAGTATGACTTACTATATTCATGCTAAAAAAATTGTACTCGACACAACGGTTGCCGAAAATGCGTACTTGGCTATTACTGACGGCAAATTTGGCGAGATTGTGTATGAGCGACCAGAAGGTGCCGAAATTGTAGATTATTCATCCGAAATCATTGCACCGGGCTTGGTTGACACGCATATTCATGGTTACAAGTCACATGATGTCATGGATAATGATTTTGAAGGGATTAAAGTCATTTCGGAAGGGTTGTTGGAGTGTGGCGTGACATCATGGTTGCCGACAACATTGACGGCTTCTGTTGAGTTGTTGAATGACGTGTGTGAAACCATTGGCAATCATTATCAAGAAGTCACAGGTGCAAAAATTCGCGGTATTTTCTTAGAAGGCCCATTTTTCACAGAAAAATACAAAGGTGCCCAAAATCCAAAATACATGAGCGATCCTTCCATCGAAAAACTCGACAAATGGAACGCGTTGTCGCAAAATTTAGTCAACAAAATCGCAATTGCGCCTGAGCGTAATGGCGTCGGGGACTTCATCAAATTTGCAACGTCCAAAGGAATTTACACAGCTTTGGCGCACAGCGACGCAACGTTTGAAGAAGCACAAGCAGCGGTTGAAGCAGGCGCAAATATTTTTGTGCATACGTACAACGGCATGAGCGGCTTGCATCACCGCACACCTGGTATGGTTGGCGCGGCGCTTTCCTTAGATAACGTTTATGCAGAGATTATTTGCGACGGACATCATGTGCATCCAGCGGCTGCCAAAGTCGTCACAAAATGTCGTGGCGCTTACGAAACAGTTTTAGTAACGGACTGTATGCGCGCTGGCGGTATGGGCGAGTGCGAATCGAAGTTGGGCGAATTTGATGTTATTGTCAAAGGCGGCACCGCACGTCTGAAAGAAGGCGGTAGCTTAGCAGGCTCTATTTTGGAGTTGAAACAAGGCGTCAAAAATGTTTATGACTGGGGAATCGCAACACCTGAAGATGCATTGAGAATGGCTTCTTTAGCCCCAGCAAAATCCGTCGGCATCGACAACATTTGCGGACGCATTGCTAAAGATTACGACGCAGATTTTATCGTCGTCAACGAAGACTTAACTTTGAAAGCAACTTATTTAGACGGAAAATTGCGCTATCAAGCGTAAGGAGGAACAAAAATGGTTAGAAAAATTTCAGCAGCAAAATTAGAAAAAATGCACCGCCTATCAACAAAAGACGGCATTATTTCAGCCTTAGCCTTTGACCAACGCGGCGCTTTACGCAAAATGATGGCAAAACATCAAACAGAAGCGCCAACCGTTGCCCAAATGGAAGAATTAAAAAGTTTAGTATCCGAAGAATTAACCAAATACGCGTCATCTATTTTGTTGGACCCAGAATTCGGGTTACCAGCAGTTAAAGTTAAAGATGAGAACGCAGGGTTGTTGCTCGCCTACGAAAAAACAGGCTACGACACAAGCTCGTCTGAACGATTGCCAGATTGCCTAGTTGAATGGTCAGCAAAACGCTTGAAAGAACAAGGCGCAGACGCTGTGAAGTTCTTGCTTTACTACGATGTAGACGGCAACGAATACACCAACTTACAAAAACAAGCTTACATTGAACGTATCGGTTCTGAATGTGAAGCCGAAGATTTGCCATTTTATTTGGAAATTTTGAGCTACGACGAAACGATTGCAGATAATGCAAGTATTGAATTTGCTAAAGTAAAACCACGCAAAGTCATCGAAGCAATGCGCGTGTTTTCTGATGAGCGTTTCAATGTGGACGTACTTAAAGTCGAAGTGCCTGTTAACATGAATTTTGTAGAAGGTTACACTGATGGCGAAGTGTTACACACGCAAGAAGAAGCGGCAGAATTTTTCCGTCAACAAGAAGCGGCAACCACATTGCCATACATCTACTTGTCAGCGGGTGTTTCAAGCAAATTATTCCAAGAAACTTTAGTATTTGCAGCAAAAGCAGGCGCTAAATTCAACGGCGTGTTGTGCGGACGTGCAACTTGGGCAGGCTCTGTCAAAGATTACATTGAAGCAGGCTCAGCCGCAGCGCGCGAATGGCTTGCAACAGAAGGTCGTCGCAACATTGAAGAATTGAATGCCGTATTGGCACAAACCGCAACACCTTGGTTTGATCGCCTTTCAGAAAAATAATCATGATTAAAACCCACTGAAAATTTATTTTTCAGTGGGTTTTTTGGTGGGATAAATAAAGACATATTGCCAAGCCGAATAGCGACAGCCAAGCGCCCGTCCATAATTCTGGCGTTGTGTAAGTGAGTGTGATGGTGTGTGTGCCTTTTTTGAGGGGGATGGCGAGCAAACTTTCGTTTAAGACGGCACTTGTTGTGGTTGGAGTGCCGTCGACGGTAATTTTCCAATTTTTGTCAAAAGGAATACTGAATAATAAGTAAGCATTCGCTTGCTCAATGGTAATATTCCCTGTGATGTGATTGTGTTGAAATTGTGTCACATTAAAGGTGTTAGGCTGTAATTTTTCGTAACGCGCGATATCAAATGCAAATAGTTGCGGCTTTGGAAAAGTCAGCTGCTTTTGTTTGTTGAATAGCAATTTGAATGTTTGCGGGGCACCTGTGCCATTGCCGAAACCAACAATTTGTGGCGCCTTAAACAACTGATACAAGACGATAGGATGCCAATCGACGCGCAATCCTAGTCGTTTGTAAGCTAATTCTGGAGGGATGGTCGCATAAAGTGGTTGATTGGCAGGCGCTTCAAAATGATAAGCCATCCATGCCGAAAGTGTTGCATCCGTACGTCTATAAGTTTGCGCTTTTTTCTGATGAACATTGTGTAGCAGCGGCTCGCTCAACGGCACTTCTTGAAAATACGGCTGCGAATGTTCAGATAAATCAATTAAAGAAAGCAGCGTTTCTTGATTGTGAATTGGCTGGTCAGGCAACAGCTCGGTGTCTACAATCTTTGGTTTGACTTCCACACCTAATCCAAAATGATTCGCATTTTCACGATAAATAAATGAATCATCTTGCGCAACAATTGGATAGTACGCATTATCGACATCGTTAGTCATTTTGTTGTGCCAATTGGTTGAATCAATCATCGTGCCAATGCCTAACAAATCATCCGTGAAAAGGGTTCCGTTCGTGTAGTTGTAAGCTGTTTTAGTATTGGGAATGCCCAATAATCCCAAAAATTGCGCCGTATGTGCTTCTAATGTTGAACTAAAATGATCTGCGCCTTTGTAATTCCATAACAAGCTATCGTTGCGTGAGCGTTGAAAAGTTTTGTGGACGCGCTGAAATTCAGTCGGAATTGCCATCGCGTCTAATTGTTCAAATTGGGTTTCGATATTTTCGGTGGAGACGCGCTCGAATTTTGGCAAAATAATGCGCGCATTGATGACCAATTCGCTACTGACGAGCAATAATAAAAGGATAGGCAGCCATTTTTGGCGCCACATAACCAAGACGCTGTACAGTGCCAATAACGCTAATGAAAGCAGCAATTTATTGGGTGTTAAATAATGGTAATCGCCGAGTCGGAATTTATACAAATAAAATACGCCCACCAAAATCGCGCCTAAGCATATAATCAGTTTGCGTGAAATAGACGGCAAAGCTCGATAAGCTTTCATCGCCAAAATCAACACAAAAAAATTCCATAAAAATGAAAAACGATAAGGATACCAAATCGGGAATTGCCCGCCGTGCCACAAGCGGTTTAATACTTTATAATGGAAAGCTAAATAAAAGACGGTCAAAATTACGAAGGCAATTCCTTTTTCGCGGCGTTTAATGGTTGGGGCAAACCACGATAATGGCGCCAATAACCAAGTAATCATGCCGACATACAATAGCGGTGCACCGCGCTGAATATCTACTAAATTAAAACTACCAATAAAACTTCTCGAAAAAATTTGTTCAAATGTATAAGCAACGTCCAAATTCCACGTATGCTGCGTATAGCTCGCCTTGCTCGCCAGTAGCGTTGCAAAAGTTGGAACGAGCACAACGCTCGCTAACAATGTCGCCAATAACGAATAGCCAACAAAACGTCTGTACGCCTTGAAAAAAGATGTTTCTTTTTGCTCGCACCATACATAAACGGCGTACATCGCTAAGAAAATACATAACATAAAACCGATATAATAATTCGTTATTAAGGTAGCCGCCAACGCAAAAACATACAGTCGCCATTTTTTAGCGCGGATGAGCGCGTCCAAACCTAGCGCGACGAGCGGCAAGAACAAGAGTGCATCGAACCACATCACGTTGGAATAGTAGGTGACGACGTAGGCGGACAGCGCGTAGCAACAACTGAATACGGTCGCTGGAAGCGGGCGGAGTCCATATTTTTTGCGGGCAAAAAAGAAAAAACTGCTATTGATGCAAAGTAATTTGAGCGCGATGACGACCGTAATCATCATCGGAAAATCGGCCACATCTACCAGCAAAAAAAGCAAATTAAATGGACTGATTAAATAATAGGCCCACAAACCGAGCATTTCGCCGCCAATTCCTTTGTGGAAACTGTATGTCAACATATCGGGTTGATGCAATAACGTCTGGCGAAACGCACCAAAAAAATCGCTATATTGCTGTTTTAAGTCGATGGTTAATAACGTATTTTTGCCAAAAGGCGCCGTTTGTGTGGCGATTGCAATCACGATTAACAACATTGCAAACCACAAGGCATTGAGTAAATAAGGGGTTATTTTACGAAACATCGTATCCTCCGTGTCACATGAAAAAATTCTCTTAACGAGATTATTATCACTTTAACAAATCTGCCAAAATCGTGCAAGGTAGAAATGCTTGTCAGCGGCGCATTTTTTTAATAAAATGACGGTATAAGAAAGGGTGATAGTTATGAATTACCAAATGTTAGTATTAGATATTGATGATACGCTGTTGACGAGCGAGCGAACGATTTCTGAGCGGACGTATGATGCGTTGATGGACGCGCAAAAACGTGGTGTCAAAATCGTATTAGCAAGCGGACGCCCGACGCCTTCAATGGTTGAAACGGCGCGTCAACTAAAATTAGACGTGTTTGATTCGTATATTATTTCGTTTAATGGCGCGGTAGTGACACGAATGAAAGATGTGCGCGAGCTTTTTAGCCAGCGTATTGAAATAAGCGAGCAACGTGCGATTATTGACTATTTGCAAGCGCAACATTTAGTCGTGACAACGTACACCGACGACACGATTATGCTAGATAAAGTCAATGAATATAGCCATATTGAAGGCGAATTGACGGGGTTGCCGTCTGTTTACGATGAAAAATGGATTGCGACACTCGACACACCTCGCTTGAAATTTATTGGCGTTGGCGATCCGCAAATCGTCAAGCAATGCGAAACGGCATTGAATGGCCAATTCGGAGAATGGACGTATGTGACAACTTCCAAGCCGTACTTTTTGGAAATGATGCACAAAGACGTCTCAAAAGGCAAAGCCGTCGAATGGCTCTGTCGCTACTTAAATATGGAAGTATCCCAAGTCGTTGCTTGTGGTGACGGTAATAATGATGCCACGATGATTGAAACGGCGGGATTGGGCATCGCAATGGGCAACGCGACAGATTATTTGAAAAGTATCGCAGACGAAATTACCTTATCCAACGACGAAGACGGCATTGTTGCAGTTTTGGAGAAGTATTTTCGGTGAGAAAGATTGATTATTCAAGCGATTTGGGCTATAATAAATACGTTGAGCCATATTGTTTTTCACGAATTTAGAGAGGTTTCCTAGTGGTGCAAGAAACGCAAGCGAAAAACAATGCTACTCATATAGAATTCTGATTGTATCAGCGTAAGTCGGCGATAACGGCACGAGAGATAATGAACCAGAGTCGTTATAAAGCAAGGTGGTACCGCGATGCGTCGCCCTTGTATTATAGGGATTTTGGTATTTTTTTTGAAAAAGGAGAAAAAATAATGAAACAACTTACGAGTAAGCAAGTGCGTCAATTATATTTAGATTTTTTTGCGAGCAAGCAACATGAAATTATTCCAAGTGCATCGTTGATTCCAGTTAACGATCCGACTTTATTGTGGATTAATGCGGGCGTCGCGCCACTCAAAAAATATTTTGATGGGACAGAAATTCCAAGCAATCCGCGTTTAGCGAACTCCCAAAAATGTATTCGCACTAACGACATTGAAAACGTTGGCTACACAGCCAGACATCATACGTTGTTTGAAATGTTAGGAAACTGGTCGATTGGCGATTATTTCAAAGAGCAAACGATTGCGTGGGCATGGGAATTTTTGACGAGTCCTGAGTGGTTAGGCTTTGACCCAGAGTTGTTGTACGCAACGTATTACCCAGAAGATAAGGAAACGCCTGAAATTTGGAAGCAACAACCGAATTTTAATCCGACGCATTTGGTGGAATTTGCTGATAATTTTTGGGATATTGGTGCGGGGCCTTGCGGGCCGTGTACGGAAATTTTTTACGATCGCGGCATCGAGTATTTGGACATTGCGGAAGATGATCCAGAAAACTATCCTGGTGGCGAAAATGAGCGCTGGTTAGAAATTTGGAACTTAGTCTTTTCAGAGTTCAACCATTTGCCAGACGACACTTACAAACCTTTACCGAACAAAAACGTCGATACAGGAATGGGATTGGAGCGCGTCGTTTCCGTCATCCAAAATACGAAAACCAACTTTGAAACAGATTTGTTCATTCCGATTATTAAAGCGATTGAAGCATTGACGGACGGTATTATTTTTGAGCAAGCAGGTGATAAACAAGTGAGCTTCAAAGTAATTGCTGACCATATTCGTGCAGTATCTTTTGCGATTAGTGATGGTGCGTTGCCGTCAAACGAAGGTCGCGGTTATATTTTACGCCGTTTGATTCGCCGTAGCGTGATGCACGGACGCAAACTCGGCATTAAACGCAGCTTTTTGAGCGAATTGGTGCCTGTTATCGCGGATATTATGGGCGAATTTTATGTAGAATTGCGTGAACAATTGCCTTTCGTCCAAAAAGTAATCAAAAACGAAGAAGAACGCTTCCACGAAACGATTGAAGGCGGCGAAAGTCAATTAGCGCAGGTGATTTCAGAATTAAAAGCGCAAAACACTACCGAAATTTCTGGTGCGCAAGCGTTCCAATTGTACGACACATTCGGGTTCCCACTCGAATTAACCGTCGAAATGGCTCACGAAAACGGCTTTACAGTGGACGAAGCTGGTTTTGAAACAGAAATGCAAGCGCAACGTGACCGCGCAAGAGCTGCCCGTTCGCAAGAAGAAAGTATGAAAGTCCAAACCGACGTCTTACAAAACATTACGGACACATTTGATTTTGTCGGTTACGATACATTGACGACGAATGCAACTTTGAAAGCCGTTGTCAAAGACGATGAGCGCTTGGAACAATTGGCATCACAAACAGAAGGATGGCTCATTTTCAACCGCAGTCCATTTTATGCGGAAATGGGCGGGCAACTTTCGGATAAAGGCGGCATTTACGACGGCGATACCTTGTTGGCGGAAGTATTAGAAGTCAAAAAAGCACCGCAAGGACAATTTATGCATCGCGTTCGCGTGTTTGACATGCCACTCAATGTCGGACAATCTTACACATTGACGGTTGACCGTTCAGAACGCATTCGTACGAACCAAAACCATACGGCAACGCATTTGCTACACCGCGCGTTGAAAGAAATTTTGGGCACGCACGCAAACCAAGCGGGTTCTTACGTCGGTCCAGACCGTTTACGTTTTGACTTCTCGCATTTTGGCAAAATTACGCCAGACGAATTGAAGCAAATTGAAAGTTTCGTCAACTATTGGATTGAACAAGCAGTCGACGTGAATATCGCCGAAATGTCGCTTGACGAAGCAAAAGCAACGGGCGCTATGGCATTGTTCGGCGAAAAATATGGCGAGCGTGTTCGCGTAGTCAACATTGGCAATGCCTCTATTGAATTGTGTGGCGGAACGCATGTCGGCAATACAAGCGAAATTGGCACATTCAAGCTGTTGAGCGAAAGCGGCATTGGCGCAGGCATTCGCCGAATTGAAGCCTTGACAGGACAAGCAGCGATTGCGGATTACCAAGCGCAAGCGCAACTCGTCAAAGACATTCAAGACCAATTAAAAGTCGCACAATCCAACCAGTTACTCAACCGCATCGAACAACTTCAAGACGAACTCAAAACCGCACATTCTAAAGTTGAAAGCTTAACGGCAAAATTATTGCAACAAGAAGCAGGAAACATTTTTGATGGGGTACAAGAAGTTGACGGTATCACGTATGTCACGGTCGATTTAGGTGAACAAAGCGTAGACGCAATGCGTCAGATGAACGATATTTGGCGCGAAAAACAAGCATCTAACGTACTTGTACTAGTCGCACGCCAAGCCGAAAAAGTAAGCGTCATTGTCTCTGTTGACGATGCAACAATTGCCAAAGGACTTAAAGCTGGCAACTTGATTAAACCACTCGCACAACATGTTGAAGGTGGCGGCGGCGGCAAGCCACAATCCGCACAAGCTGGCGGCAAAAATCCAGCAGGTATCGCAAACTTAATCGAAGCAGTGCCAACGGTTATTCGCGAACAACTCGCATAATGCAGACTTTTTTGTGAAAAATAAGGGTTAATAGTTTCAATTTATGCCAAAGTCATGTAAAATATGAGATAAGGAAAGGTTTGGTGAAGCATAATGCAATCATTAGATGAAACAATCTTATTCAATTTAGATGACTTAAACCGTTTAACAATTCACGACACGCTACAAGCTGTCTATCAAGCACTAGAAGAAAAAGGATACGATCCAACGAATCAAATCGTGGGCTACCTATTATCGGGCGATCCTGCGTATATTCCACGTCACAATGATGCGCGTAACTTAATTCGTCGCTACGAACGTGACGAAATTGTCGAAACACTCGTTAAGTCTTACTTAACCAAATAGGAGTCTACATGGCGAAATATCAACGCATTATGGGACTTGATGTCGGCAGTAAAACCGTTGGCGTTGCTGTCAGCGATTTAATGGGCTGGACCGCACAAGGTGTCGAAACCATTCGCATTGACGAAGCAAAAGGCGAATTCGGACTTAAACGTTTGCTGCAACTCATTCAAGAATACGACGTTTCAACCGTTGTTGTTGGACTCCCAAAAAACATGAACAATACAATCGGCCCAAGAGCACAAGCTGCAATGGATTATGGCGACAAAGTAAAAGCTGAGTTGCCAGACATTACCATTGCTTATCAAGACGAACGTCTAACAACGAGTCAAGCAGAGCGCATGCTCATATCCGAAGGCGACGTCTCACGCAAAAAACGTAAACAAGTCATTGATAAATTAGCAGCAGTGATTATTTTGCAAAACTACTTGGATACACGCAAGTAGCCACACTAAAGGAGGATTATTATGACAGAACATCATGAACACGATCACGAACACATTACCATCGTTGATGAAGACGGCAATGAGTCGTTATACGAAATTTTATTCACATTTGATTCAGAAGATTACGGAAGAAGCTATGTGATTTTGTATCCAGCAGGATCAAGCGACGATGAAGACGTGGAGTTACAAGCTTACGCTTACGTTGAGCAAGAAGACGGTCAATCAGGCGACTTGTTACCAATCGAATCAGAAGCTGAATGGGATATGGTCGAAGAAGTATTGAATACTTTCTTGAGCGAAGAGGAATAATGCAATGAATTGGACTGAGAGCAATCTCAGTCCCAATTTTGTAATCGAAACATAATAGTAATTGTAAACGATTTTTGCTATAATACTCCAGAAGATGAGGAGGGATACAATGTCATTAGATTGGGATAAAATTAAGCAACAAGCGCATACGAATGAAGTCCATCATATGAAAGAAGCTTTATGGACGAAGCGGATTGTGCGTCTAGTGTTGATTGGGATTCTCGGATTGTTTATAGTGTTCAGTTTAGGTGGCTACCTCTATTTTCGTCATGCAATAAGTCCTGTTGATGCCAATAATCAACAAACGATTGAAGTGACCATTCCGATTGGCAGTACGAATCGCGACATTGCAACCATTCTCGAAGACAATGGCTTAGTGCATCAGGTTGATATTTTTAACTTTTATTTGAAAGCAAAAAGTGTCGGCGGCTTGCAAGCAGGGCACTATCAATTATCGCCTTCGATGTCGGCGGATGCTTTAATTGCCGAACTGCAAAAAGGTGGCACCCCTATTGCGGTCGACGTAGATACAAAGCTAACCGTAATCGAAGGGATGACGTTGGAACAAATCGCCGAAATGGTGGCAACCAACACCAACATTACAAAAGAAGAATTCATGAAAACAGCCACCGACGACGCAACGCTCAAAGAATTGACGCAACAATTTCCGTCATTATTGAATGGCTTAGCCGAAATCGAAGGGTTGAAATATAAATTAGAAGGCTATTTATATCCTGCAACTTACGACTATTTTGCAGGGACATCAGCCAAAGAGTTGATTTCGCAAATGGTCGCCAAAACCAATTTGGAGTATCATAAGCTGAAAGATAGCGGCGCGTTAGACAACACATGGATGACGTTCCATCAAGTGCTGACATTAGCTTCCATCGTCGAAAAAGAAGGCATTACTGACGAAGATCGCAAATTGATTGCAGGAGTCTTTTTCAATCGATTAGATGCCGAAATGCCACTGCAAAGCGATATTACCGTTTTGTATGCGTTGGGCGTGCACAAAGAATTGGTCACTTATCAAGATTTGGAAGTGGACTCGCCGTACAACTTGTATCAACATACAGGTTTGGCGCCAGGGCCTTTTAACAGTCCAAGTTTGAATGCGGTGCAAGCGGTATTGGCACCAACTTATTCAGAATACTATTATTTTGTAGCGGATTTAGATACGCAAAAAGTGTACTATTCATCCACGATTGAAGAACACGATGCTTTAGTGGCGCAATACGTCAATAAAGAAAGTGACTCAAGCGCAAGCGAGTCCGAGTCGTCTTCGCAAGCGGAATAATTTTCAGGAGGAAAAAGATGACACATAAACCTATTGTAATTGGAGTAACAGGCGGTTCAGGAAGCGGAAAATCGAGTGTCAGCAAGCGTATTGTCGATAGCTTTGAAGGATTGTCGATTGTCCTATTGCAACAAGATTATTATTACAAAGACCAGACGCATTTGCCGTTTGAAGAGCGTTTGTTGACCAATTATGATCATCCAGATGCTTTTGATAATGAATTGTTTGCGGAACATTTGCAAATATTGTTGGCAGGTGGCGCAATCAATCGTCCTGTTTATGATTATGTGACACATACGCGGAGCGAAGAAGTTGTTTATCAAGAACCAAAAGATGTCATTATCATTGAAGGTTTAATGATTTTGGGAGATGAGCGCTTGCGGGAGTTGATGGATATTAAAGTCTACGTGGACACGGACGATGATATTCGTTTAGCTCGACGTATTTTGCGTGATATTGCAGAGCGTGGCCGTTCGGTTGACTCCGTTATTAAGCAATACATTGAAGTTGTCAAGCCGATGTACCATCAATTCATTGAGCCGACAAAACGTTATGCGGATATTATTGTGCCCGAAGGTGGCTACAACAATGTTGCCGTAGATTTATTTGTAACCAAAATCCAAACGATTTTGGAAGGGAAAAAATAACATTGAAATTCCCAAAAGAACATGATATAGTAATAGTCATGTTATTAACCAATAGGAGTGACTGAATGGAAGAAAAAGTATATCCAATGACCTTGGAAGGTAAGGCAAAATTGGAAGCAGAATTAGAAGATTTAAAAGTAAATAAACGTAAAGAAATTGTTGAACGCATCAAAATTGCGCGCAGTTTTGGCGATTTGTCTGAAAACTCAGAGTACGAATCTGCTAAAGACGAGCAAGCATTTGTGGAAGGTCGCATTTCAACCTTAGAAAAAATGATTCGTTTTGCAGAAATCATTGACGACAGCAACGTATCAGATGATATTGTAACGCTCGGACGTACCGTAACTTTTGTCGAGTTACCAGACGGCGACGAAGAAGCGTACACAATTGTCGGAAGTGCTGAAGCTGACCCGATGGAAGCAAAAATTTCGAACGACTCGCCAATCGCTAAAGCCATTCTTGGCAAAAAAATTGGCGAAACCGTATCTGTAAACACACCTGGCGGCACTTTTGATGTCAAAATCATTAAAGTTGAAAAAAAATAAAAAATGGCCCATCTTTTTAAAACGGCCACAGACTGAAGACATTGTACTCATTCGGTACAATGTTTTTTTTCGTTCAAAAAATTGTCAAATTTCAATAGACTTTCGTTGACAATTTTGCGAATAAGCCGTATCATATAAATTGTGTAAACGCACATCATTTATTTTATAAAGTCATGATTTAAATGAAATTGAATTAAATAGAATCGGAGGTGAAGATATGGACTTTACAGCAATAGCCTTCGCAATTCTAGCTTTAATTATTGGATTAGTTAGCGGCTATTTTTTCAAAAAAGTAACCGATGAAAGACAAGTTGCCGGTGCTAAAGCAAGTGCAGAAGCGATTGTAGAAGATGCCATTAAGCATGCTCAAACGCTGAAACGTGAAGCTTTGTTTGAAGCGAAGGAAGAAAACTTAAAGTACCGTAACGAAATTGAGAACGAACTCAAAGAACGACGCAATGAAGTCACACGACTTGAAAGCCGCATGATTCAACGCGAAGAAAACTTGGACAAGAAAAGCGACAACTTAGACAAGCGCGAATTGAATTTGGACACAAAAGAACAAGCTTATCAAGAACGTAAAGACGCATTACTCGAAAAAGAAGCGAGCGTTCAACAATTGATTGACGCACATCAAGCAGAATTGGAGCGCGTAGCAACGCTATCCCGTCAAGAAGCAAAAGAGATTATTATGAGCGAAACAGAAGCAGCGCTCTCGCAAGAAATTGCCGTCATGATTCGCGACGCTGAACAAAAAGCGAAAGACGAAGCAGATCGCCAAGCAAAAAGTCTCATTTTGCAAGCAATTCAACGTAGCGCAACAGATTTAGTTGCCGAAAATACGGTTACCGTAGTCCACTTGCCGAGCGACGAAATGAAAGGTCGCATTATCGGACGCGAGGGACGCAACATTCGAACCATTGAAAGTTTGACAGGAATCGACTTAATTATTGACGATACACCTGAAGCAGTCGTGTTGAGCGGATTTGATCCAATTCGCCGTCAAATTGCTAAGTTGACCCTCGAAAAATTGATTCAAGACGGACGTATTCATCCAGCGCGCATCGAAGAAGCTGTGGACAAAGCACGCAAAGAACTTGACGAACGCATTCGCGAAATTGGTGAACAAGCAACATTTGAAGTGGGCATTCACTCACTTCACCCAGATATTATCAAAATTTTGGGACGCTTATCATTCAGAACAAGCTACGGTCAAAATGTGTTGAAACACAGCATCGAAGTGGCAAAACTGGCAGGCATCATGGCAGGAGAATTGGGAGAAGACGTTGCTTTAGCTAAGCGCGCAGGCTTACTGCACGACCTTGGAAAAGCACTCGACCAAGAAATCGAAGGCTCACACGTAGAAATCGGCGCAGAAATCGCCAATAAATACCGCGAACCAGAAATCGTCGTCAATGCAATTGCGGCGCACCATGGAGACACAGAGCCAACGTCTATCATTGCAGTACTCGTTGCAGCCGCAGATGCTTTATCTGCCGCACGACCAGGCGCACGTAGCGAATCACTCGAAAACTACATTCGTCGTCTAGAAAAATTAGAAGAAATTTCGAATAGTTTTGAAGGAGTATCACACAGTTACGCCATTCAAGCAGGCCGCGAAGTACGCGTAATGGTCAAACCACAAGAAGTTAACGATGCACAATCTGCACGAATTGCACGCGACATTCGCAAACGTATCGAAGAAGAAATGAACTATCCAGGTAATATTAAAGTCACTGTCATTCGTGAAACACGAGCAGTAGAATATGCGAAATAACAAATTTTGAAGAAGTGGGGCAACCCACTTCTTTATCTTATCGGGATAAAAGAGTGCCATTTTCCTTTGACAAAATTGTTGAAACTGCGCTATAATACAAAATTGTTGAAAGCGCTTCAAATAAAGTATGAAGAAACTTGTGACTGCCGAATTTTAATCAAAAATGGTAACCTTTTCATAGAGAGGCAGAAAGGAGTTTTGGTAAATGATGAAGATGAATTCAGACCAAAAAAGTCAAAAGAAAAAATTACTAGATCGTGTCCCGCATCGAGGTTGGCTAGTAATATCGTTGCTCGTTGCATTGATTGTGTGGTACTTGTTGTCGATTAATCCAAAAACAGCAAGAAGTTTCCCAAATATTTTGCTAGTGCTAGATTCAATTAGTACGATGATTGATCGAGGCGTTTTCTTCAAGGATATTTCTTCAAGTTTAATTTCGGTATTATTAGGATTTTTATTTGGATTTTTGCTGTCATTGCCGAATGCGATTGTGATGGCATGGTATCGTCCTTATCGTAATATCGTTGAGCCGTGGATTCAATTTGTTCGTAATATTCCACCGTTAGCGTATGTCCCGTTAGTCGTTATTTCGGCCGGCGTAGGACGCTTGCCACAAGTAATTGTCATTACGATTGCAACTTTTTTGACGATGACGATTACGATTTATCAAGGGGTAATCAATATTGATCCAACTTTAGTAAAAGCGGCGCGTATTTTAGGAGCAACGGATCGGGATATTTTTATAAGAGTGATTGCACCAGCGTCCTTACCGTTTATTATGACGGCGATTCGTTTAGGTTCAGCAGTTGCGTTGACCACACTGATTGCAGCTGAATCGACAGGGGCCTCAGCAGGATTAGGGATGCGAATTCGAGCGTTGAATAACTCATTTGAATCACCACCGATGTTACTCTATATATTAGTCATTGGTATTATTGGCTTAATCATTGAAAAACTCGTCAAAATTGTAGAGAAGAGGTTGACAGGATGGCAAGAGAAACAGGAAATGTAAAAGTCAAAATCGATAATGTAGTCAAAGAGTTTGACACACGAAACGGCAAAGTAGTGGCTCTAAATGGTGTCAATTTGGATATTGCCGAAAATGAATTTATTACGGTAGTAGGACCATCAGGCTGTGGAAAGTCAACATTACTCAACATTATCGCTGGGTTATCTAAAGCTACATCGGGCAAAGTTTATTGCGACGGCAAAGAAGTAACGGGAACTGGAACAGATCGCGGGGTTGTTTTTCAACAATATGCCTTATTCCCATGGTTGACCGTTAAGCAAAATGTTTTATTTGGTTTAGAACTGCAAGGAAAATCAAAAGCTGAAGCGGATGAAATTGCAGATAAATATATTAAGATGGTTGATTTACAAGATTTTGTCAATCACTATCCAAAAGAATTATCAGGAGGGATGAAGCAAAGGGTTGCAATCGCTAGAGCATATGCGGTTAGTCCATCAATTTTATTAATGGATGAGCCGTTTGGAGCCTTGGATGCTCAAACAAGAACACAGCTCCAAGAAGAGTTGATTCACACATGGGAAAGTGAGAAGAAAACATGCTTCTTTATTACGCATGATGTTGACGAAGCAATTATTTTAGGAACAAGAGTCGTTATCATGAGTGCACGTCCAGGACGTATTAAAGAAATCGTGAATATCGACTTACCGCACCCAAGAAATCAAGCTACAAAGATGTCAAAAGAATTTTTGGATATTAAAAATTATATTTGGTCGCAAGTGTATCAAGAATACTTAGAAGTACGAAAATAGAAAGGAAGTTTCTTATGAAAAAGTTAATCAAAGTTTCCAGTGTCATTTTAACCGCTGTCTTAATTTTGCCATTGTTCCTAGCATTAAATGTTGCAAAAGTAAGAGCAGCAGAATTGACAGAAATCAACGTTGCATATATGCCGAACTTCGCGTCACTTTATGATATCATCGCGGGCGTCAAATCAGGTATTTTTGAAGAAGAAGGCTTAAAAGTGAACTTAGTTGAGTTTGCGGATGGTCCAACAATTATCGCAGCGATGGAATCAGGGTCTATTGATATCGGGAATATCGGGCCTGGCGCTCACGTATTACCGATTCAAGGACGTGCAGAAATTATTGCATTTGCTCACTTAGGGAATGCTGATGAAGTGATTGGACGTACGGATAAAGGTATCAATACCATCGAAGACTTAAAAGGCAAAAAAATTGCTTCTGCTTCAGGTACTTCTGCAGAATCCATTTTGAAATTAACTTTAGCTGAAGCGGGATTATCAGAATCAGATGTAGAAATCATTGATATGGACGCAGCAGCAATTGTGACAGCGATGTTGTCAGGAAGTGTAGATGCAGCAGCAACTTGGTCACCGAACACTACAGCAATCAAAAAAGAATTAGGCGACAAAGCGGTAATGCTTTCAAATAACGTGCGTTACGCTTCTGTTTCACCAGCAATTGGTTCTTACGCTGTTACATCAGGTTATGTTGAAGCAAATAAAGACAAAGTCATGAGTTTCTTGAGAGGTTTACAACGCGCAAGAGATTATCGTGCTGAACATATGGAAGAAGTAGCGCAATGGGTAGCAGAACAAATTGCCGTAGATATTTCAGTAATTAATGACCAACTATTAGATGGTGATTGGCAAACAAGTGAACAAATGAAGAAATTGCTAGAAAGTGGCGACTTAAAAGCTTACTATGAAAAACAACAAGAAAACTTCATTAGCGTTGGACGCTTGACTGACAAAGAAGCACGTCCAGTTGAAGAGTATGTTCATTTTGATTTAATGCTTGAATCATTACCAGAATAAGTCGATAGTATTCAACAAAAAGCGACCAGTCTTTCAAATTTTTAATAGCTTAATCATTTGCAAAGTTCACTATCAACTTTAATCTGTTTGATAGTGAACTGTCTTGTTATTATTGAGTATTATGTTAAGCTAGATAAAGAAAGTTTGCTTCGTAAAAATAAAATTATCATAAAGGAGGGAGTTCAATGATTTTAATATTAGCCATTTATTTTGTGGCTGTGGCACTGCTGTTTATGGTAATCTATAAATCAAACGAAGTTAAGTCGATTGGCTTACTAATGGCGACTCTCTCTATCATGATGGTAACGGTTTTGGTTTATATGGCCAAAAAGGGTGGCATCAACAATGAGTTGTTAGTGTTATTTTTCATCAATCGTAACATTCGTAATGCGTTACAATATTTGAATATCAGTTTAAGTCAGCTGGGGTTCACGATGGCTCTAGGTCGAACGTTATTTCCATTTTTATTATTCAAAATTGGGATGGACTATTCCATGTGGCCGATTGCTCGCAAATATCGTTACTTATCAAAATATGTTTTGTGGATTCCTATCGTAATCTTGGTGTTTTATGTGCCACCCATTTTTCATGGGTTAATTCATTATAATGTTGTTCTGACGGAAGTCTTATTATGGCTTTCTAATGCGTTATTAGTGATTTTTTCTCTGTTTGGATTAAGTTTGTTTATTGTGGAACTATTCTCAATTGATCTCGTAATCTATCGTAAGCAATTTGGGCAATTGACGTTGTTTATGGGCTCGCTGACGGTGTTGTTTTTGCTATATTTGTTACAAGAGCCGACACAAGTTTATCGATTTTATGAAGCAAACTTCTTTTGGCAGCAAGGGTTATTTTATTTATATTCTGTGCCTATGAGAATGTATTTGTTGTTACTATTATTGACGGTTATCTCTTCGGGAATTTCGATTTTTAGTCTAACAAAATATACGCACAATATATTTGTCAACAATCAAGCTGAGATGAAATTGAAGCAACGCAAGCAAACGATTTCTCCAGTTATTACAATGTTTATTCATGGCATTAAAAATCAATTTTTAACACATCAAATTATTCATAGACGCTTAGAACAAGAGTTATCTCAACCAGAATTTGATCGTGAAAAATGCCTGGCCTATATTAAGCAACTGCAAGGCGATACGGAGGATATATTATTTAGAATCAATCGCGTTTATCGTAGCCTAAAAGAAAATCGGGCTGTACTTCAACCGTTGCAAGCTTCAGATGTCGTTTATGGCGCTATTCAACGTGCGCTAGAACAATATACAGATTGCCATGTATCCGTTAATTTGTCGGTAAATCCTGTTGTTTTAGTGGATTACGAGTTGATGTGTGAAGCGATGTCTAACTTATTAGTCAATGCTCATGAATCGATCAAGGAAAAGGGGAACCTTAACGAGAGTTCTATTTCGATTACAGTGCGCTCTGTACGCGCCTTTACCTTGTTTGAATTTAAGGATAACGGAATGGGCATGACCGAAAAAGAGATACGGAAAGTATTCACACCGTTTTATTCAAGTAAGAATTCCAAAATGAACTGGGGTTTAGGATTATATTTTGTACGAGAAATTGTAAAGGCGCATTTTGGTGGCATTTATTTGGAGTCACATTACCAAAAAGGCAGCAAATTTACCATTTATTTACCAAAATATAAAGCGAATGCAGAAGGTCAGGAGTGAATGAGATGAAGCGCATTACCATTATGATTGCAGAAGACATTGATATTTTGCGGGAAGATCTAGTTGATTACCTCAAACAAAATGAACTATTTGAAATTACTGGCGAAGCTTCTTCGGGTAAGGAGATTGTAGAATTGGCGCAACTCAATCCGCCAGATATTATTTTGATGGATATTGAAATGGAAACTTTGTATGCGGGTGTGAGAGCAGCCGAAACAATTGCGCAATTTAATTTGCCGATTTCGATTATTTATTTTACTGCACATGAAACCAACGAAATGGTCCTAACGGCAATGGCGACGGGAGCCGTTGATTATATTGTGAAAGGGAGTGCGTATAAAGATATCGAACGCCATATTATTGCAGCGGCAAATGGAACACCTTTAATGGAAGGAGTCGCTTAGCAAATTATTTTGCAAGAATACCAAAGATTGCGCCATACGGAGAAGGGTTTACTATTTTTTATTAATAATTTGTCTAAACTTACACCTTCAGAGCGTGAAATCATCACCCTTTTATTACACGGCAATAGTATTTCAGAAATTGCTAAAATAAGAGTCGTCGAAGTTCCCACCGTTAAAAGTCAAATTACGGTTCTATTGAAAAAATTCGGTGTCAAACGTAGCGTAGAAATTGTCAATATTATTAAAGGATTAGGCTTGGAGCATTTATTTATGTAGGAGAGGAGCATATAAACATGCAATATTACTATTATTCGAAAGAAGAGTTGATAGCACATTCTAAGTTGCCGATTGTTAGCGCAAAAGATAACGATGAAATTTTCAATGCTTTAGCAGATGAAATGATTGCGATTATTTCTGAAAATAATCAACTAGACCAACCAACCGTAATTATTTGTCCAGTAGGACCTGTTGGGCATTACTCATATTTTGTTTCTAAGGTCAATGAGCAACAACTCTCATTAAAAAATGTTTGGTTCATTAATATGGACGAATACTTAGACGATCATCAGCAATGGATTGATATTAACCATCGTTTAAGTTTTAGAGGGTTCATGAATCGGGAAGTATATTCCAAAATTGATGCAGAGTTAGTCATGCCAGAAACACAAAGAGTATTCCCGGATCCAAACAACTTAACACACATTCCAACCTTGATTGAACAACTTGGAAAAGTTGATGCGTGTTTTGGAGGCATTGGAATCAACGGGCATGTAGCTTTTAACGAACCAGATGGTCGATTGTCTAATGAAGACTTTTTAGCTTTGCCAACACGTGTTCTAGAAATTGATCCAATGACAGTTGCAGTGAATGCGGTCGGCGATTTACAAGGTGCTATTGAAATGATGCCCAAATGGTGCGTGACTATCGGAATGCGCGAAATTAACGCTGCCAAAAAAATTCGTTTGGGTGTTTTTCGCGAATGGCATCGTAGCGTATTAAGACGCGCGGTTTGCGGTGTTGCTACGCCAGAGTTTCCTGTTACTCTTTTACAAAATCATCCGAATATCCGCGTATATGCGAGTGATTTTGTACTTAACCATCCATTAGGATAAAAAAGCAAAGGAGTGAATTAAATGAGCAGATTAGCATTAATTAACGGCCAAGTCATCCGAAATGGCGAATTACAACAACGCCAAGTCATTATTGAAAATGAACGAATTGTGAAGATTACTCCGGATTCTTTGGATAATTTTGATGGCGAGATTATCGATGTGCAAGGCAAAATTGTAAGTCCTGGATTCATTGATATTCATACACATGGTGGATTTAATGTGGATATTAACCATGCCAGCGCGGAAGATTTATCTCATTTATCTAAACAATTTGCAACGCAAGGGACGACAAGCTTTTTGATGTCAATTGTTACGGATGAAGATGCAAACGTGTTGAATTGTATTGAAAGCTATCACCAATTTAAGACGAAGGACTTAACAGGTGCTGACATTATGGGGATTCATTTGGAAGGGCCTTATTTATCGCAAGAATATCGGGGTTCCATGCCAGAACATCTGATTGTCCCTTACAACCATGAGCAACTGACTAAATTTCAAGAAGCAGCTAAAGGTGCAATTAAATATGTTACGGTTGCTCCTGAAGTTGAAGGAATTGTGGAACATATTCCAGATATTGTGGAAAAAGGGATTAAAGTGTCGATTGGACATTCTGGTGCAACTTATGCCATAGCTAAGCAAGCAATTGAAGTAGGCGCGCAATGTTGTACGCACACATTTAACGCGATGCGTTTGTTCCATCAACATGAACCAGCTATTATGGGCGCGGTATTAGAATCTGAGCAATGTTATTGTGAAGCGATTTGTGATGGGCGTCATTTGCATCCAGGAACAGTTAGAATGTTGTTGCAAACGAAAGGTTGGGATCGTGTCGTTGCTATCACAGATTCTATTATGGCAGCGGGTTTGCCCGATGGAAAATATAAATTAGGCGTCAACGACATCGTTGTGGTAAACGGAGACGCGAAGTTAGCTTATGCAGATGTACGAGCAGGAAGTACGTTAACAACAGGGCAAGCTTTGCGCAACATTATGAATTATACAGGAGCGCCTGTCACAAAGGTAAGTAAATTATTGACGGAAAATCCTGCAAAATTATTTGATATGTTTGATGAAGTGGGTTCGATTGATGTCGGAAAATTAGCAAACATTGTCATTTTAGATCAAGATTATCAAGTAGTACAAACAATCGTTAAAGGAAAAAGCGTATTTGTCAGCTAAAAATAGGAGTTGTGAAAATGGAAGGATTATTATATGCGCTAGTCATTATTATTGCCAATTCTATCGGTGCAATTTCGGGAATGGGTGGCGGCGTATTGATTAAGCCAATTTTGGATACGATTGGGGCACATTCTGTGGCGGAAATTTCGTTTTTTTCGACGGTGGCAGTATTCGTAATGTCCATTGTTTCAACAGGAAGACAAATCAAAAATGGCGTCAAAATCAATATGAAACTCGTGTTGTTTGTGGCGACGGGTGCAATTATTGGTGGCGTATTAGGTAATCAAGTGTTTCAATGGTTTTTGACGCAGTTTGCGGATGAGCAACACGTAAAATTGATTCAAATCATCTTAACCATTGCGACATTAATCTTTGCCTATTATCATAGCCGCAACAAAAGCTACACGCTGAATTTATCAGCGCTCGTTTATTACTTAATTTGTGGCTTTATTTTAGGATTTACGGCAAGCTTTTTAGGCATTGGCGGTGGTCCAATCAATGTGTCTTTATTAGTTTTAATGTTTTCGATGAGCTTAAAAGATGCCACCGTCTACTCGATTGTCATTATCTTTTTCTCGCAATTTGCAAAATTGGTGACGATCTATTTGGAAGGTTCGGCGGCGCAATTCGATTTAGGAATGTTAGCATACATCATTCCCGCAGCAGTCATTGGTGGCTTGCTCGGTGCGCAATTAAATAGAAAAATGTCAGAGGAACAAATTACGCGGTTTTTCCAATGGGTCATTATCATCGTTGTTTTAATCAATTTATATAATGGTTGGCAGGTCATTTTTTGATGGCCGGAGGAGGTAGTATGGCAAAAAATTTATTAGTATTACACGGCGGCGGTCCGACAGCTGTCATCAATTCGTCTTTATACGGTGTCATCAAACAAGCGAAAAAATCACCCGAAATTGACCGTATTTACGCAGCGAAAAATGGAACAGGCGGCTTGTTAAGGGAAGAATTCATTGATTTAACGGATTTGGATGATTCAACAATTGAACATTTGAAGCAGACACCAGGAACAGCAATCGGAACTTCGAGAGATCCGCTTGAACGTGAAGACTACGAAAAAATGGTAGACATTTTGGTGAAGCACAACATTCAATATGTATTATGCAACGGCGGAAATGGCACAATGGATACTTGTGGAAAACTTTATGAAATGTGCCAAGAAAAAGGATTATCGATTCGTGTCATTGGCATCCCGAAAACAATGGATAATGATTTATCCGTAACGGATCATAGTCCAGGGTTTGCAAGTGCAGCTCAATATATTGCGCAAAGTGTTAGAGAAGTTTGTTACGATGTCGCTAGTTTGCCGATTCACGTCGTAGTAATTGAAGCATCAGGACGTAATGCTGGCTGGATTACAGCGGCCAGCGCTCTAGCAGATATTGAGGGGCCATATAAACCCGATTTGATTTATTTACCAGAAGTTCCTTTTTCACAGACGCAATTTTTGGAAGATGTGCGCAACTTGTTGCAACACAAAAAAGGGATTGTCGTTGTAGCAAGTGAGGGGCTAAAAGATTCTGAAGGAAAGCCAATTGTTGCGCCGATTTTTACAGTAGGACGGGCGACTTATTTTGGAGATGTCAGTGCGCATCTTGCTAATTTAATTATTAAAGAATTAGGTTACAAAGCACGCGGAGAAAAACCAGGATTACTAGGACGCGCATCCATTACAATGCAAAGTCCACTTGATGTAGCGGAAGCCATTTTAGTTGGAGAACAAGCGGTCGAAGCGGTCATTGCTGGAGAAACAGGCAAAATGGTGGCTTTAATGCGCCAAGAAAGTGAAGATTACCAAGTAGAAACGCAACTTGTTCCGATTAAAGACGTGATGCTTTATGAAAAAACAATGCCCCGACATTTTATTAATCCATCGGGCAACGGGGTAACGCCGGCGTTTATTGAGTGGTGTCAGCCATTCGTGCAAGCGATGCCTGAAATGATTTCATTTAAATAATGATAAGAGGTGTAAGTGAATGTTAGTAAATATGCGAGATGTTTTAACAGCTGCAGATAAATATCGTTTTGGACAAGCGGCATTCAATGTGAATTCCGTTGCGCAAATTCAAGCAGCCATTGAAGCGCATGAAATATTAAGAAGCCCAGCCATTTTGCAAGGAGCAAATTTGGCTAATGGCTTTATGGGCGGCTGTATTGATTTTCCAAAATGTACGATTGAAGATAAGCGAAAAGGTGCAAAAAATATCGGAGATGCCGTTCGAAAGTATGCGGAAAATAGTCCAATACCTGTCGTGTTGCATTTAGATCACGGGTCCGATTTTGAATCGTGTGTGGCGGCAATTGATGGCGGCTATACAAGCGTAATGATTGACGGCAGCCATCTCAGTTTTGATGATAACGTAGAATTGACGCGCGAAGTGGTAAAATATGCGCACGCTAGAGGTATTTCAGTAGAAGGCGAGCTCGGTATTTTAGCTGGTGTTGAAGATGACGTTTTTAGCGAAAGCAGTACATATACTAATCCTTTGAAAGCCATTGAATTTTTCAAAAAAACAGAAGTTGACGCATTAGCTATTAGTTATGGGACGATGCATGGCCCAAACAAAGGACAAAATACGGTCATTCGCAAGGAAATTCCAATGGCGATTAAAGAATGTATGCGTCACGAAAATATTGACGGATTCTTAGTGAGTCACGGCTCTTCTACCGTACCACAACACATTGTGGAAGGCATTATTCGTTTAGGTGGCGAAATAAAAAATGCTCATGGCATCAATATGAATCAACTTATCGAAGTTTGCCATGCAGGAATCAATAAAATCAACGTTGACACAGATATTCGTTTAGCTACGACGCGTCGTGTTAGAGAACTTTTGCAGTTGAAACCAGAAATATTGAAAAACGAGCGTATTGCCAAAGTAAATGAATTACTGTTAAATCATCCTAGTTTTGTAGATCCGCGCGCGTATTTACATCCATTAATGGATATGTTGATGTACGGGACCGTTCATAGTCCAGAAGAACAATTACTCACCGATGTTATTATGAAAGCAACGCAAGAAATCGTCTATACTTTATGCGCTCAATTCGGAAGTGTAGGGAAAGCAGACTATATCGAACCTCGTACATTAGAACAAATGGCTAAACATTATCAAAAATAGTCGAAGTGGAGCGGAAATATTTATAGTCAGCTAAGTATCTTCGCTCCTCTTTATAGGAGAAATGTATCTATGGAGTTGAAAATTAATTGGCAAAATAAGCATATCAAGCAAGAATTTGAACGGTATCTAAATGAACATCAAGCTGTTCTAGCGGAAATAGTGCAAGGAGAAGTACAATTTCAAAATAATTTAGGTTGGTTTGATATTGACGAATGGATGTCTTCCGAAATATTGGAATGCATAAAAAATTTTGCTGAACAAGTACGTAAAGAAGCTGACATTTTTGTTTTAATTGGTGTTGGTGGATCAAATAACGCAGCGCGTTCTGTAATTAAGGCTTTAGCAACTAAAAATAGTCCACAAGTTATTTATAGCGGCAATACATTATCACCGCATTCGCTGAATCAAGTATTGATGCAACTCGAAGGAAAGTCAGTATATATTCATTGCATTGCGAAAAATTTTGAAACATTGGAGCCAGGGGCAAGTTTTAGAGTATTGCGGCAATATATGGAACAGCGCTACGGTAAAGATGCTTATCAACGAATTAGCGTTACGGGCACAACCAACAGTCGTTTACATGCTTTGAGCCAACAAGAAGGATACGAATTTTTTGCATTTCCAGATAATGTAGGAGGGCGATTTACTTCTTTAACAAGTGTAGGCCTATTACCAATGGCAGTTGCGGGCGTCAATATTGAGCAGTTAGTGTTGGCGGCCAAGCAATTGCGTTCCCGTTTATTGACGAACGACACAAACAATATAGCGTATCAATATGCAGCATTGCGCAACTTCTTATATCAAAAAGGCTACCGTATCGAACTGTTGTCTAGCTTTGAACCGCAATTTAACGGTTTTTATAAATGGTGGTGGCAACTATTCGGTGAAAGTGAAGGAAAAAAGGCTCGTGGTATTTATCCGTCTTATGCGGAGTATTCTGAAGACTTACATTCAATTGGACAATTTGTACAAGAAGGAAATCCGATTATTTTTGAAACGATGTTGAATGTAGAAAAGCCTAATAGTCAATTACTTATCAAAGCAGATACGAAGATAGATAACTTTGATTATCTTGATGGTCAAGATTTTTGGGACATCAATCAAGTTGCCTATCGCGCAACATTTGAAGCGCATTTGGAAACAATACCGGCTATCCCAGAATTATTACTAGAAGCAATGGATGAACGAGCGTTTGGCGAATTGTTTTACTTTTTCCAATTTAGTTGCTACTTATCCTGTAAGCTTATGGGTGTTAATCCATTTGATCAGCCTGGTGTTGAAGCCTATAAGGAGCGCATGTTCAAAGCGTTGAAACAATTCTAATACGAGCCAAGTAGAATTTAGGAGAGATAACATGACTAAAAAAATACATTTAAATTTAAAGCGATTTGACGTGCTAAAACAGCATGGCGGGGTCAATACGAATCCGGATAGTTTGAATTGGGCTAAAGCAATTATCGAAAAAGTAGAACAGCCATTGGCGACAATTAGTCAAAAACAAGACATTGAATTTGTGATTTACTTTCCTGAAGCGCATCTCATAAAGGCCATTGAAGCTTGCGAGAATACAAGCAATGTAAACATTGGCTGTCAAGGTGTTTTTCGAGAGGATGTAAGTGAAGGCGGGAATTTTGGAGCATTTACGACACATCGAACGGCAAAATCCATGTTACAACTAGGCGTCAGTCACACTATTATTGGCCATTTTGAGGAACGTAAACATTTGAGCCAAATCTTTAGTAAAGTAACTGAAGAATATATGACACCGCTCAATGAGTTGCTCAATGAAGAGGTTTTACAAGCACAAGCGGCAGGGCTAGACGTATTGTATTGTATTGGCGAATCTTTAGAGCAACGCGATCAATGGCGAGAGGTTTTGCGAACTCAAATTGAAGTCGGGTTAAAAAATACCGATACAAGTCACATTACAATCGGCTACGAACCCATTTGGGCGATTGGTCCAGGCAAAACGCCTCCGACTGCAGAACAAATAACGGAAGTGGCGGCGTATATTAAGACGTTATTACCAGACTCATCTGTTATTTATGGTGGCGGATTGAAGCAAAATAATGCACAAAAAATTGCTAATATAGCTGAACTGGATGGCGGACTAATTGCGTTAACTCGTTTTACAGGAGAAATTGGTTTCTATCCAGACGAATATATTGATATTATCGAAACATATTTTAGTTAAAATTTAGGAGGCTTACGATGAAAAAAATTGCATTTGAATACGGACATGGTCTTAAAGAGGCACTTTTGCCTGATAATACAGATGTGTTTATTCCTGGCGAAACAGTTCCAGATCCAGAATGTATTCCAGAGGAACTACTAATCGAAAAAACACGCGAGTCTATTCGTAATCCAATGGGCTTACCACCAATTAAAGAGCAAGTAAAAGCTGGAAGTAAAGTGACAATCATTTTTCCTGACCGTGTTAAAGGTGGCGAACACGCAACAGCGCACCGTAAAGTTTCTATCAAACTAATTTTGGAAGAATTATATGCAGCGGGTGTTCATAAAGAAGATATTTTATTGATTTGTTCAAACGGTTTGCATCGCAAAAATACCGAAAAAGAAATTCGTGGCGTCCTCGGAGACGAATTGTACTTTGAATTTGCGCCAACAGGGCAAATTATTAACCACGACAGTGAAGATTATGATCATTTAGTCGATTTAGGACGGACACCGCAAGGCGACCCTGTGATCATGAACAAATATGTTTACGATAGTGATTTAGCGATTATGATTGGGCATACGCAAGGCAATCCTTATGGTGGCTATTCAGGTGGCTATAAGCATGCGGCAACAGGGATTACCCATTGGAAGTCTATTGCAAGCCACCATGTTCCTAAAGTAATGCACCGACCAGATTTTGTGCCCGTTAATAATAGCTCCATGATGCGCCATAAGTTTGATGAAATCGGCTCTTATATGGAACAATGTATGGGCAAAAAATTCTTCGTCTGTGATGCGGTTTTAGACACGAAATCTCGTCAAATCGAAATCAATACGGGCGCCGCAGATGCAGTTCAAGAAAAAGCATGGGTAGTCGGCAACCAACGTACGTACGTTCCATTCGCAGAGAAAAAATACGACGTTGTTGTTTTTGGAATGCCGCAGTTTTTCCACTATGGAGATGGAATGGGAACGAACCCGATTATGCTAATGCAAGCTTTATCAGCACAAGTTATTCGCCATAAACGCGTTCTCAGTGATAATTGCGTCTTCATTTGCGCAAGTCAGTGTAACGGCTACTTCAATGAAAAATTATGGCCATATTTGCCTGAACTGTTTCAATTATTCCAAGATGCGGGCGATATCTTACCAGATATTAATCAATACGGAGAATATTTTGCAACGAATGAAGAATATATTCGTCAATATCGTTATGCGCATGCTTTCCATCCATTCCATGGCTTTAGTATGATTTCTTGCGCGCACTTAGCGGAGAAAAATACGGCTGCTATTTACTTAGTCGGTGCTGAAAAACCAGGATTAGCTAGAGCAATGGGCTTGAAAACACGTGCAACCTTTGAAGAAGCATTAGAAGACGCGATGAAAAAATATGTTGGACCAAACCCGAATATTTTGGCATTACCAAAAACTTTTACGACAGCAGCGGTTCACTTGATGATGAAAGATGATGTAGCGCCATTAGCGGATCGCTATAAATGTTAGAATGCTCGCTCGCCATCTAAAAGGTATGTCAATTTTTCATAGATAGATACGTGCAAATGATTTATAATAACATAAGAGCTTTTAGGGAGTGACTACTTGAATTTGAGAAGTCAAGTAAATAGGCAAGTTATACTTCTTATGCTTGCCTGCTCCTGATTTTTTACTGAATATTGAAACCTAAAGGGGCGGCTAGAATGGATTATACAGAAGTACTAGATTTTTGGTTTGCGGAGGATGTACAACCAAAATGGTTTGTTCAATCAGAGATATTTGATCAAGAAATTCGTGATCGTTTCTTTAAGATGTATCAAGCGGCTTTCGATAGTCAATTAGAGGGTTGGTTAGATACGGTTCAAGGTTACTTAGCAATCGTTATTTTATTGGATCAGTTTCCACGAAATATGTTTCGTAATGAGGGGCAGGCTTTTATGAGTGACAGTTTGGCGTTGCATTATGCGCGCGAAGCGTTGAGTCGTTTTGAGCTGGAGGAACTCAGTCAAATTGAACAAGTGTTTCTTTGTATGCCGTTTATGCACTCTGAATCTTTAGCCGTACAAGAAGAATCATTGAAAGTGTTTGAGCGAATTGGACGTGAACGTAATATACGCTATGCAAAAGCACATTATGAAGTCATCGCGCAATTCGGGCGCTTTCCGTTTAGAAATCAAGCATTGAATCGACGTTCAACTCAAGCAGAGCAAATGTATTTAGCGACACATAAAAATTTTTGATAGGTGAGAATATGGAGCAATTACGTCAACTAGAAGCACTATTACGCTCGTATCAAAGAGTGGCCATTGCTTTTTCGGGAGGCATTGATAGCACTTTGCTAGCTTTTTATGCGAATCAAGTGTTAGGCCGTGAAAATGTATGGGTTGTAATTGGAAATTCCGAATTGCATAAAGAAGAAGAAACGCAAGCAGCGGTGGATGTAGCTCAACAATACGGGTGGCAATATCATGTGGTTGAACTCAATGAATTAGCTTGCGATCAAATTCGCTATAACCAACCAGATAGTTGGTATTTTAGTAAAGTGTTATTATATCAAGCTGTCATTGAGTTTGCTCAGACACAAAATATTCAAACGGTGTGTGATGGAATGATTTTGGATGATCTAAAGGATTATCGACCAGGTTTACGTGCAAGAGAGGACTTAGGAATAGTCAGTCCATTGATTATGGCAAAATTTGATAAACAGTTAGTGAGAGAAGCTGCAAAATCATTGGGGATTGTGACTTGGAACCAAATTCCGTCGTGTAGCTTAATTTCACGTTTTCCTTATCGTAGCGAAATTTCATTGGAAGCAATCGCGAAAGTGAATCAAGTTGAAGCTCTTTTGAAGCAAGCAGGATTCAGTCATAGCCGTGCGCGATATTATCAATCTCTAGTTAAAATAGAACTTCCCCAATCGGAATTGGATACATTTATCAGTTACTATGCACAATGGAATGAACAAATCAAAGCCATCGGCTTTAAAAATGTCGCGCTCGATTTAGAAGGCTATCAAACAGGAAATATGAATGCGACAATTAAGAATGGAGATAGGTGAGCAAATGAGTTTTAAGGATATTGGCTTTAGTAAGGTGGATTTGGATCGTCAAACAATTAAAGGATTTCCGGAAATTGTATATGGCCTGCATAAAAGTGCCGAACAAATTTTGAAAATTAGTCAAACATTATATGAACATAATGGCAATGTTTTAATTACGCGCTTTTCTAAAGAAAAATGGGAGCAAATTAAAACAGCGCTACCTGCAGGAGACTATGATCCAATTGGTCAAACATTTGTTGCGGGAAGCAATCCCTTTTTTAAGAAAGGGAAGGTGTTAGTATTGTCAGCTGGAACTTCCGATGATTTTGTCGTGTATGAAGCAGTGAACACCTTAAAATGGATGGGTTGTCACGTAGAAATGATTCAAGATGTCGGTGTTGCAGGGTTAGGACGATTATTATCGTATATAGATCGACTACGTGAAGCGAGTGTCCTGATTGTTGTGGCAGGTATGGAAGGCGCATTGCCAAGTGTTGTCTCTGGCTTAGTGGATGTACCGGTCATTGCAGTACCGACTTCCGTGGGCTATGGAACTAATTTAGAAGGACTGACGACTGTTTTAGCAATGTTGACTTCTTGTTCATCAGGCATTTCGGTTGTCAATATCGATAATGGATTCGGAGCGGCGTACCAAGCGGCATTAACGATTAAACTAATCAATAAAGAGGTAGATTAATATGACAACATTATGGATAGATTGTAAATACGGCATCGCTGGTGATATGTTACTGTCTGCTTTAATTGATGTTGGGGCAGATGAACAGTACATTCAAGACCAATTGAGACAATTAGAGATAGATCCGTTCAAAATGACTATCACTCGCAAAAATGTTCACGGGATTCAAGCCAATTATTTGAATTTGACATTTGAAGAACATCATCACGATCATAGTCATACGCATCATCAAGAACATGCTCATCACTATCATAGTAATATGCACAATCAAGAACTTGCTC
>JAUNEB010000005.1 GCA_030525795.1 Aerococcaceae bacterium | reverse complement strand
AACCACCGCTCAATATTGGTGGCTATAAGATTGACAAGGATACAAATACTTGTCCGATCTTTATTACCTACCATAAAAGTGAGGATATCAATGACACTATTAAGTATGAAGATGAGTTGGTCAGCGAATCTACCCTACGATGGTTCTCGAAAAACAAGCGCAATCTAGCTTCACCAGATGTTAAGCAGATTATTGGTTCTGCAACAAACGGCCTGCGTTTAGAATTGTTTATCATTAAAGATGATGCTGAAGGTGGTGATTTTTACTACCTTGGTCCCTTATCTTACATTGATAACAGTGCAGAAGAAATGGAAAAAGCTGGAGAAAGTGTTGTGAGTATGTTGTTTAGTTTGGTGGAGCCTGTTCAAGCAGATCTGTTCCATTATTTAACGACAAAATAAAAGGTATTCAAAAATCATAAAAAACATCATATCAAGTGTTCAAAGACCTTGATATGATGCGTTTTGCTATAAAGAAACTTATTGGATTTTTTCCTCAAATTGAGTTGACACCACTCCTTTATTAAGTAAATAAACAGCTGGTAAATCAACAGGTGCCCATTTTAGGCTATGAAGCTGTTCGGGTGCTAACCATTTTGCATTTTGATGTTCTAATAGAGTAAGCTCAGTTGATAGGAGTTTTGCTTCATAGGTCGTCATGACTACCGTACCGAAGTCATAATCATAAGAAGCTTTGTTCACATAATTTAGAATTTCGATATCTGCGTCAAACTCTTCTTTTATTTCACGGATTAGTGCAACTTCAGGTGCTTCACCAGTTTCTAATTTACCGCCTGGGAATTCCCAGAGACCTCCCAAGGACTTATTTTCCGGACGCTGTGCACAAAAGTACCTACCATCTTTTTTTATGGCTGCTGCGACAACTTGAATAATTTTTTTAGTCATAATACCTCCAAACAGCTAAATTTTTATCTATTATACCACAAATTTATTGAAATTGTAGCTTATACACACCTTCTTCATTCCGAAGAGTCGATTCATTATAATTAGTTGACATTGAATGCATTTATCAATCAAATTTTTTCAGAAGTATAAATAGAGCACCTATTGGATAAAAACTTATATCAAATACCTAACTACAAAGGAGCCCCTATGACCAACTCTACTATCGAATCAGCTATCCATTGGCTTACCACTCAAACTAATTCAAATCCAAGTCCGGACTTATCACGTCTGAATCATGCTTTGTCTTATCTTGGAAATCCACATCATGATTTACCTGTTATTCACATTACAGGGACGAATGGCAAGGGCTCGACGACTGCGTTCTTGAGTGATTTATTGATGAGCCAAGGTTTTCGTGTGGCGACATTTACTTCGCCGCATATTATGGCATTTAATGAGCGAATTGCGATCAATAATATCCCGATTTCCGACGAAGAACTCATTGCGTTGACGAATGAGATGCAATCATTGAACGAATACATGCAAACCACCGAATTCGGCTCGGTCATGGCATTCGAACTGTACACATTGATGGCAATTGTTCATTTTTCACGTAAAAAATGCGACGTCTGCTTATTCGAAGTTGGGATTGGCGGATTATTGGACTCGACCAACGTATTAAATGGGCAAATTGCCGTCATTACAACGATTGGACTCGACCATGCAGAAAAACTTGGCAATACACTCGAATCAGTTGCTGAACAAAAATCCGGCATTATCAAGCCAAACGAAACACTCATCACTGGCAAAATAGACGCGTCTCCATTAGCAATTATCCAACAAACCGCACAAAATCAGCAGGCGACACATTATCATTATGAGCGAGATTTTGCGATTCGCAAAGTACACGAAGCCTCACTCAATGGAACTACTTTTGATTATCAATCGCAAAATGGTACGCGTGAATTATTATCTATCCAAATGTTGGGCGGACATCAACTTGATAATGTTGCCGTAGCACTAAAGACTTTTGAATCTTGGTGTGAAAAGTCCAATCACCAAATTGATTGGCAAAAAGCTGCCGAATCACTAAAAAAGACAACTTGGTTAGCGCGATTAGAATGCATAAATGAGCAGCCACTTATTTATATTGACGGCGCACATAATCATGCAGGGTTGATGGCATTGAAGCAATCTGTTGAGTCGTTGTTTGATGGCTACGATTTGACGATTTTGTATTCTGGTTTATCGACAAAGGACCAATCAACGCAATTGCATGATTTGGACAATTTTAATGCAAAAAAAATCGTCTTAACTGAATTTGACCATCGTTATTCAATGAGGTTGGATAATTTTAAGCGAGTTGTCAGTAATACATCTCAATTAAGTACACTAATTGAGTTTGTATCTGACTGGAAGACTTTCATCCAAAATTACCAACAAACATACGCTGCACATCCAAAATCAGTTTTATTAGTAACAGGGTCGCTCTATTTTGTATCAGATGTGCGTCAATTATTTTATTGAGTGAAATCACTTTTTTCTCGTGTATTTATGAGAAAGGAGTGATTTTTTTTTGACAACATTTGCATCGTTTATTCAAGAAGTGCCGCGAGAATCTCAACCGCGTGAGCGTTTAATGACTTACGGCGAAAAGGCGCTATCTAATCATGAATTATTGGCGATTTTATTACGGACAGGAACCAAAGACGAAAATGTATTGCAACTTTCCATGAAATTGTTGCAAACATTTGATAGTTTGAGCGAATTGAAACAAGCAAGTTTGGAAGAATTGCAAGCCATCAAAGGAATTGGGCCAACTAAAGCAAGTGAATTGAAAGCTGCGATTGAGTTCGGAATGCGTGTATGCCAGTGTAGTGTTCCGAAGTTTGGCGTGATGACTTCAACTGAAGAAGCAGGGAAGTGGCTAATGAACGAAATGGCGAATTTACACCAAGAACATCTGGTCGTTTTGTTTCTCAATACCAAAAACGAAATTATCAAAAAGCGGACTATTTTTATCGGGACAGTAAATTCGAGCGTTGCGCATCCGAGAGAAATTTTTAAAGAAGCGGTCAAATATCCGACGGCACGCATGATTATCGCGCACAACCATCCGAGTGGCGATACGGAGCCGTCTCAGTCGGACATTGTGTTTACGAAGCGGATGATTAGTTGTGGCGAGATGATGGGGATTGAGTTGTTGGATCATTTGATTATTGGGCAAGATCGATATTTGAGTATGCGTGAGAAAACGCGTGTGTTTTCCGAAAGGTAATAATAGTTTTTTTTGTGGGTATCTGCTATAATGTTAGGTAGACATATTCAGGAGGGTATCTATGAGAAGAAGTAGACAAAATATTAGACGCCGTCGCAAGCGTAGCGGATGCTTGCCAATTATTTTAATAAGTTTATTCGTATTGCTGTTAGGCGGCACTTTTTACGTGTGGCGTGCATACAGCTCCATTCGCGATTCACTAGATTCGGTCTATTCTGAAAAGCCGGCAGAACAACAGATGAAGCGTGAACAACAAGTCCAAATTGTTGATGGTAAAAAGCAACCATTTTCGGTATTGTTATTAGGAATTGATACGGGTGAGTACGGCCGAGAAGGCGGTGGTCGTTCAGACGTTATGTTAGTTGCAACGGTCAATGCCGATACAAAACGCGTAACAATCACGAGCATTCCACGCGATACGCGTACCGAAATTGTTGGTTACGGCATGGAAGACAAAATTAACCACGCCTATGCGTTTGGCGGTTCAGCAATGTCCGTTAACAGCGTTCAAAACTTGCTTGATATTCCAATTGATTATACGTTTACCATTGACATGGGCGGTTTTGAAAAAGTTATCGATGCAGTAGGTGGCGTTTACATTACACCGTCTTCAACGTTCAATATTGACGGCTATCAATTTTATGAAGGACAAACAATGCATATGGATGGGTTTACGGCGTTGCAATACGTTCGATTCCGTTCAGATGGCGAAGGAGATTACGGTCGCCAAAAACGTCAGCGTGAATTGATTACAGCCATCGTAAAAGCAATGGTAGACGCGGAAACGTTAGTTTCTTATGACGCAATTTTGGAATCGTTGGAAGGTGTCGTTACGATGGATATGACATTCGATGAAATATCATCTGTTATTCGTAATTACAGTTCTGCTGCCAATAATATTGAAAATTACCAGTTATCTGGAACTGGAACGACTATTGATGGTGTGTACTACGATATTCCAGATGCAGCATCCATCGAAGAAATTTCGACCCGCATCAAAAAAGAGCTAGAATTGACGCAATAAGTTGACTTTTTTTGGTAAGAATATTAGAATTATAGTAGTGTGTGCTGAACAAATAAAGATAGTAGAGCGACTTTGGGACGGTGAGAGCCAAAGCAAATCGAATGGTAGCCATACGAACAGTAAGTATAACCTCAAAGTGCTAGTTTCTGACTAGAATTAGGGTGGAACCGCGAAACGTTATGATGTTTTCGTCCCTATGATTGTATGCCGTTTTGGTGCACAGTCATAGGGAATTTTTATGTAAATAGGAGGAATTTTGATGAAAAAACGCACGATGCAAGAAATTATTATGACATTACAAGATTTTTGGGCGAAGCAAGGATGCCTAGTGTTGCAAAGCTACGATACTGAAAAAGGTGCCGGCACAATGAGTCCGTACACGTTTTTGCGAGCGATTGGCCCTGAACCTTGGAATGCGGCATATGTGGAGCCGTCAAGACGTCCAGCAGACGGACGCTACGGTGAAAATCCAAACCGCTTGTTCCAACATCACCAATTCCAAGTTGTGATGAAGCCATCGCCATTGAATATTCAAGAATTGTATTTGGAAAGTTTGGAAGCCATTGGCATCAATCCATTAGAACATGATATTCGTTTCGTCGAAGATAACTGGGAAAATCCGTCTCTCGGCTGCGCGGGATTAGGTTGGGAAGTTTGGATTGACGGCATGGAAATTACGCAATTTACTTATTTCCAACAAGTTGGCGGGTTAAAATGTCATCCTGTCACAAGCGAAATTACATACGGTTTAGAACGTTTGGCAATGTATATTTTGGATGTGGAAGATGTGTATGAATTGGAATGGGTTGACGGCGTTAAATACGGCGAAATTTTCCGTCAGCCTGAATATGAACATTCAAAATACGCCTTTGAATTGAGCAACAGCGATATGTTATTCGAACAGTTCACTGCGTATGAAACGGAAGCATTAAAATTGATTGAAGCTGGCTTAGTGCATCCAGCGTACGACCATATTTTGAAGTGTAGCCATACGTTCAACTTGTTAGATGCAAGAGGCATGATTTCGGTTTCGGATCGTGCAGGTTACTTAGGGCGCATTCGTAAAATGGCGCGTTCTGTCGCTCAAGCATTTGTGAACGAACGCGAGCGTCTAGGATTCCCGTTACTCAAAAAAGAAAACTAAGGAGCAAGCAAAATGACCCATTATTTATTAGAATTAGGTATGGAAGAAATTCCAGCACGTTTTTTAAGTGATTTGTCTGCGCAATTCAAATCGCGTGTGGAAACTTTTTTGGCGGAAGAACGCTTAGCCTTTGAAACGGTGACGGCTTATGCGACGCCGCGCCGATTGGCAGTGTTAGTAAGCGGCTTGGCAGAAAAACAAGCTGACCTCAACGAAAAAGTAAAAGGCCCAGCCTTAAAAATTGCGCGCAACGAAGCGGGCGAATGGACAAAAGCAGCACTCGGCTTTTTGAAAGGGCAACAAGCGAGCGAAGCCGATATCGTCACGGAAGAAGTGAATGGCGAAGCGTATATTTTCGTCAATAAATTTGTGGCGGGGCAATCCGCGTTCGATGTGCTGTCACGCATCGGCACTGTGATTCAACAAATGACGTTCCCCGTTACGATGATTTGGAACCAATACGAAACGCCATTTATTCGCCCAGTTCATTGGATTATTTCTCTGCTAGAAAAAGACATTGTTCCTGTTGAGTTTGTCGGCGTAAAAGCAGGCAACGAAACGAGAGGCCATCGCTTTTTGGGCAAAACAACGACGATTGCGCACCCATTAGAGTACGTCGAAGCGTTGCGTGCGCAATATGTGTTGGTTGATTTTGAAGAGCGTCGTGACAACATTCGTCAACAAATTGCCCAAATCGCTACGCAAAACGATTGGGTTGTGCCAATTGATGAAGATTTGTTGGAAGAGGTGACGTCCATTGTTGAGTGGCCGACAGCTTTTTATGGCGAGTTTGAGCCGTCTTACTTAGAAGTACCGCAAATCGTCTTAATTACGGCAATGCGTGACCATCAACGTTATTTTTACGCGGAAAATAAAGAAGGTCGCTTATTACCTGTCTTCATTTCTGTACGTAATGGCAATGCCGAACACCTTGAAAATGTCATTAAAGGAAACCGCAAAGTGTTGCGTGCGCGACTAGAAGATGCGTTATTTTTCTACAAGGAAGATTTGAAACATTCTGTTGATTTCTTCGTCAATAAGTTGGCGTCTGTTAATGAGCATTTCAAATTAGGGACGTTAGCCGAAAAACAAGCGCGTGTGGTGCAATCTTTAGCAACTTTACAATCAGTGATTCCTGTGACAGAAAGCGACCTAGCTACGGCAAAACGTGCCGCGCACATTTACAAATTTGATTTAATGACACAAACGGTTGGCGAATTTGCTGAATTACAAGGCCAAATCGGCGCAATTTACGCGAAACATTTTGGAGAAAATGAAGCAGTTGCTCAAGCGATTCGGACGCAATATTTACCGACGACAAGCGGTGGAGCACAACCTGATACGGCTGCAGGTGCATTTTTGGCATTTGCAGACAAATTGGATACGCTCGTGCAATATTTTAGCGTGGGGATGATTCCAACGGGGTCAAACGATCCTTATGCGTTGCGTCGTCAGGCGATGGGCTTGGTCGAAATTGCCTTGAAACAGCAATGGGATTTTGATTGGTTGGCGCTGTTGCCACAAGACGAGGCGTTACGTGCGTCGTTAGTGGAATTTATTCAAGCGCGTATTCAGCAGCACTTGTCGAAGTTAGCAATTGATGTAGATATTGTTCAAGCCGTGCTAAAAAGCAGCCACTTAAATGTTGTGCGCCTCGTTGAAGCCGCGAACATTTTGCAAGGACACAAGCAAAAAGCTCCCGCAGTTTATCGCGAAACCGTTGAAGCGATTACGCGCGTCGTCAATTTAGGCGCGAAAGTCGAAGAAGTCGTCGAAGTCAATCCAGCATTGAGCCAAACGCCTGCAGAAAAAGCATTGCTCGAAGGTTTGAACGCACTCAATCGATCATTAAGTGTCCAAGAAAGTTACGATCGGTTGACACAATTTGCGCAACCCATTGAACAATATTTTGAGCATAATAAAGTAAACGCAGACGACTTGGACATTCGTCAAAATCGTCTTGCAACAATGCGTGAGTTGACCGAATTTATTTTGACGGTTGTCGATCCGCGCTTGTTGATTAGCAAATTTTAATAACAGGTATAACTAAAACGAAAGGAGTGACAATCATGTCGACATTTTTAGATCGTGCTAAAATCCACGTCAAAGCCGGCAAAGGCGGCGACGGAATGGTTGCCTTTAGACGTGAAAAATACGTCCCAGACGGCGGCCCTGCTGGAGGCGATGGCGGAAAAGGCGGCAGTATCATTTTCAAAGTAGACGAAGGTTTGAGAACCTTAATGGATTTCCGATACAATCGTCATTTTAAAGCCAAAAACGGTGAAAATGGTATGAGCAAGAGCAAATACGGCGCAGCGGCTGAAGATTTAATCGTCAGCGTGCCGCCAGGAACCATTGTCCGCAACGCACAAACTCAAGCTTTGATTGCAGACTTAGTAGAACAAGGACAAGAAATCGTCGTCGCAAAAGGCGGACGCGGCGGACGTGGCAACATCAAATTTGCTACGCACAAAAATCCCGCACCAGCCATCGCCGAAAACGGCGAACCAGGCGAAGAATTCGACTTGCAACTCGAATTAAAAGTATTAGCAGACGCAGGTTTAGTTGGTTACCCAAGCGTCGGGAAGTCAACATTACTTTCCGTCATTAGTAACGCTAAACCGAAAATCGCGGACTACCAATTCACAACCTTGACACCAAATTTAGGCGTTGTTTCCTTATCTTACGACAAAGAATTTGTCGCAGCAGATATGCCAGGGTTGATTGAAGGCGCGTCACAAGGCGTTGGTTTAGGTATTCACTTTTTGCGCCACATTGAACGCACAAAAGTTTTATTGCACGTCATTGATATGGCGGCAACGCACGAGCGCGAACCGTTCCAAGACTTCTTAGATATTATGCATGAGTTAGCGGCTTATAACGAGCGATTATTATTGCGGCCAATGCTTATCGTCGCTAACAAAATGGACGAGCAGACCGCTCAAGAAAACTTGCCAATTTTCAAAGAAAGACTAGCAGCTTATTGCCAAGAAAAAGGTATTGAACCGTACGAAATTTTTGAAATTAGTGCTTGGCAAACAAAAGGATTGCAGCCATTATTGCATCGTACGTACGATTTGGTAACGACTGCCGAATTTGTGCCGTTGGAAGAAGAAATCATTGAGCAAGCGCATTATGTGTTAGAAGACGAAAACGCCTTTGAAATTCACCGCCTAGACGAAGGATATTTTGAAATTACAGGCGCCAAAATCGAAAAACTTTACGCGATGACGAATATGTCTCACGATGAAAGTGTCGCGCGTTTTGCACGCCAAATGCGTTCCATGGGCATTGACGACGCTTTACGCCAAGCAGGTGCTAAATCAGGCGATTTGGTTGAATTATCAGGTTATCAATTTGAATTTATGGACTAGGTGAACACGATGAAACAACAACCTTCACCTAAAAAACGTTTAGCTATTTTTGATGGATTAAAAGGTATTTTGATATTAACGATTATCTTTTACTATTTATTCCAGCATATGTTGCCCGGAGGCTTTTTAGCGGTTAACTTTTTCTTATTGATTGCGGGTTTCTTTACGTTTCGTCATTTTTATGTGGCGCAGTTAAAACGCCAACCTGCAAGAATTGGATATTTTTATCGTACACGAATTGAGCGAATTTTCTTCCCGATGTTGGCAATGATTGTCACGACGGTATCTTACATTGTCGCGTTTGAGCGTCAGTTTTTGTACAATATTCGCAATATGGCGATTTCCAGTTTGATTTTTTTGAACAATTACTATCAAATTTTTAGTAACCAGTCGTATTTTGTGCAGTCGGTCAATCCGAGTCCCTTTACGCATTTGTGGTACATTGCTTTGTACACGCAACTGATTGTGTTGACGCCGTTAGTCATGTTGCTGTTGCATTCTTGGCACAAAAAAGCGGTCGTCACAGCCAATATGTTACTCGTTTTGTCGCTGTTATCAGCCATTACATTAGGTTACTTGTATCGCCCGAATGCAGACCCAAGTCGCATTTACTATGATATTTTGACGCGAGCTTTTGCCTTTACATTAGGTGGCGCCATTGGTTTACTATTTCCAGCGCAACTGCAACCCAAACCGTTGTCGCCGCAATTAAAGCGCACGTTTAATTTAACGGGACTGATTACGATTGCGCTCAGCTTTTTGATGTTAAAATTTGTGTACGGCACGCAGCCGTTCGCGTATCGATTCGGGATGGCACTTTACACGCTCATTAGCGCGGTATTGATGATTGCCGTTCTGCATCCGCAAACGATTTGGCACAAACTTTTTAGCAATCCTGTCTTTGTCTTTTTTGGAAAAAGGTCGCTATCTTATTATTTGTGGTTTTATCCAATCCACTTATTAGCCCCTCAAAAATTGACATTCATTTCAGAAAATGTTTGGCTCAGCTCTGCAGTTCAATTTGCATTGATTATGTTATTTTCTGAAATTTCGTATCGTCTTTTTGAACAGCGTCAAATTTTATTACCATTCGGGCAAGATTTTAACTTTGCCAAATCAGTTCATAAAGTACGCTATTTGATGACGCATAAAGGAACGCTACTCGGTATTAAAGCCTTGACGATTATATATGGTATCTTTTTGGTGACGGGAACGATTGGCGCGATGATTGCACCAGAAAGTCGTAATAACGTCGCACAAGACGTCCAAAAAGTAATCGAAGAAAACCAAAAAATTGCGGAATCAACGCGGACGGAATCGACGCAAGAAGTCAAAATTATTAACAATATTGAAGGGCTAACCCGTGAAGAATTGCTGCACGCCAACGCCTTAGAAGTGACTTTTATTGGCGATTCCATTTTGGCGGCGAGTGTTGAGAAGTTGAGGGATGTTTTTCCGAAAGCTGTATTCGACGAAGCGATTGGGCGCCATTTGTATCAAAGTGTGCCTGTTGTGGATAATTTGAAGGCGCAAGAAAAACTCTATCCGACCGTTGTCACCATTTTGGGGACGAACAGTTCGTTTACGGAAGGGCAGTTGAACGATTACATTGAAGCGGTCGGCACAGATCGCCAACATTATTTCATTACGTCAGCAGCTAAAAAAGAATGGGTTTATAACGCGAATGCGCAAATCCATTTGGCAGCTCAACGCTACGAAAACGTAAAAGTTATCGACTGGGCTACGTACGCCAACGATTATCAATACGTGTGGTTTTACGAAGATGGCATCCATCCAAACCAAGACGGCGCACTAGAATTAGCAAAATATGTCGCCCAACAAATTTATTTACAACGCTAAAACAGGAGGTCATGATGAAATTACTTTTTTTGGGAACGGGAGCAGGAGTTCCTTCTAAAGGTCGCAATGTTAGTGCATTGGCGCTCAAACTCCTGGACGAATTGAACGAAGTGTGGCTATTTGATTGCGGCGAAGCTACACAACACCAAATTTTGCATACAACGCTTAAACCGCGCAAAATTACTAAAATTTTTATTACGCATTTGCATGGTGATCATATTTTTGGGTTGCCAGGATTTTTGAGCAGTCGCTCATTTCAAGGCGGAGAGGGCGAGTTGACGATTTATGGTCCGCCAGGCATTCAGTCGTTCATTCAAGCAACATTAAAATTTTCCAAAACAAAATTGCTTTATCCTTTACAAATTGTCGAATTATCTGAAGAAGGCGGGACGCTCCATTTTGAAAAAGGGTGGAAAGTCGATTATTTGCCGCTCAATCATGGTGTTTTGTCGTTCGGATTCAGAATTACAGAGCCAGATAGCGTAGGGGAATTGTTGATTGATCAATTAAAAGCGTTCAATATTCCGAATGGACCGATTTTTGGACAATTAAAACGCGGCGAAATCGTGACTCTAGAAGACGGAACTGTTTTGAACGGGGCAGATTTTTTGGCACCAAACAAAAAAGGCAATGTCGTTACTATCTTGGGCGACACACGGCAAACGCCGAACATTCAGCCACTCGCCCAAAATGCGAACGCGCTCGTTCATGAGTGTACCTTTGAAGCGAGCGAACCTAAAATGGCGGCCAATTATTACCATTCAACGAGCCATCAAGCGGCTAACGCAGCGCTCCAGGCGAATGTCAAACAACTTTTTTTGAATCATATTAGTGCGCGATATTTAGGAAAAGACGCGCGTCGCCTCGAGCAAGAAGCGCGAACCGTGTTTCCGAATACGCATTTGGTACATGATTTAGAAGAATACGAAATTGATTAGGAGATTTTTTATGCTCAACCAAAAAGTCATCATAATTACAGGCGCTTCTAGCGGCATCGGCAAGGAAATCGCGTCCCAAGCCGCCCAAAATGGCGCGCGTTTAGTATTAGTCGCTAGAAGACAAGAACTATTAGAATCATTGAAGCAGACACTTATCGATCAATTTCAAGCAGAAGTTCGCATTGAAGTAGCGGATATGTCCAATCGTATTGATATTGAGCGTGTTGTTGCCCAAACAAAACAACATTTTGGACGAATCGATGTGCTCATTAACGGAGCAGGGTATGGGACGTTTAAACGCGCGACAGAATTTTCTTATTCAGAAATGCAAGATATGTTTGCTGTCAACACATTTGGAATGATGTATTTATCGCAATTAGTCGCTGCCGAAATGATTCAACAAGGAAGCGGACATCTCTTTTTCATCGCATCCATCGCAGGAAAATTAGCGACGCCTTCAACAAGTGTGTATTCCGCAAGCAAATTCGCGGTCATCGGCTACGCGAACGCCTTGCGATTGGAGTTGAAGGATGCCGGCATTCATGTCACAACCGTCAATCCTGGACCTGTTAATACGCCATTTTTCTCACGCGATGCCCAATCAGAACGCTATTTTGAACGGGTAAAACGATATAGTTTGCGCCCCGAAATGCTTGCTAAACAAATGATTCAAGCCATTACGCGTCCAAAACGCGAACTCAATTTGCCAATCACTTTGCACATTGCAAGTAAACTAGCCGTACTTTTCCCGAAAATAGCAGATTATCTCATTGTAAAACATTTTAATTTTAAGGAGGATTCATTATGAAACAACAATGGAAATTGATTGTATCTCTCGTATTAATTATTTGCGTCGTTTTATTCGCATTACAAAATACAAATCCTGTACAAGTTGACTTTTTCTTAATGAAACAGCAAGTACCGTTAATTTTAGTCATTTTGGCATCGTTGTTGCTTGGCGTCGTTGCGGGATTGATTACTTCACTAACATCGTTTCACACGCATCGCAAAACAGTCAAAAAACTCGAATCAGAGTTGCAATCACTCAAAACCAAATTAGCAACAACCGAAAAACAACTTGAAACGGCGCAAAACGTTCAAGCTGCTCAAGTTGTTCAAACAACTCAAGCACCTGAAGTTTCGACAGAAGAAACTAGTGTTGCTTCATGATGAATTTGGCAACATATGATTGGAAACTTCAATCAATCGAATTGCCCGACGAGCGTATTCAAGCGCTGAAAGACGAAGGATTGAAGTATTCTGATCCATTTTTGCGATTGTGTCTTGCTAGAGGCCTAGATTCTGCTGAAAAAATCAAACAAGCAACTCATCCAGAACCTCAATTATTTCACGATGCTTTTTTGCTTTATGACATGCAAAAAGCGGTAGAACGCCTACATCAAGCTATCGAAGAAGACGAAATGATTTTGATTTATGGCGATTATGATGCCGATGGCATTACAAGTACGCTCATTTTGTATGAAGCGTTGGAAGCATTAGGCGCTAACGTCGTCTATTATTTGCCGAATCGTTTGACAGATGGTTACGGACCGAATAAGGAACGTTATCAATTTTGGATAGAAGAGGGCGTTCAGCTTATTTTGACGTGCGATAACGGCATTGCTGGGCATGAAGCGATTGAATGGGCGATGCAACAAGGCGTAGACGTCATTGTGTCCGACCATCATGAAATTCAACAAACATTGCCACCAGCTTATGCCATTATTCACCCAAAACATCCTGAAGGAGCGTATCCTTTTGGAGAATTGAGTGGGGCAGGGGTTGCACTCAAAATTGCGACCGCGCTTTTGGAAGAAGTGCCTGTTGAAGCAATAGAGTTGGCGGCCATCGGGACAATTAGCGATATGGTTTCGCTTACGGACGAAAACCGTACGATTGTCATGAGTGGTTTACGACTAATGCCTGATACGCAACGCATTGGCCTACGCGCCTTACTCGAAAAGGAATCCATCGATTTAGAAAAAATTGACACCGATACAGTCGGATTCACTATCGGACCAAGATTGAATGCAATTGGCAGACTAGGCGATCCAACGCCAGCCCTAGAACTCCTCAAAACTCTTGACGAAACTGAAGCCGAAACATTGCTTCACTTCATTAACGAAAAAAACGACGAACGCAAAGCAATCGTCGAAGACATTTATCAACAAGTTGTTGAACGAATTGATCGTTTAGACGCCATTCCGCCCATTATTATCGAACAAGATAGCCATTGGCAAGCAGGTGTTTTAGGTATCGTTGCGAGTCGCTTATTAGAACGCTATCAACGCCCCGTCATTTTGTGTCAATATCAGCCCGACAAAAAATGGTACAAAGGAAGCGGACGCAGTACCCAAAGCACCCATTTATTTGACTGGCTACTCACCCAAAAAGACTGCATGGCTCATTTTGGTGGGCATCGCCAAGCCGCAGGGATGACCATTTTGGAAGAAGAGTGGGAAGCATTTTGCAAAGGAATGTTGCAAGAAGCTTCACAATTTGTAGCCGAAACCACACAAAAAGAACCGTTAGTCATTGATTTAGCGCTTGAATCTGACGCCATTACAACCGCATTCATTGAAGAAGTGAATTTGTTGGCACCTTTTGGCATGGACAATCCAAAGCCTTTATTCATGCTGAATCATGCAACTTTGCAAGATATTCGCTTCATCGGCACAAATAAGGCGCATGCAAAATTATTAGCCAACGATATTAATATGATTGGCTTTTCGATGGCAGAACGCCTCGCTCATTTCCAAAAAGGCGACACTTTATCATTCGTTGGCGAACTTTCAATCAATGAATGGCAAAATCAACGCACGCCACAACTGCAACTCAAAGACATCGGCATAGAAGGAACGCAATGGATTGACTGTCGCGGAAGCCGTATCCAGCCTGAATTTTTCCATTATGAAAATGCGGTCTATGTTTTCCAAAATCAGTCATTGAAAGCATTTTATGAACCTAAATTATTTGCTCATTGCCAAGCGATATTGTACGGACAAGTTGCGCCCGAAAGCGCCGCATGCTTAGTCATTGTGGAGCCGCCACAACAGATTGACGCATTACGACAAATCATTCAGCAACACTCATGGAAAACGATTGTGCTAGGCGCTTACGTCACACATTCCAAATATTTAGACGGAGAGCCGACACGCGAAGAATTCGCCAAATTATTCCGCTGGCTACAAAAACAAACACAATCCTTCAACGTTCGTGAGCAATTACCGCTACTGAATCAACAACTAAAACTATCAATTTCCAAATTAAAATTGATGTTTCATGTGTTTTTTGAAGCAAAATTTGTTACAATAGAACAGGGAAACGCAACGCGTCAACCTGTGGACACACAGCAACCGATAGATTTATTCCGTTTGCCTGCAATGCAACACTACCGACAAGCAATGGAAGCCGAATCCTTATTGATTTACCAATCTATCCAAGCGATAAAAACCTATTTTGAATAAAGGAGTTTCCAAAATGGAATTAAAAAATTATATTGCCCGCGTGGATAATTATCCAGAAGAAGGGATTATTTTTAGAGATATTACACCGCTAATGGCAGACGGAGAAGCCTACCATGAAGCCATTCAACAATTGGTAGAATACGCACGCGAATTGAAAGTAGACGTCATCGTAGGCCCCGAAGCTCGCGGATTTATCGTCGGCTGTCCCGTTGCCTATGAATTGTCAATCGGCTTTGTTCCCGTTCGCAAAAAAGGTAAATTACCACGCGAAGTCATCGAAGTAGATTACGCACTAGAATACGGCTCAGCAACATTAACCATCCATAAAGACGCTATTCAACCTGGACAACGCGTTTTAATTACGGACGACTTACTAGCAACAGGCGGCACAATTAAAGCTTCCATCGACTTAGTTGAAAAATTAGGCGGTGTCGTAGCAGGTTGCGCATTCCTCATCGAATTAGACGAATTAAACGGCAAAGAAAAACTCTCAGGCTACGATTACAAAGCCTTATTACACTACTAAAAAAAGACTAGACAACGCTAGTCTTTGGCTTAAAAGCGGCGATACAAACTGATTACTTTCCCTAAAATATACACTTCCTTGAGAATAATATCTTCCATGAAGTCATTTTCGGGACGCAATACAAAGTGATCCGCCTTTCTAAAATAAGTTTTGCATGTGACTTCGTCTTCAGACGTCATCGCAACGACAATATCGCCATTTTGGGCAGTTGATTGCTTGCGCACGGTAATTAAATCTCCATCCAAAATCCCAATGTTAATCATACTTTCGCCATCGATTTCTAGCATGAATAATTCGCTTGGATCGTAATGCACATCGGGCGGAATGGGATAAAATTCACTTGCTTCTTCAATTGCTAAAATCGGATTGCCGGCTGCTACTTTACCGAGAAGGGGAATTTCCTTTGGACGAATGCCAAGCAAATCTAATGCAGATTGCGATAATTCAATCGCACGAGTTTTACTTGAGTCACGTGAAATGTAGCCCGCTTTTTCAAGACGCTCCAGATGTCCATGAACGGTTGAAGTTGAAGATAAGCCACTTGCAGCACCAATTTCGCGCACCGTTGGCGGATATCCATGGGCTTCTAAAGATTCGTGAATACATTTTAGAATATTCAATTGTTTATTGGATAACGAACTCACTATAACCACACCTTTCTTTATAGTAAGTTCATTATAACATATTCATGCGCATTAATCAAACGAATGTTCGCTATTTGAGAGAGGAGGGCTTTATGTTAACGCCAGAAAAAATCGAGCGCTTAAATTTTTTAGCTCGCAAAAAAAAATCTGATGGATTATCCGAAGCGGAACAGCAGGAACAACAACAACTTCGCCAAGAATATTTGGAAAACTTGCGCTTCGGAATGCGTCATCATATCGAAGGCATGAAAATTGTCGACGAAGAAGGTACGGACGTCACACCAGACAAATTAAAACAAATTCAAGCTGAAAAACAGCTACATAATCGTCATTTAGACAAATAATTAAAGAAAGAAGGCATTATTATGGAATTATGGATCGCATTATTATTAATTGTTATTGCATTGATTGGAGGGTTTATCGGCGGATTCTTCATGGCACGTCGCTATATGATGAATTACTTCAAAGAAAATCCACCAATTGACGAGCGTATGATCGCAGCAATGATGGCGCAAATGGGCCAAAAACCTTCCGCTAAAAAAGTTCAACAAATTATGCAGTCAATGAAACGCGCGAAATAACAGCAAACAAAAAAACTCCTTATCTAAAACGGATAGGGAGTTTGGGTTACACACTTAGGTTTACATAATATATATTATCGTATTTTTGAATTGGATAATATCAGATATCCATCAATTATCTAAAACTACTATATATATCACTAACTATTTTTTGAATTTATTTGATTTTTCGACTATGCTATGATACAATTTAACTAATAGCAAGGTCGTTCAATCGACACCAAACACAGCATAGTTACAGCTAAGCTGTGTTTTTTTCGTGTCAATTTAGGCTAGTCGCCACTATTTTTCCTTACCGTCTAACCATTTGCAAATATAATACGAAATTATATTTGCCATAACGGCAAGTAAGAGCTCAATAGCAAGATTGTTCATCATCGGCACCTCCTCTCTGCACAAGGCGAAGAGTTGTCGTGGTCGACGCTATTATTTTACCATCTTTTGCGACGGTTGTAAAAATTGAACATTCTTAATGTAATACTTTATCTAAAAATATTTTAATAAACTGATTTCGGTGGTTCATATCGCTCGATAAATGCTTGGATTACTTCTAAATCAGATGAGAATAAAATTTTACCATAATCGTCCTGAGTTAAAAATCCGTTATCCACCATACGCTGAAATTGAGCTTGCAAGCAGTCATAATAGCCGTTTTCATTGAATAAAATGCACGGATTAGCGTTTTGCCCGATGCGTGACCATGAAATGACTTCACTAATTTCTTCGAGGGTTCCTGGTCCGCCTGGCAAAGCCATATACACATCGCCCAATTCAATCATTTTGCGCTTGCGTTGCGACATGTCATCTACAATGTGCAATTGCGACAGCGATTCGTGCGCCAGTTCTTTTTCTTGCAAAAAAGCTGGCATGACACCGATGGCTTCAGCGCCATTCGCCAAAACAGTGTCCGCAACGATACCCATTAAGCCAACTTTGCTGCCGCCATACACGAGCGAATGGCCGTTGTCAGCAATCCACTGCCCGATTTTTCGAGCAGCAGTTGCATAACATTCATCGTTGCCAAAACTAGCACCGCAATAAATAGTAATATTCATGCAAATTCCTCCTAAAATAGCGTTAACTGGTCTTCATCAGGTAAATCGGACAAAACGCCGTGTTCTGACAAGTATTCAATAATCGCTTTTGAGACTTTTCCGCGCTTGTGCAAGTCTTCTTTTGATAAAAATGGATTTTCTTGACGTGCTTTAATGATTTGTTGCGCGACGTTGGCACCCAAACTTGGAACCGTTCTAAATGGCGGAATGAGCGTATCGCCTTCAATAATGAATTGATCGGCGTCAGACTTTTCGAGGTCAATCATTTGGAATTTGTAGCCTCTTTCGAGCATTTCGTTGGCTAATTCAAGCACGGTCAGTAAGTTTTTCTCTTTTACAGAAGCGTCAAAGCCTTTAGCATTGATTTCGCGAATACGGCGTTTGACCATTTCTTTACCTTGATGCATCGCAACAATATCAAAATCGTCCGCACGTACTGAAAAATACGCAGCATAATAATAAAGCGGATAATGTACTTTGAAGTATGCAACACGCAATGCCATCAAGACATACGCGGCCGCATGGGCTTTCGGGAACATATATTTGATTTTCAAACAAGAATCAATATACCATTCAGGCACTTTCTTTTCACGCATGATAGCTTGATGCTCCTCGTTTATTCCCTTTCCTTTACGCACGCCTTCCATAATGTTAAAAGCGACCCCTTCTTCTAGCCCTGCGTGAATCAAATAAACCATGATATCGTCACGACAGCCGATAACTTTTGATAAAGGTGCGATGTTATTACGAATTAAGTCTTGCGCGTTGCCAAGCCAGACGTCAGTTCCGTGTGATAGTCCTGAAATTTGCAATAATTCGGCAAAAGTTGCAGGCTTAGAATCTTCCAACATTCCACGGACAAAACCTGTTCCGAATTCAGGAATGCCTAGTGTCCCTGTATTTGAAAAAATTTGTTCAGGTGTAACACCTAAAATTTCTGTTCCACTAAATAATTTCATCACATCTGGATCGGTTGGCGGAATCGTTTTGGGATCAATGCCACTCAAATCTTGTAACATCCGAATAACGGTTGGATCATCGTGCCCTAAAATATCAAGTTTCAGCACATTGTCGTGAATCGAATGGAAATCAAAATGCGTCGTTTTCCATTCAGCGGATTGGTCATCGGCGGGATATTGAATCGGTGTAAAATCAAACACATCCATATAATCAGGAATAACGATGATTCCCCCAGGATGTTGCCCTGTTGTTCGTTTAACGCCTTCAATTCCTTTTGCGAGGCGTTCCTTTTCGGCGTTCGGCATTTGGCGCTGCTCTTCTTCCAAATAACCGCGCACATATCCAAATGCAGTCCGCTCAGCAACCGTTGAAATCGTTCCTGCACGATACACATATTCATCGCCGAACAATACTTTGGTATAAGCATGCGCACGCGGTTGATACGCACCCGAAAAGTTCAAATCAATATCGGGAACTTTATCGCCATGGAACCCTAAAAATGTTTCAAACGGAATATCTTGTCCGTCTTTTGCAAGAAGGGACTGACATTTTGGACAATGTTTATCAGGCAAGTCGTAACCAGAGCCGACGGATCCGTCTGCGATAAATTCGCTATATTGGCAATTTGGGCAATAATAGTGCGGTGCTAATGGATTGACTTCAGTAATTCCAGTCAATGTCGCAACTAAACTCGAACCAACCGAGCCCCGTGACCCGACTAGATAGCCGTCTTCCATACTTTTATGAACTAATTTTTGTGAAATTAAATAAATGACCGCGAATCCGTTAGAGATAATACTTTTCAGCTCTTTTTCGATTCGTTTTTCGACGATTTCGGGTAATGGATTGCCGTATAATTCGTAGGCTTTGGTGTAGCTGAGTTCGCGAATTTGTTCGTCAGAGCCTTCGATATTAGGTGTGTAAAGTTTGGATTTGATAATTTCCAATTCATCAATCGAATCTGCAATTTTTTGCGGATTTGTGACAACTAATTCGAGTGCTTTTTCTTCGCCCAAAAAGGCAAATTCTTCAAGCATTTCGTCGGTAGTTCTAAAATGCACCGGCGGTAAGTACAGTTTGCGATTGGCATTGGCTTTCATGGAACGCAATAAAATTTCGCGATAAATGGCGTCTTTTTCGTCCAAATAGTGAACGTTGCCCGTTGCAACGACGATTTTACCTTTTTCTTCGCCGAGGCGGATGAGTTCTTTGAGAATGTGTTCAAGGTCTGCTTCGCTGCGGATGAGTTCTTTTTCGATTAGTGGGCCGTAAACGGATTTTGGTTGCAATTCAATGTAATCGTAATCGTCCACTAATTTTGCAGCTTCATCGTAGCCTTTTTGCATCATGGCGGTGAATACTTCGCCTTCGCTACAAGCCGTTCCAACAAGCAAATGTTCGCGATAGCTACGCAATAAACTGCGCGGAATACGTGGCACGCGATAAAAATATTGCACGTTCGCTGCCGAAATGAGTTTAAATAAATCTTTCAATCCCGTTTGGTTTTTGGCTAAGATGGTTACATGAAATGGACGTGATTGCTTGTAGCTGTCCCCTTTTCCGAGCTGGTTATTCAGTTGATGATGGTGCGTCATTTGGAACATTTGTTTTGCTTGTTCTAACAATTTGTTGCATAAATAACCCGTTGTTTCTGAGTCAAAAACCGCACGGTGATGCTGTTCGAGTTGAATGCCGTAATGTTTTGCCAGTACATTTAAGCGGTGCGATTTCATGTCAGGATTAACAAGACGTGACAATTCTAACGTATCAATGACTGGCAAAGTTGTCGCGGGATAGCCGAGACGTTCGTATGCTTTATTGATAAAGCCCATATCGAACGACGCATTGTGCGCCACCAAAATACTGCCCTCGCTAAACGCCATAAAACGTCGAATAACGTCTTCTTCCAAAGGCGCATCTGCCAACATTGCATCCGTAATGCCTGTCAATTCCGTCGTAAATGCTGACAAAGGATGTCCAGGATTGATAAACGCTTCGAATGTGTCAATCACTTCCCCATCAATCATTTTGACTGCGGCTAGTTCAATAATTCGATCATAAACCGATGACAACCCTGTTGTTTCAACGTCGAATACGACATATGTTGCGCCGGATAATTCAATTTCTTGCGGATTGTAGGCAATGGGCTCGCCGTCATTGACAACGTATGCTTCGATGCCATACAACACTTTGATTCCGTGCTTTTTGCCAGCATAATACGCTTCTGGAAAAGCTTGTGCACCCGCGTGGTCAGTAATTGCAATGGCAGGGTGCCCCCATTGTGCTGCTTGGGCAATCAAGTCTGCTACCGAGTTTGTCGCGTCCATTTGGCTCATATTGGAATGCAAATGCAATTCGATACGTTTTGCGTCTTCTGGTGCGGTATCTTGGCGTTTTTGTTTTTTTATTTTGCGAATACTCCGCGGGAAAAAATCCATTTCGCCTGTATAAGTATCAGGTTTGACATCGCCTTCTAGGCGAATCCAGTCACCTTTTTTGAATTGGGTGAGGGATTCTTTTTTGATGGAGCGGCCAGACATCAATTTGACGTTAATGGAGCTTGTGTAGTCAGTAATTTTCATGATGAGTAATGTGTTTCCGCTCTTCAATTCTCTTGACTCGCACGAAAAAACATAGCCTTCAACTACTTGACGCAATGGATTGTCTAGCACTTCCAAAATCGGCGTTGCCGGAACATCAGGAATCTCTTTTCCGACAGGCGGAATTTCTACTTCTTCTTTTTTAGTTGGTGTGGGTGTATTTTTTTTCGTTTCGAGTTCTTTTAATTCTTCCAAATCGCGTTGTGCTTCGGCATCTAAACGTTGTTGCATTGCTTGACGCGATTGCTCTGTTAATTGCTCATCCACGTAATAACGCAATGATAAGTTCTCAATATTTGCTTGTGTAAGTGCTGTTTCAAATAGTGCGTTGAATTGTGATTGCATGATTTCTACTTGATGTTGACTCGACAAACCGATATGTAGCACATTATTTTGAATTTTTGCGGTGGCTTGAGCCAAAATCGACTGCACAAAAGGACGATTGTGTCCAACAATTGACACAATAGACTGCCAATATTCCAACAATTGCTTATCGTCTAATGTTCCATTTTCAAAATGCCACCATAACTCAACTGTTGCGATTCCTTCAAACGCTTCTCGCACATGATGATGAAAAATTTCGTAAACATGCGGATGCAATCGTTGAGGCGTTCTGAGCTGGAATTTCCACACTGCAGACTTCGCCAAAATAGTTACATCTTCAATCGTTGCTTCAGCAAGTTGCGACACGACATCCGCATCTTGAATTGCAATTTGTTCAAGTAAATGTTCAAATAAGACACGTTGTTTATTCAAAACATTCCCTCCTTAATGATCGTTAAAATAAGCGGCTAATATCATTCCATGTGACAGCCAACATTAACAAAATGAGCAAACTCGCGCCAATTAATGTAATAATACCCTCTTTTTCTTGAGAAAGAGGTTTGCCGCGCAATGCTTCAATTCCGTTCAAAATAATTTTTCCGCCGTCTAAAGCAGGAATTGGCAACAAGTTAAATACACCTAAATTCGCGCTAATCATGCCCATAAATGCCAATGTACTTAGCCAACCATATTGAACAGCTTGCCCTGTTGCTTGCGCCATGGCTAATGGCCCGCCGAAAGAATTTAAATTGAAGCCGCTTTTTACCATGCTTACGAGTGCCATCAGCACCGCTACAATGACTTGCCACGTTTGTGTAAATCCGTATAATAAGCGGTCTGTCAAGGCTGTTTTCATTGATTTGACAATACCAATTCGCCCGACTGTTTGCTTTGTTTGTTCGTCTTGAACACTTTTGACAGGAATGGCAATTTGTAAAGTTTCTTGATTGCGCTCCACGGTAAAAGTCAGCGTTTTGTCAGCCGATTGGCCAATAATCGTAGCCATATCTGTCCATGTTGTTACTGAATTTCCGTCAATTGCCACGACATGGTCATTTGCTTGCAAACCAGCTGTCGCAGCTGCATCACCCGCTACAACTTCACCAATGATACTTTGCTCATTCGGAATTCCTGGTGAAAATAAGCCAACAATCATAAATACAACCACAGACAACATAAAATTATTCAACGGTCCAGCTACATTCATTCTAGCTTTGTTCCAAGGAGTTGCCGCATTGTACGTCACTTCTTCAGGCGCAACCAAAATACTTGTGCCATCAGGTTCGATAATGCGTGCTTTTCGGTTGACGGAATAAGTAACTTGCTCCGTTTGCCCTACTGGGACAACGTGCATTACCATCTCTTTTGTCAAATCAAGCGCATGCACCAAAACGGGCATCAAATCCATATCACTAGATTCTGATGTGTCGATTCGGTCAATTTCCCCTTCTTGATTGAAGCGCAAGCCAACTGTCATGCCTGCTTTGACCGCATCTTCATCTTCGCCGAGGCCCGCTAAACGTACATAGCCTCCTAACGGCAACATACGCACAGTGTAAACTACGCCATCTTTGCCTTCTTTTGAAAAAAGTTTCGGCCCCATTCCTAACGCAAATTCACGGACTAAAATGCCTGCTTTTTTAGCAAAATAAAAATGTCCCCATTCATGAATCACTACGATAATTGAAAAAACTAATAAAAATACAATAATTGTTTGCAAAATATTTCACTCCTACTTGATTAAATGAATAAAGACCATGAACATCACACTGGCAGAAATCGTACTGTCAAAACGATCGAGCACTCCGCCGTGTCCTGGCAACAAATTCCCGCTATCTTTTACCCCAAAATGTCGCTTATAAGCCGACTCAATCAAATCACCGAATTGTCCCGCAATCGATAGAAAAATAGTCAACCAAATGTAACGATTCACTCCCGCTAAATTAGGTTCGACGAATGCGATATACAACGCACTGCACAAAACCGCCACTAAAACACCGCCGATTGAGCCTTCAAATGTTTTGTTTGGACTAATTTTAGGTGCTAACTTGTGCTTTCCAAAACGGCGTCCTACAATATACGCGCCACTATCCGTCGCCCAAATAACTAAAAAAACAAAGGCGATTGTTTTCAAGCCGAGGTCACGAATTTCAATTAAATACCTAAATCCGTATCCGATATATAAAGCACCAAATACTAATGTTGACGCATCTACAAACGAAAAATGTTCCTGCTTATAAACGGTCAATACTAATAAAACCATGCAACAAATATAAAATAAAAACGACGCATTGAAGTGTGTTATCGGCGCAAACCAATATTTTTCAGGAATTAAGACAAAGCCTAATCCAATTGTCGCTACCAAACCGATCGAACTAAAATAGTCAATTTTTTGCATGCGTGCAATTTCATACAAACCGACCAATCCTAACACAAACATGCTCCACGCAAAAACATGCCCACCTACATAAATAATCGGCAATAACAGCGCCAATCCTACCAATGCACTAGCAACTCTTACTTTCATGACACGCCTCCTATACTTTCCCAAAACGACGCTGACGTTGCTGATATACGTCAATGGCTTTGTCAAAATCCGCTACTGAAAAATCAGGCCACAACACATCCGTAAAATAAAACTCGCTGTAAGCCAATTGCCACAACAGAAAATTACTCAAACGCTGCTCGCCACTCGTACGAATTAACAAATCAGGCGCTGCCAATTCCCCAAAAGGCGCCGTCGACAAATGCGCATCAAACAGAGCTTCCGAAATATCTTCTACCGCAACTTCTCCTGTTTGAACGAGTGCTGCGATCGATTTAACTGCTTGAATCATTTCGATTTTGGAACCGTAATTCAACGCAAAATTTAAGACCATCCCTGTACAATGCGCAGTTTTTGCGATCGCTTGTTGCAACACTTCTTGAGTTTCGACTGGCAATGCCGTCAAATCCCCAATAACGGCTACTTTAGTATTATTTTGAATGAGTTGTGGCACAAACGACGCAAAAAATTCTTTCGGTAATTTCATTAAAAAACTTACTTCTTCTTGCGGGCGTCCCCAATTTTCAGTTGAAAATGCATAAACGGTCAATAATTTAACGCCGATTTCATTCGCGCGAATCGCAATGCGCTTGATGGTTTCGACACCTTTTTTATGGCCTGCAATGCGCGGTAAAAAGCGTTTTTTTGCCCAGCGGCCGTTACCGTCCATAATCATTGCAATATGTTGTGGAATATTCGTCACAGTGACTCTCCTTTCATCAATGAACACTATTTTCATTATACCAAATTCTTGGCACAATTTCGAATTTTCATGAGAATTTTAAGAAGAAAACGTTTTAATATTGTCAGAGATTTTTTTGGTATGCTATACTATTTTCATCAAGTTTCAAAGGAGTGGATTTATGACAACAAATGCTTATATCAACCGTGTATATGCCGACTTAGAAAAACGCTTGGGCCACGAAAGTGAGTTTTTGCAAGCTGTCAAAGAATTTTTTGAATGTATTGAGCCTGTCGTAGCAGAACATCCTGAATACGAAGCACAGGCGATTTTGGAGCGATTGATTGAGCCAGAGCGCATTATTTCATTCCGTGTGCCTTGGTTAGACGACAAAGGCAACGTGCAAGTCAATCGAGGTTATCGCGTACAATTCAGCTCGTTAGTAGGCCCTTACAAAGGCGGTCTGCGCTTCCACCCTACCGTCAACCAAAGCATTTTAAAATTTTTAGGCTTCGAACAAATTTTCAAAAATAGTTTAACAGGATTACCAATCGGCGGCGGCAAAGGCGGCTCCGACTTTGATCCAAAAGGCAAATCTGATAACGAAGTCATGCGTTTTTGTCAAAGTTTCATGACTGAATTGAGTAAATATATCGGACCTGATTTGGACGTTCCAGCAGGAGACATTGGCGTTGGCGCTCGTGAAATCGGCTACTTATTCGGACAATACAAGCGCCTTCGTGGGCCAGAAGCGGGTGTTTTGACAGGAAAACCAATCGCTGCAAACGGCAGTCTAGGTCGTCCAGAAGCAACAGGTTACGGATTGGTCTATTTTGTTCGCGAAATGTTAGCTGAAGTTGGCGAGACTATTTCTGGCAAAAAAGTAAGCATCTCTGGATCAGGAAACGTTGCCTATTTTGCCGCAAAAAAAGTAACAGAACTTGGCGGAATTGTGGTTTCCATGAGTGACTCTGACAATGGTATTTACGACCCAAACGGCATTGATTTGGAAACTATTGCAACATTAAAAGTTGAGGGCCGTGAGCGTATTTCGCGCTACTTAGAATCTCACCCACACGCCACACACATTGAAGGCTCGCTATGGAATTACGATATTCCTGCCGACATCGCCCTTCCTTGCGCCACCCAAAATGAAATCAATGCCGAACAAGCAGAACGTCTCATTAAAAATGGTGTGCGATTTGTTGCCGAAGGCGCCAATATGCCGAGCGACTCTGACGCGATCAAAGTCTACAAGCAACACAACATTTATTACGGCCCAGGAAAAGCAGCAAATGCTGGTGGCGTAGCCGTATCCGCACTTGAAATGAGCCAAAATTCTCAACGCCTTCACTGGACTTTCGAACAAGTCGACCAAGAACTCGAACAAATTATGAAAAATATTTTTGCAACGTGCTTAGAAGCAAGCAATCGCTACAACTTAGACCACGATTATGCAGCGGGTGCAGACATTGCCTCTTTCGAAAAAATAGTTGATTTAATGCAAATTCACGGCCTAATTTAATCATCTACAAATAGAGAAAGGTGGTCACTCATGTCTATTACGATTCGCCCTGCTACCCTTCAAGACGTTTTGGCAATTCAGAGCATTTATGCACCGTATGTGACGGACACCGCCATTTCACTTGAGTTAGAAGTTCCTACTGCTGCCGAAATGGAAACGCGCTTGACTACAACGCTTAAAGCTGGTTTTCCGTATTTAGTCGCCATCAACGAAGAAGAACAAGTCATCGGTTTTGCTTACGCTGGCAAGTTCCACGAACGCAAAGCTTATGATTACTGTTGCACAATTAGTATTTATTTGGCACAAAATGCTCAAGCTAAAGGGATCGGCCAACAACTATACCAGCAATTAGAACAAGAATTATATCAACTCGGATTTATCCAAATTGTTTCTCTTATCACATCCGAAAACCAAAAAAGTATCGCCTTTCATTTGAAAAATAACTTTACACAAATGGGCTATTTTGCGAATGCAGGCTACAAATTTAATCAGTGGTACGATTTAGTTTGGTATGTCAAAACAATCAATCCAGAAAAAATAAAGACACTTGCTACTTGACAAGTGTCTTTTTTGTAATTATTTTGCGTTAAGTTCAATAATATTGACAATCACTTCGGTTGCTTTCACCATCGATTCAACCGCAACAAATTCGTAACGTCCGTGCATATTTTCGCCACCCGCAAAAATATTGGGTGTAGGAATTCCCATAAAGCTAATTTTAGATCCGTCCGTTCCGCCGCGAATGGGTTCAACAATCGGAGTAATATTTGCCATGCGCATGGCTTCTTTAGCTAAATCAACTGATGTCATATCTTTGGAAATAATTTCAGCCATGTTATAATACTGATCCGACAAAGTTGTCTTAATTGGTTTTGAAGGATATTTTAAGTTTAATTGTGTCGTGATTTGTTCGACGGTTGCTTTTTTTGCTTCAAATTGCTCACGATCGTGATCACGGATAATTAAATACGCCGTTGCCTCATCAACATTTCCTCTGACATCGTAAACGTGAATAAATCCTTCGCGCCCTTCTGTTCTTTCTGGAACTTGATCAGCAGGTAAAGCACTGATGAATTCATTCAATAGTGAAATGGCATTGAGCATTTTGCCTTTGGCTGTTCCTGGATGAATATTTTTGCCGGTAAATTTAATTTCTGCTCCTGCAGCATTGAAACTTTCATATTGTAATTCGCCCACAACGCCCCCATCCATTGTATAAGCAAAATCTGTCGCAAAATGATCAACGTCAAATAAATCAGCGCCACGTCCGATTTCTTCATCTGGTCCGAAAGCTACGCGGATTTTGCCGTGAGGAATTTCTGGATATGTCAAGAAGTATTCCATAGCGGTCATAATTTCAGCAATCCCAGCTTTATCGTCTGCTCCAAGCAAGGTTGTGCCGTCCGTTGTAATCAACGTTTGGCCTTTGTAGTTCGATAAATTAGGGAAATCCGCTACTTTCATGACAATATTTTGTGCTTCATTCAGTGTCAAATCCGTTCCGTCATAGTTTTCCCAAATTTTTGGTTGTACATTTTCAGAATGAAAATCAGCAGTATCTACGTGAGCAATAAAGCCAATTGCTGGTACTTCTTTGTCTAAATTAGACGGCAAAGTTGCGGTGACAAATGCATTTTTGGGGTTGAATTCGACATCTTGCATGCCGATAGCTTTCAATTCTTCTTTTAAAACATTCAACAAATCTAATTGGATTGCCGTAGAAGGAACGGTGTTGCTGAATGCATCTGAGCGTGTGTTGATTTTTGCATAACGAATTAAACGTTCTTGTACTTTTTCAAAAAAATTCATATAAGATTCTCCTTTATTCATAAGTAAATGGATTGGTTATTTGCTTGCTTGCGATGACGGTTATTTCTGGAAACTGTTGTTGGAGTATAGTAGCCATTTTGGAAATGAAAATGTTCTCGATATAATGGCCAGCATCAACCGTCATCAATCCTGAATCGTAACAAGTATGCGCGTGATGGTAACTAATGTCTCCTGTAATGAAAACATCTGCTTGTTTGTCAGCAGCAAATTGAACATAATCACTGCCAGAACCGCCCAAAATTGCAATGCGCTGATAAGTTGAACGCGCTTTGGCTTCAATAATAGGTAATTCAGAGCGATGATAAGTCGTTTTCAATTGTTCAATGAGTTGCGGACGCGTTAAAGGCAGAGGCAAATTGCCAATTCGACCAATTGTCGGCGATTGATCTGTGCTTGGACACAAAGGTTCAATCGCTTCGAGTCCTAATTCCTCAGCAAGCCAATCGTTCATACCGTTCCAAGCAATATCTAAATTCGTATGCAATGCATAAACCGTAATATCGTGTTTAATGAGTAACGCATACAACTGATTGTCCAACAAATCTAAATCTAAACGCTTAATTGGCTTAAAAATTGGCGGATGATGCACAATAATCGTATCTACTTGATGTTCAATAGCTTCTTGTACAACATTCAAGCGTAAATCCAGTGCGGTCATTAGCTTAGTAACGGAAGCATTTCGGCTGCCAATATGTAGTCCTACTTGGTCCCATTCTTCGGCTAGTTGCGTTGGGTACAGTTTTTCAAGTTGGTGAATGAGTTGTTGTACAGTAATCATGCCTCGTCCTCCTGCCCCAAAAATTCCGCAATCCAAGCTATTTTTTGTTCGATTTGCTGCAATTTATCTGGTTGAATGTGCGTTGCTTTTAATAAATTTTCGCGAATTTTTGTGAGGTTAGCTTGTTCTTGCCGCCATTTTTGACAAAAAAGTGCTGTCTTTTGTTGCAAGTTAAACTTACCGAAAAGTTGTTCTTTTTCCGATAAGAAAACAGGCTGTTGTACAGGCTTCGCGACAATAATTTCGTATAAACGGTGATGGTCCTCAATCAATGTCTCATCAATGATTTCATAATGATGCGCCATAAGCCATTCGCGCACTAAATGTTCGGCCACATTCGGTTGCAAAATCAGTGTTGTCTCTTTCGTTAAAACGGCCTGCCCTTCTTCCAAAATCGTCTGAATTAAGGCGCCTCCCATGCCGCAAATGGTAATCGTGTTGATTGCGTCTTCACGTTCGACAACCGCTAAGCCGTTTCCTTTGCGGACACTAATCGTATTGGACAATCCTTGTTGCGTCACTTCTTTTTTTGCGGCTTGAAAAGGTCCTTCAACAACTTCGCCTGCAACAGCGTATTCAATGACATTTTTTAGTGCTAAATAGCACGGTAAATAGGCATGGTCACTGCCAATATCGGCCAAACGAATTGGAGTTGATGCGTACTGCTGTACGAATTGTGCGACTTTTTCTAATCGTGGCGATAAGTGTGTTGCATTCAAAAGATTCCCTCCTTTATCAAAAATAGACGTCGCCCTCATTGTTGACGAACGTCTATTATTTTCTTAATCTAAAAAGTCTTTCAATTGTTTTGAGCGACTTGGATGGCGCAATTTGCGCAATGCTTTGGCTTCGATTTGACGAATACGTTCGCGCGTTACGCCGAATACTTTGCCGACTTGCTCAAGTGTGCGAATGTTACCATCATCTAAGCCGAAGCGTAGACGGAGTACATTTTCTTCGCGATCTGTCAATGTATCCAAAACATCTTCCAATTGTTCGCGCAAAAGTGCTGAAGATGTAAAGACTTCTGGACTCATTGCCCCTTCATCTTCAATAAAATCGCCTAAATGCGAATCGTCTTCTTCACCGATTGGTGTTTCCAACGAAACGGGTTCTTGTGCGATTTTAATAATTTCACGCACTTTGTCAACTGGTAAGTCCATTTCTTTAGAAAGTTCTTCTGGAGATGGTTCACGTCCTAAATCTTGCAAAAGTTGACGTTGAATACGAATGAGTTTGTTAATGGTTTCGACCATATGAACAGGAATACGAATTGTGCGCGCTTGATCGGCAATCGCACGTGTAATTGCTTGACGAATCCACCAAGTTGCATATGTTGAAAACTTGAATCCTTTTGTATGGTCAAATTTGTCAACGGCCTTCATTAACCCCATGTTCCCTTCTTGAATCAAATCCAAAAATTGCATCCCGCGTCCAACGTAACGTTTGGCAATGGAGACTACTAAACGCAAGTTTGCTTCTGCGAGTTCTTGCTTAGCCAGTTCATCGCCTTCTTGAATGCGAACAGCTAAATTGATCTCCTCATCCCCACTCAACAATGGCACACGACCGATTTCTTTCAAGTACATGCGGACGGGATCGCTAACTTTCATTTTTGCGGCTTCTGCTCGCGCTTCTGCATCCAATGATGAAAAATCATATTCGTCTTCAAGGCGAATCATTTGTTGTTTTGTTGGTCCGCCATCTTCGCCGACAACGGCAATCCCGTTATCTTCAACGGTTTGAATAAGCTTATCAATTCCTTCAGTGTCTAATTCATAAGGAATGGCTACGGCTTCTGCTAATTCGTCGTAAGTAATTTGTCCTGTTACTTTCTTTTCTTGAATGAGTTGCTGAACGGTTTCATCCAATGAAAGTTTGAGTGCTTTTGTTGGCTCTACTTCGCGGATTTCTTTTTCTTCTGACATAGAACGCTTCCTTTCTCGTATTAAGATTTTAGTTGACGATTGAGTTGAATAATCGTCATCAGTAATTCGTTGACATCATAGTAACGTTGTTCTTTTTCGTAAAGGGCAACTTTTTGGCGGAGTTCTTCAATTTGCAATTCGATGAACGCTTGCTGAATGGCATGTAAACAATCGCGCATAATAGCTTCTGAATAGCCAAATTGTTCGCTGTCCCAAATCAAACTCGTAACAAAATGATGAAGTTGCGGGTCTTCAATATAATTGACAATATTGGTTAAAGGCAATGGGCGCCCTTCATCGTAATAGGCCTTTTGGAGTGCAAAGTACAACTCTTGCGCTGTCGAATGAAATAAGATAATGGGTTCACTCAACTGCTCAACAAAATCCCATGCTTCTTTGTAATACATCAAGGCAGAAAGTAATTGTTTTTCGCTTTGGAATGCTAATTTTGATTGGATAATGTCTGATTGTGCTTGCAAGTAATCCGTCGCCGTCGAGCTTGCAGCGATTTGTTCCTTAGACGTTTTATGAATTGTTGGTAATTGCCTTGCCAACTGCTCTTCCAAAATCGCCACATCCAAATGATACGTTTGTGCTAATTCATTCAGTCGCAATGCACGTTCAATGGGAGATTGAAATGTCGCAATTTGTTGCAATAATTGGTTAATGTATTGCGCCAATTGCTGGCTGTCTGATAAATTAAATTGCCCTTTTAATTGTTGTTGATAAAAATCATAACTCGATAACGCTTGGTTAATCAATTGTTGAAATGCGTCGCGTCCTTTTTGGCGAATCCATTCATCAGGATCTAGCTTTTGTGGAATAGTAACGACTTTCAAGCGTTGTCCTTGGATCGGTTTAGCAAGTTCCAGTGCCCGTTGTGTCGCATTTTGGCCGGCTTCATCGCCATCAAAAATAAAAACAAATTCTTGCGTTAATTTGGCTAATTGATTCAAATGTTGGGGCGTCAAATTCGTTCCCATCGTCGCCACTGCGTGTTCAAAGCCAGCTTGATGCAACGCAATAACGTCCATAAAGCCTTCGCAAATCAACACTTGGTCTAACTGCCGAATTTTTTGGCGTGCTAAATCTAAGTTGAAAATGAGTTGACCTTTATGAAAAATATCCGTTTCTGGCGAATTCAAATATTTGGCAATTTTTTTATCAGAAGAAGATGCGTTCGTATAAATTCGCCCTGAAAAAGCAACGATTTGCCCTTTGGCATTGCGCAACGGGAACACAATTCTCCCACGAAAACGATCCAGCAATTCTCCTTGCTCCGTCTGAAAGAAAATACCACTTTTAATCAATAAATCATGTGAATAATTTGCATCTGTTAAATATTGCAGTAAAATGGTCGAATCTTCAGGCGAAAGGCCCACGGCGTAGGTTTCTAACGTTTCAGGCGAAAGGCCGCGTTCCAATAAATATTGATAGCCCGCTTCCCCTGCCGTCGTATTCATCAAATAATAATGATAAAATTCGTTGACTTTTTGGTGGAGTTCAATTAAACGATTGTCTTGACGATTACTTTCAGTTACTTGTTGAAAAAAACGCGAATCTAACGGCAAATTGGCGAGTTCAGCTGCTTTTTTGACGGCTTCCAGAAAGGAAATATCCTCAATTTCCTGCAAAAAGCTGAATACATTGCCGCCGCGTCCACAACTAAAACATTTGTAAATTTGTTTACCTGCATGAACGGAAAAAGACGGATTACGATCTTCGTGAAAAGGACAAGACGCTGTATAGTTTTGCCCTTTTTTGGTGAGTTTTACATAGTCGTTGATGACAGATACAATATCGGTTTTTTGGCGAATATCTTGTACCACTTCTTCAGGGATGTAACTCATCTTTTTCACTCCTCATGTTAGTCATTGATTTGCATCTCAATGATTTCCCACAAATCTTCTACACCATGCCCTGTTTCCGCTGAAAATAAGAACAGCGCGTCCACAGTCGGTAAATCCAATGCTTGTTTGTACATTGATAAGTGTTTATTCCATTGGCTACGCTTAATTTTGTCGACTTTAGTTAAGACAATTGCGTAAGGAATGTCCGCTTCTTCTGCAAATTCTTTCATGGCAATGTCCAATTCTGTTGGCTCATGGCGTGCATCCATCAACAGTAACAATAATTGCACATTTTCACGATTTAACAAATAATGTTCAATCATTTGTCCCCATTTTGCGCGATCTTTTTTGGAAACGCGCGCGTAGCCGTAGCCTGGCACGTCTACAAAACGAAATTCATGATTAATATTATAAAAATTCAACGTCTGCGTTTTGCCAGGTTGACTTGAGGTGCGCGCCAATCCTTTTCGTTGAATCATGCGGTTGATAAATGACGACTTTCCGACGTTGGAACGCCCTGCCAAAGCCACTTCTACAACTTGATCGTCAGGATATTGGTTCGGAGACACAGCACTAATCACTAATTCAGCGTGCTTTACTTTCATAGATAATCTCCTTATTTAGTTAGTTTACGATTTTTCGCGTTAAAATAGTGCGGTTTTTCGTGCGAAATGACAGTTTCTTTAGTGATGACAATGCGTTTAATATCATCGCGACTTGGCACGTCAAACATGACGTCTAACATAATATTTTCGATGATGGCACGTAATCCTCGCGCGCCTGTATTGCGTTGCAACGCTAATTTAGCAATCTCATGCAACGCTTCTGGTTCAAATTCGAGTTCCACGTCATCAATTTCAAACAAACGTTGGTATTGCTTGACGAGGGCATTTTTTGGCTCAGTCAAAATATTGACTAAATCTTCTTCTGTTAATTTTTCAAGCGTTGCCATTACTGGTAAACGTCCAATAAATTCTGGAATAAGACCAAATTTGAGTAAATCTTCTGGCGTCACTTGTTGCATGATGCTTTTGGCTTCGTCCAACTTGCCATCTGAATTGCCAAATCCGATGACTTTGCTTCCTAAACGCTCTTTGACAATGGTTTCAATCCCGTCAAATGCGCCGCCTACAATAAACAAAATTTGCGTCGTGTCTAATTTCAAAAATTCTTGGTTTGGGTGTTTGCGTCCACCTTTTGGCGGAATGTTCGCTTCGGTTCCTTCAAGAATTTTGAGTAAGGCTTGTTGTACGCCTTCGCCGCTAACGTCGCGCGTGATGGAGACATTTTCACCTTTACGTGAAATTTTGTCAATTTCATCAATGTAGATAATGCCTTTTTCGGCGCGTTCTAAATCATAATCGGCTGCTTGAACGAGCTTCAACAAAATATTTTCGACGTCTTCACCAACATAGCCGGCCTCTGTTAAACTTGTTGCATCCGCAATCGCAAACGGAACGTTCAGTAGACGTGCTAAACTTTGCGCCAAAAATGTTTTTCCTGATCCAGTCGGTCCGATTAAACAAATATTACTTTTTTGAAGTTCAATGCCGTCATCAAAACGTTTCAGCATATTGATACGCTTATAGTGATTGTAAACAGCTACGGATAGTGATTTTTTGGCAGCGGTTTGGCCAACCACGTATTGGTCCAAAACTTCCAAAATTTCCGCAGGTTTCAGCATGTTAATTGGCTCATCCGATGTCGATGTTTTTCTGCCTAATTCTTCTTCAATAATTTGCTGACAAAGTCCGACACACTCATCACAAATATTGACATCGGGGCCAGCGATAATTTTATTGACTTCTTGAGGTGTTTTGCCACAGAAAGAACAAAAATAGCCTTCCATTGTTGTGGACTTTTTGCTCATATAGTTAGCTCCTTTATAATGACTTCAAAGAGGGTTGCATAAAATCGTCCGTTTCAGACGGGTGCAATCCCTCTTTTTAGGTGTCATGTGATTATTTTTCGATAACAGTTTCTACGATTAAGTTCATGGCTTTCTTCATTTTGATATCTGAAGAGAGCATGTCTACTGTGACGAAACGTTTCACTTGTTCTGGATCCATGCCGTATTGTGTCGCTAAGTCGCTCACTTCTGCATCGATTTCTGCTTCGGCAACTTCTAAGTTTTCTGCTTTAACAATCGCTTCTAATACTAAGTTGGTCTTAGTGCGTAATTCTGCTTCTTCTGCGTATTGCGCACGTAATGCTTCTGGATTAGAACCTGTAATTTGGAAGTACAACTCTTCGTTAATGCCTTGACGTTTTAAGTTGTTCAAGAAGTGTGTCAATTGACGGTTTACTTCTTCGTCAACCATTACTTGTGGTAAATCAACGATTTCTGCGTTTGCGACTGCTTGACGCAATGCTAAATCTTCGACGATTTCTTTAGCTGCTTGTGCTTTTGAAGTCGTTAATTCTTCGCGGATTTTTGCTTCGAGTTCTGCCAATGTTTCAACAGAATCATCTGCGTCTTTTGCGAATTCATCGTCTAAAGCCGGTAATTCTTTAGCTTTAACTTCGTGAACTTTTACTTTGAAAGTAGCAGCTTGTCCTGCTAAGTTTTCAGCGTGGTATTCTGCTGGGAATGTTACGTTAACGTCTAATTCGTCGCCTGCTTTTGAGCCAACTAATTGATCTTCAAAGCCTGGAATGAATGAGTTAGAACCTAATTCTAATGAATGGTTTTCACCTTTTCCGCCAGCGAATGCTTCTTCGCCTAAAAATCCTTCAAAGTCAATTACAACTGTATCGCCTAAAACGGCTGCATCTTCTTTGACGACTAATTCAGCCAAACGTGAACGGCGCGCTTCTAATTCAGAAGTAACCTCTTCATCAGATACTTCACGATCTTGTTTCTCAACCGTTAAGTTTTTGTATTCGCCTAATTTTACTTCAGGTTTTAAGGTAACTTCTGCTGTCAATACCCAAGGTTGGCCTTTTTCGATTGATTTTACGTCGATTTTCGGTTCAGCTACTAATTCTAATTCTGCTTCTTTCACTGCAGCAGATAACGCATTTGGTAATAAGAAGTTCAATGCTTCTTCGTATAATGCACCTTCACCGTACAAATTGTTAAAAATTTGACGTGGCACTTTTCCTTTACGGAAACCTGGAACAGAAATTTGTTTTTGAACTTTCTTAAAAGCTGCATCTAAGCCTTTCTTAACGTCTTCTACTGGAATTTCAAACGTCAATACTCCTGTATTTGCTGTTTGTTTTTCAAATTGATTTGTCATGTATAAACCTCCAATATTATTGTTACATACCTTACTATAATAACTGAAAAGCACCATTTTGTAAATAAAAAAGGTTAGATGTGTGTCCTAATTTTAAAATTATGTGAAAATATCTCTTAAATAAGGCATAAAATAACTTGTTTTCATGTCTTGTTTATCATTATTCTATATTTTTTCAAGCTGAATAATCCTTAAGTTACATAAGTTTTTAGAACTGCTGATTCAAAAATACCCGCTAGTCGAGTGACTAACGGGATATGACAATAAAATGAGTTGTTGTATGAGTGTACTATCAACACAGGCGGTTCACGGGATTGAGGCATGATATCAAACTCCTTTCTTAATTTTTGCCATGCTGGCAAAAATTCCCTCTTAACAAAAAAATACCACAGTCAAAAACTGTGGTATTTCTATATTTATTATTCTCCTGCTGCCCAAAAATCAACGCCGTAATATGCGCGACCATCTGGTAAAAATCCTGCCGTATAGGCTTGATAGCTAGCTTTATCTGCACCATTTAACAAAGAATATCCATAAGCATCGGCTTCTTCAAACGATGCGAAGAATCCTGCTGGGATTTCATAATAGACAGGCGCTGTTGGTTCTTCTACAACAGGTTGTACAGGTTCTGCCACAGGTGGTGTGTAGGTTGCCTCTGGCGCTGGGGGCGTTTCTGTTGTTTGAGTAACGACAACCGCTTGTCGATGCGTTTCTGTTTGAACGTTGGATAACGCTTGTTCAACGGTTGCTAATTCTTCTTCCGTAATGCTTTCACCATTCTTACGTTTTTCTTCTAACTTTGCCACCGCTTCAGAAGCGACTTTTCTTGCGTTAATCTCCGTCAAAATTTGTTCATGTTGTGCTGCATAACGTGCGACAAAGTCCGCTTGCTTGTCTTTGATTTTACGGTAGCTTTCCAACAAGTGTTTGGAGTACAACTTGTCTTTGAATGTGCCATCTTCATTGAAGCTGCTCAATACATAGTGACGGTATTTCGCCATTTCTAAGGCAAGTTCAACAAGTGCCTGGTCTGATTTGAACGCTGCTTTGTCTGCTTCAACAATCAAGTCGAATGCCAACACTTGCTTCAACGCTTCCGCATGTTCAAACGTCACAAACTCCGCAACGTCTTGTTGCGTGCTGTCGGTATATAATCCTAGAATGAACGGTTTCAAGTAATCGATGGTTGATTGGCTAATGCCTTGTTGAACAGCTTGTGTTGCTTCAACCGTTGTATCTGTTGAAGCATTGCGCACTTGTTCCAATAGCGCGTCAATTTGCGCCGTAGACTCACCCGTAACCAATTCTTTAGCTACGAGATACTCTAAGTAGGCTTGAACCTTCTCTACACGTTCTGGTGTGCCTAGTGACGTTAATTCGCCCTCTGGTGTGAAGAAGGCTTGTTTGATTGCGTCAACATACTTCAACGTGCTTTCTTGGTGGAACGCATTAAATGCGTCTTGATCTGCATAAGGGTTTGGAGTAACTTCTGACTTGACTGTTTCTGAAGTTACGCCACTTGTCACACTACTTGACTCTTGTGCGCTAACAGGTACAACAACCGCTGCACTCAACGCCAATAATGTACTGAATAATACCATTTGTTTTCTCATAATCACTTTACTCCTTTATTGTTTAATTGATGATTTTTGCCATACTGGCAAAAGATGTCATAGTTCCAACTCTGGTTCAATCGAACGTGATTGAGTTCTCTCTTGTGTCAAGGAAACAAAATGCTGAATTCGCTCATGTTCCCTTTGTGTCGCTTGTTGAATAAATTGTGCCAATCCCATAACGTTACTATCTGCCAAATACTTGAAATACTCCGTACGCTGTTCCTTATCAATCACAATCGGAGGCAAATTATGTCTCAACAATTCAAAGTTCATCAATAGACGTCCTGTGCGCCCATTCCCATCAGAAAAAGGATGAATTTGTTCAAACCGAATATGTTGATCTGCAATTTTCTCATAAATATTTGAATACACAGTGTTGTTATAATTATGCACATAATAAAGCATCAAGTTCGGCACTTCTTTGGGACTAGGGGGTAAATGCGCTGCACCTCTAATAAGTACGGATTGCGTACGGTATCCCGAAATCTCTTGAATATTGTGGTTGATTTGTCGCGCAAGATGCTTAATCATCGTCTCACTTAATTCATGGTCTAAATGACTAAGCACATAGTTTAACGCATATTTATGATTGATCGCTTCGTATAATTCTCGAGCAGTCGCGTTAATCTTCAATGTGTTGTCATTGAACAAAATCGCATACGTTTCTGCATAAGACAATGTGCTACCTTCAATCGCATTTGAGTGATACGTCGCACGCGTTACAAAGTCTTCAAAATATGCACGATTACTTAAAATAAAATGCGGAATATTCATCGCATTTACCTCCTTTCAATACAAAAATTATAACATTTTTATTCGTTATTTCAATGAAATGCCTAAAGTTTCTATATTTTTGCCATGCTGGCAAAATTTATGAGAATTCCCTTCTTTTGTATTTTCTATGGTTTTTGTTCTAACTAAACTCTAGACACTTACGGTTGTATTTGAGCAAATTCACGAATTTATCATTCATTTTTCTATCTTAAAGCGTAAAAGTTTTGTATAATAGCAGTTAGGGAGTGAATTTATATGGTAAAATATCCAAGTGGCGTGCGTGTCACACGTTCGCTTTCCAAAAAAACGACTACACAATATGGCAGTCGTGGCATGTCGTTAGAAGAACGACTAAACCAAAGCAATCTTTTTTATACGGCAAATCGTATTGCCATCATTCATAAAAAACCAACCCCTATCCAAGTCGTCAAAGTAGATTACCCTAAACGAAGTGCCGCGCGGATTGTCGAAGCGTACTATCGTCAAGCTTCCACGACAGACTATAATGGTGTCTATCAAGGCAAGTACATTGATTTTGAAGCAAAAGAAACGACAAACAAAACACGTTTGCCGCTAGCGAATTTACCGCAACACCAAATCGAGCACATGAAAAACTGCCACGAACAAGGCGGCATTGTCTTTTTGATTATTGCCTTTACCGCACATCAAAAAGTATTTCTTTTACCTTACGAAATGCTCGAACACTATTTAACAACATCAGACAATCCAAAGAGTATTCCTTATGACTTTTTGAAAGAAAATGCTTATGAATGCGAACAAGGATTATTTCCTCACATTGACTATTTGAAAGCTGTTGATCAGCTGTTAGAAAGGAGTTACTAAATTATGGTAACAGGAAGTCGCGTTGAGCGTCAAAAATATGCACAATCTTCAAAGAAATCCCCTACTCCAAACAAACGCAAAAAACATCCGCGTAAACGACGCAAAAGTTGGCTAAAACGTTTATTTGTGTGGAGTATTTTACTCGTCTTTTTAATGATGATGGCGGGAGCGGCGTTATTTGGTTACTATGCGATGAATGCGCCAACTATTTCCAAGCAAGATTTAGTCGGGCAAGTTTCTAGCAAAATTTATGACCGTGAAGGCAATTTAATTAAGGAACTCGGCACTCAAAATCGTGATTTAATGACCGCTGATGAAATTCCAGAAGTCTTAAAACAGGCTGTTCTAGCTATTGAGGATGCGCGTTTTTATGAGCATAACGGAATTGACCCGATTCGTATTGGTGGCGCACTCGTTGCCAACTTAAAATCAGGCAAAGTATCTCAAGGCGGCAGTACCATTACGCAACAACTTGTTAAGCTGTCCGTTTTTTCAACAGATTTCAAAGATCAGACTATTGAACGTAAAGCGCAAGAAGCTTGGCTCGCCCTTCAATTAGAGCAACAATATTCTAAAGATGATATTTTGACTTTTTATTTGAATAAATTGTTCTATTCCAATAATGTTTACGGCGCAAAAACGGCTACGCGTACTTTTTTCAATAAAGATTTGAGTGAATTAACGTTGGCTGAAGCGGCCCTTTTGGCAGGATTGCCACAAGCCCCTTCTGATTATGATCCTTATCGTTTCCCAGCAGAAGCTAAAGAGCGCCGTGATTTAGTCTTAAAAGTAATGCTCGATCGAGGGCTTGTTTCCAAAGAAGATTACCAAACCGCAGTTGACACGCCCATTGCATCCATGCTCGTTCCATTGAGTGACGGTGCTTTGTCAAAAAGAGATTTAGTGATTGATGCTTATTTGGATGTCGTTCATCAAGAAGTCAAAACGAAATTAAATTTGGATATTTTTACAGACGGCATTGAAGTTTACACTAATTTAGACATGAATGCGCAAGAGTACGCGTACAAAACCGTCAACGAAAATACTGCCATTCCTTTCCCAGACGACAACATCCAAACAGCGTTAGCGATTATTGACGTTACTAACGGTGAATTACAAGCCGTCATCGGTGGCCGCAAACAAAATGTGTCCCTCGGATTAAACCGTGCGAATACATTGAATCGCAGTATCGGTTCAACCATGAAGCCTCTTGCTGACTACGGCCCTGCTTTTGAATACTTGAATTATTCGACAGGCACATTAGTCGTTGACGAGCCGTACCGCTACTCTAGCGGCGATGATTTGCAAAACTACGATTTTGAATATAAAGGCAACCAAACCGTTCGTGAAGCATTGGCAGGCTCTCGTAATATTCCCGCACTAAAACTCCTACAAGAAGTCGGTCTTGACAATTCTTACGCCTTTTTGCAAAAAATGGATATTCACATCAAAAATGACGAACGCAATGCACTTGTAGAAGCCAATGCAATCGGTGGCGAAGTTACGCCAATCCAGTTGACTGCAGCCTATGCGACAATTGCAAACTACGGCGTCTATCACGAACCTTTTGCCGTCAAAAAAGTCGTTACCTCTGGCGGAACAACGCATGAGTTCCAGTCGCAACCGCGTCAAGCAATGAAAGATAGCACGGCTTATATGTTGGTCGACATTCTCAAAGGTGTTCCAGGAACTTTTGCACCAGGAGCTGAAATTCCGGGCATTTATCACGCTGGCAAAACTGGAACAACAAACTACACCGCAGATCAAATCGCACAATTAGGTCTAGATCCTAGCACCTACGCGGCTCCTGACGGTTGGTTTGCCGGTATAACTCCTCAGTACGCGATTGCTACTTGGGTTGGCTACGACAATCCGTTCCAGCCTGGCAACTACTTGACGCTTGAAGAAACACGTTTGCCACAGCTCATTTATGCGGATATTATGCAACACTTAATGTCACGAGTTCCCGTTACCGATTGGACCATGCCAAACAGCCTTTCTCGTGTAGAAATCGAAAAGTATACAAATCCAATTTTATTACCCGGTGACTACACTCCAATTGAAGCGCGTTCAATCGAGCTATTCCTCAAAGGAAAAGAACCGACTATTCGATCCACGAACTTCGGACGCTATATTGCTCCACCAACAAACTTTGATGTCAATTACGACCAAGCAACAAAAACAATCAAAGTTACATGGGATGCAATGCCAGCAGGAACAACTGGCCAATTTGAATTAATGTTGAATGGCGAAGTCATTTATGTAGGACCGAATAACACATTCGATGTCCCAGCAGCCGATCCAAAAGACTACGAATTCCGACTAAGAATCATTGACGGAAACAGCAGTTCTGATGTTCTAGTCTTTACTTTGTCACTCAAAGTTGAAACAAGTAGCGAAAGTAGTAGCAGTGTTGAATCTTCTAGCGAATCATCTTCTGAATCAACTTCTACTCCTCCTGCCGATTCGGTTACAGATCCAGCCTCTTCAGCTGTAGATCCTGCAGCAGACCCGGCGGCTACAACACCTCCCGCTACACCGCCAGCAGATTCATCAAGTTCAAACCCATAAAAAATGCACCACTTCTTTCCTAAGAAAGAGGTGGTGTTTTCCATTCTACAAAAGGCAAATCTACTTGCGACGTATTTGATGCCGTTTCAGGTTGCTGTCCTTGAAAACGTCTTGCTTCATATTGTGCTTCTTGTGCAGTTTTAATATTTTTTTGTTCCCAATTCAGCAAAATGCGATCAATATACTTAAAGTTAAAAATATTTCGCAAAGTTGCTTCTTTAATCGCCTCGCGAATCAATCCAATCTCGTAATTATCTCTAACTAACCATTGATTCATCATATCTAATTCTGACGCCGTCAATACGCGGCCGAATGTTTTTTCAACGTAGACGACAAGCTCACTTGTTTGAGGCGCTGTCACGTCTTGAATGGTTGAATCTGTTCCTAAGGCTTCCGTCTTGTTCGAAAATGATTCTATTTTATCAAAAAGTGGGCGCAGCGTGACGTGCTCACTTTTTTTGCCGGAAGTGGTTTCGATGAGCTCAATCGCGACTAATTGTTTCGTCATAAGTTCGTTTAAAACATCCATCACTTCTGACAATTCCCAACCAAGCATATCGCTCAACGTATCAATTTCGGTGGTTGCATGGTACGGGTTTAATTGCGCCAAAATATACACAATTAACACAAATTCGTCAGCAGACAGAGCGAGTTGTTTATAGTGCTTAAGCAAACTGTTTGGAACAATAGTTTGCCCGGTTAATAACCAATCATAAAGAGAATGTGCCATTACTCAATTCCTTTCTAACAAGAAAGGCTGGGAAATACCCAGCCCTTTATTATGGGTGTAATCGATTTAATAAACGTGGGAATGGAATGGATTCGCGAATATGTTTTGTTCCTGCCACGAAAGTAACCATACGCTCTAAACCTAATCCGAATCCGCAGTGCGGGACTGAACCGTATTTGCGCAAGTCTAAATAGAACGCGTAATCATCAGGATTCAAGCCTTCTGCGACAATTTTTGCGAATAATTTATCGTAGTCCGTCTCACGTTCTGAGCCGCCAATAATTTCACCGTAACCTTCTGGCGCAATAAGATCCGCACACAATACGCGCGATTCGTTGCCTGGCACTGGCTTCATATAAAATGCTTTGAAGCTCGCAGGATAGTTCACAATAAATGTCGGAACGCCAAAGTAATTTGAAATCCACGTTTCATGTGGAGACCCGAAGTCATCGCCGTGTTCAATTGGCTCGTAGTCGGTGTCTTCGTCATTTTGGTGCTGTTGTAACAAAGTAATCGCATCATCATAAGCGACACGTTTGAATGGTTCTGCGATGTATTTTTTCAATAAGTCTTTGTCGCGTTCCAAAATATCCAACGCATCAGATGCGCGGTCTAATACGCCTTGAATCAAGGCTTTTACATAAGCTTCTTGCAAATCAAGCGATTCATCGTGCGTCAAAAATGGATATTCCGCATCCATCATCCAAAATTCTGTCAAATGGCGACGTGTTTTAGATTTTTCAGAACGGAAAACAGGACCAAAGTCAAAAACGCGACCTAACGCCATCGCGCCCGCTTCTAAATAAAGCTGCCCTGATTGACTTAAAAATGCTGGCGTTCCGAAATAATCTGTTTCAAATAATTCCGTTGTATTTTCTGCGGCATTACCTGACAAAATTGGGCTATCAAACTTAATAAAACCATTTTGGTCAAAAAATTCATACGTTGCATAAATGATGGCATTACGAACTTGCATAATAGCCATTTGTTTGCGCGAACGTAACCACAAATGACGGTGATCCATTAAGAAATCTGTTCCGTGCTCTTTTGGCGTGATTGGATAATCTTGAGATTCGCCAATGACCGCGATATCTTCTACCAACAATTCGTAGCCTAAAGCAGAACGTGGGTCTTCTTGGATTTTACCGACCACACGAATGCTTGTTTCTTGGTTTAAGCCTTTCGCTAATGTGAATACTTCTTCGGAAACGTCTGCTTTTACAACGATGGCTTGGAAGTAAGCTACCCCATCACGCAATTGTAAAAAGGCGATTTTTCCGCTACTGCGTTTGTTTGTCACCCATGCGTTAATGATAACGGTTTGATTGACAAAATCTTTTGCTTGACGCATTGTAATAGTTTTCATAGTGTCCTCCTAAATGTTTTCGATTTTTTGGATCCATTCGCCGTTAATGGCGTTCAAGTAATAATACGTTAAGGTTCCGTTTTCGTTTTTGAGCGCGACTTCCCAAACAGGAATAGCTTCCATTAAGCCTAAACGCGTATGTAAAATTTTATGCGGTTTAAGATCAGATACCGTAATCGCTTGTGCATCTTCTTCGGAAATCAATTCTTCTGCTGTAAAATAAACGGCCTCGCCACCGTTTCTTGCAATAATGGCATAGCGACGTTGATCATTTTCATCAACGAAATCGAGCGAAAAATATGCTTGCTTAATCGTCGTCCAATAAAATCGGTTAACCTTTTTGACAGGATAGTCGTATTCAACACGTTGAACCGCTTCAACTTCTGCTTGTCCCATGTACGTTTGACTGCGCCAATATAACCATGAAAATCCTAACAACACGATCAATAATATAGTGGTCAAAATAGATACGGTTTTTCGATTCAATGACTCTCCTCCTTTGCTGTAACACTCTTGCTATTATACCATATTATAGCAGGATCTCAAAGTCAATCCTTTCAGATAATTGCGCTCGAACTGTCGTCGAATAATATTTGGTATAAATGCGCTCGTCCATTAAATAAACTTGTTCAGGTTTCAAAAATATGTGTATGTATTGCATCGTTTTGACAAAATTTGCTTGCATCATCGGTAATACAATCGGATCAAAGACATGTTCCGCCACAATTCCTTCATAAAAGGCTTGCGCTTGGACACGCGCATCATCAATGGATACAAATGGCAGACGTTGTAGGAGTACGGCACACTGTTTGATATCAACCGTCCACCCTTCTTCTATCGCCAACGTCCGCTGGACAATGACAATGCTTTTTGGGGCATGTTGTAAGCGGCGACGAATTTTGCGTAGGCTCACTCCGCCTCCTTGTGACAAAATTGTCCGCTTTCTCGCTAATTGTGGAGTCTCTTGCAATTGTTTTGTTAAAGCGACGACAGCTTGGCGATTCGCTGCCAACACAATGACACAATCCGGCAATTCCGCTTCATAATCAACTAAAAAATCACAAACTCCTTGCAATTCTTCTTCCATAGCCGCATAACTAATTGGCACGTGTACTAATTGCTGCTTGACGGACCCCATGGTGGACGCATAATGCAACTCATGCGGCAGTTGTAATCTTGCGTATAAGCCTTTTTTTTGTAAAAAATGATACTGTCCATCACACAATAAGAAAGACCGCTTAAAATTAGATAACCACGCCGTAGCAGATGGCGCAAATCGCCATACATACTGACGCATCTCAATATGGAACGGCTGCCCTTGAATGACTTGAGCCGAAACAACCCAATAATCATCTTCTGACAACTCACCCAAAAGAGCTGACGGCAAAGTTTGTAATGTCGCATAATCAAGATACACCGACACGTATTCTGCGTGTGGTGTTTTCGCAATCGATTCCTCAACGAGTGGCATTAACTGCTGCATCAATGTTTGCCAATCAAGAAATGTCTCGTCAACAAGGGCTGCCAAACGTTGCTGCGTAAATTGTTCACTCACTTTTGAGCTAGTTCCTAAGCGATAACTCAATTGTTCGGTCATATCCGCCAAATCAAGTACGACTAACGTCCGTTGATACAAGCGCTCTGCTAATGTCGCCTGTTGCAATAACGGCACCACTTCAGACGTACTCATCGCAATGATTGGCTGACGCATTGCCCGTTGGAGCTGCTGCTTGTAGGCTGAATTATGATGAAATGACACGTCAGGCGCGTATTTTTGGATGAGTTGAACAATTGTCAATTCTTGATTGAGTTCGTCCAAGTCTCCGGTTTGTGTTAAAGAGAGCCAATAAATCGTCGCGGCAATGACGGTCAATTCTTGTTGATTGAGCGTTTCCCACGATATCGCCTCTAAAAAAGCTTGGAACACTTCTTTTGACAAATAATGTGTCGGCTTTTTGATGATGGTTGCGCCAAGCTGCTCCGCTAATAATTGGCGCTGTGCCAACGTCGAATAAATGACTAACAACGGTTGGGAACACTTCACCAAAAAAGCATGCTGCTCACGAATGGATAACGGCACTTCCCGTTCAATGACGACTTGTGACATATGATTGACTGATTCGTGCAACCATTGTGCGTAGTCATGTTCAGTTGGACTTGCGTCCATAACCGATATTTTGTCAATTTCTTCTAAAGTTTCAGGCGCTTCTTTTAACTTGAAAGCTGCTGCATATTTCAAAAATAACTTTTCCTGATGCGAAAAATGTGCCAAACACGTCGATAACGCAATCCGCGTTTCTAACGGCAAAGCTAATACACGACACGCGAGTTCATGCAAGATAAAGGCAGTCACTTGCGCGTCCGCTAACGCATCATGCGCATTATTGAACGGCAACGCCAAATCTTTCGCCAAATCCGTCAAATTAAAGCCACTCGCTTGCGGCAAAAACACTTTCGCCAAACGGACAGAATCCATGGCCTCTGGCGAGAACGTATCAATCCCCGCTTCTTGAAACTGTTGCGTCAAAAAAGCCAAATCAAACGCCAAATTATGCGCCACAAAAAAACATTCTTTCAATCGCTGAAACCACAATTCAGCCACTTGTCGAAACGTCGGCGCTTTATCCACTTGCGCTTGTGTAATGCCAGTCAGTTGCACAATCCGTTCAGGAATCGCTCGTTCAGGATTGATTAGCATTGAATGACGTGCTGTAATTTGCCCATCTTCAATAATGACAGCAGCCAATTGAATGATACGGTCTCCCTCTGCATAATTTGAGCCCGTTGTCTCCAAATCAACGACTGCAATTTTTTGAATTGGCATCTTCAGCACCTCCTATCTATTGATGAATCAATGCCCGTATTGCGTCATAAGAATTGTCAAGCTCTCCCATGACGACTTGATATTCGATTGTATTGAGCCACTCACCGACTTGTGAGGAGCCGCTTTTCAAGCCGAGTGCCTCCATTAATTGCTTACCGTTCATGGCTAAATCACGCTTGGATTGAATCGGTAACGCTTGTTTTAGCGCGCACAACGGTGGTTGATACGCCCAATGATGTGCTTGGCAATAATCTTGGACAAGTGATAGTACCGCCAAATCATGTTGATACACGACCCACGCGTCAATGGCTTCTTTTTCGTAGGCGTCCATCACTGCCAAAATAGATTGCACGGTCTTGATGAATTGGTTGCTATGCGTCCATTTTTTCAAAAAAGATTCTACTTCTTCAATGCGACAAGCGCGTAAAAAAAGCGCCCAACGTAACGCTTCATCATGTGGCACCGCTGAAATCAACTGCGCTTGTAATTGCGCTAATCCCTCTCGTAATTGTTCTTGCGGAAGTTGTTCCAATAGTGGCAAAACTTCCAAAATGCCCGTTTCAATGAAAATGGGGATGGCTTGTTGAATGTGTTTACCGATCAAAAATTTACTCATTTCAATTCGAATGCGCTCAATGGAAATATGTTTTAACATGGGAGCTAATTGTCGAATCGCTTGAAACGTCTGCGCCTCAATCGAAAAACCTAATTGACTGGCAAAACGAATTGCACGCAAAATTCGCAATGCATCTTCCGTAAAACGTTCAGTCGCTACACCGACCGCGCGAATCATTTTAGCTTGTAAATCAGCGACTCCGCCATGATAGTCATACAATTCTCCTGACGGATTGACCGCAAGTGCATTCATAGTGAAATCTCTGCGCAATGTGTCTTCCTCTAGGTTACGCACAAAAGCCACACTATCGGGACGTCTAAAGTCACTATAAACGCCTTCTGTACGAAACGTTGTAATTTCATAAGGAATTCCTTTGAAGACGACAATCACTGTCCCGTGTTCTTTGCCGACATCAATCGTTGTTCTAAAAAGCGCCTGAATTTCATCAGGTGTCGCACTGCTAGCGATATCAATATCGTGAATGTCGTGTCCCAATAACGTATCACGCACGCACCCACCAACAAAGTAAACTTGATGTCCTGCGCGCTCAATGATTTCCATAACAGGCAACGCCGACTGATATAGCGGTTGATTTAACTCAATCTTCATGCTCTGCCCCTTTCAACTGTTCAATGCGCTGCGCCAGTTGATTAGCCGCTTCAAAGTCGCGCTCTTCCAACGCCGTGTTCAACTGCTCATTCAAATGGCGTAATTCTACTTGATAACTCATTTGATATAAAGCACTATCCAATGACGTCACCAACGTTTCATCAACAGGTGCATAAGGATTTTCGGTAAATAAATCGCGTGCGTACAATTGCGCATAAAAGTCTGGGATATTCAACTCGATATAGAACGTCTCTTTAGTAAACAACTGATTCAAGCGAATATCGTGAAATGCTTGCTCACTGCGCGTGTACGACAACTTATCCTTGAAATAAACAAACGGAACTGCCGTATTCGTCTGATATGAAATATAAATACCGCGCGGTGCATATTTCACTTGTTCCGAAAAGACGATATGCTCAATATAATCGGGTTGTGTCATCAAAAACTGTAATAAATACGTAACCGCAGGATCCGCATGACGATAACGCTCCAATACCCACTGAAAAAATTGGCGTTTTCGTTGATTATAGTGCAACATACAAGCCCCTCCTTAACACTCAAAATTCCCTATGATTATATCACAAAAACCGTTAAAGCAAAAGTGACCTGCATCCCAAAAGATAGACAGAAAATCTAACTTTTATTGAGTCATTATCCAATCGATTGGTATTAATTCATCTGGTATCAATACATAATTCGACTAATGAATAGTTATCCATCATCCGAAACTTAAACAACAATAACGGTAACTCAGTGAATGTCCCGACTGATTTGTTCGATCTTCTGGGACTGCCAGAGGGTAAACCAGTCCGTCACTGCCTGCTTCCTCTAAACCAAATCCATCGGCTTTTGACGGACAAAAGGGGAAAACTGGTCGGCGTGTTCCTGCTTCATCAGCTCCTGAATCTGCTCCAGTTCTTCTGGTGTCAGATTGATTTCCTTACGGATAATGCGGTAGTGGTCTGTCATCTCGTTATACTCCTTCTCTAGTGGCCTCTATCGGGTCAGCCCCGATACCGTATGAGATACGGGTGCTTCCTAAGAGCCTCAACGCTTCGCTTTTCGGCTTTTGCGAGCTCAGTTATTGTGGACACAATAACCCAAAATCTAATCGCCAGCTGACCCCAAACCTTACAGGTTTGTCAGCCGACGATAAGAAACTATGGTGGCTTCGCCCCCAAACCCCCAATCAAAAATCAAGAGTTGATTTTCTAAAACTAGATAGAGTGTAACAAGACAGTGCTGGAAAAATTATCACAGGAAAAGAAAAAGAGCCGAGTGGCTCTTGGAAACTACAATTTGAATAATGGCAATGCTTCACAATCTTATCAATAAGTTACTTTTTATCTTCGGTTCTATTTTCATTCTGTAACATAATGTCTTTTATATTTTTTAAGCCTACCTTAGATATTTCAGAATCTGAAAATAGTTCAAATTTATATTTAATAAACATAGCACTACCATCATTATGTGTGGACATAATAATTTGATAGTCTGATAATGAATGTCTTATTAAATCAATTAAAGCATATACATTCATAGAATCCATATCTTGAATCGGATCATCAATTGATAGAAATTTGAAGTCTTTTGAAATCTTAAATGTTGTATTTAGTGCCAAAGTGAAAGCAAACGAAATAACAGCTATTTGTCCAGAACTCAATTGATACATCACATCTTGCTCACTATTACTATTTGCTATAAACCTGATATTAGAATTATTTTGAGTTGTTAGTAGAACTCCCATTCCTTGTTGGTAATTTTGTAAAATCTTAGCAGTGTACATATAAAAAGGAAGCTTCAACTTCTGAATCATCTGCTCTTGGTAGGATTTTATATTTTTATTTAATTCTCTAACACGTTGCTGAAGATAAGTAATCGTTCGTTCGATTATTTGAAGGCGTTTCTCAATTTTGTTAAACATCGTCAAACTTTGTAATTCAAACTGATTAATAATATACTCCCTTTTTTGACCGATCCTTTCTATAGTACAATCCTCAAAAGTTTTTTCATCAGATGCAAAGTATTTATCAAATAGTTTTTGCGGATCTAAACTTTTAGAATAATCAAATACTATATGTGATTTAAGTTCCTCTAAAAATACTAATAGCCTATCTTTATTCTCTTTAAATTTATGCAAGGAAATGGGCAAGAGTTCAAAAGAAATTTCAAATTCCCTTATTGATTCTCGATCTAAAATAGAATATTTTTCTAAAAGTTTTTCAAAATCTACTCTCTTATTTACAACTCTAAGGAAAGTACTATAGACTTCATTTGGAATCAACAGTTTTTCTTGCAATGAACTTATTAACTCTTTTTTCAAAATCTCAAACTTTTGTAGCGAAGCAATTTTATCAACTAACATAGGCGTAATCTCTGAGTTCATTACAACTACGTTGCTAAAAGACTCAGGAAAATTATAATTACCTATGGATCGTATCACCGCTAAAAAATCATCAGGAAGAACAAAGAGTTTCTCTTGCTCAATTTGAATTTGATTTTGCAACTCTATTTTTAATTGATTTAATTCTTCAACTAAATTTGAAACTTCTATTTCAAAATTAGTCAAATTTTTACGCAGTTGATTCGTTGTTTCTTCGTAAGCAAGCAGTAAATTCTTGTTTTCAATCCAATCATAACCACAAAATGCACATTCTGAATGGTTATTATCACTATGTTCTTTTAGACGACTTCTTATCTCGAGTAGCTTGTTAATCGAATCTGTTCCATCATCCAACTGCTCTTTTTTATTCTTGTAATTTGTTAGCATGGAATCAAACGTTTCAAACCATACTTTGCCAAATTCCCAACCTACAAAACCATTTAAAGAATTCTTAATTGACTCTATATTAAGTTTATCAATTTCGACATCAAGCAAACTCTTTAGAATTTTTCCACGTTTAAATATCCTGCTATCATTTTCCAACGATTCCAGTTGTTCAACATAGTTTTTAAGCAAAAAATAAGAGCAATTTTTTTCATTTGAAATTAAACTATGATTTTGTTTAATAGACTCTATATTTTCCTGATTTTCAAAGATTTTTCTAACTAATAAGTAGCAAATAAAATCTTTATCTTCCAACACCTCTCGCTCAAATTGTTCACTTTGTTTTCTAAGAAAATAATCCTTAGGAGAAAATGAATTTCGAAATTCTTGTAATTTATCAAGTTCTGTCAGATATCTATTTAAACTTTCAGTTGACAATTCGTCATCAAAAACAATCGACTTATTGTTAAAATCAAAGTTAGTATCTGCTCTAAGAGATAATTTAGTATAAAGAGCATTGTTCTTAATTGGATGGTTCTTTAACTTATCTCTTTTTGCTTTTAGATCTTTTTCACTGGAGGATAGAACACTTCTTAAACGCTCTAATCTATTTTTTCTATTGACATAGGCTCCAATATTTAAAAGAAAATTCAATTGTTCCTTTCTATCTTTCTCCTTTTGCTTCAAATAATAAGCTGTTTCATCTTGTTGAATATAATGAAACAAATCAAAAGTAGCACCCAGGTTATAATCATCTGATTCATATCCTAAAAATTGACTAATAACCTTTTGTATATCATTTTCATCTAAATCATCAAAATCTTCAATCGGTTGAGCTGAGATTACTGAATCCAATCGAACTCCTCTTTTGAATTTAGAAAACGAAAACTTTGGTACATTACTTCCCTCAGCATTCATACTACTCCTATAAAGACTAGATACTATCAAAGAACTACCTTCATCATTTGTCAACATTAGCTCAATGAATGTATCTTCCTCAGGATTATTTTGAAAATAAGGAGTACTAAAACTACTTCTACCATCGCTATAATCGGACTCTTCAATTCGACGGATTTTCCCAGTTAATGATAACTCTATTGCATCAAAAATTGTAGTTTTTCCAAATCCATTTGGTCCAACAAACAAAGTTACATTCTCTTGAAAATCAATAATTCTAGTTTCCTTTATATTTTTAAAGTTTTTTATTATGATTTTTTTGATTCTCATGGTAATAATCCCCCTATTTTTCGTAATTCAGAAATATTTTCATCATCAAGAGAAATATCTTTTAGTGATTCTGATAAGTTCTCATCAGTAACTTTACTATAAAAATCCAATAATCTATCATCTAGTTCATCCTTATTATCATGATACTGATTTTCTATACTTTGATAAATATCATTTCTTTTAGGAAGCGTAAAAAACGGTAATTTGACTCCAATTTCCATCGCCATAAAATACGATTCATTAAAAAACATATCTTCTTCAAAAGCATTCATATTAGATTCTAAATATTCATAGAGTGCTTCATTGGTAACTTTGTATTGCAAATCCGATAAGCCTTCTTGACTGTATAATAAAACGAACTTTCTAAAATAGTAATAATCCTCTTCAATCAATAATATTGATCTTTGGATTTTTTCATCTTCAAATGCTTCTTTTAAATGATCAACTTCTACCAAAATAAACAGAGAGGTATTTTTCTTAATATTCTCGTGTTCTGATTTCACAGACAGTCTTTCAAACTCTTTTATTACTTGTGAAGTCTTATCATCATCAAAAAAATTATGTAGCTCATTAGGACTATATTCACTAACTATAAAATACTCTGAGTATTGCGAGTTCGTATAGAAATCAAAATCTGTATCCAACTGATTAAAATGGTTATTTTGTAAAAATTTTATAACAATGTCTCTCATATTAGCCCTCCGGCACACTCAAATTCTTTTCTTTCACTTTCTCAATGCTAATAAATTCCATATTTGGTTTAAAAATGTTATGTTGTACCCCAGTATTCCATTCTTCACGATATCTATTATCTGGCACGCCATCAAATTCATCAATTCTATTCCCAATATGCAACTCGTCTATATCTCTATTAATAAGGAAATCATGATTGAAAGTAGCTTTTAAAAATTCTGAGTTGCCAATTATTTCTTGAATAATTTTTGCAATTCTCCCAGGTCTATCCGGTGTACTAATCAAAGAAGTTCTATAACTCTTCTCATTATCATCTAAATAACTGTAAGCTTTAAACGAAAATCCCTTAATTTTCTCCAATAATACATAAAATATATCCTCCATTGGGGCTTTACGAAACAATTCTAAAAAATTTTCATCTGAATTTTCGTGTGGTAACATCATTCTCACAAATTCATAAAACTCATCTTTAGTCAGTGACAGTAATTGATTATTTATCTCATCCATAAGTTTAATATCTTCCTCTTCAATGTCACTTACAGAATCACGACGATATTTTTCCCACCTATAGGTCAAATTATTTTTCATTTCATATACTTCATCTTTAGGAGTTTCCTTTTCAATAATGGAAAGTATTTCTCCAAAGGATATTTCTGGAAAACCAGATTCACTGTGTGCTTGTCCAATGCTATGATCCAATAATGAACCTACATATTTCAGGTATACTTGATTAAAATGCGAAGGATTATCTTTTAAAAGGTTACTCCTAAGTCCTAAAATCCCTTCTATTTCAGCTATACAATAATCTCTAATTGTATCATTATTATCCTGAGAAAGTGGACAATAAAACAGATTTGCAACCTGATTATACTCATAAAGTTTGACACAAGAAACATTATCTGTGTATTTTGTTCGCCCAGAATGTTTTTCCAAATAATCATCCTTTGACATATTAAAATCTGGTACATCAACAATCACATGTAAATATCTACTATCAGGAGATACTACCTCATGTACTACACGTCCTTGACCATCAAATTCATGAATCTGAAATCCCTTTTGATCTATTTTTTCCTTTCCATCTTCAAACTTCCTTGTTTGTATATTAAAAAGGTCCGAGTAAT
>JAUNEB010000031.1 GCA_030525795.1 Aerococcaceae bacterium | reverse complement strand
CTAATAGGTTCAGTTTGAGGCAATGATACATCCGTTGTATCATGATTTGCTGGCTTCGTTACCGTGTCATTTTGCTTTGGTGTGTCTGCTTGTTTTTTGCCGAGGTAAAGGTATCCTTCAAATGCAAGATTGCCGATGCATTCAGGTGGGGTTGGCAAGCTATTGTTTGCCCCTACAAAATGTGTCTCATGCAAAAAGCGGCGAATATCATTTTCAAAAGCGGTTGTGTTCGTTGCAGACAACAGACTTCCTGCTGATAAAACTGCGATGACGCGGACAATATTTTTCTTGTCTTTTTTGCCGAAGACAAGTAGCAACGCGGAAACGCCTAGCGTTCCCCACAAAATCGCCTCTGAATGAGATGCGGAAATTTCGCCTGTTTGCGGCAATGCTTTAGCCTGCTGTTTTGGTCGATAAACAAGCATATAGGCGTTATTATCTGTCGCAATTTCTTTGACAAATTCTTCCTTAGGTATCAACTTTTGTTTTTCGAGGTCAGTTAAATCGTTATAGTTGACGTACACATAATCAATTTCGAATGTTTGTTGTTGGGTACTACTCGCTTGCGCGTGGGCGATTGTCTCGGTCAACGGAACCCCGATTAACGACATACCGACAGCCGCTGACACAACGCCAATCGACAATTTACGAATTGAATAGCGATTGACGCGGTGCCAATTAAATTTTTTCTTCATGCTTCTACTCCTTTGTAAAAAATTAATCTTTTCAAATTTTATCATATATCCTTCATTCAAACAACGTTTGATGCCAAAAAACTGGAATTGTCATCCCAGTTAAAAAATTATATATTCTTCGTAGCCAAGCCATTTGAGCAGCGACTTCATCGGCAAGTACAACACAAATGACAATACGGTGTTAAACAACAGTGTAGGCACCAATTTGTTGACGATGAATTGTGTCAAAATAGCCGTTGTGTAACCTGTTTCGCGATAAAACACAAACACAATAAAATCGACTAACGTGATGACAACTACAAACAACAGCCAATGAATCCACACTTTTTTGGGGAAATAGCGCTTAATTTTTGAGATGACATAAGCGGTAAGGCAATAAGCAGTGCCATACAATCCCAAAATTAAGCCACTAAAACCGTCAAACACTAGGCCTATCAGTAAACTGTACCAAATAATCGGCGAATCTCTAAAATAAAAAGCTACCGTCACAATTAAAAATAACGTCAAATGAGACACAATCGTCTGCCCATTCCCCAAAAATTGCACTGGGAAAATAGCTGGTAGTGCTACGTCAACGACCATTGCCAACCACAACATAAGTGGGATGGCCCATTGAATTTTACGATGTCGTGTTACTTTCATGCAGTCACTCCTTTAGCGCAAAATAACGGTCACAAAACGAATGTCCGTCATTTCACCTGCTGGGGTTACGTGAACAATTTGGAATAGTCCGTAATCGTCCATTTTGACTTCGGATACTTCACCAATCAACAAAGTACTTGGTGTGACGCCACCTAGTCCTGAAGTAATGACCATATCGCCTGGTGTGATTTGAACACTTGGGTCTACTTGCGTCATTAAATAGTGATTATTTTTGCGGTCGTAGCCACTAATAATACCTGTTGCAGAGCTTGTTTTTGTTTGTACGCGCGCAGACACTTTGCCTTCGTTCGCTTTTTCAGTTGTTAAAAGCAAAACTTTAGAACTTGTTGGCGTTACTTCAATGATACGCCCAATGAGTCCGTTTCCTGCCATGACGGATTGATTTTTTTGGATGCCGTCGTTGCTGCCGACGTCAATCGTTAGTGTTTCGATCCATTGATCAGGATTACGGGCGATGACGGTTGCCGAAACGGTTTTGTAATCGCTCAATGATGTTTTGAGGGCCAATTCTTGTTTCATTTTGGCATTTTCGACTTCTAAGTCCGCTACGCGCACTTGCAATTCATATACTTTGTCTATTTTTTCTTTGAGCTGTTGGTTTTCTTCAAAAGTATTGACTAAATTATCAATAGAATCAACAAAACGAGCCACTAACGCAACAGGTTCCGAAATGACACGGCCTACCCAAGAGGTTGCTTCGTTTGCAGATGTTGTGACGAAGTTCGACGCGCCATTCAACATAGTGTATGAAATGACCGATACCGCAACAATCGCAGAAATTAATATGACAATCAATTTTTTGTTATTAAACATGATGTACCTCTTTCATTAGCGTCGCTTTTTTTCGAGTAGTTTAGTTTTTTCGTCCATTGCTTTCAGCATTTTGCCGGCGCCTAAGACGACACAATCCATTGGATTGGCGACGAGATGGACGGGAATTTGAATTTCGTCATGCAAACGCTCGGGCAATCGTTTCAACAGCGCTGTTCCCCCTGCCAAAATAATACCATTTTCGGCAATGTCGGCTGCCATTTCAGGTGGGGCTTGACTGAGTAGTTGGCGAATCGCCCATACAATTTGGGCAATTTCTTCGTCGAGCGCCTTGGCAACAATGGATGCATGAATCGTTTTTTCTTCCATTTTTTGCGTGACGATGTTGACGCCTTTTATGACGATGTCGTCGTTTGCGTCGTGCGATGTATATTTGGCGTTGCCGATAGCGAGTTTGATACTTTCGGCAATTTCGGTCGAAATCGCGATGTGATAATGTTCGCGAACGTAATCAACAATAAGTTGATCCATCGTGCTTCCGCTTGTCAAAACCGTATTGTGCGCAACCATTTCGCCGTAAGATAACAGCGCCAAATCGGTTGTGCCTCCTCCGATGTTGATGACAAAACGGCCACGCGGTTCGTGAACCGCTAAATTCGCGCCAATCGCAGTCGCGAAAACTTCTTCGAGCAACATGGCGCGCAATGTCCCAATTTTTTTGAGCAAATCAACGACTGCTTTTTTCTCGACTTTGGATAAAGTGCTTGGGACGCAGACAACGACTTCTGGTTTGGCAATCGTTTTGCGAATCGCTTGCTGCATAAAATGGCTGAGCATTTTTTCGGCGAGCGTCAAATGCGCAATCACGCCGCGCTGGATTGGACGAATGATGTCGTAGTTTTCGGAAGTGCGTCCGATGAGTTGTTCAGCTTCGCGCCCAAAAGCGACCACTTGTTGCGTATCTTTTTGAACGGCGACAATGGCGGGTTCTTTCAAGGCGATGCCTTTATGTTCAATGTAAATGACGATATTTGAAGACCCTAAATCAATGCCTAAACGTTGGCGTCTAAATAATCCCATTGTTTCCCTCCTCATCGATGACATTAAAGATTATTATAGCAAATAATCCGCTAAAATTAAAATGTTTTCTACTGTAAAATCGCACTTGCTGCCTTTTCAAGGCGATTCATGTAAGCGTGATTGGCTTCGTCTGTTGTATCGAGTCCTTGTGCTAAAATAAGACCGACGCCACTTTTTTCGAGTTCGCGTAATCCTGCATACAAACGTTGGGTGGCACTTTGGCTCGTGTTGCCGAGTGAATAGACGGCGTATGCGTCCTGTTGGTAGTGTTGGCACGCACTTTCTAAAGCGAGTAAGCCTATTTTTTGGTCGGAATAGCGGTCAAAATAGCTGTCCCAAGGCATGTCAGGTAGCACGTAAACAGGTTGTTCGGGACTGTAATGCGTGTATTTGACGCCCGGCGAAACTAAAGTGTCGCTCAATAATTGTTGGGTGGCCGTCACTTCTTCGACGGGATAGCCGAGTTGGGCCAGCATGCTTTTTGTAATCACGCCCGGCCTCAAAATGTGAATTACTCCGTGATGCGGATACACAACCGTTGATTCAACGCCAATCGCAGTCAGGGGCGTTTTTGATTGTAGCACACCTGCGATTTTATCTTGAAAATCATGCACGACGTGTTCCACAGAAGTTGGACTTGGACGACCCGAAACGTTGGCACTCGGCCCAACGAGCGGAAAACCCACCGTTTCAATGAGCCGCAACGTGTCAGCATGGTCGGGCATCCGCAAAGCGACGGTATCTTTTCCAGCTGAAACATACGACGAAAACATGCCTTCTTTTGCCGGGAAAATAATCGTCAACGGCCCTGGCCAAAAAGTTTGCATTAAACGCGCCGCCATTTCGTTCACTTCAGCGACAAGCTCATCAACAGCCTCAACGCTTGCGACATGGACAATTAACGGATTGTCTGACGGGCGCCCTTTTGCTTGAAAAACGCGTTCCACTGCCTTATCGGAATGGGCAATCGCACCCAATCCAAACACCGTTTCTGTAGGAAAAGCAACCAACTCTTCTCCGCGCAAACAAGCAGCCGCTACATCAATTTGGTCAGCTGTATAAATCATCGGACGTTGCGTTTGGCTACTCATGGCGTTCTCCTTTCAAATCAATGATGACATAACGGTCTAAGTCGTTCAAATCTTGCTCTACACGAATCGAGGCGTGCGGATACACTTCACGAAAAATGGCGCACACGGCTTCAGCTTGACGAAACCCAATTTCCAAAAAAATAGCGCCGTCTAGTTGAATCACGTGTTGGCTTTCTAACGCAATTTGTTTATAAATCGCGAGGCCATTTTGTTCGGCAAAAAGTGCAAGGTGCGGTTCGTATTGCAACACGCTTGCGTCCATTAAAGATACTTCATCTTGGCTAATATAGGGTGGATTCGAGATGATGATGTCGAATCGTTGTGCGGCGGGTAGTTGTTTACATACATCGCTTTGAATCCATTCCACGGCAACTTGATGGGCGTCGGCATTTTGGCGGGCGATTTCGAGTGCTTCACTCGATATGTCTACCGCCGTTACTTGCGCGTGTGGCATTTTTTTGGCGAGGGTGATGGCAATAATGCCGCTCCCTGTTCCAATATCCAAAATACGCGGCGTTGGATAATTTTTGAGATGAATGAGGGCGCGTTCGACAAGTCCAGCCGTATCTTCGCGCGGAATAAGCGTATGTGGTGTGACCGTGTAGCGTTCCCCCATAAAATCAGCGTAGCCGACAATATATTGAATGGGTTCTTGTTTAACGACACGTTCCAAAACTTGGCTATAAGCGGCTTTTTGGTCGTCTGAAATGACGTTGTTTAATTGTCGAACGAGGTCTGTCAGCGTCCAATCAAATGCAAGCAGCCAATATGTGCGCGCCATCGACGCATCATGACCCTTTTGCTCCAAAAAGACTGAAGCTCTTTTAAGAACTTCAGCCAAGGTTTCGTTAGAGTTTTGGTGCATTGAGCTCCTCCAATTTTTGCGTTTGGTCGTAAAGAACAAGTGAGTCAATGATTTCGTCAACTTTTCCTGACATAATAGAGTCCAATTGCTGTAAAGTTAACCCGATACGGTGATCCGTCACGCGATTTTGTGGGTAGTTATAGGTGCGGATACGTTCTGAGCGGTCGCCTGTTCCGACTGCTAATTTACGAGTCGCGTCGAATTCGGCTTGTGCTTCTGATTGTAATTTATCGTAAACACGCGCACGCAATACTTTCATTGCTTTTTCACGGTTTTTGAGCTGAGAACGTTCATCTTGCATCGCTACAACAATTCCTGTTGGCAAATGCGTCAAACGTACAGCAGACGCAGTTTTGTTGACGTGCTGTCCGCCCGCTCCACTCGCGTGATAAATATCCACGCGAATATCGTTTTCGTTGATGTCCATATCGACTTCTTCGGCTTCAGGCATGACAACAACCGTTGCGGTTGACGTATGCACGCGCCCTTGCGATTCTGTTTCTGGAACACGTTGTACGCGGTGCGCGCCATTTTCAAATTTGAGTTTGCTGTAAACTTTGTGTCCTGTGATCATCATAGACACTTCTTTGTAGCCACCAATTCCTGTAATGTTCGCGTCCAAAATTTCCACGCGCCAGCCTTGGCTGTCAGCATATTTGGTGTACATATTGAGCAAATCTCCCGCAAATAATTGCGCTTCATCGCCGCCAGCCGCACCGCGAATTTCCATAATAATATTTTTGCCATCGTTTGGATCTTCTGGCAACATCATCACTTTAATTTCTTCTTCTAAACGTGTACGCTCTGCTTTCAAATCGGATAGTTCAAGTTTTGCCATTTCGGCCATGTCGCTATCCAAATTCTCGCCTAACATTTCTTCCGTGTCAGCAATTTCTTGGACGACTTGTTTGTAGCGTTTAATTTTGACAATTTTTGGGCTGAGATCCGCTTCTTCAATCGTCAATTCACGCAAACGGTTGGTGTCGGCAATGATGGCTGGGTCGCTGAGTAATTCGTGCAATTCTTCAAATCGAAAAATTAGCGCGTCAAGTTGTTCAAACATGATAGTTTCCTTTCATTATCAATTTAATTTGCCTGGATTGCGGTAACATTTGCGGCAAACAGGATAGTACGATTCATTGCCGCCGATTTGGATTTGCTCACCTTCGTAAACAGGTTTGCCGTCAGCAACGCGGATAACCATAATCGCTTTTTTGTGGCAAAACCAGCAAATCGTTTTAATTTCTTCAATTTTGTCTGCATATAAGAGTAAGTATTGCGATCCTTCAAACAATTCATTACGAAAATCGTTTTTCAAACCGAATGCCATGACGGGGATGTTCAATTCGTCCACAACGCGCGCCAACTGCAAAATTTGCGCTTTTTTCAAAAATTGCGCTTCATCAACAAGGACACAATAACACTTCTCAGGCAATGCTTGAATCGCTTCAAACAAATCCATGTCGTCCGTAATGGGGGTCGCTTCTCGCTGAAATCCTGTGCGGCTCGCCACTGTTCCAACAGAAGTTCGGTTATCTAGAGCGCTCGTAAATAAGGCCACAGGCTTATTTTGCTCCTCATAGTTATGGGCGACTTTAATAATTTCAATGGATTTTCCACTGTTCATTGTGCCGTACTTAAAATAAAACTGCGCCATTTTTTGAACCCTCCTATATATTTCCTAACTTATTTATATTAAAAGAATTTCGCCGTATAGTCAATGAAAATTTACCCGTTCAAAATTGATTTTACTTTCTTTTGAGGGACGAACTTGTTACAATGTATAACATGAGATTAAATTAAAGGAGCGTCGATTATGACATTCAAAAGCACTCTTGCTGCTACTGTCGGCAAATTCAGTTTGTGGGCATTGACCACTTTTACACGAGGCGGTAGTAGCCTTCCTGGCAAAATCGCAACAACTATTGATCCGAATATTCTCGCAACCTTAGCGAAAGATTACGATGTGGCCATTATTACGGGCACCAACGGCAAAACGTTGACCACTGCGTTAACCGTCCAAGCCCTTTCACAAAAATATACACACATTATTACAAATCCAACGGGTTCTAATATGGCGCAAGGAATTGTTAGCACCTTTTTGGCAGCAAAAAGTTTACCGAAAGGCGAACGCGGTGTGGCGGTGCTTGAAGTGGATGAAGGTTCGTTGAAGCACGTCGTTGAAGCGTTGCAGCCGAAAGTATTCGTCCACACCAATGTATTCCGCGATCAAATGGATCGCTACGGCGAAATTTACACGATTTATCAATTGATGACTGACGCCGCCAAAAAAGTTCCGAACGCAACCGTCATCGCAAACGGCGATTCTCCAATGTTCAATTCTGTTGAATTGCCAAATCCGCGCCAATTTTTTGGATTTAATCACGAAGCGCCTCATGAAGTGACGCCGCATTATAATACGGATGGCATTTTGTGTCCGCATTGCAACACGGTTTTGAAATATCACTCGCTCACTTACGCGAATTTGGGGAATTATTATTGCCCAGCGTGCGATTTTAAGCGTCCTGAGTTGAACTACGCGATTACTGAATTAAACGACCTTGCCTTAACGCATTCAACATTCAAAATTGACGGGCATCATTTTTCGATTCCGGTCGCAGGCTTGTATAATATTTATAATGCGTTAGCTGCTTACAGCGTCGCCCGCTTTTTCAAGGTGGAACCTGAATTGATTGAACAAGGATTTTCTAAGGCCGAACGCGTTTTTGGACGCCAAGAATTTTTTGATATTAAAGGCAAAAAAGTTTTACTCAACCTCGTCAAAAATCCTGTCGGTTTGAACCAAGTGCTCGAACTAATTGGACTCGACAAAAATCCGTTTACTTTAGTTGCGCTTTTGAACAATCGCTATGCTGACGGCACTGACGTCAGCTGGATTTGGGATGGCCACTACGAACAAATTAGCAACTTCCCGATTCAAGCCGTTCATACAGCAGGAATGCGCGCGGACGATATGACGTTGCGCTTGAAAGTTGCTGGCATTCCCGAAGCAAACATTACACAACACGATAGCCTTGAAGCCATTATTCAAGCAATCGAGCAATGTCCGACAGAGTATGTCCACATTTTGGCGACTTATACAGCCATGCTTGATTTGCGCAAATTATTGCAAGACAAAGGCTATTTGTAAGGAGAACTTAGATGAACACCATTCGAATTTGCCATTTATATGGCAATTTACTCAACACTTACGGCGATAACGGCAACTTATTAATGTTGCAATATTTCGCCAAACAAAAAGGCTACGATGTCGAAACGACGTTGACAAGTTTAGGCGACGACTTTAATGCCGACGACTTTGATTTAGTCTTTTTCGGCGGTGGACAAGACCACGAACAAAAAATTATTTCGCAAGACGCACAGCGCATTGCCCCAGAAGTCGCGCGCTACATCGAACAAGAAGGTGTCCTCGTCGCCATTTGCGGCGGATTCCAACTGCTCGGACAATATTACACGGCTGCTGACGGCGAACAAATTAAAGGTATGGGCATTTTGCCACATTATACCGAGCGCCAAATTAACAATCGTTTTATTGGCGACATCGAAATTTTTGATGAAACAACGGGGCAAACGTACGTCGGCTTTGAAAACCATAACGGCGTCACGTACTTAGAAGGATTGCAACCGCTCGGCCGCGTCGTTAAAGGCAACGGCAATAACGGCAAAGATCAAACCGAAGGCATCCACTACAAAAATACGTTCGGTTCCTATTTTCACGGCCCGTTGCTCGTTCGCAACGAATGGCTCGCGCAACACATTGTCGACCTAGCAATCGCACAAAAAACCGCTGTCAGCTGACAGCGGTTTTTATCAATTTAAGCTAATTTTTCTAATAAGTCGGGGCGGAATCCGAAAAATGGCTCGATGCCTTCCGCGTCGATAACAGGTAATGACTGGAAGCCAAGTTCTTTGACGGTCGCCAACGCACTTTCATCTTCCGTTACATCCACAGAAGTGTACGCAATCGCACGTTCTTCCAAAAATTTCTTTGTAAAATTGCATTGCATGCAGTTTGGTTTTGTGTATAAAATGACTGATTTCATCTTGACGACCTCTTTCTTTTTGTTTAATTCATACTTGAACAGTATAGCGAATCTTGATGCAGATTGCAACTATATCTTGTGTTTTTATACAAAATAAATTAATTGTCGACACAAAATATAGTGATTTGTTGATTCGTGTACGAATCATTGTCAAGAGGAAAAATTAGTAATATTTTTATCTTTTGTAATCAAATGGGTACACTTCGTGGTGATGTCCTACTTGATTGGTCGTACAAATTGCAAACTGATACTTTGCAGCGTACGCATTCAGACAATCCGCCAGTTGTTCGTGTTGTCCTTTTTGGTTAATTTCGCTAAATTGTCCCACAATTAACACTTCTAGCGTATCAAAAATGCCCATCAACGCAAGTTGCGCTAAATAAGTTCGTACTTTATTGAGGTCGCCACTCGCGCCTTCAATGAGTAATGCGGTGATTTTTTCTGTTGGGAAAAATTCTGTACCTGCCAACTTCAAAAAGCAACGTAAATTGCCTCCGTAAACGGGTTGCTTTATGGAAAGTGGAAACTTTTTGCCAGACAAGAAGAAGGCTTCAAAGTTAGTTCGCGCGATTTCGCTATGCAGTAGGTGCGTCACCAAAAAATTGACGGGCTGCACATACGAATACAAGGCGTTCAGCAGCACAGTATTGTCGCTGTAAGCCACATAGTACGGCTGGTGCGTGAGGCTTTCGAGTTGTTTCGGGTCTAATTCAGCCAACACTTCATTCGCCAAATCGCCGCCTGTCACATCAAAAATCGCATCCACACTCGGGTCAAGCAACGCATTCATCAATGTTGTGGCGCGTTGTTTGGCGGTATGCGTGTTTTGTGTTTGCTCGTTAATGAATACGGTTGGTCGCAAGGTTGTTTGAATACCTTGTTGTTGGAGATAGGCGCATAATTGGGCTATTTCGTCTGCGGTGTCCAAAGATTTGCCGTTTGAACAGCCTAGAATGACAACATTTTGGATCATGGCGCTACTCACTTTCTACCAATTGTTCCAATGTTTGTAATAAGTCTGCAGTCGTCAAAGTTTCTAGCATTTTTTTGTCAAAAACGTGTGCAATACGTCCGCGATGCATTGCAATAATGCGATCGCTATACATAAGCGCGTCGTGCAATTGGTGCGTAATCATGACGGCGGTTAGTTGATGGTCGCGAATGACTTGATGCGTCAGCGCCATTACTTGCTTGGCCGTACGCGGATCCAAAGATGCCGTGTGCTCGTCTAGTAACAATAGTTCGGGGCGCTTCAATGTCGCCATCAATAAGGCAACGGCTTGGCGTTGTCCGCCCGACAAATTTTCCATTGGAACGTCAATGCGTTGTTCCAAATCCAATTGGAAAAAGGCTAATTTTTGTTGCATCGTTTGTTGATTATGCCGCGTGAGGGAATGCGTAAAACCGCGTTTTTCGCCACGTTTTGCAGCGAGCATTAAGTTTTCAAACACGGTCATTCGCGGCGCCGTTCCCAGTCGAGCATCTTGAAAAATACGTGCAACTTTTGCGGCGTAATCTCGCGGTTTTAATGCGTCTAAGCGTACACCATTGCACAAAATATGCCCGCTATCAATCGCAAGTTGTCCTGCTAAACAGTTCAGTAAAGTGGATTTACCAGCACCATTCGTGCCAATAATGCTAACAATTTCCCCTTGTTGAATCGTCAAGTTGATGTTATCCAACCCAAGTGTTTGCTCGCCATTTTGACGATAAAAATACTTCGTCACGTCTTTTAATTCGAACATCAAGCGTTCCTCCTTTTTTGCTGCATCCATTGCGGCACCGCCAAAAAGAACGCCAACAAACTAGCAGACACTAACTTAAAATCATTCGGTGCAAACCCAAGTTGCAACACGCCAACCAACAGTAATCGGTATAAAATCGCCCCCACGACAATCGATATTAAACGTTTTGCCAGCGATAAATTTTTGAACAGCATTTCGCCGAGAATGATGGCTGCCAATGCGATGATGACCGTTCCGTTACCTAAAGACACTTCGGCAAAGCCATTATCTTGAGCAACAAGTGCGCCGCTGAGCGCGATTAACCCGTTTGACAACATGAGCGCCACGCATTTCATCAAGCGCGTATGGATGCCCAATGATTGCGCCATCACCTCATTATCGCCTGTGGCAATGAGTGCTTGTCCGATGTCCGTTTTGAAAAAGACAGCCAACGCAACGATACATAACACAATCACAAAGATGCCCACAACAAAGCGTTGTGCCGTTACCGACAATGATAGCATGTCGTACAACGTGTCAAAGCCTCGCAAACTCGTATTCGCGCGTCCCATAATCCGCAAATTGATTGAATAAAAAGCCGTCAGCGTAATAATACCAGCCAACAAAGATGGAATATTGAAACGCGTCATCAAAATACCCGTTAATAATCCGGTGAGCGCCCCTGCAAACATCGCAGCCACCGTCGCAAAAATCGGCGGCATTCCTTGCGTAATTAACGTGACGACGACAACCGCACCTACCGCAAAAGACGCCTCACTTGTCAAATCCGCAAAATGCAACATGCGAAAACTAATAAACACGCCTAGTCCCATAATGCTCCATAATAAGGCTTGCACAATGGCGCTCATATAAATTCCCATTATTATTCTCCTTTAACGTCCGTCAACGTTTCTAATAATTTAGCGTCAACTTGAAGATTTAACGCTTTAACCGTATCTGAGTTGATAACTTTTACTGTTTTTTCGGCAAATTGAACAGGCATCGTTTGAATATCCGTGCCGTTTAAGACCGCCAATGCCATCTCTGTTGATTGGCTCCCGATACTTGCTTGATTGATTCCCACAGAAGCAAGTCCCCCTTGTTTGACCATCGCATCTACCGTTGGATAAACAGGAATGCGTACTTTATCTGTTGCGTTCAACAAAATATCAAAATTACTTGCAATTAAATTATCCGTCGGCACAAAAATCGCATCGACTTTGCTTGCTAAGTTTTCTGCAATTAAAGGTAATTCTGAACTGGATGCCACCGTTTCTACAACAACTGTCAATCCTTTAGATTCTGCAATTTTTTGAGCTTTTTCGATTTCGGATTTGGAGTTGTCTTCGCTACTTGAATACAACATGCCGATAGTTTTGACGTTGGGTGTTAATTGCAACATCAATTCAAATTGTGCTTCTAATGGCGCTGCATCGCTCACACCTGTAATGTTGGCGTTCGGTTTTTCCAATGAATCGACCAACTTCGCGCCTACTGGGTCTGTAATTCCCGCCAAAATAATCGGAATTTCTGTCGTTTTTTGTTGTAATGTTTGGGCAACTGGCGTCGTAATCGCAAAAATAACGTCTGGTTGTTTCGCAATCATTTGCTCTGCAATTGTATTCAATAATGTCATATCGCCTTGCGCGTTTTGGAAGTCGATGGTTAAATTTTTGCCTTCTTCGTAGCCGTTTTGCGCGAAACCTTCTTTGATGCCTTTGGTAATTTCATCAAGTGACGGGTGGCTCACCAATTGAAAAATCGCAATTTTGAGCGGTTTTTGCTCCGCCGTTGCGCTCAACGTTGGCACCAATAACAACATCATACAGACTAATACAGTAATTTTTTTCAATAATTTCATTTGAATTTCTCCTTTTTTATTGTTTTTTTCATACAATGCGGCACAACGATAAAAAAATACCGCATAGTATGCACTTACACATCTATGCGGTATAAACTTTAGAAGCCACATAGATACAGACCGTAACACGAACTGGGCTGTATCCGTGGAATATGTTTCCAAGTCTACAACCTATCTATGCCATTTTTGCCAGCTTGTCATACTTAATGAAAACATATTCCTTGCTCCTCTCTTTCAATAATTGTCCTTATAATATCGCTTTCTCATGAGAAAGTCAAGTGGTTTTTATTAAAATTTACTAAATTTTGTAGCCTTGCAAATAGATATGAGACCTAGTTACCAAAAAAGAAGATTCCTGATATGATAAGAGTACCACCAATTAGCACAAAAGGAATCTTCATATGAATAGTATATCACAAAATCTTCGTTATTTGCCACACTGTACCTTTGTCAATGATGCAAAGTCCAAAACAGCTATTAAGAAATTATATCTATTCTCAAATGTTTTTTCTGGATTGCTGTTTTGCTTGTTTCTCCAATCCTTTTACGGTGGCGAGATAACTTTCTTCCACTGCCGATAAGGTTTTGGCGTTATATTTTCGGTATTCCGTGAGGGCTTTTTCTTTAGCTGTTTCGTGGGAGATTCGTCCTGTTCCCTCCAAAATTTTCCGCCCTGCAGAAGATAAAATTCTATCCAATTCTTGCACAAAATCTATCATTTTCATCTCTCGCTCTTCAATGGCATTGAGTTCCGCCAAATCAAAATATGCTGAAACTAAATTATTAAGCACTTTGAGTTCTTGCTCAGAAAGATAATTTTTGGCAATCATCACTTCAGCTTGCATCGGCTGGCTACCTTTGAAATTCGTAAGTCCTGCAAAAGGCTTGTCGCTGTCCACTCGGTAGTAGATGACTTCGCTTGCCGTGTTGCCGTGAGCAGCATAGTGAAGTTTATTCTGCACAATTTTGAAAAACTGCACACTTGTCGGACTTTTGGAATCATAGTCCGTGGCGGTCCAATACTTGACGATACATCACTTTTTCTGAAGAACGAATATCGCGAATGCGGTCTAAGAGCTCTTTCCAATAATTACCTCCACCGAGGTTTTTGAGTTTTTCATCATTGAGCGAAAAACCTTTAATTATATATTCTTTAAGACGTTCGGTTGCCCAAATACGGAATTTAGTAGCGATTTGGGATTTGATACGATACCCGAGCGAGATAATCATATCTAAATTATAGTGTTGAACATTATAATTTTTGCCATCGGTAGCAGTTATTCGGAAATTCCGAACAACTGAAT
>JAUNEB010000004.1 GCA_030525795.1 Aerococcaceae bacterium | reverse complement strand
CAATTACACGCCAATCAGGTGCAATGTTACCAAACACTGGCGAAAGCCAAATGAACTTGCTTCCATTAGCAGCCATCGCAAGCTTGTCTGCAATGATGTTAGCAATGGGACTAAAGAAAAAAGAAGAAGAAAAATAATTCCTTCTCTATATAGACACGCAAAAATATACAAGATTATTTCTAACAACTTATGCGAGTTAAATCTTCTACATAAGTTGAATAGCCTCCACGAAATTTCGTGGAGGCTATTTTTGCATCAATGTTTGTAATAATAAACGGCTAGTTGTGTGCGATCGCGCAAGTTTAATTTTTCGAGGAGGAGGGATAAATAGTTGCGGACAGTTCCCTCGCTCAAATGCATGGCTAAGGCAATTTCTTTGTTGCTTAAGCCTTCGGCTACAAGATGCAGCAACGTGTTTTCGCGGTCGGACAAATGGCTAAATTGTTTGGCAGAAGCATGCGGTTGAATGGCTGCCACAATTGTATTGTCAAACACAAATTGCCCGTTGAGCGCTGCTTCAATTGCTGGCAAAATACCTTTAATATTTTGTTTCAAAATATAGCCGCGACAGCCAATCGCTAACGCTTGACTAATATAAGCATCATCAGGAAATGTCGTCACAAACAAAATATTGGCCGTAGGAAATTGAGCAAGCACATCCTTGGCCGCTGCCAATCCAGACTGTTGCTCCATGCGAATATCCAACAATAACATATCGGGTTGATGCGCTTCATATAAAGCGACCGCTTGCGAACCATCATGCCCCACCGCCACCACTTGCAAGTGCGCGTGACTATTGATAATCGTTTCGAGCGCTTGAACGACCAAGTAATCATCATCAATCAGTATAATTTTTTTCATGCGAAAAAGCTCCTTTCATCAAAGTCAAATGCACGCCGAAGCCGTTTTGCGTGTGCAAGGTTAAGTGGCCTTGATATTTATGCACGGTTTCTTGCAAAGCTAGTAGCCCAATTCCTTTAGCGTGGTCGCGATGAAACGTGCCGTCATCTTGATAACTCAACGTATAAAACGCAGGTTGCTCAATCAACGCCAACTTAAAATGTGGACTGTTAGAATGTTTCTGGTAATTGGTAATCAATTCTTTCACCATAGACAAAACGTCCACTTTGAACGATAAGTCGAGCGGCGTTTGAATGGCGTAATGAAACACCGCTTGTTGTGGTGGAAATGGCGCCAACAACTCCGAAATACGTTGCTCCAAATCAAACGATTCGTCATAAAGTTGGTGCAAGGTTTGCCGAATATCCGTCATGCCATCTTGCATGCGTTCAGATAACGTCGCCAAGCGTTCTTGCACCATTTTCTCGGTGGAAATAATTTGTAACGCCTCTAATTGCAAAATGCTACTGCTGACTAAATGGCCAATCGTATCGTGTAATTGGCGCGAAATGTGTTGACGTTCTTCGAGTTTAGCGAGTTCGATATGTTTGAGCGCGTCGGTTTCAAGTTGAAGTTGCTGTTGGCGCAAGCGCAATTTGTCTAACGTCAGATGGTCGTGTTTTTTCAAGGCGTTCTCGTGGAAAAAGGCTTCTTTTTGGGTGCGGAAAGCAAGATAAATCGCCAAAATGCCAATGCCTTGAATCGCAAAATGGGGCACCAATAACAACAAAATGGCGGTTGGAATGCCGTAAAATGCCAATCGCTCAACCACCATATAAATCAGTAACGGCGTGTAAAGTCGTCCGACAGGATGGAAGCTAATGCCGAGTGCAAACGCACCAATGAGGATGAGGTGCAACGCGCGATGTTTGGAAACCAATTCAATCAATAAACAACTGCTATACACTACCAAAAACGGCACAATTAAAAATGGCTCGTCCAATGACACAATCGAAACCCCATAACAAAATAAAGCTAACCACGTTTTTTCGATGAATGCGTACATAAACTCCCTCCTTTTTTTCCATCATATCAAAAAAAGTGACATTTGTCATATGAAACTGATGACAATGCACACTAGGATGTGTCCCACGGATTCGGTATAGTAATGGCATAAGGAGTGATAACCATGAAAAAAACACGTGAAATGAAACAATATATGATGGGGTTAGTTGTATTCGGCATTATCGTAAGTGTGCTGCGAGTGTTCGGCGGCACGCTATGGATGCTCGCTTGCGGTTACTTGCTGTGGCAATGGTTAGTCGATTAAGGAGGAACGAAGATGAACGTAATTCAAGTAAAAGAACTGGTCAAACGTTACGGAGAAGTTGTGGCGTTGGATCATTTTGATTTGGAAGTTAAAGCAGGTGAAATTCTTGGCTTGCTTGGCCCAAACGGCTGTGGCAAAACGACCGCGATTCATTGCATGCTCAATTTGTTGACGTTTCAAGGAGGCGATATTCGTCTGTTTGGCGATGTGAATACGCGTACCGCTTGGAAAAAACAAGTCGGCATTGTGCCGCAAGAACTGGCTTATTTTGAAAATTTAACCGTCCAAGAAAATATTGACTTTTTCTGCGGATTGTATGTGGAAGACAAAACCTTGCGCAAGCAATATGTTGAAGACGCGATTCGTTTTGTGCGCTTGGAAGAGTACCGCAAATTTTTTCCAAAAAAATTGAGTGGCGGACTAAAACGCCGCTTGAATATTGCGTGCGGCATTGCGCACCAACCACAATTGATTTTTATGGATGAGCCGACAGTGGCAGTAGATGCGCAAAGTCGCCAATTTATTTTGGAAGGGATTAAAGCGCTCAATGCGGCTGGCAAAACAATTGTTTATACGACGCATTATTTGGACGAGGCAGATTATTTGTGTGACCGCATTGTCATTATGGATAAAGGGCGCCACGTGGTGTCTGGCACGCCGACCGAGTTGCGCAACCAAGTATCAACGCAAGAAGTCATTCAGTTGGAATTGTTGGACGAACCGTCTGAAATGTTGAAAACTCAATTTGCGCAGTTGGCGCATTTGCAGCAAGTGCATTATGATAAGCAAGTATGTACGTTGTCGTTCAGTCAAGTGGGGTATCATTTGGCGACCATTGCGATGTTATTGCAAGAACACCAACAAACCTATCTTGCATTGAATAGCAAAAAACCGAGTTTGAATGAAGTGTTCCTCGCATTTACAGGGAAGGAATTGCGTGATTAGTATGGTGAAATTTATACGAACGTGTGCGTATATTGCCAAAGAATCGGTCATGAATGTGTCGTTTTCTTTTTGGATGTTGCTGTTTCCGCTCTTGATGGCAACGTTATTTATGACGGCTTTTGGCAACGAAAAAGAATCCGAACTCAAGCCGATTCCTGTGGCGATTTTGGATGGAGGTATCATGAGCAGTCAGTGGGAGCAAGTGACGATTTTTGAAGTAACACTTGTGGAAACGGAGGAAGAAGGCAAAGCGTTATTGGCGGACTCCAAAGTAGACGGCTATATCGATCATGAGTTGAACGTGACGGTGGCGCGTCGAATTGGGATGAATGAAACGATTATTCGCCAAGTCATTGATACGTTTGTGCAAGCAAGACAGCTAGGAAGCGCCATTCGCTATGCGGATTTTGAGCAAATGTATGTGCAAACAATGGGGCAATCGTCTAATTTGTCGGCTGTAATGTTTTATGCGTTGTTAGCGAGTGTGGCATTTTATGGTGCGTTTGCGGGCGTTTATTTTAGCGCGTTGTGTCAGTCGTATTTATCTGCGGTTGCGGCTCGCTTGAGTGTGGCTTCTTTTTCCAAAAAGCAGCTGCTGTGTGCGTCAATTGTTGTGGCATTCGGGTTGAATATGGCATCAAATTTAGTCATGATTGGCTATGTAACGTATCTATTGAAGGTGTCGATATTGCATGAATTTTGGACAAGTATAGCCTTGCTAGGAATGGCGAATTTGTGCGGAACGTTGACGGGATTTTTGGTAGGAAGCATTCCGAAACTTTCCGAAAATACAAAAGTGACGCTAACCGTCATTGTCAACAATTTGCTCAGCGCGGCTGCGGGAATGATGGGGCCGGGGATGCGCTCGTTTGTGAATGCGAATTTGCCGTGGTTCAATGAAGTGAACCCGATAGCCGTATTATCGAACGCCTTATTTCGCGTCAATGAACTACACATCGCCGATGCTTTTTGGGCGGGAATGAGCGTTTTGGCGCTGTATAGCGTCTTAGTGTTTGTAGGCGTCATGTGTTTAGGAAGGAGAGCTCGTTATGACAGTATTTAAGACGTGTTTGACGTTGGCGTGGCGTTTGAAAAGTTTTGCCCTGATTTCTTTCGGTATCTTTTTTGTGATGTCGATTGCCAATACGTCGCAATCAATCCGCCAAAATGATGCGTTTCAAGAAGTTCCGCTCGAAATAGCGGTGCATTCGCCGCAAAATTCTCCCTTATCCGAGAGTTTTATGGACTATTTAGCGCAAATGCATACGGTGCGACGTGTGAACGAGACGGAAGACCAACTGCGTGAGCGCGTGTACATTGGTGAAGTTGACGTCGCAATTATGTTGCCGCAAGATTTGGAACAAGCCGTCCAAGAAAAACGCCAAGCGATTCAACTGATTGTGAATCCTGCAAGTCCGTATGGTGCTTTTTTAGAAACGAAAATCAATCATTATTTTATTTTTGCACAGGCGCTAGCGGAACAGTCTGAATTAGATGTTGCGCAACTGAATGCCATTATGGCCAAGCGCAGTCAAGTGTCCTTGATGGAAACGGCGAATGCCAAACAGTATGATTATACTGCTGTATGGGCACAATTTTACTTTAGTTTTGCGCAATATGTGCTTGTCAGCGTGTTTATCGGAATATTCGGTTTGTTGTTTGCAGACTTTGAAAAAACGGGTAATAAACAGCGGATTTTGCTCGGTGCAAAAAGTTTAGTGGCTTTAGCGCGCCAAAAATTTTGTGCGGGGCTCGTCGTGGCAAGTTTGATATTGGGCGTCCTAGTGTTAGGAAGTGTGGCTTTGCAACCGCAATTGTTGCAAACGGCGAATTTTTATTACCATATTGCGGTTCTAATCGGGATGATTTTTGCGACATTGGCGCTCGCTTACTTGTGCATTGCGATTGCGAGTGATAACAAGTGGGTTTACTCGACGTTGAGCACCGTTTTAGGCGTGGGGTTAAGTTTTATTTCGGGGATTTTTGTACCGATTGACTTTGTGCATCCGATTGCGGTGCAAATCGCCAAAATGTTCCCAGTTTACTACGCAGTTCAGGCAAATAGCGCGATTATGCGCCAGCAATCCTATTGGCATTACGTCGCCATTTTGCTGTTGTTTGCGCTGGCTTATAGCATTTTGACATTGCTGATTCAACATTATCGCAAAAATGCCAAACCTTATTAAGGATTGGCGTTTTTGTTTGTGAGAAAATTTTTTTCAGAAAAAAACTTGTGAAATCCCACTCAAAAAGGTATAATGTTTAAGAAAGTTATCACAAAATACGTTTTAGGAGGAATCACAATGAAAAAGAAACTTTCAAACTTATTTGTCGTGCTAACCTTGTTAGTTAGCCTATTTAGCACATCTGTGGCAACTGTATTCGCGACAGACGCTGTATCAGGAGCTTCTGTGAAAGAATATACAGACCCATCAGAATTAGTGGAAAGCTATGACATCGTTGTTATCGGCGCAGGTGGTGGCGGAATGGCAGCAGCAATTGCCGCAACAGATGCAGGCGCGAAAGTGGCTATTTTTGAAAAAATGCCATTGGCAGGCGGAAACACAATGAAATCATCTGCCGGCATGAACGCTTCAGAAACCAAATTCCAAAAAGAAGCAGGTATCGAAGACTCAAACGACAAGTTTTACGAAGAAACATTAAAAGGCGGAAAAGAAACTAACGACCCAGAATTGTTACGTTTCTTTGTTGATAATTCAGCAAGCGCAATCGAATGGTTAGAAACAATGGACATTCGTTTGAGCAACTTAACAACAACAGGTGGTATGAGTGTTCAACGTACACACCGTCCAGAAGATGGCTCAGCAGTGGGTGGCTACTTAGTAGACGGCCTTTATGCAAACGTGAGAGAACGTAACATTCCATTGTTCGTCAACGCAAATGTTGTAGAAATTTTACAAACAGAAGGCGCAGCTTCAGGTATCAAAGTTGAAATCAATGGCGAAACAAAAGAAATCGCAGCTAAAGCAGTCATCATCGCAACAGGTGGTTTCGGTGCAAACTTAGAAAAAGTAGCAGAATTGAAACCAGAATTAACAGGTTTCGTAACAACCAACCAATCAGGTTCAACTGGTGACGGTATCGAAATGGCGAAAGCTTTAGGCGCACAAGTGGTTGATTTGGATCAAATTCAAATTCACCCAACGGTTGAACAAGAAACTTCTTACTTAATTACAGAAGCTGTTCGTGGCGAAGGCGCAATTTTGGTCAGCCAAGAAGGTAAACGTTTCTTCAACGAAATGGAAACACGCGACAAAGTATCTGCTGCAATCATTGAATTGCCAGAACACTACGCATATGTCATCGCAGACGACGCCCTCAAAGGTCGCGTTAAAGCAATGAACACTTACGAAGAAAAAGGTTTCGTTGTTAAAGCAGAAACCATTGAAGAATTAGCAGCTGCTTTAGAAATTCCAGCAGAAAACTTAACCGCAACATTAGAAGAATGGAACAAGTCTGTCGAAGCTAAGAAAGACGAAGCATTCGGACGTGAAACAGCGATGGACAACAACTTAACAACAGCTCCTTACTACGCAATCAAAATCGCACCAGGTATTCACCACACAATGGGCGGCTTGAAAATCAACACAAACGCACAAGTATTGAGCGAAGCAGGCGAACCAATTAAAGGATTGTACGCTTCAGGTGAAGTAACAGGTGGCGTACACGGTTCAAACCGTATCGGCGGTAACGCAGTTGCCGACATCATCATCTTCGGACGTCAAGCAGGCGAACAATCTGCAACATTTGTCCAAGAATAATGATTGAATTAACAACGATTTTGGCCTTGCTTTCGATAATGATTGCAAGGTCAAAATGCGTTTAAGGCCCCAAAAATGATGCGGATTACGCACAAGTTTATTGGCAAATAATGGAAATGGCAAAAAAGACTAGCCCGCGCTAGTCTTTTGTTTTATAAATATATTTAGAAATAAGTAGCGTATAAACTTTCTAACGCTTTTTGTTCGTCTGCTTTTGGAATGACAAAAATCATGCTTACTTCTGAAGCGCCTTGGCTAATCATGTGAATATTGACATTGTTTTGTGCGAGCGCGGTTGTCGCTTTGCTTGCGATACCAATGGCGTTGCGCATGCCCTCGCCAACAATGACGATGGTCGACAAATCGTGTTCTACTTCGATGGATTCAGGTTGTAATTCTGCTTGAATATCCGCTAAGACGCGTTGGAGTTTTGCGTCATCGAATTGATTGCTGCGCATAATGACAGACAAATGATCAATGCCCGAAGGGAGCTGCTCAATGGCAATATCGTGTGTTTCTAATAATTGAAGTAATCGGCGAATAAATCCTTGTTCGCGATTGAGTAAATATTTGCGTAATGTAATCGAGGTGAAACCAGCATCACTACTAATACCTACTACAGGCATTTCAGGATTTAGTTCACGTTTTGACACGATTTTTGTCCCCTCCACTTCTGGGTCATTCGTATTACGAATCATGACCGGTATATTTTTTTCATAAACAGGTGCAAGTGCTTCATCGTGGAAAATGCCAAAACCTGCGTAGGCGAGTTCGCGCATTTCTTGGTAAGTAATTTCTTTGACCGCGTATGGGTGCTTGATTTTGCCTGGATGTGCAGCGTAAATAAAGGTTTGGTCGGTGTAATTTTCATAAAGGTCAACATCCAAACCGCGCGCGATAATTGCGCCCGAAATGTCTGAACCACCACGCGAAAAAGTAACAATATCGCCTGCTAACGAATACCCAAAAAATCCTGGGATGATGAGCAGTTCTTGTGCTTCTTTTAGTTGAGCGATTGTATCGTAAGAAGAATCCAGTAAGCGAGCGTTTGACGGCGTGTCGCTCACACGAATGCCGGCTTCTAACGGCGACACATAGCGCGCATTCAAGCCGATTTGTGTCAAATAAGCGCTGACAAGTTGCGCATTAAAATCTTCTCCGCAAGCTTTCAACGCATCCAATAATCGCGCTGGTTCGGTAATATGACGCAAATAATGTGTCAATGTATGCTCGAACGTATCCATCAAATCAGCGGATAACGCCAAGTCTGATACGATGGATTGATACCTTTCCAAAATGGCGTGCAATGCGAAATCGACGCCGCTTTGACGCTGTTTGGCTTCATAAAGCGCAATGAGCAAATCGGTTACTTTCGTGTCATCGTCATGGCGCTTACCAGGCGCGCTGACAACGACGGCTTTAATATTCGGATTATTTTGGATAATGGTGGCTACTTTGCGGATTTGTGTGGCACAACTTAATGAACTTCCGCCAAATTTTGCAACTTTCATAAAAAAATCACCTCGCTTATTCGTTCACTGCTATATATTACCTTATTTTTTTCAAAAACGATAGTCTTTTTACATAATTTACTTGAAAAAATTCTCATCTATCTTTAATATAGAGAACAAGCCGATAGTAGAGGAAGGAAGACATTTATGAAAATTGCCATATTAGGCATGGGGACGGTAGGTTGTGGCGTACTAGAAGCGTTGCACCTCAATCAAACAAAATATGAAGCAGCCATTGGAGAGCCGATTGAAGTCGTCTATTTATTCGCTAAACATTTGAACAAAGCGCAACATTTGGACGTGTCGAATTATCGTGTGACCAATCAATTCGAAGAATTGCTGGCAGCCGAATTAGATTTAGTCATTGAAGTGATGGGTGGCATTGAATTTCCAAAATATGCGATTGAACAATTTTTGCAGCGTGGCGTACACGTTGTCACCGCGAATAAAGATTTGTTAGCAATGCACATTGATGAATTGGCTGTGTTGGCGAATGCGCACGGTGCGTTGTTGATGAGCGAGGCGAGTGTGGCAGGCGGTATTCCGATTTTGAATGCGGTCGCGACGGGATTAGCAGGCACTTGCATTACGTCAGTCATGGGCATTTTGAATGGCACGACGAATTATATTTTGGACAAAATGGCGCACGAACAAATGAGTTATCAAGACGCATTAGAAGAAGCAACAACGAAAGGATACGCCGAATCAGACCCGACGAATGACGTGGAAGGCTTTGATGCACGCCGCAAAATCGCGCTCCTATCGCGTTTAGCGTACCAAACCATCGTGGATGTAGAACACATTCGCGTACAAGGCATTACGGCCATTACGCAAGAAGACGTCCAATTTGCAACCGAAAATCATTTGATATTCAAGTTAGTGGGGGCAAGTCGAATGGAAGAGGACCAACTCACGATTAGTGTTGAGCCGGTATTGTTATCCAACGAACATCCGCTATCAACGGTCCGCTTGGCAAATAATGCGGTTTATTTGGAAGGAAATGCTGTGGGCGCGGTTATGTTGAGCGGTCCTGGTGCAGGTGGTATTGAAACAGCTTCTGCCATTTGGAGCGATGTTTTGCAAGTGGCCAACAAGCAAGTACAAACAAATTTAGTGCCAAGCCGACAGTTAGAAGTCGTCGCCGCACAACAAAAATATGCGTACTATATTCGCCTGCGCGAAGTAACTGAATTAGCCGTACAAACCATTCCATATCAACAAAACGAATTCCAACGTATGACAGAGCCGATTAACGAAGCGACGGCACAACAATTAAGACAACACGCCTCAGTTGCGTTAGTCGTGAAGGTGATGTCTGATGAAATTTGAATGTAAAATCCCCGCAACAAGTGCGAATTTAGGCCCAGGTTTTGATAGCATTGGCATCGCTCTGCAAAAATATTTAACCGTTAAAGCACAATTATCTAAGGAATGGACGGTCGCTTTTGAAGATGATTTTTTGAATGTGTTGCCGAAGGATGCAACGAATTATGTTATTCAAGTAGCGTGTCGTGTGGCGAACCATTTTCAAAAGGAGATGCCGGCATTGGCGTTGACGATGGCGAGCGATATTCCGTTAACGCACGGCTTAGGCAGTTCGGCGACGGCGATTGTCGCGGGTATCGAGTTGGCGAATTATTATCTCGACTTGAAATTATCGGAGTTTGACAAAATTTATTTGGCGAGCCTTGAAGAAGGTCATCCTGATAATGTCGGACCTTGCATTACAGGCGGAGTTTTTGTGGGCTATTTTGCCGAGAAAAAGTTGTACTATGAGGTAATGGATTTGCAAGGGGTGGCCGCCATTATTAGTACGCCGCATTACGAATTAAGTACGAAAGAATCGCGAAAAGTGTTGCCGCAAGCTTATACTAAGGCGGATTCTATCAACCAAAATGCGCTCAGCAGCGTCATGGTACTTTCTTTGTTGAAGCAAAATTTTGTGCAAATGGGGCAACTAATGATGCAAGATAAATTTCACGAGCCGTATCGCCAACCGCTAATTGCAGAGTTTGCGCCTGTTAAGGAAACGGCATTAGCCAACGGCGCGTACGCAACCGTAATTAGCGGCGCGGGACCGAGTATTTTGACGTTATGCCCCGCCGAAAATGTTTCTGCGATTCTTGACGCATTGCGCCAAACCGTAGATTGCGCGCACGAAGAAGTGGCCATTTTGAATCGAAAAGCTTCAATGTAGAGTAAACACGCTCTACATTTTTGTTTGAGAGCATTATTTGTGTGCGCCAGGGCGTGTTTTTCGTTATAATAGAATAAGCAAATGAATGAGAAAGTTGGAAAATAGTCATGAAAGATGAACAACTTAAGCAAGTTGGCGCGTTGGGCGCATTGTATTCGCCGACGCAAACCCATTTCAAAGTGTGGTCGCCAACGGCAACGCAAGTTAAATTAGTGCAGTATGAAAGCTATTATGGAACTATTTGCGCCGAACAGATAATGCAACACGATGCTGTAACGGACGTATTTGAATACGTGATGGCAGGCGATTGTCATGGCGTGACGTATTGTTATGAAGTAACTTTTTTGGATGGGACAAGGACACTAACGGTCGATCCTTACGCAAAAGCTGTCACTGTCAACGGGCGCAGAAGTGTCGTCGTTGATTTGGCGCGAACGAATCCAGAAGGTTGGGACACGCACGTAACGCCATCCATTCCATTGTCCCAAACGGTGATTTATGAAATGCATGTGCGTGATTTTTCGGTAGCAGAATCGAGCGGTATCCAACATAAAGGACAATACCTTGGCGTCATCGAAAAAGGCACCACTAACGCCAACGGCGACGCAACAGGTTTAGATTACCTTGTTGACCTTGGCGTCACGCACGTCGAACTGTTGCCGATTGCCGATTACGCAACCGTTGACGAGACGCAATTTCCGTTAGTAGACTATAATTGGGGCTACGATTCGCTCCATTACAATGTGCCCGAAGGCTCGTATTCGAGCAATCCGTACGATCCTTTTGTGCGCATTACCGAAGTCAAACAAATGATTCAAGGCTTGCACCAAGCCGGTATTCGCGTCATTATGGATGTTGTGTATAATCACGTGTACCAATGGGAATATCACCCATTCCACTACACAGCGCCTGATTATTTTTTCAGAAAAAATGCAGACGGAACCTTATCGAACGGAACAGGCGTCGGCAACGATACCGCCTCCGAAAAAATGATGATGCGCAAATATATCGTTGACAGCGTCACGTATTGGGCAAAAGAATACCGCGTGGACGGTTTCCGTTTTGATTTAATGGGCATTCACGATGTTGACACGATGAACGCCGTCCGCCAAGCACTTGACGCGATTAATCCTGAAATTTTAATGCTCGGCGAAGGATGGGACTTGAATACACCGCTAGCCCCAGACCAAAAAGCTAACCAGCACAACGCCCCCCAAATGCCAGGCATCTCACAATTCAATGACGGCTTGCGCGAAGCAGCCAAAGGCAACGACTTCGAAGCAAGCGCCAAAGGATTTGTCAACGGAGCTTGGTACGAAGAACAAAAATTAGCCACCAATTTATTAGCGTGTGCCGATTACCAACATTATTTATCTCCGCAACAATTGATTCAATATGTGGAATCGCATGATAATTTTACATTATATGACAAGTTGACCGCGGCGAATGGCGATTTGGATGAAACATTGCGTGTGCGGCAACACCAACTAGCAACTAGTTTAGTGCTGCTGGCGCAAGGGATTCCGTTTTTGCATGCGGGGCAGGAGTTTTTGCGGACAAAACAAGGCGTGCGCGATAGTTACAACAAGCCTGACGCCATCAATCAGCTCGATTGGGACCGCCGTACCCAGCACGCGACGACCGTCGATTATGTGCGCAATCTGATCGCACTTCGCAAAAAAGAGCCACTGTTCCGCTTAGAAAGTTACGAAGACATTGCGCAGCACACGCGCGTATTGCGTGCGGATTATCAAATTGTGGCGCTCGAAATCGGCGATTATACGCTCGTATTTAATGGGCAACACAATCGTTTGGATTTTGAATTGGAAAAAGGCGAGTACGCAATCATTGTTCAAGACGGGCATGTTTATTTGGAGGAGCCGCTTTATTGCGACGTGCAAGACACTTTTGCAATCGATGCGTATCAAACACTTGTCGTCAAACGACTGAACAAATAAAAATCCGCGCAATTAGTGGGAAGTAGTAGCTATTTCAAGCGGGATATGATAAGATATGAGTTGGAGATTTCATAAAGGAGGAATACCTTTGTATAATACATTATTAACCGCATTGATTATTGTAGCGATTTTTTTAATTATTTTGGTTGTGATGCAGCCGTCTAAAAGTAATGCTGCGAGTAGTTTAACAGGCGGAGGTCTTGAAAACCAAATGGGCAAACAAACGGCTCGTGGGTTTGAAGCCTTCTTAATTCGGACAACCGTCGTATTCGGTGTATTATTCTTTGCATTGGCATTAGCGTTAGCTTATTTATCCGCAAAGTAATTGAGCGATTAAGGGATCTCTGTTATTGTCAGAGGTCTTTTTTGTTGAGGAGGATAAAAAAATGGAGCTGTTTTTAGAAGGGAACCGTCCAGTTGGTGTCGTGTTATTGCATGCGTACACCGGATCGGTAGCAGACGTCAATTTGTTGGCGCGAGAATTGCACAAACAAGGCTACTCGGTGTTGTGCCCGCTGTTTGAAGGGCATGGAACGGGCGACATTCATGCATTGTTGGCGCAAGGTCCTGACGTGTGGTGGCAACAAACTCAAGCGGCTGTGGCGCAGCTGAAAGCGCGTTGTCAGCACGTGTTCGTATTCGGCTTGTCGATGGGCGGCATGTTTGCAACGCGTGCGTTATTGGATTTAGATGTGACCGCGGGCGGTTGTTTCAATTCGCCGATTGTCACGAAGGCGCCTGTTAATTTGGAGCGTCCTTTTATGGCGTACGCTCAATTTTTATATGCAAAAAAAGGACTGCACACGCAATTCGACTTAGACAAAGAACATATTTTGGCGAAACATCGCGAGCAGTTGGGCGCCATTCAAGCTTTTGTGGGCGCGTATCGCAAGCGTCTTGAAGACTTGCAGCAACCGTATTACATCGCGCAATCGGCTCAAGACGAGTTGATTGACGCAGACGATGCCTATGACTTGCAAAACGCTTTAGAAAACGCCGACTTCATTGATTTCAACTGGTTTATCGACAACACGCACGTCATTACCGTCAACTCGAACCGCAAAGCCTTTGAAGAGAGTGTCCAACAATTTATCGAAAAAGTTTTACAACGAAAGGAGGAAGCACATGAATTTATCTAGCATGGAAAAACGTTTATTAGAATTATTGAGCGCATACAATCAAGAAAGTTTCACCGCTGAGCAGTTGGCGAATCATTTTAACTATCGGGGCACGAAAAATTTCAAAAAAATGATTAAAGCACTTGCTTTTTTGGAACGCGTAGGTGAAATTGAAGTAACTCCCGCAGGCAAATTCCGTCACCGTAACACAACGCAAACGGTCGTCGGCAAGTATCGCGCAAACGCGCAAGGCTACGGCTTTATTGAAGTGGCCGAACTCGACAGCGACTTATTCGTACCGCGCGGCAAATCGGCAGACGCGATGCACGGCGATACCGTCGAAGCGCGCATTCTCAAACATGTCGACGCCTTAACGGGAAAAGGTTCCGAAGCGCAAGTCGTGAATGTCGTTGAGCGTTCGGCAACGCAATTAGTGGGCGAATTTTTTGCGTATAACCAACAAGAACGCGCCGAAACAGGTTATTTAGGCTACATTCAGCCGCACGGCGATTACAGCGACCAAGTCAAAGTGTTCGTGCTGCCAGACGGCATTCATCCAGCCGACAAAACGATTTGTATCGTCAAAATTAAAACTTACCCAACCGCTGACAACCCGAACCATTTAGTCGGGCTAGTTGCCAAAGAAGTCGGGCATAAAGACGCGCCCGGCGTTGATATTTTAGCGATTTTGTTCCAGTTCGGTATTCCACACGAATTTCCCGAAAACGTCATTGAACAAGCAGACCGCGTCCCACAAGAAATTGCCGCGGCTGATTTAGAAGGGCGCCGCGACTTGCGAGATGCATTAGTCATTACGATTGATGGTGCCGATGCCAAAGATTTAGACGACGCCATTTCCTTATCCAAAAACGCCGACGGCACGTACCAATTAGGCGTGCATATCGCCGACGTGTCGCACTATGTGCAAGAAGGAACTGCTATGGACCGCGAAGCGTATCATCGTGGCACGTCCGTTTATTTGACGGACCGCGTCGTTCCGATGTTACCGCAACGCTTGTCCAACGGCATTTGTTCGTTGCATCCGCACGAAGATCGTCTAACTATCACGTGCGAAATGACGATTGACGCACAAGGAAAAGTGCTAAAACACGCGATTTTCTTAAGTGTGATTCATTCGAATTATCGCATGACGTATCAAGATGTGAATGCCATTTTGGCAGGAGACGAGGCATTGCGTGCGCAATATGCCGAAATTATCCCAATGTTGACTGAAATGGCAGAATTGCATACGATTTTGGAAACGATGCGGCGCGAACGTGGTGCGCTCGAATTTGATGCGCCGGAGTCCAAAATTCATGTCGATTCTAACGGAAAACCACTTGCCATTGAGTTGCGCGAACGCGGAGTTGCCGAGCGCCTTATCGAGTCGTTCATGTTGGTTGCCAACGAAACGGTTGCCAAAACATACACGCTGAAAGAATACCCGTTCATCTATCGCATTCACGAACAGCCTGAAGAAGAACGCATGCAACGTTTTGCAGAATTTGCGACGTCATTTGGCATTGTTTTGCGTGGAAATGTGGCCGACATCGCACCAAAACAACTGCAAAAAGCGTTACAACAAACGAAAGGCGAAGCGTACGAACAAGCCGTTTCGACGATGATGTTACGCAGCATGAAACAAGCCAAATATAGCGAGCAACCGGACGGTCATTATGGCTTAGCAGCTACGGATTACACGCATTTTACGTCGCCAATTCGCCGCTATCCTGACTTGATTGTGCACCGCTTGATTCATCGCTATTTGAAATCCAAACCGACGCCGAAAGAAATTGACCAATGGGAAATGAAACTGCCAGACATCGCCGAACAAAGTTCCAAAATGGAGCGCCGCGCAGTTGATGCCGAACGCGAAACGGTCGCCCTCAAAAAAGCAGAATACATGCTGGACAAAGTGGGTGAAACGTTCGAAGGGCGCATCAGTTCCGTTACGTCATTCGGTATGTTTGTCGAATTACCAAACACTGTCGAAGGCCTCATCGCGCTGAAAGCACTCAAGGACGACTACTATGCGTTCGACCAACAACATTTGCTGCTTATCGGCGAAAGAACGGGCAACATTTTTAGAATTGGGCAAAAAGTAACCGTCCAAGTGACGCAAGTCAACGTTGCGGAACGCGAAATTGACTTCGAATTGCTCGACGCAGAGCCAATCAAAGACGACGCGATTCACGCATTGCATCGCCAAACCAAAAAGAAACGCGCTGAAAAATCAGCACGCACAGCGGCGAAATCATCAGACAAACGCCGTCCCAACATCAAAGCGAAAAAAGCGACCAAACATCGCCAAAAACGCAAATAAGGAGTGAACGAATGGCTCACGAACAAGACAAACCCCTTGCCCAAAACCGAAAAGCGCGCCACGATTACGAAATTGTGGACACTTACGAAGCGGGACTTGTCCTAACAGGAACGGAAATCAAATCCATCCGCAAAGGCAAAATGAATTTGAAAGACGGTTTTATTTCGATTCGCTACGGCGAAGCGTGGCTCAAACAAGTACACATTAGTCCGTATGACCATGGCAATATTTTTAACCATGATCCTGAACGTGACCGCAAATTGTTGTTGCACAAAGCCGAAATTGCCAAACTCGCTCAAGAAGTCAAGTTGAATCGCATGACGCTCGTGCCGCTCAAAGTCTATCTCGTTCGCGGACGCGCAAAATTATTGTTCGGCTTAGCAAAAGGCAAAAATAAATACGACAAACGTCACGCCTTGAAAGACCAACAAGCCAAACGCGATATTGATCGCGCGTTGAAAGAACGCTGAAAATACGCCCTATTTTTCTAAAAAAATAGGGCGTATTTTTAATCTGAAACATTGGCTTAAAGTTCAAATAAATTAAATCCTTGTACTACAAATTGTCCATTTTCGTAGTGGAGAATAGACATAGAGCCATTGTCGGCGTTCTCAGTAGTTTGGTAGTTTGGGTCGAACGTATCAAAAATGGCTTTAATCGAAGAACTGTGGGACACAATCAAAAGATGTTGTTTATCCGTATTTTCAGCCAAAATAGTTTGGATGCCATTTTTGAGACGCGTCGCAAAAGTGTGATAATTTTCGGCTAAGTGATAGGGATCCATTTGGTGTAGCATGTCAATACGAATCGCTTCAGGAGCAGCGGTGCCCTCGGGAATGAGTCCCAAATCGGCTGCACGAACATCGGCAAGTTTCCAAGTGTTGCGTCCATCCAACCCTTCAAAATATCCGAAGCCAATTTCGCGTAAATCGGCAGAAGGGTGTACGGGCAGAGCTTGATTCGCCGCTTCCAAAAATAACGAGGCCGTATCTAAAGCGCGCGTCAAATCACTAGAATACACGGCATCAAAGGGGATTTGTTGGAATGCTTTGCCGGCGTGTTTGGCGACGGCGATTCCTTTTGGGGTGAGTTGCGAATTGGACCAACCTTGCAAACGCCCGAAAACATTAAATTGTGTCTGACCGTGCCGTAAAAAATACAATATTTGTCGTGTCATAACGTTATCCTTTCAAATAAGCGGTGTATAATGCGTCGATGGCATCGTGGAGCGCGCGCTTCAAATCGGCATGTTTGACAACATCAAATTGCGTTTCGGGATCTTTCCATTTGCTCGAATCGTGCTTCCAAACGACGGAACGGCGCACGCTTTCTTCTTCCCAACGGTATCTCGGAAACAAATGCGCATGCAAAACAGGGTGCGAATTGCTGAGCAAATTGTAGTTAATGCGCAACACATCGTCACCCAAAACAGCCAACATGGCATCGCCTAATAAACTCATTTCGGTTAAATAGGCGCTGCGCTCAGCCAAAGGCATCGCGTTAATCGACGCATACGGAATTTTTGAAAATAAAATACAATATCCTGGCAAAAATTGTGAATAACTCATTTCGACATAGCTGTGTTCAAATTCGTACACAAACGTGTCGCGTTGCTTAAAATCACTCATAACCTCACTCCTTGTGCTAAATGTGTCTCTCATGTTAGCATATTTTTGTGTAAAAAAACAGAAAAATTGTAAAAATCTAAAAGAAAGCGCTTGACATTCGTTAATAAAAGCGCTAATATCTAAATTGTAAACGGTTGAATGACGCCGGTGTCTTAATTAAAAAACAACCGCGCATTATTTTTTAATTAAAAAGATACCGGTGTCATAAACAAAAAATAAACTTAACAAAGGAGGAAGTAATGGTCAATTTAACCGCACTCAAATTCAAAGAAAATGGTGACTTCAATCATTTTCCAGGAAATACGGTTGTGGCAAATTTATATCATCACGAGCCGCTCATTGAAGTAGTCAATGAAATTCAAGCAGCCTATCGCCAATTGCCGTTCATTGACAAGTTTACGTTGACACCGAACAAATCGATTCATATGACGGTTATCGAGTTGCTATGCGACAAAAACCGCTTACCTGAATATTGGAGCAAAGACATTCCGCTAGACATGCCGATACAAGAAGTTCATGATTACTTCGGCAAACAACTCGCGATTTTTCCGTTAGAAAATGAAAACATCACGATGAAAGTAGTCGGCATGGGACGCCAAAATATTATAGTGGAGCCAGCAGACGAAGAAAGCGCGAACCGTTTGCACGAAATTCGTCAATATGTTGCAAAACAAGCCGGCGTGAAGTTTCCGAATCACGACAATTACCAATTCCATATCTCGATTGGTTACGTGCGCATTCCGTTTACTGAAGAAGAACAGCAATTGTTTGACGCACATCGTGAGCGCATGACGCAGTTGTTGAACGAAAAATTATCAACGATTACGATTCGTCGGATTGATTACACAACGTTCAGCGACATGACACAATTTATTCCGTATCAAAAATAAAAGGAGACCTTAACATGAATATCAAAAAATTAGCACAAAAATTCGTTACATTCGTTTCTGTAGCAGCATTAGCAACACAAGTCGGCGCAGGCGTCGTTTTTGCTGAAGCGGATAAGAGTGAAACATTAGTCATTTATTCAAACTCTGTATCAGGCGGCCGTGGCGACTGGTTAACCGAAAAAGCAAAAGAAGCAGGCTTCAACATTCAAATGGTTGAAATTCCTGGTGGTGAATTAGCTGACCGTGTTATCGCAGAAAAAAATAACGCAGTAGCTGACATGGTTTACGGTATCGGCTCATTAGACGCAAACAAATTGCGTGACGCAGGCATTTTGACGCAGTTCACACCAGAATGGATTGACAAAGTAGAACCAGGCTTGGCAGACAAAGACAACTACTACAACCCAATCTTTATTCAACCGCTAATCTTAGTTGGAACACCTGACGCTAAAGAAATGCCAAAAGACTGGACAGAATTAGGCGAAAAATTTGCGGGTCAATACCAATTACGTGGCTTGACAGGTGGTACACCGCGTGCAATTTTGGCATCGATTATTGCGCGTTACTTAGATGAAAGCGGCGAATTAGGCGTTTCTGAAGAAGGTTGGAAAGTCGTTGAATCTTACATCAAAGGCGACAACCGCTTGCCAGAAGGGCAAGATTATACCGCGCGTATGTTAGATCCAAACGAAGGTATTTTCTACGGACAATTTTGGACTTCAGGTGCGATTAAAGCTCAACAAGAAAACAATATCAAATGGCAAATTATGTCTCCAGAAGTGGGCGTGCCATTCGTATCTGAACACGCAATGATTTTGTCAGCATCTAAAAAACAAGAATTAGCACAAGAATTCATCAACTGGTTCGGTAGCGCAGAAGTGTTAGAAGCGTACTCAGCAGAATTCGGCTCAATTCCAGCTAACAAAGATGCAAAAGTATCTGACGAAATTAAAGAAGTATTAAGTCAAGTCAAACAACAACCGCTTGATTGGGACGTTTTAGGTCAACATATCGACGAGTGGGTTGAAAAAGTAGAACTTGAATTCGTTCAATAATAAGTATTTGAAAAGGCTTGTCAAGATTTCGAGAAAAAAGAGCTGAAATCTGCGACAAGCTCTTTCATTTAAGGAGGAGAAACAACATGATTACATTTGACTCGATTAAAATCAAATATGGCGATTTTACGGCGATTGATAATTTGAATTTGAAAATAGAAGAAGGCGAATTTTTTACGTTTTTAGGGCCGTCTGGATGCGGCAAATCAACGACGTTGCGCGCATTGGTTGGGTTTTTAGATCCTGCGGAAGGCGATATTTTTGTTAACGATCAGGCGGTGACGCATTTGGATCCAGAAAAGCGTGGCATCGGAATCGTCTTCCAAAGTTATGCGCTTTTTCCAACGATGACGGTTTATGACAATATTGCTTTCGGCTTGAAAGTCAAAAAAGTGCCGAACGATGTCATCAAGGCTAAAGTCAACGAAGTCGCTGCCAAAATTAAAATTTCAGACGCGCAATTGAGCCGTAACGTTTCAGAATTATCTGGCGGGCAGCAACAACGTGTCGCGTTGGCGCGTGCTTTAGTATTAGAGCCGAAAATTTTGTGCTTGGATGAGCCGTTGTCTAACTTAGATGCTAAATTGCGTGTTGATTTGCGTAAAGAGTTAAAACGACTACAAAAAGAACTTGGGATTACGACATTGTACGTCACGCATGACCAAGAAGAAGCGTTGACGCTATCTGACCGCATTGCCGTATTCAACAACGGCTATATTGAGCAAGTCGGTACACCTGCTGAAATTTATCATCAATCAAAAACGGAATTTGTCTGTGATTTTATTGGCGAAATTAATCAGTTGGAAGAAACAACCATTTCAGAGATTCGCGTGCAAACCTCACAAGAACCTTTACAACACAAAAAAGGCTACATTCGCTTAGAAAAAATCCGTTTTGAACGCTTATCACAAGACGATGTAACGTTGACGGGACGCGTTGTCGATAGCGAATTTAGTGGTGTTACGACGCGTTATACGGTTGCGTTGGACGGATTGCAAGAAGTGAGCGTGACGAGCATCGAAAGTCAGTGGGGTATGAAAGAAGTCGGAACGGCAGTGACACTTTATATCAATCCGGCAGATATTTTGCAATATTAAGGAGGTAGCACATGAAACGTAAGTTAAATTGGAAAGATTGGCTATTACGTGGCTTTTTATTGTGGTTTGTGTTTACTTTCATTGTTTACCCGAATTTAGGGTTGTTGGGTAGCGTCTTTTTTAAAGATGGCGAGTTTACGACACAGTCGGTGGAACGTATTTTAAAATCGCAGCGCGCGATGCAAAGTATTGCTAACAGTTTTAAGTTGGCGTTTTCGTTAATTGTGACGGTCAATATTGTAGGATTATTAGTGGTCTTATTTACGGAATATTTTGATATTAAAGGCGCTAAATTGTTAAAACTCGGCTATATGACGTCGCTAGTTTACGGTGGAATTATTTTGGCAACGGGGTATAAATTCGTTTACGGTTCGAATGGTTTGGTGACGAATTTATTGATGAAAGTGATTCCAGATTTGAATCCGCAATGGTTTGTCGGCTACGACGCTGTCTTGTTTATTATGACGTTTTCGGGAACGGCGAACCACACGCTATTTTTGACGAATGCAATTCGTAGTGTCGATTATCATACGATTGAAGCGGCCAAAAATATGGGCGCCAAGCCGTTTACGGTTTTTCGTAAAGTGGTGTTGCCAACGTTATTACCGACGATTTTTGCGTTGACGTTGTTGACTTTTTTGAGTGGATTATCAGCTGTTGCGGCGCCGTTAATTGTTGGCGGCAAGCAATTTCAAACGATTAATCCGATGATTATCGCCTTTGCCAAAACGAGTAGTTCGCGTGATTTGGCGGCTCTTTTAGCGATGGTGTTGGCGTTGTCGACGGTAGTGTTGTTGACCATTATGAATCGCGTCGAAAAAGGCGGTAATTACATTTCGGTCTCCAAGACAAAGGCGCCGCTCAAAAAACAAAAAATTACGTCAAAACCATGGAATATTTTGGCGCATATCGTGGCGTATGTATTGTTTATCATTTTCATTTTGCCATTGACGTTAGTCGTGTTGTATTCGTTCACCAATTCGCTCGCGATTACAAAAGGCGAGTTGTCATTAACGAATTTATCTTTAGCGAATTATCGTCTGTTTTTAAGTAGTAAAGATGCCTTTTCACCATTTTTGGTCAGCTTTGGATATGCGTTTGTAGCAGGTACTTCAGCGACATTATTAGCGGTAATGTTTGCGCGCATTGTGCATAAACGCAAAACTAAATTAGATGGCGCATTTGAATACGGCGCGTTGTTGCCGTGGATGTTGCCAAGTTCGTTATTAGGTGTCAGTTTGCTGTTCACGTTTAACGAGCCACAATTTTTGGTGTTCAATCGCGTGTTGGTTGGAACGGTGATTTTGTTAGCCATTGCATTTATCGTAGTCAAAATGCCGTTTTCGTATCGGATGATTCGGGCGATTTTCTTCAGTGTGAATAATGAAATGGAAGAAGCCGCACGCAGTATGGGCGCAAGTCCATTTTATACGATGCGACGCGTGATTATCCCGTATATTTTGCCGACGGTATTGTCCGTTGTGGCGTTGAACTTCAATTCGTTGTTGACGGATTATGATTTGTCTGTATTCCTCTATCATCCGTTATTAAAACCGCTCGGAATCGCGATTCGTTCGGCTGCCGATGAACAAGCGACGACCGAATCTAAAGCGTTGTTATTTGTGTATACAGTTATTTTGATGATCATTTCAAGTACCGTTATTTATTTCACGCAAGTTCGACGCGGAAAAAGTAAGCGCTCATGAACGAATTAAGTTTCCAAACGATTGCGTTTCGCGCGATTTTGGCAGTAGTTATTGGCGGTTTTATCGGCAGAGAACGCGGTGCTCGTAATCAGCCAGCGGGGATTCGCACGCATAGTTTGGTGTGTTTAGGTGCGGCGCTTATTATGATGACGAATTTGTATGTGTCGATGCGTTTTCAAGAAGGAGACCCGACGCGCATGGGATCGCAAGTTGTCAATGGCATTGGATTTTTGGGTGCGGGAACAATTTTAGTGACGCGTGATAACAAAATCAAAGGCTTGACGACGGCAGCTGGTGTTTGGGTAGCGGCGGCGATTGGATTAGCAATTGGCATTGGCTTTTACGAAGGTGCCGCAATTTCGGGCGTATTGGTTTGGGTTGTGATGACGACGATGCAGTCGCTCAAAATGTACATCCAAATTCGCAGCCGTGAAGTGGAATTGTATTTAGTTGTCAATTCGACGGAAGCTTACAATCGGGTGCTAATTTATTGCGCCGAGCATAGAGTACGCATTTTAGATTCGCGGACGATTTTTGGCGAAATTCCGAGCGATCGCATTCAGCATTTTAATACTCAAGACAAAAAAATTGCGTCTTTTTTGCGGGTGAGTTTGAAAGGTAACTTCGAGCATTTGAAGTTGTTAGAAGAAATTTACGATATTCCAGGCGTTTTGTACGTGGAAGAAACACAAGAAAAATAAAAAGGTTGGGAGTGGAATCTCCCAGCCTTTTATTGTTGATTGAGGGCATCAATGAAGCGTTTGAAAGCGTGTTTGCCTTCGGTAGTTTGTTTGTAAACGCCAGCGTCTTCAAGTACGCGTGCGAATTTTTGGCCGATACTTTGTTGAATGAGGGTGCGTACGTTTTGTGGTGTGATGTCGGCGTGAGCGTCTTTGAGCATTTTTGCCCAAGGTTGGTGCATGCGAGCGACGTCTTCTAGCGGACATTCGCCGAGCAAATAACGTTCGATCACGGCCGTTTCTTCGACTAATCGTGGTGGCAAAATGGCTAAGCCCATCACTTCGATTAAGCCGATATTTTCTTTTTTGATGTGTTGGACGTCGGGATGCGGATGGAAAATGCCGTCTGGAAATTCCTCAGATGTGCGGTTATTGCGCAACACTAAATCCATTTCGAACAAGTCACCTTTGCGGCGTGCAATCGGCGTAATGGTATTGTGCGGCGTATCGTTTGTGTAAGCCAAAATATTGGCAGATTCATCGGAGTACTCGCGCCATTTTGCCAAAATCGTTTCGGCTGCGTCGGCAATTTCGGTTGGATTTTTGCCGCGCAAACGAATGACGCTCATTGGCCAGTTGACCAATTCAGCGGTGAGTGTGGGGTATTTTGCAAGCGAGACGGTTTCGTAAGCAGTCGCTTTTTCCATCGGGAAAAGATGACGGCCGCCTTGATAATGGTCGTGTGACAAAATCGAACCGCCCACAATCGGCAAGTCCGCGTTCGACCCTGCAAAATAATGTGGCAAGCAGTCCACAATTGCGAGTAAATTGTCGAAACATTGGCGATTGACGGACATGGCGATGTGTTGCTCGTTCAAGAAAATACAATGTTCGTTGTAGTAAACATAAGGCGAATATTGCATGCCGTAAGGTTTGCCGTTCAAGTTTAGGCGAATGATGCGATGATTTTGGCGTGCGGGATGGTTGCTGCGACCTTGATAGCCTTCATTTTCCATGCAGAGTAAGCATTTTGGGTAGGAGGCAGCGGGCGCGAGTTTGGCGGCAGCAATTTCTTTCGGATCTTTTTCGGGTTTGGATAAGTTGATGGTAATTTCTAAGTCGCCGTAAGCGCTCGGCGCGGTGAACGCGATATTTTTGGCGATGTTGCGCGTTTTGATGTAATCGTTGGCTTGCGATAATTGGTAAAAATAATTCGTCGCTTCAATTTTGTCGGCATCGTATTTTTGCCAAAAAAGAGCATTCAATTCCGATGGTTTCGGGGTAATTAAATCCATAACGGCGGCTTCAAATTGTTCTTTGGCGTAGCCGATATTGTCAATGAGTCCGTTTTGGACGGCGTAGTCACGCAATGCGTCGAGTAATTCCAGCAAATTATGGGTTGGTTGAGCGGTTGTATCGGGCGTGTAGTCCGTCACGTTGACGAGTTGCAACAGGCGGTTGGTAGTGTAATAAGTATCCAGCGGATGTAGCCATTGCTGCGCCACAGCTGTTTGAATGAATTGATGCACGAGCGTACTAATCGTCATAAAATCAGTGTCCTTTCTGAAAATTCAGTAATCGAATTGTATGTTTTCATTATACTATTAAATGGTAGTTTTTTCAACCAGAAAGACATCGGTGTCTTTTGAGGGGAGCCGAATTGTCAAACCAAATCGTTTCGAGTATAATGGGGAAAATTAAAAAAGGAGCGTGTTAACATGTTACCTGCAAGATTACAGTTGGGCGATGAAATTCGTGTCGTTAGCCCGTCAAGTTCGATGGCGAGTATCGGCGGAATGGAAGCCAACGAAGCCGCTAAACAACACTTAGAACAATTAGGATATGTCGTGACGTTTGGGAAGCATATCCATGAAAACGATAGGCTACACTCGGCGTCCATTGAAAGTCGTGTGTCCGACTTGCACGATGCGTTTCGTGATCCGAATGTTAAAGCGATTTTGGCGACGATTGGTGGGTATAATTCCAATGAGCTGTTGCCGCATTTGGATTATGAATTGATTCGCGCTAGTCCCAAAATTATTTGCGGATATTCAGATACAACGGCTTTAACGAACGCGATTTTTGCCCAAACAGGCTTAATCACGTATAGCGGCGCGAGTTATTCCTCCTTCAAAATGACAGCCTTGCAAGAATATCAAACGCGTATGTGGCTGCGAGCTGTGACGGAAACGGCTTACGCATTGCAACCGAGTGAACAATGGAGTAGCGATGAGTGGTTTTTGCCGCATTGTGAGCGCGAATTTTTTCCGACGCAATGGAAAGTGTATCAAGCGGGCAAGGCGCGCGGCACGAGCATTGCGGGCAATTTGAGTACGTTTAGTTTGTTGCGAGGAACGCCTTATTTTCCGCAAGTGGAGGCGCCGATTTTGTTCATTGAAAGTGCGGAAGGCTATGATTATTTGCAATTTGCGCGTTATTTGGCGGCTTTGTTTCAAGCGATTCCGCAGCCGAAAGCTGTATTGATTGGACGTTTTCCAAAAGAGTGCCAAATGACGGAAACTTTATTGCATTATATTTTAGATAAATATCCGATTTTGCGACAAATTCCTGTGATGTACGATATTGATTTTGGGCATACGCAACCGTTTTTCACGTTTCCGATTGGTGCTTGTGTAGAAGTGAACACAGCGCAGCTAAGCATTCGTGTCAGCGGAAGATAACAGATTGATTGTGAATATAATAACAATAAAATCGTTATTTTATCTCAAAAAATCATTTTATATTTGTGAAAAACGTGCTATAATGAATATAGCTTAACAATCTATATTATACAGGAGGCACACAATGAAAGTAGTAGTCATTGGATGTACACATGCAGGAACCGCTGCGGTGAAAACTATTTTGAACGATAACCCAGGAACAGAAGTTGTCATTTACGAACGTAATGATAATGTATCGTTTTTATCTTGCGGTATCGCACTTTATGTCGGAGGCGTCGTGAAAGATCCGCAAGGATTATTTTACTCAAGCCCTGAAGAATTAGCGTCATTAGGCGCACAAGTCAACATGGAACACGAAGTGACCAACGTTGATTTGAACGCAAAATCACTTGTCGTCAAAAATTTGAAAACAGGCGAAGAAACAACAGATACTTTCGATAAGTTAGTATTAACAACAGGTTCTTGGCCAATTTTACCACCGTTTGAAGGTTACGATTTGGACAACGTCTTACTTTGCAAAAACTACAACCAAGCAAAAGAAATTTTTGCACGTAAAGGCGACGCTCAAAAAGTGGTCGTTATCGGCGGCGGCTACATCGGTATCGAGTTAGTTGAAGCATTCGGTTTAGAAGGCAAAGAAGTGACTTTAATTGACGGCTTAGACCGTATTTTGAACAAATATTTAGATGCGGAATTTACGAACGTTTTGGAACAAGACTTGCGCGACCGTGGCATTAAAGTTCAATTGAACGAAATGGTCAAAGGTTTCCAAGGCGAAAACGGCAAAGTAACCAAAGTCGTCACAGACAAAGGCGAATACGATGCAGACATGGTCATTGTGTGCGTTGGCTTCCGTCCAAACAACGACTTAGTTAAAGACCAATTGGAAACTTTGCCAAACGGCGCAGTCATTGTCGATAACTACATGAAAACAAGTCACCCAGACGTTTTTGCAGCGGGCGATTCAGCAGCTGTCAACTACAATCCAAATAACGGCCACGCCTACATTCCATTGGCAACAAACGCTGTTCGTATGGGCGCTTTAGTCGGCAAAAATATTAATGGCGATAAAGTCGCTTACCGTGGTACGCAAGCAACTTCAGGCTTACATTTATTTGGCTGGAATATCGGCTCAACAGGCGTCACCGATAACAGCGCCAAAATGTTCGGCTTAGAAACACGTTCGGTTTACGTAGAAGACAACTACCGTCCAGAATTCATGCCAACAACCGAAAAATTATACATGAAATTAGTATACGAAGTCGGCACAAAACGCATCGTCGGCGGACAAATCATGTCCAAATATGACGCAACCGCATCCGCAAACACCTTGTCGTTAGCCGTCCAAAACAAAATGACCATCGACGACTTGGCGTACGTTGACTTCTTCTTCCAACCAGTATTCGATCGTCCTTGGAACTACTTGAACATCTTAGCGCAAGCCGCAGTCGAACAAGAACGCCAATTAGCAGAATAACACATAAACCTCTTGCTCTTTTCTTGAAGTAGCAAGAGGCTTTTTTGTTTATTTTGCAAAAAAAAGGTGCGTTTAATAAGCGAGTTTGATATAATAAATAAGACTTACACAAAAGGAGCAAGGACATGGAACATATCGGACTAGCGTTCATGGGGTATAATCGCCAACAAGTAACGGCCCTCATTGACAAAAAAGATCAACATATCCAACAAATCGAAAAAGAACTCGCTCAACTGCGCGAACAAGTTAGCCAATTAGAAAGCCAACTTAACCACTATGTCGCATTGGAAGACGAGCTGAAAGCAGGCATTATTGACGCACGCGTTGCAGGTAAAAAAATCGTCGAACAATCTACTAAAGAAGCAACCGATTTAGTCGAAAAAACAAACGAACAAGTAGCGCAATATAAAGAAGACTTAGCTTACCAAAGTCGCGAACTCGTCAATAGTGGCTCCACTCTCAAAGACCGTTTTAACGAAATGAAACAAGAAATGGCGACCGTGTTGCGAGTCTACCAAACATTGTTAGACACGACAGATTTTGAAGCGATTTATCCAGACGAAGCAACTGCGCGCTTGATGCAACATTTGGAAGGTTTTGAGCAAGAAGAGGCGTTAGCGTTACACGTCAACGATACAACGCGCCCTGCAGTCAGTTTGAACATGGAAGAACAACATGAGTTGCACACGCTTATTCAAGACGTCGTCGGTAGCGATGTTGTCGCAACAGAAATAGTTGTCACAGAAGAAGACAGCGCTGAACACGAACACAAATTAGTGCAATTCAAACAAAAACATGAAATATAAACCCCGTGTTATATCACGGGATTTTGTTTGTCAAATAAAGGAGTGAAGCAAGTGAACATTCAACAAGAAGTGAAACGACGCCGTACATTTGCGATTATTTCGCACCCTGACGCGGGAAAAACGACCATTACAGAACAATTATTGCTCTTTAGTGGCGCAATTCGCGAAGCAGGAACCGTCAAAGCAAAAGGAAAACAATCGAAAAAATTTGCCAAATCTGACTGGATGGAAATCGAAAAACAACGTGGGATTTCCGTGACGTCTTCCGTCATGCAAGTCGACTACGACGGGTACCAAGTCAATATTTTGGATACGCCAGGGCACGAAGATTTCTCAGAAGATACGTATCGAACACTGATGGCGGTTGACGCCGCCGTCATGGTTGTCGATTCAGGTAAAGGGATTGAGCCGCAAACGAAAAAATTATTTGAAGTATGTAGTATGCGCGGTATTCCGATTTTTACATTTATGAATAAATTGGACCGTGATGGACGCGAGCCGCTCGAGTTAGTTGCTGAATTGGAAGAAGTGTTAGGGATTGAAGCTTTTCCGATGAACTGGCCGATGGGCATGGGCAAAAACTTGATTGGTTTATATGACTTGTATAATCAGCGCGTCGAATTGCGTGGCAACGACGAAGAAGACAGTCAAGATTACATTCCCCTCAACGAAAATGGCGAAGTGGACGGCGACTATGAATTTGTTCAATCAACGATTTATACACAAGCGTTAGAAGACGCGCAATTGCTTGCGGAAGCGGGCAACCATTTTGACCGTGAATTGATTGCAAAAGGCAAATTGACGCCAGTCTTTTTTGGGTCAGCGTTGACGGGCTTCGGGGTGCAAACCTTTTTTGATGCGTTCGTTGATTTGGCGCCATCGCCAGCTCCCGTTGAAGCGCAAAATGAAGTGATTGTTCAACCAGAAGAATCGCAATTTACAGGATTTGTTTTCAAAATCCAAGCCAATATGAACCCGGCGCATCGTGACCGTATTGCATTTGTGCGCATTTGTTCAGGCCAATTTGAAAAAGGGATGAATGTAACGCTCACGCGTACGGGTCGCACCATTCGCATGGCGCATACGACGCAATTTATGGCAGATACGCGCGAAGAAGTACAAGAAGCAGTAGCGGGCGACATTATCGGCTTGTATGACACGGGCAACTTGCAAATCGGAGACACATTGTACAGCGGCGCGCGCAGTTTAGCATTTAAGCCGCTACCGCAATTTACGCCGGAATTGTTCATGAAAGTCACGCCAAAAAACGTCATGAAACAAAAATCATTTCATAAAGGTATTGAGCAATTGGTACAAGAAGGCGCCATTCAGCTCTACAAAACGTTCCATACTGAAGAATACATTATTGGCGCTGTCGGGCAATTGCAATTCGAAGTGTTCCAATATCGCTTGTTGAACGAATACAATGCCGAAGTCGATATGACGCCAATCGGCAACAAAATCGCGCGTTGGATTGACGAAAAAGATTTGAATCCAAACATGTCTTCCAGCCGCAATTTGCTAGCAAAAGACCGCTTCGGACAACCTGTTTTCCTCTTCGAAAACACCTTTGCTGAAAACTGGTTCAAAGACAAATATCCGAATATCGAACTGAAAACTTTACTATAAAAAAAGCACCTCTTAATGAGGTGTTTTTTGTGTAGTATTTGGGGTTGGATTTTGGACGCCTTTCATAATGTGCGCCAAAATAATGACCGCTACGGTCACCGCAACGCCTAATAAAGTTCCAGGCACCAAATCATAGTGGCCTTTCAGTAATGAATTGGTGAGAGAACTGCCTAAATAATAAACAACATGCCCCAAAATCAAACTCCAAAATAATGTCATCACGTATTTCATCGTGTATCCCTTCTTTCAAGTTCAAGTCTAGCACAAATTGCGATGAATTTCCAACAAGAACATTTGTTTTTTTTGCAAAAAAAAGGCATAATAGAAGCAGAGTGAGGAGGTGTTGTGATGCTATTGAATGTTCGTTCGGCGTATTCGTTGTTGCAAAGTACGGTGCGCGTGGATGCCTATGTGCATCAAGCCAAAGCGCTAGGTTATTCTGCGATTGGTTTGGCAGATTTTCAAGTGTTGCATGGCGCGCTAGAATTTTATAATGCTTGCCAAAAAGTGGGCTTAAAAGCGTTGATTGGATTGACCGTAGAGTTACCGGGGCTTGTGCGCCAAGACCAATCATTTCCTATGTTGTTGTATGCCGTGAATGAAGCAGGGTATCATCATTTGCTTAAAATTTCGCGTTTATTAAACAGTTATCGCCATCAAGCAAGTGAAGTGTGGCATTATTTAATGCAAGCATCGAATGATTTAGTCGCCATTTCGATTGGCAAAAAAGGAGAAATCGAACAAGCGTTGATTCAAGAAGACGCCGCGAGTGCGACTGCGATTTTGACTCAGTGGCGGCAACTTTTCGGAACGGAAAATGTGTATATTGGCGTGCCTGTTTATCCATTTAACCAGACGGAAGTAGCGCGGTTAGTTGATTTTGCAAAGGTACACCAAGTACCGCTCGTGCCAAATCAGTTGATGAATACAGTGCATCCGCAAGATGCGTTCAGTTTGAAAGTGTTGCAAGCGGTGGATGTCAATGAAAACGTCGATATTACGTTGCAACATATGCAAGGCGCCCATTATTTATACGGCTACGAACAGCTTGCGGCGATGTACAGAGCAGCAGGTTTAGAAAGTTGCCTCACCGAATGGAAAAAATTGTCCGAACGCCTAAATGTGACTTTATTACAACATCAAACGCTGTTGCCTTCTTTTCAAACGCCAAACGGCGAAAAAGCAGACGCGTATTTGAGAGAGTTGACGTACGCGCGCTTGGATGCGCTGGCGGTCACAAATTACGCGCTTTACAAGGAGCGTTTGGATTACGAATTATCCGTTATCGCGCGGATGGGATTTAGTGATTACTTTTTGATTGTGTGGGAAATTATGGCGTTTTGCCATGAAAAAAATATTCGCACGGGACCTGGACGCGGTTCGGCAGCAGGTTCGTTAGTCAGTTATTTGTTGCGCATTACGCTCGTTGACCCGATTGAATACGACTTGCTGTTTGAGCGCTTTTTGAATCCAGAACGGCAATCAATGCCCGATATTGACATTGATATTCCTGATAATCGCCGTGAGCAAGTATTGCAATACATTGAACAACGTTACGGGCATGAGCAAGTGGCTCAAATTGCGACTTTTGGAACGTTTGGGGCAAAACAAGCGATTCGTGATACGTTGCGTGTTTTGGGTGCGACAAGCGATACGCTCAAACGTTGGGCCAAAGCGATTCCGAATGAATTGAATATTACACTCGAAAAAGCGTACCAACAATCCAAAATATTGCGCCAATTGGTCGAATCTTCTGAAGAAAATAAGACGATTTTCCGAGCGGCGATGACGTTGGAAGGTTTGCCACGCCACGTTTCTACGCACGCGGCGGCGGTTGTGATTAATGACCGACCACTCGTTTCGCTCATTCCCGTCATGGAGCGCGCGGACCAACGCATGATGACGCAATTTACGATGTACGATGTCGAGCGCATCGGCCTACTAAAAATGGACTTTCTTGGCTTGAGAAATTTGAGTTTATTAGATGATGTGTTGCGCAATGTTCAGCAGACGCATCCTGATTTTGAGATTCAGGGGATCGATATGAATGACGACGCGACGCTTGAATTATTTAGAAAAGCCGACACGCTTGGCGTCTTCCAATTCGAATCCGAAGGTATCAAAAACGTCTTGAAAAAAGTCCAACCGATACGTTTTGAAGACATCGTGGCGGTCAATGCACTTTTTCGACCAGGGCCGATGAAACAAATTGACACGTTTGTCAAACGCAAACATGGTCAGTTGTCCGCGGAATATTTTCATGAAGCGCTCGTGCCGATTTTGGAAAAAACCTACGGCATCATGGTGTATCAAGAACAAGTTATGCAAGTGTGTCAAGTAATGGCGGGTTTTTCGCTCGGGCAAGCGGACTTATTGCGCCGTGCCATGAGCAAAAAACAAGCAGACGTCATGCAAAAAGAACAAGCGCACTTTATTGAAGGTGCTCGTCAAAAAGGCATTTCAGCAATGTTGGCACAACAAGTTTATGCGCACATCCAAGAATTTGCGAGCTACGGCTTTAACCGTTCGCACGCGGTCGTTTATTCCACGTTGGCGTACCAATTAGCGTATTTGAAGGCGCATTATCCGCTGGAATTTTACCAAGCGTTGTTGAATAGCAACTCATCGCCACATTACCTTCAAGAAGCCAAACGCCGTTTGAAAACGTTGCTGCCGCTCGATATTAACACAAGCCAGTACCGTTTTATTCGTAGCGGGCAAACATTGCGCGTCGGATTCGAGTGCGTCAAAGGTGTGCGGCGCGAATGGGTCGATTACGTATTGAATGATCGCCAGTTGGCAGGCCCTTATACAAGTATGGTGAATTTTTTGCAACGTATGCCCAAAAAGTTTCTCAAACAAGAAGCCGTTGAGGCGTTAATTGTAGCGGGCGCATTCGATGCGTTTGGGTATAACCGCGCCACACTCGTGCATAATTTGCCACATTTGCTCAAAGGAGTCGAATTTAGTGGCAATAATCTCAGTTTGTTTGCAGCCATCGAACCCAAAATCGACTGGGTTGAAGAATGGGACTTGATGACGCGCCTCGCCAAAGAAAAAGAAGTCCTCGATTTTACGTTGTCGGGTCATCCGCTTGACGAATTTGAACGATTATTTGATACGAACACGGAATTGATGCGCTTAGAAACATTAACGGAACTTTTACCGAAAGCTTCCATGAAAACAATCGGCTTAGTAAAACACGTCAAAACCATTCGCACAAAGAAAAATGACTTAATGGCTTTCGTGACGCTCAGCAACGAAACGACGGATATTCATGTAACGATTTTTCCGCAAGTGTATCACCACACACAAGCACTACTGAAAGAAAACAATATTCTTTATGTCGAAGGTACGGTGGATACGGATAATCGCGGTGACAAGCAGTTGCTTGCGAATCGCATACAGTTGGCACAACAATTAACGTTTGAAGCTGTTAGTCAAGCGACAACGTGCTTTATTAAAGTGACGAATTTTGAAACGATGAATTTGTCTAAACTGAAGGCATTTATTTTGGAAAATCAAGGGCCAATTCCGGTCGTATTAGTTGACAGTAACCGCCAAACTTGGCAACTTGATGCGCCGTATTTGGTTAGTTATGCGCCGCGCGTCCAACAAGAATTGCGCCAATTATTTGGCGAGCGGCACGTTGTTTTCAAATAAAACGATTGCATAATAAAAAAGGCATGACTTATCCTAAAAAAAATGATAGAATAAGACAGTATAATGCAACTTGCATTGTCGAGTAAATTGGATATAGAGGTGGAAAAAGCATGAAACGTATTGCAGTCTTAACGAGTGGCGGCGACGCACCTGGAATGAATGCAGCTATTTGTGCGGTTGTAGAACAAGGAACCCGTCAAGGACTTGAAGTTTACGGCGTATATAATGGGTTCAAAGGATTATATGATGGAGATTTCAAACGTTTGACCGTAGGGGATTGTCAAGACAAAGTAAGACGTGGCGGAACCTTTTTATACTCTGCACGTTTTCCGGAGTTCAAAGACCCGGAAGTGCGTCTAAAAGCAATCGAACAACTTAAAAAACACGAAATTGATGGATTAGTCGTTGTTGGCGGCGACGGCTCATTTACGGGCGCGTTGAAATTGACAGAACACGGTTTCCCAGCAATTGGGATTCCTGGAACGATTGACAACGATATTCCTGGAACAGAATACAGTATCGGTTTTGATACGGCGGTTAACGTGGCGTTAGATGCCGTTGACAAAATTACGGATACTGCGTCTTCACATAATCGCACATTCGTTATTGAAGTTATGGGACGTCACGCTGGGGACATGGCAACATGGATTGGAATTGCTGCAGGAGCAGACGCAATCGTTATCCCAGAAGCACCATTTACGATGGAAGAAGTTATCCGTGCAGTTGAAATTGGACGCCAACGCGGAAAAGATCACGGATTAATTTTGCTAGCAGAAGGGGTTATGTCAGGGCGTCAATTCCGTAAAGAATACGAAGCCATGACTGACGATGAAATTCGTGACGTGCAACTTTCACACATTCAACGTGGAGGCACCCCAACGATTCGTGACCGCGCATGGGCAACGATGATGGGCGCGTATGCGGTAGACTTGTTAGTTGACGGCCAAGCTGGCTTGTATGTCGGAGTCAAAGGGGAACAATTAGCCAAATTCGACATCGTAGACACTTTACAAAATGTCAAACACCAAGTCCGCTTAGACTTATACGAGCGCAACAAAAAATTTAAAGATATCAAAAAATAATTAAAAGGAGACTAAAGACCATGAAAAAAACAAAAATTGTGGCAACATTAGGACCAGCTGTAGAAATTCGTGACGGTAAAAAATTCGGAGAAGACGGCTACTGGGCAGGAAGCTTAGACGTAGAAGCATCTGCACAAAAAATCGCTCAATTAATCAAAGCGGGCGCTAACGTATTCCGTTTCAACTTCTCACACGGTGACCACGCAGAACAAGGTGCACGTATGGCAACGGTTCGCCGCGCTGAAGAAATCGCTGGCCAAAAAGTAGCCTTTTTATTGGATACGAAAGGACCAGAAATTCGTACAGAATTGTTTGAAGGCGAAGCAAAAGAATATGCTTACACAACCGGCGAAACATTGCGCGTGACAACTAAACAAGGCGTCAAATCAACTAAAGAAGTCATCGCATTAAGCGTTGCGGGAGCATTAGACATTTATGATGACGTTGAAGTTGGTAAACAAATTTTGGTTGACGACGGCAAATTAGGATTGACAGTTGTTGCAAAAGACGACGCAACACGCGAATTCGAAGTGCGCGTGGAAAATGACGGCGTTATCGCAAAACAAAAAGGCGTCAATATTCCTTACACAAAAATTCCTTTCCCAGCATTAGCAGAACGCGACAATGCAGACATCCGTTTTGGATTGGAACAAGGCTTGAACTTCATCGCTATTTCATTCGTTCGTACAGCAAAAGACGTTGAAGCAGTGCGTGCAATTTGCGAAGAAACAGGCAACGGACATGTTCAATTGATTGCCAAAATCGAAAACCAACAAGGAATCGACAATATCGAAGAAATTATTGCAGCAGCAGACGGCATCATGGTAGCACGTGGCGACCTCGGCGTTGAAATCCCAACAGAAGAAGTGCCAATCATGCAAAAATACATCATCCAAAAATGTAACGAAGCAGCTAAACCCGTTATTACAGCGACTCAAATGCTCGATTCTATGCAAAAAAATCCACGTCCAACACGCGCAGAAGCAGGGGACGTAGCCAACGCTATTTTTGACGGAACAGACGCAGTGATGTTATCAGGCGAAACAGCAAACGGTGAATATCCAGTCGAAGCGGTGACAACAATGGCAAACATTTGCGTTCGCACAGAACAAGCTATTGCTCAAGCCAAAAGTGGCAAAAAAGTTAAGTTTGCTGAAACAGACTTAACAGAAGCAATCGGTCAAGCAGTTGCTCAAACAGCAAGCAACTTGAACATCGGTACGATTGTAGCTGCAACTTCATCAGGACGCACAGCGCGCATGATTTCTAAATTCCGTCCAAACTCACACATCGTGGCGGCAACTTTTGACGATCAAACAGCACGCTCATTAGCAATTACATGGGGCGTATTGCCTTACGTTGTTGAAAAACCAGCATCAACAGACGCAATGCTTGAATCAGCAGTTGAATTAGCAAAAGCTAAAGGATTTGCTGAAGCAGGCGAAGCAATCATCATTACAGCGGGCGTTCCAGTCGGACAAGTTGGAACAACAAACTTAATGAAAATTGAAAAAATTGGTTAATCAATCCAATCAAAATAGCGAGTAGCGTTAAGCTGCTCGCTATTTTAGTTCGATGATTTCATCGTAAGGATTGCGTGTGCGACGGTGCGAAATATGAATGAGTGTGAGGTCTTTTTGGGAGAGGAGCGATTGTTCAACTAGATCAAACGTTGCCTCGTCTAGTGCAGCCAACGACTCATCCAAAATCAAGACAGGTTTGCGGTGCAAGAGTGCGCGAATGAGTAGCAGGCGTTGTTTTTGTCCGCCAGAAAGGGCGCTGTGGCTATCATAAAATTCGGCTTTGAGTGATTGAACCGTTGGAAAACGCTCGTCCAACTGAAATTGGCGAATCCAATATAAGACAGTTTCGGGATTCATCGGCGTATGCAGCGTCAAATTATCCCAAATACTTTCTTGTAATAAGCTATCGTGTTGCGAAATGAAAGTAATATAACTTTGGATTGTTTCGTAGGAGTAATGCTTAAATGCCCGCCGATTCAAAAAGATGCAATCCGCTTTTGTTTCATACTGCTGCGTCAAAAAGTAAGCTAACGTTGATTTGCCAATACCGCTCTCGCCCGTAATCAAATATTTTTTGCCACGCTCGAAGGTCAAGGACACATCCTTCAAAACGCTCTTGCTATCAAAAGCATGCGTCAACTGTTGAATCGACAACTGCTCAAAGGGTTCAGTATTGCCTTGATAAGCGGATTTTTTAGGAAGCGGCGCACGCAATTCGCGCAACAAATCTTGGACGGAATGAATGCTTGACAACGAATCGCTAATGAGCGTCACGGGCAACGTTAATTCAAGCGAAATGCTGTAAAGAGACGTCAGCGCTCCAATCGTCATTTGTTGCGCTAATACTTGTTGTCCACCCACAAACAAAATCACGACAATCGTTAAATAAAAGCAACAGCCCGTCAGCACATTCACGAGCGCCACAATTGTCCCGCGCCGATTGGCAATGTGGTTCATGTCTTGATACGCGTGATTCATTTTTTGTTCAAAAAAAGTTTGCTTGCCGTAGTTTTTGATCGGTAATAAATGTTGTAACACGTCTTGGAGGTGTGTCGTGTACGTGCTTTTGGAGGCAGATAGTTGCTGTTGGAGTTGACGGCGCTGATTTTTGAATAAGGCGGGAACGATAATCGGGGCGACTGACACCGCCAAAATAAAGAGCGCGGTGGTACGATTGAGCGTCAGCAATGCAATGGCCGAAATTCCGAAAGATACAACGCCTTGAAACAACGAAAAAATTGTGTCGTAATGCAATTCTTTGACCATTTCGATGTCGTTGGTGATTTTGGAAAGGGTATCGCCAACTTCGGATTGCTTTAAGGTGGTGCGCGAGTGCATCAATCGACCCAAAATCGTTTGGTGAATGTGGTAGCCTGCTTGATTGAGAAAACGCGTATTCGCCACTTGTCGCACCCATTCCATGAACAGCATGGTGCTCATAATCAACAACAGTTGCCAAATATGTTGTTGGAAGAGCGTGCTATTTTGGGCGAGCAGGCTGTCTGTAATAAATTTAATTTGGTAATTGAAGAGCACGTTAAGCAACGACACCCCAAAAATGCAGCCTAACGTTAGATGAAAAGTTTTTTTATTCATACGGTCTCCTTATGGTTTTGTATATTGTTTCGCAAATATGCTTAGTAGATAGACCTACAGAATTCAATTCACATTCCCAATCTTTTATTTTTTGATTTATAGAATATGCTTGATTTTCATAGAAAAAAATTTCAAAGTTATATATATTTATATCGCTGAAGTGTTTATCTGAGAAAAATGAACAAGGTTTAATAATACCAGATTCATTAATATTCCATTCTAATAGTCCGGCGCCGCAACCTAAAAAAGTATCCGATATGGATTGGAAAAATGCAGTTCCGCATTTTTCCTCCCAAGTTTTAACGATTAATTTTCCTTTATAAAGTTCTGCTATGCTAGGTAATATATTCTCAAATTTTATGATATCATTTTTAGAAACTATCCAATCCAATCCTATGTCTTCTGCGCGTCCTAATCTACTTAAAATACCAAAACCTACCTCGTCTACTTTCAAAGATACGAGAAAGTCCAGGTAATTGTGTAAGTTCTCAATGATAGAATTCCTAACTATATTGGATATCCCTATATAGATGTTTTTTTCCTTAAGACGCTGTATGCCATTGATGGTCAGTGAAAATGAATTATTATGTTTAGTTATAGAGTTGTGATTTTGTTCGACAGAATCATAAAGAGATATCTGTATATAATCAAAATTTGCAAGAGTTTCTATATTCTTATCATTTACGAATGCAGCTGTAGTTGTTATTGTAGTGAAATCAAAATTTTCGTTTATAAAATCAGAAATTAGTGAAAAATATGGGTGGAGCAAAGGCTCTCCGCCTGTTAATTGTATCTCGTTTACTTTACCTTTCATCTTTTCGAGGAACTTTAATAAATCTATATGATTTATTCTATTTGACTTGAGAGGGCTACATTTTTTAAAGCAGTGCTCACAGGATAAATGGCATTTATCTGTTAACTCTATGATTATTTTTTTAGGAAAAAAAGCACCTTTTTGGCCAAAAATATGTAATTTTCTTTGATTACATTCTTTTATCAAAAGGTTCTTTTTAATAAATGTATCGATTAAAATGCGGATGTTATTAGTGCTGTTTTTAGAAATGAGAACAGACTCAAAAAGAGATTCGATATATTTAGGGGATGTAATATATTCAAAAATTAGCGTCTGACTTTCATTTAAGAGATAAGTTTTGTTGCCTATCATTACCAGCAATTGATTCCCAAAATAGTGGTAGTATGCGTTTGGATTTAAATTGTAATACATTCTATCCCTTCTTTCGATAATAAGTGGACGCATACAGTTTTAGGCTACGTTTTCTACAATTGTACTTATCTCGTTAGAAATTTGCTGCTCTGTTTGTAGCGTTTCGTTTCCTTTAGTATTCTTAGTTCTTTTTGTTCCGCAACCTAGCGTTATTCCTTCTTTTATTTCTTCTAGCAACTTATCTTGAAGAGTATCTAATTCTAAAATATTCATAAGAACCTATCCTTTCATAGGGGAGTAATTTTTGAGCGTCCACTTAGTGAATTTAATCACGATAATATAATAACCTTTTTGGAATGATATGTCAAGGAAATATGTTTTATACATTTCCGTATGTTTGTGGTAAAATAGAGAAGATAGGGAGTGAAGTATATGGTACAGTATGGAAACATTGTGGAAGCAATCGTGACAGACGAAAATGAGCGCGATTATTTCGTGCAATACGAAGGCGTGACATTTGCGTTGTCCAAGGAGCGAGTAGACGAAGAGCTAGAACGTGGCGAAACGGTTGAAGGCATTATTTACGAAACAAAAAATGGCAAAAAAGTGATGCAAGTCGAATTGCCAGACATTCGACCCGATTATTACGGCTGGGGCCGCGTCACGCAAGCACGTAAAGATTTAGGCGTGTTTGTCGACATTGGATTGCACGACAAAGAAGTCGTCGTTTCGCTAGACGATTTGCCAACGTTAACGCATTTGTGGCCGAAAAAAGATGGACGCCTTTTGTTGACGTATTTTGTTGATGACCGCAATCGTTTTTGGGGCAAAATGGCGGACGACGAAACGATACGTCACCATTTCAAAAAAGCACCCGCAGACATGATGAACAAAAACGTCACCGCAACCGTCTATCGTGTCAAAATGGCGGGGTCATTGTGTATTACAGAAGACGGCTATTCGGCCTTTTTGCATGAAAGTGAGCGTCAAGTAGAACCGCGATTGGGCGAAGTGCTTGAAGCGCGCGTAATTGGCGTGCGCCAAGATGGCGGGTTGAATTTATCAATGAAACCGCGCGCGCACGAGGCAATTGACGACGATGCCGGCATGTTGTTAGCGCTCCTCTCGAAAGCGCCAAACCAATTTTTGCCGTTGCATGACAAATCTGAACCAGAAGCAATTGTGCAACAATTGGGCATTAGCAAAGCTCAATTCAAACGCGCCGTCGGTCAACTATTGAAAAAATCGCGCATTCGACAAGTGAAAGGCGAAGGCATTTATTTAATTGATGAAGCAACACATTGAAAATTTTAAACATTATTTACTCATTGACAAAGGGCGCTCACAAAATACCGTCAGCAGCTACGTCTTAGATTTACAAAAATTTGCCGACTACTTGAAACGCCAACAACTTGATGTCGTTCAAGAAGTACAGTCGCAACACATTCGTGCTTTTTTGGCGGAGTTGCGAACACAATCCTACGCGGCGAGCAGCGCGAGCCGTATGCTGTCGAGTTTGAAACAATTTTTTCATTATTTGATGAGCGAAAAAATTCGCGAAGATAATCCGATTGCGCTCATCCAATCCCCCAAAAAAGTGCAGCGCCTGCCAAAAGCATTGACACTACAACAAGTTGAACACATTATTCAAGCGCCTGATATTTTGACATTACATGGCATTCGCGATCGGGCAATTTTTGAAGTGATGTATGCGACAGGATTGCGCGTGAGCGAACTCACTACGCTCAAAATCGACGCCTTACATTTGGAATTAGGATTCATTCAAACAACTGGAAAAGGCGACAAAACGCGCATTATTCCGATTTTTGATGAGGCGATTGAATGGCTACAACGCTATCTTGACGAAGTAAGACCGCTTTTTGTTGCAAGGCGCGACGATACGCCACTAGAAGTATTTTTGACGGAACGCGGCAAAGCATTTACAAGGCAAGGCATTTGGAAAAATCTCAAAAAATACGTGGCGTTAGCAGGCATCAATCAAGAGGTGTCGCCGCATATGTTACGCCATTCCTTTGCCACACACCTACTTGAAAATGGTGCCGATTTGCGCGTTGTTCAAGAATTATTAGGACATTCTGACATTTCGACGACACAAATTTATACCCATTTATCGACACAACATTTGCGCGAAGTGTATCGCAAAAGTTTTCCGCGAGCATAAAAAAAGCGCACATAAAAAAGGAGTTTTCACATGACATTCAAACGTATTCACTTAATTGTATTAGATTCAGTTGGGATTGGCGAAGCGCCTGATGCTGCTGCGTTTAACGACGTTGGCGCACACACGTTAGGTCACATTGCCGAAACGGCCGGCTTACGCGTGCCAAACATGGTCCAACTTGGATTGGCGAACATCGAGCCGTTAGCAGGCCTAGCGCCACAAGCGCAAACAACTGGCTACTGGACCAAGCTCGAAGAAGTTTCAGCCGGCAAAGACACCATGACCGGACATTGGGAAATTATGGGCCTCAAAATTGAAACGCCCTTCCGCGTTTTTGAAAAGGGATTTCCAGCGGAACTCATCGAGCAAATCGAACAATTTTCAGGGCGAAAAGTGGTGTGCAATGCGCCGTATTCAGGAACCGAAGTGCTCGACGATTTTGCGCAACATCAATTAGACACAGGTGACTTAATTGTCTACACATCTGCAGATTCTGTGTTGCAAATTGCGGCGCATGAAGAAGTGATTCCGTTAGAAGAATTGTATCGCATTTGTGAATTTTGCCGTGAAATTACGCTCGAAGATCCGTATATGCTGGGCCGTATCATTGCGCGTCCTTATGTAGGCGCAAACGGCAAGTGGGAACGTACTAGCAATCGCCACGATTACGCGCTCAGCCCATTTGCAGACACCACGCTAGACTTTTTGAAAGCGGGTGGTTATGATGTGATTTCTGTTGGCAAAATTAACGACATTTTCAACGGGAAAGGCATTACGCAATCCATTCGTACAAAATCCAATATGGACGGCGTTGACCAATTGTTGCGTGTGATGGAGCAAGACTTTACAGGATTGAGCTTTACGAATTTGGTTGATTTTGACGCAGTTTACGGCCATCGCCGCAATCCAGAAGGATATGCGCAAGCGTTGGAAGATTTCGACGCGCGCTTACCAGAATTGTACGAAAAAATGGCCGACGACGATTTGCTAATCATTACAGCCGATCACGGTAACGACCCAACTTACGCGGGTACGGATCATACGCGCGAATACGTGCCGCTCTTAATTTATGGCAAAAAATTAACCGAGCCACAAGCATTGAAAGCGACACATTTTGCGGACATTGCGGCGACTATTTCTGATAATTTCAACGTCGCTCAAACGGAAAATGGGCAGTCATTTTTACAACAATTAGTGTAAGGAGCAGTCAACGTGTTTACAGAAACAGTACAATTTTTGCAAGAAAACGGCTTTATCCAGCCTGAAATCGCGTTGATTTTGGGGTCTGGATTGGGCGATTTGGCCGACGATGTCACGAACGCGATTGCGCTTCCTTACGAAGCAATTCCGCATTTTCCCGTGTCAACGGTCGAAGGACATGCGGGCAAGCTAGTTTACGGCGATTTAGGCGGCAAAAAAGTCATCCTATTGCAAGGGCGCTTCCACTACTACGAAGGCTACGATTTGCAAACCGTGACGTATCCCGTGCGTGTTTTTAAAGAGCTCGGAGTCAAAACGCTCATTGTCACCAACGCAGCTGGCGGAATGAATCCGAATTTCAAGCCTGGAGATTTGATGGTCATTACCGACCACATCAATTTGACGGGACTAAATCCGCTTATCGGTGCGAACATCGACGCGCACGGGCCGCGTTTTGTTGATATGTCGCAAACTTACAGCCAAAAAGGACAGAAACTTTTACACAACATTGCGCAAGAACAAGGTTTTTCTTTGCAATCAGGAGTGTACACATGGGTCACCGGACCGAGCTATGAAACGCCCGCAGAAATCCGCATGATGCGCACGATTGGCGGCGATGCAGTCGGAATGTCAACGGCGCCAGAAGCCATTGTCGCCAAACATTGCGGCTTGGACGTTATCGGTGTTTCGTGCATCACGAATTTGGCAGCGGGTATGCAACAAACCTTGAATCATGAAGAAGTGATGGAAATGTCACAACAAGTTAAACCGCGTTTCAAAGCGCTACTGACGGAGACCGTTCGCCGCATTTAAGGCAAAAGGAGGGACACGAATGTTAATCCAATCGAAACACAAACATGAAAAAATTGTTTTAGGGTTGCTCTCTTATACAGAAGAGGGATTGCCAATGAACGAATTACTTCAACTACTCAAAGAATATCGTGACCATCCAAATCGCGAACTTTATTTATACAAAGACGACGAAACAGAAAATTTTGTGGGGTTAATGGGTATTGAACGTACTCAACTGGACGAAACAGGTAGCGAAACAATTGTCATTGATCGCGTAGCGGTTATTCCTTCTTTTCGCAATGAAGGGATTGGCTACCAAATGTATGCCGCGTTGCGTCAACGCTATCCCGAATCAAATTGGCTAGGCGCTTTGAATACGAGTGATTTTGTCGTCAAATGGGCACAAAAATACCATCAAGAACGGACGCAAAACCATGAGTGAAACACCCTTAAGATTAGAACTGGAAGCATTTCAAGGGCCGTTCGATTTGTTGTTGCACTTAATTAAGCAAATGAAAGTAGACATTAACGACATTCCAATGAAAGAAATTACCGCACAATACATGGTGTATTTGAAGGCAATGCAAGCATTGGAATTGGATATGGTCGGCGATTATTTAGTGATGGCGGCAACGCTTTTAGAAATCAAAAGCCGCCTGCTACTACCAATTGAACCGAACGGCGAATTAGAAGACGACTACGAACAAGGCGATCCGCGTCAATTATTAGTTCAACAATTGTTGTTGTATCAGCAATTTCAAGACGTTTCGGCCGTTTTGGAAACGAAACAAGAAGTGCGTGCGCAACTTTTTTCGCGGCCGGCAGAAGATGTGTCTGAATATCAAGCCTTTATTCCGTTGGAAGCAGGCGCAGTTACAACCGATGATTTGGCGACGCAACTGCTACACGTATTGCAACGCGAATTGGAACGCCTCCCCAAGCAAAAAGAAATTCATCACGACCCGATGACGGTCGAACAAAAAATGACGGCGATTTTGGAAAAGTTGACGGCGCATTCTACCGAATCGCGTATCGCTTTTCATCAATTGGTCGAAATCGGCACACGACACGAATTGATTACGACATTTATGGCGGTACTAGAACTTGTGCGCAAGCAAGCGGTCGTTTTTTATCAAGAAAAAGCGTTGGCACCTATCGAAATCCAACGTATAAAAGGAGAGTTTGAGATTGACATTGATTAGACGAGTGCACGGCATTTTATTTGTGGCGGGGGTTGACGGCGTAACGCGTGAGCAACTGGCCACTACTTTGCAAGCGAGTGCCGAAGAGATTACTCAAACCCTCCACGAATTACACTTATCTTTACAAAATGACGCCCAGTCTCCGATTGAGTTGGCGAATTTTAACGGCAGTTATCGCTTAGTTACCAAACCTGATTTGAAAGAAGACGTGGAACAATACGCGCAGTCACCTTTTACGCAAAAATTGACCAAAGCGGCGATTGAAACGCTCGCGATTGTGGCGTATCGCCAACCAATTACGCGCATGGGCATCGACGAAATTCGCGGCGTTGCGTCGATCAATGTCATCCAAAAATTATTATTGCGCGACTTAATTCAAGAAGTTGGACGCTTGGAAGCGCCAGGAAGACCTGTTTTATATGGCGTAACGCCATATTTTATGGATTATTTTGGGCTAAAATCATTAGAAGAATTGCCAGAAGTTGTCCCGTTACCGTTGAATGACGAACAAACGAGTGCGGAACTTTTTTCAACGAAGCAATGGCAAGTGGATTGGGAAGACGAGGAATAAGGAGAAGCTATGGAAAGATTACAAAAAGTAATGGCGCATGCGGGAGTCGCTAGCCGTCGCAAATGCGAGCAGTTCATTTTGGACGGGCAAGTAAGCGTCAACGGGCAAGTTGTTACCGAACTTGGGTTCAAAGTAACAGCTAAAGATTTGATTGAAGTCAATGGCATTCCAATCTATCGTGAAGAGCCGCGTTATATTTTGCTTTACAAACCGAAAGGGGTAATTAGCGCTGTATCCGATGACAAAAAAAGACCTGTTGTTTTAGATTATATTCAAGGCATTACGGAGCGCATTTATCCGATTGGGCGTCTGGATTATGATACAACAGGCTTACTGTTGTTGACGAATGACGGCGAATTTGCTCATCATCTCATGCACCCTAAACATCAAATCGACAAAGTATATGTAGCCAAAATAAAAGGCGTTCCTGAAACCAAAACATTACGCTTGTTGGAACGCGGTGTCGTGATCGACGGCAAAAAAACATCGAAAGCACGTGCGAAATTGTTAACATTTAGCCAAGAAAAACAAACGGCAATTGTTGAATTAACCATTCGTGAAGGTTGGAACCACCAAGTCAAAAAAATGTTTGAAGTGATTGGGCATCCTGTTATGAAACTGAAACGCGAACGCTATGCTTTCATAGAATTAGGCAATTTGAAGCCAGGCGAGTGGCGCGAGTTGACCGCTTTTGAGGTTGACAAGCTCACCAAAATGGCCATTGAAAAAAAATAAAGCAAGATGCTTGCTTTTTTCAGAAAAACTTGTTAAACTAATAACAAATTTAAATAAAAAACGTCTTCAGGGCAGGGTGAAATTCCCGACCGGCGGTAAAGTCCGCGAGCTGAGTCATCGATTTGGCAGAACTGGTGTAACTCCAGTACCGACAGTAAAGTCTGGATGGAAGAAGATTGAGTACACGATTGATTTGGCGTGTATTGTCTTTGTGCTGGGGATTTTCTAACCACATAAGGTCAATGCGCGTTTTTTATTTTGTTCTCGACTGCAAGGCGTCAAAAAAAGGAGAGGAAAACAATGAAAAAATCATCATTATCACAAGTCGTTTTATTAGCCATTTTAGGAGCATGGGCATTTGTCTTTAGACAGTTTGACTTCCCAGTGTTGTTATCGGCACCCTTTTTGAAAGTCGATTTGAGTGACTTATGGGTACTTGTCGGCATGCTCGTCAAAGGCCCCGTTGGTTTATTGAGTGTGGCAGGGATTCGTGATTTGCTCAATTATTTAATTAAAGGTGGCGAAGCTGGTTTGCCAATTGGCGCTACAATGAGTGTGATCGCGTCGCTCGCATTTTTCATGCCGACACATTTTGGGTTATTAGGTACACGTTCGCGCAAAATTGTTACACTTTCAATCATTAGTGTTGCATCAGCTATTTCACTCGTAGTTGTCATGTGCTTGCTGAACTACTTTGTCGCGTTACCACTTTACATTAAAGTATTAAACTTCCCAATCGAATCCATTTCAGAGTATGTTTGGACGCTGATTGCGCCATTTAATGCGATTAAAGCAGCGATATTGGCTGTAGGCCAAGTGGCGTTGATTCGCTTCTTACCACCATTATTACGCAAAATGGCGACGAACTATTACACGTCTGAAAGCTGAATTGCTTTCGTAGGACATTCATAAATCGCACGCGTTCCCGCGTCAACTTGTTCAGGGGTTGCTTCGTCTAAGGCGAATGCAATCCCGTCATCATCACAGTCGAACACGTCAGGATAATTCAAGTAACATTTGCCACATGCGATACATTTTTCAGAGATAATTGACAATTTTTTCATGGAAATTAGCTCCTTACATTACAGTTTGTTTACAAAAAGGTGTCAATCTAGTATAAAAAGCGCTTTCTCTATTTTTTATTTGACAAAAATAAAGTATAGTAGAGTTACCCATAGGGTATTATAGTCTTAAATTGTACTGTTACTTTATTGTAGCATATAATAGGAGGAAAAAGTATGATAAACGAAGAATTCAATACCGATCAACCGGTTGAAGAAACACCAGAGAAAAAACGCGTAATGCCGTGGAACAGCAAGTTCGCAGAGCAAGACGGCGCAAAAAATCGCCAGTATTCACGTTCTGTGCGCAACCAACCCGCTAGAGAAGCGACTACTATGTCAAAAGTGTTGTTATTTGCAATTGTGTGTGTGCTGTTTTCGCCATTTATTTTGTATATGTGGATGTCATCACAACGCGGCAACGAACAAATTACAGGACGTACAGCTTCGCAAGTCGTCATTTCTAAACAATCTGAAAATGCAAGCAACGCAAGCAGTCAATCTGAAAGCAAAGCTTCCGCTTCAAGTGAAAGTGCGCAAGTTCAAGTGACGAATAATACGAACGCGAATGCTTCAAGCACAGCAGCCAATGGATCAAGTTCGGTTGTTGCGGCAAACATCAACGTTGCAGAACGTTCATCTTCACGTGCGACTAACACAACGACAACAGCGCCAGCAGAACCAGCTACAACTACGGCACCGCCTGCAACACCAGCAGAAGAACCGGCTACACCAACAGGAAGTGGCACTTACGTCATTCAGCCAGGGGATTCTTGGTATGCCATTTCGGTACGTTACGGCATTGATGTTTACGAGTTAGCAGCAATGAACGGCGTAACGATTGATTCAACGATTTTACCAGGGCAAACAATTATTGTCCCATAAGATGAGTGAGGCTTGGACAAAAGTCCAAGCTTTTTATGTGAGAAAAGGAGTGTACACAAGATGACTTTATTAGCGATTGCGATTGACGGCCCTGCTTCTTCTGGAAAAAGTACGATTGCGAAGTTGTTAGCGAATCGATTGAATATTACGTATTTGGATACGGGCGCGATGTATCGCGCGGTGACGTTGGCTTATTTGCAACGCGGACTAACGGATACAGAGCCGGCAACGATTGATCAATTATTGGATACGATGGAATTATCGTTCCAATGGATTGACGGGAGCCAACATATTTTTTTGAATGGAGAAGATGTGTCTGAAGCTATTCGTAGCGTGGAAGTGACGGAAAATGTATCCGAAATTTCCGCCATCGAAAAAGTTCGTGTTGCACTCGTCGCCTTGCAACAAAAAATGGCCGCGCAAACCGCCGTTGTAATGGACGGACGCGACATTGGTACCGTTGTGTTACCCCAAGCGCCGTATAAATTTTTTCTAACAGCGAGCCCAGAAGTTCGCGCATTGCGTCGTTATAAAGAAAATCAACAGCGCGGGATGATGAGTCAGTCGCTTGAGGAATTGACACAAGCGATTATTGAACGCGACCATTACGATTCTACGCGCGAACATAGCCCCCTCAAAAAAGCAGACGATGCCATTGAAATTGATACGAGTGATATGACGATTGACGAGCTCATTCAGCAAATGCTCGCAGTCATTCAGGCTTCTTGATGGTTCAGCTTGCCATCCTTTGAATAATATGCTACACTTACTCAGAAGAACCTTTAATTTCATCCGAGAGATGAACAAGGCAACGAAAGTAGCGCAATCCCTATGTAATCAACATAGGTTGTTTTGTGGTAGACACGTGAGCGTGCCTTGATGTTAAAGTCAAGGCACGTTTTTTGGTTTTTCAAAAAAATAACGCAGAGGAGAGGATATACTATGACGCAAACGATTGTTGCGTTCGATATCGCAGAATTAGAGCAAGCGACGGCTTTGTTAGACGAATTTCCAGAGCCAATTTACATCAAAATCGGCATGGAAAATTTTTATAGCTTAGGAAATGAGTTTATTAAGCTGGCTAAGGCTAGAGGACATCGAATTTTTTTGGATTTGAAATTACACGACATTCCGAATACGGTGTCTCATGCGATGGCTCAATTGGCTAAGTTACAAGTAGATATGATCAATGTGCATGCGAGCGGCGGTATCGACATGATGAAAGCCGCTGTTCAAGTAGTCAAAGCCAACAATCCAGCGTGTTTATGTATTGCCGTAACAATGCTAACGTCGTTAAATGACTCCGATGCTAAAGAAACACTCGGCTTGTCTAAAAGTATTTTTGCGACGACCCTTCATTATGCCAAAAATGCTCAGCGAGCAGGCATGGATGGTGTCGTATGCAGCGTGCATGAAGTTGCAGCTATTCACGAGCAATGTGGGCATGATTTTGTTTGCGTGACACCTGGCATCCAATACGGAGCAGCGGTTGCGCTCGACCAAAAACGGATTGCAACGCCTAGCCAAGCGCGCGATGCAGGTGCTAATTACATTGTTGTCGGACGCTCAATTACCCAATCCGCAAAACCTTACGAAACTTACCAACTCATCGAAAAGGAGCTACACGCATGAAACGAGCAATTGCCAATATTTTATTAAATACGCAAGCAGTATTTTTATCGCCCGAAAAACCATTTCGTTGGGCAAGCGGAATTATGTCACCCATTTATTGCGACAATCGCCGTGTGCTAGCTTTTCCAAAAGAACGCGATGCGATTAAACAACAATTAGCACAAGTGTTGGAAGCTTACGAATATGACGCAATTATGGGAACCGCAACGGCCGGTATTCCGATGGCAAGCATTCTAGCAGATTACGTGAATAAACCGCTTGGCTATGTCCGTTCCAGCCAAAAAGCGCATGGACGCAACCAGCAAATCGAAGGATTCCATCAACCCGGCAGCAAAGTCGTCGTCATTGAAGACTTAATTTCCACTGGAAAAAGCGTACTCGAAGTTGTTGACGTCCTCGAAAAAGCCGAAATGGAAGTCGTCGCTGTCGTTGGAATTTTTAGTTATCAGTTGCAAGCTGCCAAAGAAGCATTCCAACAACGCAATCTTACTTATGTGACGTTGAGTGACTTTGAGACATTGACGCAAGTCGCATTAGAAACCAATCGCATTACGCAAGCAAATGTCGAGCAACTCAAAGCATTTCAAACTGACCCAACAGGCTGGCAAGCCTAATATATCAAGCCAACACTTTAAGCGAGTCCGAGAGGCTCAAAAGGAGGAACTTATCATGCAAAACTTAGTCAAAATGTCCGATTTAACAAACGAAGCTATCTACTCACTCATCAAACGCGCGTCCGAGTTTAAAGCTGGCAGCCCTGTCCAACAACGTAACGACTTATTCATCGCGAATCTTTTTTTTGAAAATTCAACACGCACCAAACATAGCTTTGAAGTCGCCGAAAAATTAATGCAACTCAATATAATCAATTTTGAAGTACAAACATCATCCGTCAACAAAGGCGAAACGCTCTACGACACATGCAAAACATTAGAAATGCTTGGTTGCCATGCGCTCGTCATTCGCCATAGTCAAGAAGCGTATTACGAAGAATTGACGAACTTGAACATTCCGATTGTTAGTGGTGGAGACGGTAGTGGCGAACATCCAAGCCAATGTTTGTTAGATTTGATGACCATTTATGAACGATTCGGGCGCATTGAAGGCTTAAACATTGTCATTGCAGGTGACATCAAAAATTCGCGCGTAGCACGCAGTAATTATTTGACGCTCACACGTCTTGGTGCCAGTGTACAATTTGTTGGCCCATCAGAATTTGAAGATGCAACGCTTGGCAAAATGGTCGATTTTGATGAAGCAATTGACAAAATTGATGTGTGCATGCTATTGCGTGTGCAGCACGAACGCCACGCGGATAGCCCATTTAGTGTAGAAAATTACCACCAACATTATGGCTTAACGAAAGAACGCTATCGCCGTTTAGCTGAACATGCGATTGTGATGCATCCAGCGCCAATTAATCGCGGTGTAGAAATTGATACAGATTTAGTCGAAGCTGAACAATCAGTTATTTTTGAACAAATGCGCAATGGCGTATTTATGCGCCAAGCTATCCTCGAAAAAATTATTCAAGACAACCAATTATAAGGAGCCACCATGCTAATTAAAAACGGAAATTTTTTTAAAAATGGACAATGGACAACACAAGATATTCGCATTGAAAATCAACGTATCACCCAAATTGAAGACGGGCTTGAGCCACAACCCGATGAAACGGTGTACGATGTAGCGGGGAATTATGTAACGGCAGGTTTTATTGATGTGCATGTGCATTGGCGAGAGCCTGGCTTTAGCTACAAAGAAACGATTGCGCAAGCAAGTCGCGCAGCTGCACGTGGCGGGTTTACGACAGCGATGCCGATGCCGAACTTGAATCCTATGCCCGATACGCTCGAACATTTGCAACAACAATTGGACATCATTGCGCGCGACAGTGTTATTCGCGCCATTCCTTATGCTGCCATTACCCAAGGCGAAAAAGGAGCCGTTTTATCGGATATGGAAGTCTTAGCACCGCATGTTTTTGCATTTAGTGACGATGGGCGTGGCGTTCAAGATGCTAACTGTATGTACCAAGCGATGGTGTTAGCCAAGCAATACAATAAGCCAATTGTTGCCCACTGCGAAGAAAATAGCTTAATTTGGGGCGGCTGTATGCACGACGGCGTACGTAGTCAGCAACTCGGCTTAAAAGGCATTCCTTCTGTTTGTGAATCCGTCCAAATCGCACGCGATATTTTGTTAGCGGAAGCTACAGGCTGCCATTATCACGTATGTCACGTTTCGACGAAAGAATCAGTGCGAGTCATTCGAGATGCTAAGCGCGCAGGCATTCATGTAACGTGTGAAGTATGCCCGCACCATCTCATTAGCGACGAAAACGACATTCCGCACGATAACGGCCTCTGGAAAATGAATCCACCTCTACGCGCGACAGAAGACCGCCAAGCGCTCATCGAAGGATTATTAGACGGCACGATTGACATCATTGCAACCGATCATGCACCGCACGCTCCACACGAAAAAGAATGTGGCATGGCTGACGCCGCATTTGGCATTGTCGGCAGCGAGGCAGCTTTTGCGCTTTTGTACACCGAACTCGTCAAAAAAGAAGTCCTTACTTTAGAACAGTTGCTCGCGCTTATGAACGAAAAAGTTGCCACAACATTCGACTTGCCGTACGGCCGACTCGAAGTGGGTGCGGTTGCAGATGTAACGGTTTTGGATTTGGGGCACAGTTGGACGATTGACCCCGAAAACTTTTTGTCCAAAGGACGCAACACACCTTACGCAGGCAAAGAAGTTTATGGCGCAAGCGTGTTGACCATTAGTAACGGCAAAGTCGTTTATCAAGCATAAGGAGGCAGGAAGCCCATGGCAAAAACAACGATCGGATCATTTACATTTGACAACTGCATTATGAACGCATCGGGCGTGCATTGCTACAACGCGGAAGAATTGGACGCATTAAGAAGCTCACAGGCAGGAACATTTGTGACCAAATCAGCGACATTATCGCCTAGAGAAGGCAATCCACTACCGCGCTACTACGACACGCCACTCGGCAGCATCAATTCGATGGGCTTGCCGAACTTAGGAATCGATTACTATTTGGATTATTTGGAGGACGTCCCCGTCGAAAAAAGCTCGCCTTTTTTATCCGTGACAGGCTTGTCGAATGAAGAAACACATACTTTATTAAAGAAAATCCAAGTGTCTTCTTATAATGGGTTAGTTGAATTGAACTTATCTTGCCCAAATGTGGTCGGAAAACCGCAACTGGCGTATGATTTTGAAGCTGTGGACGCGTTGCTTCAAGAAGTGTTTAGCTATTTTGAGCAGCCGCTCGGTGTCAAGTTGCCGCCGTATTTTGACTTGAGTCATTTTGACCAAATGGCAATGATTTTGAATCGCTATCCGCTAGCTTTTGTCAACACCGTGAACAGTATCGGCAACGCGCTTTATATTGAAGATGAAACTGTCACGATCAGACCAAAAAATGGCTTCGGAGGCCTTGGAGGCGCGTATATTAAGCCGACAGCGTTGGCGAATGTGCATGCATTTTATCAAAGGCTCAATCCGAGCATTGCGATTATTGGAACGGGCGGCGTTTTGACAGGTCGCGACGTGTTTGAGCATATTTTGTGTGGGGCGAGTATGGTGCAAGTCGGCACCACGTTGCAACAACAAGGAACCGCCGTTTTTGAACGTTTGACGCAAGAATTGCACGACATCATGGCGCAAAAAGGCTACACTTCTCTCGACGATTTCAGAGGAAAACTCAACTACATGTAAGGAGCGATTGAACATGAAAAAACGTAGAATTGTCGTAGCCCTCGGTGGCAATGCGATTTTGGCAGCGGACGCAACGGCACAAGCACAACAAACCGCCCTCAAAAAAACGGCACAACAACTCGTGCAACTGATTGAACGCGGTGACGAATTGATTATTACGCACGGCAACGGCCCGCAAGTCGGCAATTTATTGTTGCAACATGCGGCCTCTCACTCCGAAAAAAATCCCGCTTTTCCATTAGATTCGCTAGTGGCAATGACGCAAGGAAGCATCGGCTACTGGCTCCAAAACGCTTTACAAAATGCCTTGCGGGAGAAACAGATTGACAAGCCTGTTGTATCCGTTGTAACACAAATTGTCGTTAATCCAGACGATCCTGCTTTTGATGAGCCTACGAAGCCGATTGGCCCTTTTTATACGCAAGAACAAGCGCAACACGAAATGGCACAAACGAACGCTATTTTTAAGGAAGATTCAGGGCGTGGCTGGCGCAAAGTTGTTGCTTCTCCGAAACCGCAAGCCATTCAAGAATTATTGGCGATTGAAACATTGTTGGAAGCAGGACAAGTCGTCATTGCAGGCGGTGGCGGAGGTGTTGCCGTCGTCCAAAATGCTGACGGCACTTTGACAGGTGTCGAAGCGGTGATCGACAAAGATTTTGCGTCACAACGATTGGCAGAATTGGTCAAAGCCGACGTGTTCATTATTTTGACGGGCGTTGATTACGCGTACTTGAATTTCAATCAAGCGAATCAAGAAGCTATCGAAGCGGTGGACACTGACACATTGGCACGCTATATTCAAGCGGGGCATTTTGCGCCAGGAAGTATGTTGCCGAAAGTAGAAGCAACGCTTGCCTTTGCCGAAAATTGCCCAGAAAGCTACGCGGTCATCACTTCACTAGAACAGTTAGAACAATTTATTAGCACAGAAACCGGCACACGCATTCGCAAAACGCAAGATTTTTGATAAAAAACAAAAAAAATGCTATTAACAGATGAAATATCGTGCTATTTCGTGTATAATGAAAGCAGTTTATTAAGAAATGGAGCGATTCAATCATGTCAAAAACAATGGCGATTAACGCAGGAAGTTCAAGTTTGAAATTCCAATTATTCGAAATGCCACAAGAAACCGTTATAGCGAAAGGGTTAGTAGAGCGTATCGGATTGCCAAACTCTATTTTCAAAATCGAATACGGCGATGACCAAGAATTAAAATTAGTCGAAGATATTCCAACACACGACCGTGCGGTTGAGTTGTTGTTCCAATATTTAACCGAATTAAACATTGTATCAGATTATAGCGAAATTACAGGTGCGGGACACCGTGTGGTTGCGGGTGGCGAAATTTTTAAAGAGTCTGCCTTAGTGACAGAAGAAGTGATTCGTCAAGTAGAAGAACTTGGAGAATTAGCACCGCTACACAACCCAGCTGAAGCAGCAGTTATGCGCGCTTTCCAAGAACGCGTTCCAGAAGCAACAATGGTTGCAGTATTTGACACTTCTTTCCATGCGACAATGCCAGTAGAAAACTACTTGTACAGCTTACCGTATGAGTATTACGAACAATACGGCATTCGTAAGTACGGCTTCCACGGAACGAGCCACAACTACGTTGCGCGCCGTGCAGCAGCGATCATTGGCAAACCATTTGAAAGCTTAAAAATCATTACTTGCCACTTAGGAAATGGCGCGTCTATTACCGCAATTAAAGATGGCAAATCTTACGATACTTCAATGGGCTTCACACCATTAGCAGGGATTACAATGGGTACACGTACAGGTGACATTGACGCATCAATCGTGCCATTTTTGATGAAAAAATTAAACATTTCAGACGTGAATGAAGCCATCGACGTATTGAACAAAAAATCAGGTATGTTAGGTTTGTCTGGCGTATCAAGCGACATGCGCGATATTGAAGCAGCGGCAGCCAGCGGCAACGAACGCGCTCAATTAGCATTAAACGTCTACATCAACCGCATCAGAAAATACATCGGACAATACGTTGCCGTAATGGACGGCGTAGACGCAATCGTCTTTACAGCTGGCGTCGGTGAAAACTCAAAAGAAACACGTCAAGTCGTCATTGAAGGCTTAACCTTCTTCGGTGTTGAAATCGACAAAGAACGTAATAATACGCGTAAAGAAGCGATTGTTTCTTCAGACAACTCAAAAATCTTCGTAGTCAACGTTCCAACAAACGAAGAAGTTGAAATTGCCCGCGAAGTAGAACGCTTGAAAAAATAATCATTACTAAAATAGACTTCTTCGCAATTAAGAAGTCTATTTTTGCCATAAAGGAGACCCCATGAAAAAAGGAATCTTATTAGACGAATTGGCTTTTTCGCGAACATTGAAGCGGATTGCCCATGAAATTATCGAACGCAACGCCGACATGGAAAATGTTGTTTTGGTCGGCATCAAGACGCGCGGCGAATATTTAGCAACGCGACTCGCCCAAAAAATCGACGCAATCGAGCAACTACAAGTTCCTGTTGAATATGTCGATATTACCTTTTATCGCGACGACTTATCGCAAAAAACATTGGATCCGCAAGTTCAACCGCACACGTTTAACACCGAATTGAACGGCAAGCGTGTCGTCATTGTCGACGACGTGCTCTACACAGGTCGCACTGTTCGCGCTGCGATGGAAGCTATTTTGGAGCAAGCGCGCCCATCGCACATTCAGTTGGCGATTTTGGTAGACCGAGGCCACCGCGAATTGCCCATTCGTGCGGATTTTGTCGGCAAAAATGTTCCCACTTCTCAACAAGAACACATCGCCGTCCGCATGTCAGAAGTTGACGGTATCGATGAAGTCGTGCTACAAACAAGAGAATAATACACTAAGCAGATTACGCGCAGTAGTCTGCTTTTTTAATATAAAAAAAGAAAGGTCGGAAAAATCTCCGGCCTTTATACTATATTATTGTGATTGATTCCAAGACAATAATAGCGTAACTTGCTTGGCGCATTCTAATACGAAAAATGCCATTAAAGCATACAACGCTAACTGCTCTAGCGGCTGCCAAGATTGTGTGAACACCGCCACGCACGCAAGTATCGCCAGTAATCCATTGAAGCCAATTCGCGCAATACTTCTTTCTTGGGCAAAATGTTGTGTCACGGCTGTTTGCCAATGATTGTCCGCTTTTGCGAGCGATTGCCACTGTAATCCACCCAAAATATGGCGGTAAAAATGTAACGTCATCATCATCCATAACAAAATACTTAATAGTGCGCTTACTAACGCAGATAACTTTATATACGTCAAAACCGCATAAAGCGTTACGGCAATGAGCAAGCGAAACCGAAAGGTTTGCACTAGCTGTAACTGGTCAACGGGAATTTCCGTCACCGTTTGCCGTTTCGTGTGGTAAATTAATTTTTTCTTGGATTGAGTAGTGATAAATTCGTAAAACATGAAGCGCCTCCATAATAGTTGTCTTTTTTATTAATAATATTATTTTTATTAACAAAAAGCAACTTTTTTCAAAGAAAACGTTTGCCAATCGTCCGCAAAAAATTTATAATGAAAACATCAAGAAAATAAGGAGGAACTTACAATGTTAGGTTTAATTATTACAGGTCATGGAGAGTTTTCTAGCGGGTTAATCCACTCAGCGCGCATGATTGCGGGAACGCATGAACACGTTGAGAATGTCGTGTTTGCAGATGGTATGGATTTGGCTGTGTTACAAGAGCAAATTGGCGCTTTAGCGGCTAAACATGTGGAAGCATATGGCGGTACTATTATTTTGACCGACTTAAAAGGCGGCACACCATTCAACGTCAGCATGATGGCAACCGCTACGTTAGAAAATGTGGCTGTTTTGTCAGGAACGAACTTACCGATGATTATTGAAGGAACATTGTTGAGCCAGTTTTCAGATTCTGCCGATGACTTAGCTGCACAATTAGTACAAGTTGGACGCGATGGCGTGGATCGTCCACAATTAAATCGCCTAAGCCAACAAGAAGTTGCTGAAGATGAGGATGGTATTTAATGGGAATTTGGGGAAATATTTTAGCGAGTTCAATCGTATTTTTAGCGTTTATTACGATTGCGATTTTTGTGTATTATGTGTTCGCTTACCGCAATATTAAGGCGCGCCGTAAGCATTTTGAAGAGTTGCACAAAAACTTAGCGGTTGGTCAACGCGTTGAGTTTGCAAACGGTTTGCAAGGTGTTGTGCGCTATGTTACAGACGAAACGTGCGACATCGAAATTAAGTCGGGTGGAATCGTTACCGTTTCACGTTATGCGATTAGTCATTTGATTCACTAATTGTGAAGAAAAAATGTACTTTTTGTTAAAAAAGATAACTTTTAACCTATTTTCGGACGTAAAAGCACTTGAACAACCGTTTTCAAAACGGTAAAATAAAAGTGTCTAGTAGAGGAGAAAGGAGGGGAAAACATGCCAAATATCCTACTAACACGTATTGATGAACGTCTTATTCATGGACAAGTTGCAACACAGTGGACAGGCTCAATCGGTGCCAACTTACTTTTGGTGGCGAACGATGACGTAGCAAGTAACACAATGCGACAAGGTTTAATGGACATGGCGGCACCAGCGGCAGCTCAAACGCGCTACTTCACATTGCAAAAGACAATCGACATTATTCATAAAGCTAATGACAAGCAGAAAATTTTTATTATTTGCGAATCACCAAGCGATGTGTTGACGCTAGTTGAGGGTGGTGTACCGATCAAAAAATTAAACATCGGTAACATGCACATGGCTGAAGGAAAACGTCAAGTGGCTACATCAGTCGCTGTTGATGACAAAGATGTACAAGCGTTCAAACGTTTGCAAGAACTCGGCGTAGAATTAGAAATTCGTCGCGTACCACAAGAGGCTTCAGAGCCAGTAGAGAAATTATTTAGCTAATTCAGAAAGGAGAATAAAATAATGAATGCAAATATCATTCAAATTATTTTAGTGTTTATCGTAACATTTATTGCTGCGATTGACCAATTTAACTTATTGGAATCATTGTATCAACCAATCGTTACAGGTCCAATCATCGGCGCAATCTTAGGTGACTTACAAACAGGTTTAGTGGTAGGGGGAACTTACCAATTAATGACAATCGGTAACATGCCAATCGGTGGAGCTCAACCACCTAACGCGGTTATCGGGGGTATCATGGCTACTATTTTGGCTATCTCATCAAAATTGGATCCAGCAGCAGCAGTAGCAACTGCCGTTCCATTTGCGTTGTTAGGTCAATACACAGTAACTACATTGTTCACATTCATGTCAGCTGTAATGGCTAAATCAGACGCATACGCTGCAGAAGCAGATGCTGACGGTATCGTTCGTATCAACAACTTGGCAATGTGCATTTTAGGTTTAGTTTTCGCAGTCATCGTAACATTGTTCTTCATCGGTGGAGAAACAATCGGTACAACAATTTCACAAAGCATCCCTGAATGGGTAATGGCTGGTCTGAAAGCTGCCGGCGGCATGATGCGTTTCGTTGGTTTCGCAATCCTATTGAAAGTTATGGCTGCTAAAGAATTGTGGGGCTTCTACTTCGCTGGTTTTGCATTGGCAATCATCGTAGACGCAACAGGCAAATTAGGTGGTTCAGCATTAGTATTGTTAGCATTCATCGGTTTCGCGTTAGCTTACTGGGATTTCCAAATCCAAACTAAATTCAAAAAAGCTTCAGTTGCAGTAGCAGATCTTGGAGGTGACGAAGATGGCATTTAATATTCCAACAAACTACAAAAACACAACGCCAGCAGGTAAATTAGACCAAGCCACTTTGAACAAAATGGTATGGCGTTCATTGAACTTACAAGGTTCATTTAACATGGAGCGTATGCAAGCGAACGGTTGGTTGTACTCAATCTTACCAGGTTTGCAAAAAATCCACACTGACAAAGAAGACTTAGCAGCCTCTATGTCACACAACTTAGAGTTCTTCAATACTCACCCATTCTTAGTAACATTCGTTATGGGTATCGTATTATCATTAGAGCAAAACAAAGTTGATATCCCAACAATCCGTGCGGTCCGTGTTGCAGCAATGGGTCCATTGGGCGGTATCGGTGACGCAATTTTCTGGTTAACATTAGTACCAATCGCTGCGGGTATTACAGCGAACATGGCATTAAGTGGTAACATTGTTGCACCTCTATTGTTCTTACTCATTTTCAACGGCGTACAATTCGCAATTCGTTTCTGGTTGATGAATTGGTCATATAACTTAGGAACAAACGCAATTGGTATTTTAACTGAAAACGCGCGTGAGTTCACTCGTGCAGCATCTATCTTAGGGGTGTTTGTTGTCGGTGCGTTGACTTGCTTATACGGCGGAACAGCTTTAGGTATCGAAATTCCTAACGGTGAAGCACCAATCAATGTTCAAGCAGTTTTAGATGGTGTGTTACCAAAATTAATCCCATTAACAATTACATTAGGCTTGTACTACTTGTTCACAGCTAAAAAATGGACTCCAATGAAAGCTATCACATTGTTGTTCGTAATCGGTATTGTTGGTGCAGGTTTAGGCCACTTCTTAGGCTTCACTTTCTGGGGTTAATTCATAAATTAACGAAACAGCTAGGTTTTTCTAGCTGTTTTTTGTGTCTTATTTTAGGCATTGAGGTGTTTTTTGTAAGTGATTATTAAAAAATGTGCTATAATAAAAGAGATTACGCATTTTATAAAGGAGCTATCTAATGCCAAATTATCAACCAACATGGATTTTGAATAGTTTGTATGATTTAACACCCGAAATCCTTAAACAAAAAGGATTCACTGCGATGATTGTGGATTTGGATAACACATTATTGGCTTGGAACGTTACCCGGTCAACAAAAGAGGCGACTCACTGGATACAGACGATGCAAAACCAAGACATTCGCTTATTCATTTTGTCCAACAATACGACAACACGCGTTCAACAGGCACTTGAAGGCACCGCGCTACCGTATCGAGCGAATGCGCTGAAACCATCCAAAAAAAGTTTCCAAGCGGCGATTAAGGCTCTGGATGTTCCGATCTCGCAAATTTTAGTAGTGGGCGATCAGTTGTTCACAGATATTGTCGGCGCCAACCGCGTCGGATTGGCGAGTGTATTAGTAAAACCATTGGCGGAACACGATATTATTTATACACGATTAAGCCGTTGGCTCGAAAAATGCGTCTTACGATTAAAAGGCATTCAACGACATACAGATTGGGGGAATACGCTTGACTGAAGCACAGTATCAATGTATCGGTTGTGGCGCAACCATTCAAACAACAAACGCAACCGAAATGGGCTTTTTGCCTGCGAGCGCCTTAGCAAAAGGCATTGAACAAGGGAAATTTTATTGTCAAAGATGTTTTCGTTTGCGTCATTACAACGAGTTGCAAGATATGCAATTGGACGACGCTGTTTTCTTAGAAAAATTAGGCGAAATTGCACATGATGATGCGTTCATCATTAAAGTAGTAGATATTTTTGATATTGAAGGTAGTTTGATTCACGGATTGTCACGCTTTATTGGCAACCAACCGTTTGTGGTGTTGGCGAATAAATTTGATTTGTTGCCGAAAGTGACGCGCGAAAAACGAGTTAAACACTGGCTGAAACAAGTGTTAAGAGATCATGACTTGTACCCTGAAGATGTTTTGTTGGCGAGTGCAAACAAGCAGGCTAGCTTAACAGAACTGATTGAGTTGATTGAACGGGTCATTCACAAACGCAACGTGTATATTGTGGGCGTCACCAACGTAGGTAAATCAACATTAATCAATCAGTTGATTCGCTATTTTGGCGGCGAAAAAGAAGTGATTACAACGTCGAATCATCCAGGAACAACGCTAGATTTGATTCGTATTCCATTAACAGAACAGCATGCGATTATTGATACGCCTGGCGTCATCCATCGCACGCAGTTGGCGCATTACTTGGACCGCGATGCGATTAAGCAACTGTTGCCATCGAAGCCTTTGAAACCTAAGACGTACCAGCTCCATCCAGAGCAGACGATTTTTTTGGCGGGAGTTGCGCGCATTGATTTCAACCGTGGCAAAAAGACAGCATTCACTTATTACGTTTCAAACGATTGCTACATTCACCGCACCAAATTATCCGAAGCAGATGCACTTTACGCACGTCACAAAGGCGACTTGCTTAGCCTGCCTAAAGCGGAACAAGCGGACGCATTTCCACCACTCACCCCGAAAAAAATACACTTGAAAGCTAATCAAGACGTTGCGATTTCGGGATTAGGATGGTTGACGGCGAATGAAGATGCTGAACTGACCGTTTGGGTGCCACAAGGTGTCGCCATTCATGTTCGAGAGAGTATTATTTAGACGAAAGGAGTTTTTATGATTACATTATCCAATAAACAACGCAAGTTTTTGAAAAAATCAGCCCATCATTTGAAACCTATTTTTCAAATGGGAAAATTAGGATTGGGCGACGAATTTATCGAGCAAGTCGATTTGGCCCTCGAAAAACGTGAACTAATTAAATTCAATGTGTTGCAAAACAGCGATGAAGAGGTAGAAGATGCGGCGCACCAAATTGCAGAAGCCGTTGATGCAGTTGTCGTCCAAGTAATCGGGCACACGGGGATTTTGTATCGTCCGTCATCAAATGTGAAATATCAAGGGCTATCGCAAGAAGTAGCCGCAATTCGATAGGAATGTTGTATGGAAACATTGTTAGCTTTAGAGCCACTTTTGGCACCGCAAAAAGAACAAGGAAGACGCCGTGTTGGCATTATGGGAGGCACGTTTAATCCGCCGCATTTGGGGCATTTGTTGATGGCAGAACAAGCAGGGACGCAACTGGAATTGGATGAGGTTTGGTTTATGCCAACAGCTCAGCCGCCACACGCCGACGACAAAAAAACGATTGCGGCGCATCACCGCATTCACATGGTGCAACACGCGATTAAAGGGAATCCGCTTTTTCGCTTGCAACCTTACGAAGTGCAACGTGGTGGCAAAAATTATACGATTGATACGATGACGCATTTTATCGAAATGTATCCCGAAACAGATTTTTATTTCATTATCGGAACAGACAGTGCGAATGATTTGCATACATGGCGCGATATTGACCGCTTAGTACAATTGGTACAGTTTATCGGCATTAAACGGCCGGGAGAGCCAGAGTATATCGGGGATTACCCCGTTTTGTGGATTGATTCGCCGATGGTCGATTTGAGTTCCACGCAAATTCGTTTACGCGTCTATTTGGAGCAGTCCATTCGCTATCAAGTACCCGAAGCCGTTGCTTGCTACATTCATGAACACGGACTATATTTGGAATAAGGCGGTGCAACATGGAGTACACACAAGGTTACATCAACTGTTCGCGCCAACAACTAATAGACGCATTGGTACAACGCTTGAGCACGTATCGTTTTGAGCATGTGTTGCGCGTAGAAAAAATTGCACTGGAACTTGCTGAGCATTACGGCGCTGAATTGGCGGTTCAAGAAGCATGTAGCATTGCGGCGCTTTTGCATGATTACGCCAAAGAAATGCCGTTAGAAGAACTTTCGAAGTTGGCGATTGCGTATTGGGATTATCCTAATTTAGCGGCGCAAAACAATGAAATTTTGCATGGAATGGCAGCTGCGCAAATTGCTAAAACAACATTCGCGTGTCAAGACGCTCGCGTTTTGGCGGCCATTGCGGGGCACACAATCGGTTGGTACCAAATGGATTTCGTAGCAAAAGTCGTTTACATAGCAGATTACATCGAGCCAGGGCGCCGATTTGACAAAGTTGAAACTGCACGCACATTGGCATTCCAATCGCTCGACGAAGCCGTCTGGTTCAAAATGCGTCAAACACTTTCCCATTTAATTATCGACAAAAAACAGCCCATTTTTTTAGGGGCAATGGATATTTATAACAACTGGACAACTCAAGGATTTTAGGAGGATTTATGACAAAAACAGCACTACAAACATTAGAATTAGTCGTCAGAGCCGCTGATGACCGTATGGCACAAGACATCGTTGCAATGGACGTCAAACAATTGACCCCGATTGCGGATTATTTCGTCGTCATGCACGCACGCAATGACAAACAATTGGACGCCATTGTGGATTCAATTGTCGAAGCAGCCCACAAAAACGACCACCCCGTCAAAAATATCGAAGGTAAGGACGGCGGCAAATGGGTTTTAATCGACTTAGTTGACGTCATCGCCCATGTGTTTTACTACGCAGAGCGTGAACACTACAACTTAGAAAAATTATGGAAAGACGCACCATTTGTTGACGTGAACGAGTGGTTGACACAAGCATGAGTTTCACAGCTATCGCCAAAGTATATGACCGCTTCAACGACTTAGAAACCTACGAAAAATGGCTCGATTTCACATTGAGTTCGACGAATACGCCGCCACAAAAAGTGCTCGACGTCGCATGTGGAACAGGTTGGTTTACGCAATTATTGGCACCATTTTGTGAGCAAATTGATGCGTTCGATTTGGACGAAGCCATGCTAGAAGTGGCGCGTTCGGAACAAGGCGAACAAGCTAACATCCGTTATTTTCAAGCGGATATGCTCGAATTGGACGCGCTTATGACGGATTACGACATGGCGACTTGCTACGCGGATAGTTTATGCTTTTTGCAAAATGAACAGCAACTACAAACTGCGTTGGCACACATCGCGCAACGTCTCAAAAAAGGCGGATTATTTTTGTGCGACGTTTGGACACCGTACCAAGTCGGCACAGCTTTTGACGGATTCAATTATTTTGACAGCGACGACGAATACGCGTTGTTGTGGGATAGCGATGTGGAAGGCTTGACCGTATCGCATTATTTGACCGTTTTTGCCAAAAAAGGCGACTTGTACGAGCGGATTGACACAACCTTAACCGAAAAGACTTATCCGCTCAAAGTTTACCGTGACGCGCTATTTCAGGCGGGGTTTTCGCAAGTGGAAGTACTGGTGGATTACGGACAAGATGTGTATCACGAACGCCGACATAAGACGGCAGATAGGTGGTTTTTCCGTTGCGTGAAATAAAAAAAGTCGTCGGCGTCATCGCGGAATACAATCCATTTCATCACGGACATCATTATCAACTACAAAAATTGCGCCAAGACACGCAAGCGGATGTGGTCGTCGTGTTAATGAGCGGAAATGTTGTGCAGCGCGGCGAATTTGCGATGTTGGATAAATGGACACGCGCTCAACTCGTAGCAACGCACGGAGCCGATTTAGTCATCGAAATGCCATTGTTTGCGACATTGCAATCGGCGGATTATTTTGCTAAATATTGCGTGCAATATGTATCGCAAATCGGGTGCGACACGCTTGTTTTTGGCACCGAAAGTGCGACAACCGCGCAATTATACGCCTACCTCGACTGGCAAAAAGAAAATAATCTTTTTTTGCAAGAACGCATCAAATATTGGCTCAAACAAGGTTACGGCTACCCAACCGCGTTTGCTAAAGCGCTAGAAAATGCTTCTGCGACAAATTGGCAAATAATGACACAACCCAATCACGTACTGGGATTGCAATATATGGCAGCCAATCAGCAGTTACCTTCGCCGATGGCGATTCATACCATTCAGCGTGTGCCGAGTTCAGCGAGTGAAGTACGCAACCGCTGGATACGTCGACAACTCAACGTAAGCGACGTTCCAGAAGCAACTTGGCAAGCACTACACACGCAAAAAACAGTGCGCCTCGCAGACTATTGGGCGCTCTTGCGCTATCAGTTGACGGTGCAATCAGTCGAACAACTGCAAGCAATAGTAGGCGTCGCAGAAGGCATTGAAGTCGTCTTAAAACGCGCCTTAGGGACAGCAAGTGACTTGGACAGTTTGATTCAACAAGTTGTGTCTAAACGTTGGACAAAAGCACGCGTTCAGCGCGTGTTGATAGCGATTTTATTGAATATTCGCCAAACAACCTGGCAAAATGCTCCACAATCACTACGCGTTTTGGCTTACACTCCCGCGGGCAAACACTATTTAAGACAGTATGCCAATAGCGAGCCCGCCTTGCGCTTGTTCAGCAATTATCGTCAGCACGATGAAGAAGCGTACAGCCATAATTTGCAAGCGGATAAGATTTATCAATTAAATCCACATTCAGTTATTCCAGAGCAAAATCGAGCGAAATTCCCTATTTTTTGTGAAAATAACCCAATAAAATTGCTAGGAGTAATTGACAGCTAGCGGTTTATTCAGTATAATACATAAGTGTCGTTTTAGAGGTGATGAGAAATGAAATGGACAATTCGTAAGTTGCGCGAACATCGAGGTGAGTTATTGCATTTTGATGTAACGTTAGCTTTAGAGGAATCTTTGCAAGCGCGTGAAAATTCCATTATCCATTTGGCTCCTGTTCAAGTAGCTGGATACATTTTGGCGAGAGAAACGGAGTTTATATTACATTGTCAAGCTAAGACAGTTGTAACCTTACCGTCTACGCGGACGTTGCAGCCCGTTGAAGTACCAATGGAAGTTCCAATTAGTGAACGCTACGTTTACGAGGAACATGATGCAAACGCGGAAGATTATGAGGAGACAACAATCGTCCTTGAATACGATTATATTGACCTCGAAGTTGCTGTTATCGACTCATTGCTCTTGAACTTACCTGTTCGGGTCGTTGGAGAAAATGAGTTATCATCAGAACTGCCTTCGGGCAAACATTGGTCAGTGGTAACGGAAGACGATTATCAGCAACAAAAAGTTGCGGAACAATCTGAACAGATTGATCCACGCTTTGCGAGTTTGAAAGCTCTATTAAACGAAGACAATGCGGATGCATAATCTGTAATTTGATCAGGAGGTGTAAATCATGGCAGTACCAAAGAGAAGAACATCAAAAGCACGTAAAAGAAAGCGTCGTACACACTTCAAATTAGAGGTTCCAGGAATGAACAACTGTCCTCAATGTGGCGAATTAAAATTGAGCCACCGTGTATGCCCAGCTTGTGGATATTATGATGGCAAATCAGTCGTCGCAGTAGAAAACAACTAATGATTTATGAATCATCGTCTTAGGACGATGGTTTTTTTTTGAAAAAATTTGCATAGACATCTTGTGAAAATGTGCGCAACAAGGTATAATATTAGAGAAAGTTATCACAAAATAATATCCTAGGAGGAATCACAATGAAAAAGAAACTTTCAAATTTATTTGTTGTGCTAACACTGTTAGTAAGTTTATTTAGCACATCAGCGGCGACGGTTTTCGCAACAGATACCGTATCAGGCGCATCAATCAAGGAGTACACAGACCCATCAGAATTGGTCGATAGCTATGACGTCATTGTTATCGGCGCAGGTGGTGGCGGAATGGCAGCAGCAATCACTGCTAAAGACGCAGGCGCTAATGTCGTCATTTTTGAAAAAATGCCAGTGATTGGCGGTAACACAACAAAATCTTCAGGTGGAATGAACGCTTCAGAAACCAAGTTCCAAAAAGAACAAGGCATCGAAGACTCAAACGATTTGTTCTACGAAGAAACCTTAAAAGGCGGAAAAAATGCGAACGATCCAGAATTGTTGCGCTACATGGTAGACAATTCAGCCGAAGCAATTGATTGGTTAGACTCAATCGGCATTCGCTTGAACGTTATCACTTTCTCAGGTGGCTTTAGTAAAGCGCGTATCCACCGTCCAGAAGACGGCTCAGCAGTCGGCGGCTACCTCGTCAACGGCTTATATAATAACTTGATGGAGCGTGGCGTGCCAATTTTTGTGAATGCAAATGTTACAGAAATTACGGATGTTGACGGCGTTGTTTCAGGCGTAAAAGTTGAAATCGGCGGCGAAACAAAAGAAATTAAAGCAAAAGCAGTCATTATCGCAACAGGCGGTTTCGGCTCAAATATGGAAATGATTACGGGTTTGAAACCAGAATTAGAAGGCTATGTAACAACGAACCACGAAGGCGCAACAGGTGACGGTATTAAATTAGCTGAACAAAAAGGCGCTGCAACTGTCGCAATGGAACAAATCCAAATTCACCCAACTGTTTACCAAGAAAAATCATACTTAGTTTCTGAAGCTGTACGTGGTGAAGGCGCGATTTTGGTAAACAGCGAAGGGAACCGTTTCTACAACGAAATGGAAACACGTGACAACGTATCAGCAGCAATCAATGCGTTGCCAGAACAATATGCGTACGTCGTATTCGACCAAGCATTGCGTGACCGTGCAAAAGCAATCGAACAATATGCTGAAATGGGCATGGTAGTAGAAGGCGAAACAATTGAAGCATTGGCAGAACAATTAGGCGTTCCTGCTGACAACTTGAAAGCAACTTGGGAAGCGTGGAACCAATCTGTAGAAGCAGGCAAGGACGAAGCGTTCGGTCGCGAAACCGCGATGGAAAACAACTTGGCGACAGCTCCTTACTACGCAATCAAAATCGCACCAGGAATCCACCACACAATGGGTGGTATCAAAATCAATACAAACGCACAAGTATTGACTGAAGCAGGCGAACCAATCAAAGGTTTATATGCAGCTGGTGAAGTAACAGGTGGCGTACACGGTAACAACCGTATCGGCGGTAACGCAGTCGCAGACATCATCATCTTCGGCCGTCAAGCCGGCGCACAATCCGCAGAATTTATTAAAGAATAAACGTTAAAATAGACGCTCTTTTCTCTGTAAACATTAGGAGAAAGGGCGTTTGTTTTATACGGATTACTCTAAAAAATAATATTATATCGCATTAAGCGGATTATGATGAACTAGGATTTCTTGCTGTTTGGCCGAAGAAACGTGCGTATAAATCTGTGTTACGGCAATGGAACTATGACCAAGGAGCTGCTGAATATAGCGGATATCCACATTATTATCAAGTAGCATAGTTGCAAAACTATGTCTAAACATGTGTGGTGTTATCGGAATCGAGAAGTTTAATTTAGCGGAGATAGATTTTAGGAGTAATCTGACACTCTGTTCTTTGAGATGATCGTGTGTTTCTTTTCCGGGGAATAAATAAGTAGATGAATGGTTGAAATTGTTTAACAGATATTCTTCAAGTAGCTGAAAGGTTCTCTCGTGGCCAATGTAGAGAATGCGCTCCTTATTTCCCTTACCAAGAACATGTATGGTTCTTTGCCGTAAATGAATTTGAGATAATTTTAATTGACAAAGTTCAGAAATTCGTAGTCCTGTTGCTAATAAGAGCAGGCAGAGCAATAAATTGCGACAGGATTGTCGGTGAGCGTGAGGTGTCTTGGAAAGGGTAACGCGTTCTTCTAAATAGTCATACAATTGCCTTAGCTCATGATAAGGTATTGTTTTAGGTAATCTTTTTTCAGATTGAAAATGGTAACTTATCTTTGCTAAAGGATTTTCAGCACAAATTTTTTGCTCCTCCAAGTACCTATAAAATGACTTAAGACTAGCAATCTTTCGCTTAAGAGTGCTAGTCTTGACGGTTGTTAGTGCTAAGAAATCAATGAAATCTTTGATATCCGAGAACTCTGAGTGGATAAATTGCTTCAAATCGGATTCGTAGGCTCTTAAAGTATGATTGCTGAGTCGCTTGTAGCGTTGGCAGTAAATAAGATAGTCTCTTAATGATGATTGATAATTCATTATTATCCTCCTTTATTAATCGATAACACACCTATTATAATCGAGATAACTTCAAAAGTATAACGATAATAAATAGTTATCGGGAGGGGAAAG
>JAUNEB010000030.1 GCA_030525795.1 Aerococcaceae bacterium | reverse complement strand
GCGGATTTGCTAACGAAAAATGAACAAGTATTTTTTAAATATACTGACAAACTTCTCCATCCCGATAAGCCAGGTCAATCATGCCGCCTCCCAGGCACTCGTCCCCATCGTAGAAAACGACAGCCTGACCTGTCGTGTGGCTCTATTAGGTTTCAGTTTTATTTTTGTAAAGTATGGACTAAGAAAAAGAGAGCTTACAATAGAGAGACTAGGTTGAATCAGTTCTTGGTGAAGTTATCCTAACTCTTCTTAATTGTTATTGAATATCTTTGGTCGTTAGGTGTTCTATTAGGTAATTTGAATCTGTCTGATTCTTTTTGCAATATCGGCTTAGAAGTTACCAAAACATTGACTGTATAGATAAACTATTTAAACTAGGCCTTAGGGTCTAGTTTTTCCTTGCTTTTTTGCTATTTAGGGGAATTTCGATTATACTTATACGGTATGAAAGGAAGTTTGCGATGTTAAAGAAATTTTTAAGTTATTATCAGCCGTATAAGCGATTATTTTTGATTGATTTTGGGTGTGCGGTGTTGGCTGCGTTGCTTGAGTTGATGTTTCCAATGGTAGTCAATCGGGTCATCGACCGCATTTTGCCACAAGGAAATTTCAAGACGATGTTAATGGTTTCGGTGTTGCTGTTCAGCCTTTATTTGTTGAATATGACGCTGAATTATATTGTAGTCTATTTGGGGCATCGTTTAGGCATCAATATTGAAACCGACATGCGCCGCGATTTGTTCCATCATTTGCAAAAACATTCGTTTGCGTATTATGATGAAGTACAAACAGGGGAGTTAATGAGCCGTTTGACGAGTGATTTGTTTGACATTAGTGAGCTGGCGCACCATGGACCGGAAGATATTTTTATTACGGTGATGAGTATTGTTGGGGCGTTCGTCTTGATGTTGCAAGTACACGTGCCGTTAGCGATTGGTGCGATTGTAGTTGTGCCGCTTTTGGGAATTGGATTGTCTTTGTTCAATCGTCGCATGTCTGCTGTCAACCGCGCGATTTATCAGCAACTAGGGCATTTTAATGCAAGTTTGCAAAATTCGTTGAGCGGCATTCGTGTCGTCAAGGCTTTTGCTAATGAAACGCATGAAAAAGGCCTCTTCGAGCAATTAATTCAAGACTATCGTCAAAATAAGCTCGCTTTTTATAAGACGATGGCAACGAGCACGTCATTCAACTACGTTTTAACGCGGATGGTGACTTTGCTTGCGTTAGTCATGGGCTCTTACTACACGCTAAAAGGCGAACTTTCCACAGGCGAACTCGTCGGATTTGTGTTATTATCCAACACGTTTATCAAACCCATCGAAAAAATCAACACTATGATTGAAATGTATCCAAAAGGTTATACAGGATTCAGACGTTTTATGGAAGAAATGGGGCGCGAACCGCACATTGTTGATGCGTTTGAAGCGGTGGAAGCACCGCGCTTTGTAGGCGACATTCAATATGAAAATGTCAGCTTTGAATACGACACAGGGAGACCTGTTTTGGAGCATATTCATTTGACCATTCAAGCAGGGCAAACGGTCGCTTTTGTCGGCGCAAGTGGTGTTGGCAAAACAACGCTTGTAAATTTGCTGCCGCGATTTTACGATTTGAGTGAAGGACGAATCCTGATTGATAATCAGAATATTCAAGATTACACGCTCGATTCGTTGCGTCGCCAAATCGGTACTGTTCAGCAAGACGTCTTTTTGTTTAACGGGACGATTCGCGATAATGTGTTGTATGGACGTTTGGATGCGACAGATGAAGAAGTGTTGCAAGCCATCGAAAAAGCGCGTCTACAAGAAGTCATTGCTGATTTGCCAGATGGACTGGACACACAAATTGGAGAGCGCGGTGTGAAATTATCTGGCGGACAGAAACAACGTCTATCCATCGCGCGTATTTTCTTAAAAAATCCGTCTATTTTGATTTTGGATGAAGCAACGAGCGCATTGGATACGCAGACGGAACAATTTATTCAACAATCTTTTGATGAACTCGCAAAAGGGCGCACGACGTTGATGATTGCGCATCGCTTGGCTACGATTCAACACGCAGATCGTATCATTGTGGTTACAGCAGACGGTATTGTGGAAGACGGCACGCACGATGAATTGTTGGCGTTGAAGGGACATTACGCGGCGCTGTATGATGCGCAATTTAATCGAGGAGATGACTAATGTACACACGTTTTAAGCATTTATTACATATTTTGTTTCCGGTATTGATTTATCAAATGGCGAATTTTTCTGCGCAGTTAATCGATACGATGATGACGGGGAATTTTCATGAAGTGCATTTGGCAGGCGTGTCAATGGGCGGGAATTTATGGTCGCCATTTTTTACGTTGATGACAGGAATTTTGTCGGCATTGACACCTACGGTTGGACATCATGTCGGCGCCAAAAATGAGCAAGCCATTACAAGCGATGTGCGTCAATTTTTGTACATTGCTTTTGGACTGGCGGCGGTAATGATTAGCATTGTCTTTTTAGGATTGCAGCCGTTACTTATGACGATGTCCGTATCTGAAGCCATTCAAAATGTCGCAAAAGCGTATTTATTTTGGTTAGCGATTGGGGCTTTGCCAGCATTATTGTTTACAGCATTGCGTTCGTTTGTAGACGGGTTAGGGTTGACGCGCATTTCAATGGCGTTCATGCTGCTTTTAGTACCGTTTAACATTTTCTTTAATTATGCGTTTATTTACGGAAAATTCGGCATGCCGCGTTTAGGCGGAATTGGTGCGGGCGTCGGTACCGCGTTGACGTATTGGCTCGTTTTGGTTGTAGTAGTCGCTGTGATTTGCTACCATTCCCGCTTGAAAAGTTATCGTATTTTTCATATTGAACCTTTACAATTCAAAAAAATCTTCCGTTTTATCAAAATGGGCTTACCGATTGGGCTAGCGATTTTTGTGGAAGTGGCAGTGTTTGCTTCCGTAGGATTGTTAATGTCGAACTATTCGGCAACTGTCATTGCGGCGCATCAATCAGCGATGAATTTCGCAACCTTTTTGTATGGATTCCCGTTGAGCATGTCTACGGCACTCACGATTGTCGTTTCGCAAGAATTAGGACGCCGCGATTATCGAGCAGTGAAGCAATTTTCACGCGCAGGAATTACGGTTTCGGTAGGAATTGCCGCATTATTGGTTGTGGGGCTGTTTTTCAATCGGACATTGATTGCGCGAGCGTATGGGCAATCGCCAGATTTTATTGAAACGACGACGCTCTTTTTGAGTTATGCGTTATTGTTCCAATTTTCAGATGCAGTGGCGTCGCCAATTCAAGGCATTTTGCGCGGGTATCGCGACACTGTATTCCCGTTTATTAGCGGACTTGTCAGCTACTGGTTGATTGGTATTCCACTCGGTTTCCTTTTATCAAAATGGACTTCATTCGGTGCAGCAGGATTGTGGATTGGACTGATTGTGGGCTTGTTCGTCAGCAGCTTACTGTTGTCGCTTCGCCTGCGCCATCTCGAAAAAAGACAACCCCTTATGGAAGGAGGCATGCGATTATGAAAAAAATAATATTTTTGATAAGTTGCGTGTGGTTATTATTTGGCCAACTCGCTGTGGCACAAGAACCTAAAATTGTGCACGAACCGATTTTTCCAACGAGCTATACGAATGGCAAACCGCCTGTTTTTGAACATGAACGCGGACAACAACTCGGTTATGAACCCAATACACTCCGCCTAAAAGACCACGTATTCACTTTCTCAGACTTGAGCGGAAATACAGGAAAAAACAATGATTTTACACGCCTTATGGAAGAAATTGACAAAAATGTTGTCGTTAAAGTCGGCCAAAAAGGACTGAATACTTTTTTCGGGCACTATTACGATTTATCAGGAACGGGCGTGTTTAATCCAATTGTGGACGAGCAACTGATTGAAATCGGCAGTCCGATTATTGTGACAGACAACGACGGTTACAGCAAAGGCTATCAAGTGACCCAAATCTTAGAAGTGTTGAACGCGGAACAAGACCAACATTACTACGGCAAAGAACACTTGCCAGTTTTTGTTTATGAAGGCAACGGCATGGACATGGTGTACGTACAATATTGTCGCTGGGACATTTCGTACGGCTTACTCATCGGCAACATCGCGTACCGCGTTTGGTAACAAAAGTCTCACAAATTACTTGAAGTTTGTAGCCAATCATGTTATACTACTCTTTGTGTAAAATAATGCAGCATAAAAAAAGAAAGTACGTCAACAGTTTGTTGCCAATGAAGGTCAGTTAGTAACCTGCGGCTGCAAAGTGCGAACGCTGAAAACAAACTGCACGTGTTCGGTTTTTTAACAAATTATTTTACTCCAAAAAATAAACTCATTGGAGGAAACAACTTATGGCAAGATATACAGGTCCATCATGGAGATTGTCACGTCGTTTGGGCATCTCATTATCAGAAACAGGGAAAGAATTAGCACGTCGTGCATACGCACCAGGTCAACACGGCCAACAACGCAAAAAAATCTCTGAATATGGTCAACAATTACAAGAGAAACAAAAATTACGCCACATGTACGGCATGAACGAGCGTCAATTCGCTACTTTATTCCGTAAAGCAGGCAAAATCCGTGAAGGTAAACATGGTGAAAACTTCATGGCATTGTTAGAAACTCGTTTGGATAACGTTGTGTACCGTTTAGGTTTTGCAAGCACACGTCGTCAAGCACGTCAATTAGTTAACCACGGTCACGTAACAGTAGACGGCAAACGCGTTGATATTCCATCTTACTTAGTAACACCAGGTCAAGTGATTGGTTTGAAAGAATCTTCACGTGAATTGGCAATCGTTAAAGAAGCATTGGAAGGCGTTGTAACACGTTTAGACTTCGTTACTTTTGATGCTGACAAATTAGAAGGTTCATTGAAACGTTTACCAGAACGTAGCGAATTGAACGCTGAAATCGACGAAGCATTAGTTGTCGAATACTATAACAAATTAGGTTAATCCCATTCAAAAAAATCATCTCCTTAATTGTGGAGGTGATTTTTTTGTAGGAGTGCGTTGCAAAAGTCGAAAAAACTTTCATTTTTTCATGACATAATGCTTTAATTCCACGGGAGATAGTGCTATAATCTATTATGATTAAGTGTGCCTATCGATAGGCGCGAACATGAATAGGAGCGATCGGCATTGAATATAACATTTACAGATATATTATTCGGTATTATCATTTTTGTCGTGGTAGGATACGGCGTGATTTATTACTTGCGCACCCAACGCACTAAAGACATTCAAGATTTGGAAGACCGCAAGGAGAAGATGAAAGGAACTGCAATTGCTGATCAGCTCTTTTTGCTTAAAAATATGACCCTTTCAGGTCAAACAAAACGCAAATATGAAAGCATTGTGGCGACTTGGCAAACCATCAATAACTTTCAATTTACCGAAATTGAAGCGGCGTTAGTCGGTGCTTGGCAATATTCAGAGCAGTTTTTCAGCGTTATGAAAACAAAACGCGCGATTGCACATGCGAGCGAATTAGTGGAAGAAGCCGAAGTACAAGTGGAAGAATTGGAAGTGGCGTTGACGGAACTTGTCGAAGTAGAAACAGCGAACCAAACGCAATACAACGAAGTGTTAGAACGTTACAACAACGCTAGAAAGAGCGTCATGAATCACAGTTTTGATTACGGGCCCGCCATCGAAACTTTAGAAAAAAGCTTGCAATACATTGAGCTGAATTTTACTAAATATACAGAATTGATGACGAACGGCGACTTTTTGGAAGCGCAAGAAATGTTAAAAGTCATCGAAGGCGACATGGTAAGCTTGGAAGACATTTTGGAAAAAATTCCTGTAATGTACGAGCAAATTAAGGAAGAATACGAAGATTCATTGGACGATTTGCGCGAAGGCTACCACAGAATGTTAGACAGCCGCTTTAATTTTGACGGCGTTGATATCCCTGAAAAAATCGACGAAATCCAAGAAAAATTGGACGAAGCGAAATCTGCCATCAAAAATGCCGACTTATCCAACGCGCGTACATTGATGGACAAAGCAGACCGCGACATCCGTTCGCTTTACGACTTGATGGAAACCGAACTCAAAGCAAAAGAATACGTCAACAAGCACATTCAACAGTTGAATACGCGTATGGAAGAGTTGTCAGAAAGCAGCCGTTACGCAGGAATCGAAGTCGACCGTATTGCGCAAAGTTACATTTTGCATGAAAATGAAGTCGAACAAGTAGCGGAGTTGACGGAGCAATTACGTCAAGAATACCAACGTTTGAAAGAATTGGCGAGCAAGTTAGACCGCGAATCGGTCGTCTTTACAACGCTTGAAACAACCATCAAAAAAATTCGCAAACGCGTTGACGAACTGGACGAAAAATTAAAAACACTCGTCGACAATATTGGCACCCTTGCTGTTAAAGAACGCGATGCCAAAAGTAACTTAGATACTTACGAATTAGAAATGCGCAATTTGAAACGCCGTATTGAGAAAAGTCATTTGCCAGGATTAAACGAAGAATATTACAGTTTATTTTATCAAGTGACGGACCAAATTGAATATTTGGCGAAGCAACTCAATCGCGTGCGCATTGACATCATCGAAATCGAAGAGTTGCAACAGCGACTAGAAAGCGATTTGGAGCAACTAGAAGTCATCACCGAAGAAATGGTTGACAGCGCGAATTTGACAGAATATATGATTCAACAAAGCAATCGTTTCCGCTATGATTACGCAGAAATTGAACATGCTATCGACGAAGCGCAATATTTATTCCACCGCGAATATGCTTACGCAGACGCATTAGCCGTCATTGAAAAAGCATTGCGCCGCGTGGATCAAGAAGCGCCAACACAAGTGCGTCGCATGTATCATCAAGAAAAACAACGTCGCGATTACTAATAATGAAAGAACCATGTGCCAAAGCACATGGTTTTTCTAATGTGTATTGCGCGGTAACAGTCGATTGACAGCAATCGCAATCAACGCCCCAATTAACGTATCCAAAATACGATTGAATCCATAATTAAACAAATGAGAAGATGGCGTATTTAGGAACACCACAAAAAATGTTGCCGTCGAATTTAGCACACTATTCGTCATATCAAGGGCATTGCATACAATAATAATAGCCAGCACCCCCATCACGCCCCCAATAATACGAAACAAACTATGATCCCACCCGAATGACAACCCAATTTCAGCAATAATCGTTGCAATAATGACACCTGTCGTATTACCAAAAATACGTCTTTTTCCAAAAGTGAGACTTGTTTCGTGATCTTGTTGCATCGCGTGAACGGCGGATAAAGCTGCCAAAACAGCTGGTTGCCGATGCAATAATTCGAATAAGGTGAGCACAATGCCTACGGCAAGCAATGTTTTTGTTGTGCGCATACCGATTTTGAACGCATTCCATCCAGTTTTTGCGGACATATAGATTCACTCCTTCATGCCATTATTTTAGCAGAAAATGCGAGAAAGGCATACCTTTATTTTGAAAACATCACGTATTAAGTGTATAATAGTAACAAAAGTTGTGAGGTGATTAGATGAATCAAGCGATCATTGCACTCGTCGTGCATGCCATACAAGAAAAATATATGAGTGAAAAATCTTTTTATGCAGAAAAACTGGGCATTACGCCTCAAAGTTGGGACCGTTGGAAAAAAGGCGAACAAGGCTTAAAATATGAAAACATGAAAGTATTGTCTACGCTATTTACCGATTACGAATGGATGCTCGTCCAAAAAGTTGTCCGCAACGCAGAATTGATGTCCGATGTGATGGCGAATCCAGTTAAAGAATACATGTTTTTGAAATATCAAATTGCGAAACATTGGGTACATCACGGCTTGGCGCGTTTTGAATGGCATCATAGCGAACTGAACGAAAAAGATAGCACACGTAAGTCGAACATGATGATTTTGCAAGTGATTGCGGACTATCAGTTGTGGGGCTATAGTGATATTATTGAGTTGAGGCTACCTGGCGTCATTCGTCAACAAATCGAAACGAGCGAAATTAAGTTGTTGGAATGGTTTGACGATCAGCTAACAGCGTCATCGGAGGAAGCATGACGACCAAAAAAAGAAAACCTACAACAAATTATCGCCGACCAACACCCAAAAAACGGCCTTCTAAGCCAAAAACACCCACTTTTTATGTGAAAAATTGGAGCCAAAAAGCATTGCAAGTCATTGGCGCATTGACGTTGTTAATCGTTTTTTTGTTTGCGTTAGTGACGCTTATTCAGCGCGAGAATAATGGTGTTCAAGACGATTTAACGCACACGATTACCCAGTCGCAAAAAGAAGCATTTATCCGAACGATTGCACCAACGGCTCAACGATTGCAAGAACAATATGGAGTGCTGGCGAGCGTGGCGATTGCTCAAGCAATGATTGAATCGCAATTCGGTCAAAGTCAACTCGCAGCGGAATACAACAATTTATTCGGGGTCAAAACGTCAGCGGACGATCCGCAAGGCATCGATTTTGAAACGCAAGAGTTTATCGACGGCAAAGAAGTTACCATTACAGACCGTTTCAAAGTGTACGCCAGCTGGGAAGAATCCTTAGAAAAACACGCAGAATTGATTTATTACGGAACGAGTTGGAACGCACAATTTTATCAAGCGGTGCTAGATGGCAAAACATATCAAGAACAAGCACAAGGACTGCAGTCATCGGGCTATGCCACAGACCCAAATTACGCACAAAAAATTATTTCTGTCATTGAAGAATGGCAACTAACTCAATATGATGAATAGGAGGCAAGACATGTTACATCGACATTATCCTGGCGAAACGTTAGGCGTTATCGGCGATTCGATTGCAATGGCGCTAGTTGCCCAAGCAGCAGGCAAACTAGGCTACCGCGTCGCCAGTTTAGTAAAACAACAAATAAATCCCGTACGACAATTTGCGAGTTGGCAAACGGTCACGGAAGCTTATGATGAATCCGCATTGCGCTATTTTGCAGGGCGCGTTGATTTTGTAGTGGCGGATACACACTTATTGACGAATCGTGATTATCAATTGCTGTCACAATTGACGGAAGTGACACTGTCTGAAGATTTGCAAGCCATTTCGACGGATCGTCTCATCGAAAAAGCTTACTTGGACGAACAGCGTTGTTTAGTGGCGCCATTTTCGATGGTAACGTCGCTAGAAGACGTCAAAGAAGCCGTTGAATATATTGGTTTTCCTTGCTTTTTGAAAACGACACAACGCCATTTACCAGGCTCGAAAGACCACTTGCTCATGTATAGCGAAGAAGATTACGCAGCCGCGCAAGAAAAATTAGCGCTCAGCACATGCGTATTGGAAGCATGGATTCCCGCCGAAAAAGAAGTATCCATTACAGTCGTTCGCAACGAAAGAGGCGAGTTGCTCATTTATCCGATTTTTGAAGTGGTATTTCACTCTGAAAGAGGTGGCAAGCAAGTGCGCTATCCTGCGAATGTCGGATTAGAAGTGGAACGCGAAGTCAAACGTGTGGGACAATTTTTGGCCGAGCAATTAGATTTGATTGGCGCGTTAACCGTTGAGTGTTTTGTGACGTCTGCGGGCGTTGTTTACATCAATGAGGCGAGAGTCGGCTTAGATGATGAAGCGGTATTTTCGCTGGGGTCAATGTCGTTGAGTCATTTTGAAGCGCTAGTGAGAGCGGTGGCGGGCTTGGCGTTGCCAGAGTTGTTGCCGTTAAGTGCAGCAGCCATTGCGTTGCCTGTTGAAGCGCTCAACAAAGAACACGTGCTGACGCAATTTATGTTACGTACGGACTGGGGCTTTGCTTTATTTAACCCCGTCGGAAATGATGCCGATTATTTAACCGGTCAAGTTATCGTAACAGGCGACACGCTTAAAAATTGTCAGCGCCAAATCGAAATTACCGAATTAGTAGACGGGATATAATCGTTGCCCTTTTTTGACCAAAAAGGTATAATGTGAACATTGAAGGAGGATGTAATATGAACTTAATTCCAACAGTTATTGAACAAACGTCGCGTGGCGAGCGCGCGTATGATATTTACTCACGCTTATTGAAAGACCGCATCGTAATGTTGAGCGGGCCAATTGATGATGGCGTGGCTAACAGCGTGATTGCGCAGTTACTCTTTTTGGAAGCGCAAGACCCAGACAAAGATATTTACTTATATATCAATTCGCCAGGCGGAAGCGTCAGTGCAGGATTGGCGATTTACGACACGATGAATTTTATTAGTGCAGATGTGCAAACCATCGTTATCGGTATGGCTGCTTCAATGGGTGCGTTTTTGCTTTCTTCAGGCAAAAAAGGCAAGCGTTACGCATTGCCGAATGCAGAAGTAATGATTCACCAACCGCTAGGCGGAGCGCAAGGGCAAGCCACTGAAATCGAAATTGCAGCGCGTCATATTTTGAATACGCGCGAACGCTTGAACCGCATTTTGAGCAAAAATACGGGACAAACAATTAAAACCATCGCCAAAGATACCGAGCGCGATAATTTCATGTCTGCAGAAGACGCAGTGAAATATGGCTTAGTAGACGCCGTTATGGAAAATAGCAAATCGCTTAAATAACACACTTCCCCTATGTAGGCTGTCTACGTGGGGGAATTTTATTTGGTCGCAAATCGACCATTAAAAAATACTGATAAAACACTGAAATCGTTTGAATGAGTTGATTTTTATTTTTTTTAGTGGTATAATGCAAGTGGTTAGGCGAAGAACCCTATGTTTAGTGGTCGTTTCGCGACCAAGGCAGGAGGGGTAACATGGAGAATGTTTTTTCTCTGATACAAATGATTATGCCTCAAGTAAGCATAGAGTTTCATCAACGCTTACAAGTGCTAAAAGTATTGTCACAGCAATCCGATGATGTCGGCCGAAAATGGCTCGCGCAAGCAGTGAACTTATCTGAGCGTTCCTTACGTACGTTGTTAGAACGCTTGAAAGAACAAAATCTTGTGGCAGTCAATCGTTCAGGCATTTGCTTAACGGATTACGGCAGACGCATTTTGCAAGAGATGGAAGCTTTATTAGCAGAATCGCACCGTTTTTATGAAATGGAGCAGCAGCTGAAACAATATTTGAAAATCGAACATTGTTGCATTGTTGCAGGAGATGCGGATTTAGATGAGCGCGTATATTACTTGTTAGGGCAAGAAGTACAACGCTTATTGACTCGGCAACTTGATAAAGGCAAGAATGTAATCGCAGTAACAGGCGGCTCGACCCTTTCAAAAATCGGGCACAGCTTTACGCCAGAGTTATCGACGGAGCGACAGTTGATTTTTGTTCCCGCTCGCGGCGGTGTCGGCGGCTCGTACGATATTCAATCAAACAGTGTCGGTGGGTTTATGGCAAACCAGACACATTCTCAATATGTGCCACTTTTTGTCCCAGAAAATGTTGACGAACGTATGTCGAAAGTGTTGTTGACCGATCCGTCAATTAAACATGCGATTGACTTAAGTAAGCAAGCGAACTGCTTGATGCTAAGTGTCGGAACGTCACAGCGCATGGCAGAACGCCACGATGTGTCACCTGAACAATTGCAACATTTGGAAACACAGCGCGCAATCGGCGAAGTGTTCGGCGTCTTTTTTGATAGAGATGGGCGAGAAGTGATGAAATTGCCACGTTACGGTATTCAGTTGGAAGACTTAAAAGAAATACCGCTACTCGTGACAATTGTCGGCGGCGCTTCAAAAGCAGAAGCGATGCAGGCACATTATAAAATAGTCCCGAATCATGGATGGTTAATTTGTGACGAAGGCATTGCAACTAAGGTTTTAAGTGGGATAAAAACCCGTTAAAATAAAAAATATTCCTAAGGAGGAAGTCAATATGACAGTAAAAGTTGGTATTAACGGTTTTGGACGTATCGGACGTTTAGCGTTCCGTCGCATCCAAGAAGTAGAAGGAATCGAAGTTGTTGCAATCAACGACTTAACAGATGCTAAAACATTAGCACACTTATTGAAATACGATTCAACACAAGGTCGTTTCAATGGTGAAGTAGAAGTTTTAGAAGGTGCTTTCCGCGTTAACGGCAAAGAAGTGAAAGTATTAGCTGACCGTAACCCAGAAAACTTACCATGGGGTGAGTTAGGCGTTGACATCGTATTAGAATGTACAGGTTTCTTCACTTCTAAAGAAAAAGCTGAGTTACACTTAAAAGGTGGCGCTAAACGTGTTGTAATTTCTGCTCCTGGCGGAAATGACGTTCCAACAGTTGTTTACAACGTTAACCATGACATTTTAACAGGTGACGAAACAGTTATCTCAGGCGCTTCATGTACAACAAACTGCTTGGCTCCAATGGCTAAAGTATTACAAGACAAATTCGGCGTTGTAGAAGGCTTGATGACAACAATCCATGCTTACACAGGCGACCAAAACACATTGGATGCTCCACACGGTGACTTACGTCGTGCGCGCGCAGCAGCAATCAACATCGTACCTAACACAACAGGTGCTGCAAAAGCAATCGGCTTAGTTATCCCAGAATTGAACGGAAAATTAGACGGCGCAGCACAACGCGTTCCAGTTCCAACAGGTTCATTAACAGAATTAGTAACTGTTTTAGAGCGTTCAGTAACAGCTGAAGAAGTTAACGCAGCAATGAAAGCAGCTTCTAACGAAACATACGGCTACACAGAAGAGCCACTTGTATCAACAGATATCGTAGGCATCACATACGGATCATTATTCGATGCAACTCAAACAAAAGTATTGACAGTTGGCGACAAACAATTAGTGAAAACAGTTGCTTGGTACGATAACGAAATGTCATACACAGCTCAATTAATCCGTACTTTAGAGTACTTCGCTAAATTATAATCACAAGTCATAGAGCGTTTTAATTAAAGCGTCTATCCAACAATGGCGGGGAGGCACGACGCTTCCTCGCCTTTTTTGATAAAAATCCTTAGGAGGTTTACAAATGGCAAAAAGAACCGTAGAAGATTTACAAGTCCAAGGCAAAACCGTATTAGTGCGTGTTGACTTCAACGTCCCAATGAAAGACGGCGTTATCACTAACGACAACCGTATCGTTGCTGCACTAGACACCATCAAATACTTAATTGACAACAACGCAAAAGTCGTTTTATTCTCACACTTAGGCAAAGTCAAAGAAGAAGCTGACAAAGCAACGAAAACATTGCGTCCAGCAGCAGCGCGTTTATCAGAATTATTAGGCAAAGAAGTGGCTTTTTCACCTGTAACACGCGGCGCAGAATTGGAAGCAGCGGTCAAAGCTTTGAACGAAGGCGACGTTTTAGTCGTGGAAAATACACGCCACGAAGACTTAGACGGCAAAAAAGAATCTAAAAACGACCCAGAATTAGGTAAATATTGGGCATCATTAGGGGACTTATACGTCAACGACGCATTCGGAACAGCACACCGCGCACACGCTTCTAACGTCGGCATCGCATCTAACTTAGAATCAGCAGTCGGCTATTTAATGGAAAAAGAAGTCAAATTCTTAGGCGAAGCCGTTGACAACCCTGTTCGTCCAATGGTAGCGATTTTGGGTGGAGCAAAAGTATCTGACAAAATCAAAGTTATCGAAAACTTATTAGAAAAAGCAGACAAAGTCATCGTTGGTGGCGGTATGGCTTACACTTTCTTGAAAGCTCAAGGCATCGAAATCGGTAAATCTTTAGTAGAAGAAGACCGCATCGAATTAGCAAAAGAATTGTTAGCAAAAGCAGGCGACAAATTAGTCTTGCCAGTTGACCAAGTTGTGGCGCGCGAATTTAATAACGACGCACCAAGCGAAATCGTCGACAACGCAAACATCCCAGCAGATGCAATGGGCTTAGACGTTGGACCAAAATCTGTTGAATTGTTCGCGAAAACTTTAGAAGGCGCAAAAACAGTCGTTTGGAACGGACCAATGGGCGTATTCGAAATGCCAAACTTCGCAAAAGGAACCATCGGTGTTTGTGAAGCTATCGCAAACTTAGAAGGCGCAACAACGATCGTTGGCGGTGGCGATTCTGCAGCAGCAGTCGCTCAACTAGGCTACGAAGACAAATTCTCACACATTTCAACAGGTGGCGGCGCATCACTTACTTATTTAGAAGGCGTTGCATTACCAGGTGTCGAGTCTATTGATGACAAATAATTTTTCATATCATATAGAGAAAAGAGGGAACTTATGACACGTAAACCAATTATTGCTGGTAACTGGAAAATGAACAAAACGGTTGAAGAAGCGATTGAATTTGTCAACGCAGTAAAAGATAAATTGCCTTCATCAGATGTTGTCGAATCAGTTGTCGGCGCACCCGCATTATTATTGAACAGTGTGAAATTTTTCAGCCAAGACAGCGCATTAAAAACGGCAGCGCAAAACTGCTACTTTGAAGATGCAGGTGCTTTCACAGGCGAAACAAGTCCACAAGCATTGAAAGCTTTAGGCGTTGACTATGTCATCATTGGCCATTCTGAGCGTCGTGAATATTTCCACGAAACAGACGAAGACATCAACAAAAAAGCACACGCAATTTTCCGTAATGGCATGGTGCCAATCGTATGTTGTGGCGAAACGTTGGAAACTTACGAAGCAGGCCAAGCGGTTGAGTTCGTTGGCGCGCAAGTAACAGCTGCATTGAAAGGTTTAACTGAAGACCAAGTAAAATCATTGGTGATTGCTTATGAACCAATTTGGGCAATCGGAACCGGCAAATCTGCTACACAAGACGACGCTCAAAAAATGTGTAAAGCTGTCCGCGATGTAGTCGCAAAAGACTTCGGACAAGCAGCAGCTGACGCAGTTCGTGTACAATACGGCGGTTCTGTAAAGCCTGAAAATATTGCGGATTACATGGCGTGTCCAGATGTTGACGGCGCGTTAGTGGGTGGCGCAAGCTTACAACCAGAATCATTTTTAGCGTTGTTAGAAGGTGTCAAATAATGTCAAAAGCACCAGTAGCCTTGATTATTTTAGACGGATTTGCCTTGCGCGATGAAGTGTTTGGTAACGCGGTACAAGCAGCGAACAAACCAAACTTTGATCGTTATTGGAACGCATTTCCGCATAGTCAATTAAAAGCGAGTGGCGAAGATGTTGGCTTGCCAGATGGCCAAATGGGGAATTCTGAAGTAGGGCATTTGAATATCGGCGCAGGACGCGTTGTTTACCAATCGCTCACACGCATTAACATTTCAATTCGTGAAAATGCTTTTTACGAAATTCCAGAATTAGTAGAAGCTGTCAAAACCGCTAAAGCCAATGATACAGCGCTTCACTTGATGGGGCTTGTGTCAGATGGCGGTGTGCATTCACATTACGAGCACTTGTTTGCGTTATTGCGTTTAGCTAAACAATACGACCTACAAAAAGTGTACGTTCACGGCTTTTTAGATGGACGTGACGTGGCACCAAGTTCTGGTTTGGAATTTGTGAAGCGTACGGAAGCTGTTTTCCAAGAAGTGGGCGTAGGACAGTTCGCAACGATTTCAGGGCGTTATTATGCAATGGATCGCGATAAGCGTTGGGAACGCGTGCAATTAGCTTACGATGCGATGATTCACGGACGCGGACCAAAATTCAACTCAGCTGTTGAAGGGGTTCAAGCGGCTTACGATACCGAAATTTACGATGAATTTGTTGTGCCGTTTGTCATTTCAGATAGCAATGACGAGCCAATTGCGACGGTTCAAGAAGGCGATTCAGTTGTGTTCTTCAACTTCCGTCCTGACCGCGCCATTCAATTAGGAACCGCTTTGTCGAATCCTGATTTTGCTGGCTTTGACCGTGGCGAAAATTATCCACAACATTTGAATTTAGTCACATTTACCGCGTACAGCGACGATGTTATTTCACAAGTCGTTTTCAAAAAAGAAGACTTGAAAAATACAATCGGCGAAGTATTAGCTGACGCAGGCAAAACGCAGTTGCGAATTGCCGAAACTGAAAAATATCCACACGTAACATTCTTTATGAGCGGCGGACGCCATGACGAATTCGAAGGCGAATCTCGCATTTTGATTCCGTCACCAAAAGTAGCGACTTACGACTTGAAACCAGAAATGTCTGCTTACGAAGTCAAAGACGCGCTCGTGTCAGCGATTAACGAAGACACCTTAGATGCGATTATTTTGAACTTTGCAAACCCAGACATGGTTGGACACTCAGGTATGCTTGAGCCAACCGTTAAGGCAATTGAAGCGGTGGATGAATGTTTAGGCGAAGTCGTGGACTTGATTTTGGCAAAAGGCGGCTACGCAATCATTACAGCAGACCACGGCAACTCAGACGAAGTAACGACTTTAGAAGGTGAGCCAATGACTGCTCATACAACAAATCCAGTGCCTGTTATCGTTACAAAAACGGATATCGAATTGCGCGAAGACGGCCGTTTAGCCGATTTAGCCCCAACGATGCTCGACTTGCTAGGCGTAGCTCAACCAACCGAAATGACAGGTCAAACCTTGATTAAAAAATAATGCAAATTTTTAGAAAAATCTTTGCAATCTGTGATGAAAATCACTAAAATAGAAACTAGGTAATCGTTCGATTACGATATTACACAACCAACTTAAAGGAGAGAAACAAAATGCCATTTATTACAGATGTTTACGCACGCGAAGTATTAGACTCACGCGGAAACCCAACGATTGAAGTAGAAGTTTACACAGAAAGCGGTGCTTTCGGACGCGGTATGGTACCATCAGGTGCTTCAACAGGTGAATACGAAGCAGTTGAATTGCGTGACGGCGACAAATCACGCTACTTAGGAAAAGGTGTTTCTAAAGCAGTTGACAACGTAAACAACGTGATTGCAGAAGCTTTATTAGGATACGATGTTTTACAACAACAAGCAATCGACAGATTGATGATTGAATTAGACGGAACTCCAAACAAAGGTAAATTAGGCGCAAACGCGATTTTAGGTGTTTCAATTGCCGTTGCACGCGCAGCAGCAGACTTCTTGAACGTGCCATTGTACCAATACTTAGGCGGATTCAATACAAAAGTATTGCCAACACCAATGATGAACATCGTTAACGGTGGTTCTCACTCAGATGCACCAATCGCTTTCCAAGAGTTCATGATTTTACCAGTAGGCGCACCAACTTTCAAAGAAGCATTGCGTTGGGGTGCAGAAATTTTCCACGCATTGAAATCAATTTTACATGACCGTGGCTTAGTAACAGCAGTTGGTGACGAAGGTGGTTTCGCTCCAGCATTCGACGGAACAGAAGACGGCGTTGAAACAATCTTATCAGCAATCAAAAAAGCAGGCTTAGAACCAGGTAA
>JAUNEB010000029.1 GCA_030525795.1 Aerococcaceae bacterium | reverse complement strand
GTGCAATGTTACCAAACACTGGCGAAAGCCAAATGAATCTACTTCCATTAGCAGCAATCGCAAGTTTATCTGCAATGATGTTAGCAATGGGACTCAAGAAAAAAGAAGAAGAAAAATAATCTTCTCTCTACATAATGTATAGACGAATAAGCGTAGGGACTTTCTACGAAATCCTCCTATAGCTTAATTAAGCTGAACAGCACTCACGATATTTCGCGAGTGCTGTTTTTTACTAATTATAGAATGACTTTAGTCATGCTATTGAGTGACCAAAGTCTATGGATAACGCTCCTAAATTCTCGTATAATACAACTATCAACAAATAAAGGAGCAACCCCAATGACTTATGTAACGGTTAGTAATATTGAAAAACGCTACGATACACAACCTGTTTTGCAACAAATCAATTTCACCATTGAAAAAGGAGAACGCTTTGGATTGATTGGTCCTAATGGTGCCGGCAAATCCACGCTCATTGACATCATGACTGGCTTGAAAAAAGCAGACAAAGGCAATGTCATGATTGATGGAAAATCCATTCGCCAACACGCCATTTTGATTCGGGAAAAATTAGGCGTCGTCCCACAAGAACTCGCCTTAATTGAAGAATTGAATGCGATTGATAATTTGAGTTACTTCGGAGGAATGTACGGATTATCTGGCAAATTATTGAAAGAACGCATTGATGAAGTATTGCACGCGGCTGGCTTGTACGAAAAACGCAAGGACAAAGTCAAAACGTACTCTGGCGGAATGAAACGTCGCTTGAATATTGTAGCCTCACTGCTTCATAAGCCTGAATTTTTGATATTGGATGAGCCGACAGTCGGCGTGGATCCGCAGTCGCGTCAACATATTTTTGACTTTTTGATGAAGTTGAATGCGGAAGGGATGACGATTCTATACATTTCGCATTACATGGAAGAAGTCGAAGCGTTGTGCGATCGTTTGTTAGTGCTAGATTTAGGCAAAGAAGTCGCGTACGGCACGAAGTCTGATGTCAAATCGCTCGTGTCACGCGTTAATAAAGTCACGTTGACATTGGATCGTTTACCGCAACAAATTGCCGAACAACTCATCGCCTCTGAAAATGGCATTCAACAAGTAGAAACACACATGACAACGCTGCATCTGCTTGTCAATCAATACGAATTCTCAATGATGAAGTTGATTGCCTTTTTTGACAAAACCGAAAGTGTTATTAAGTCGATTTCGGTGGATGAATTGTCGTTAGAAGAAGTCTTTTTACAACTTACAGGAAAAAAATTAAGAGATTAGGTGAACTTATGAAATTATGGCAATGTATTAAAACAAGTGTCGTACTCTCATTCAAACAGTTTCCTCTATTAGCGCTCAGCGTAGTCGTGATGCCTGTTGTGATGGCGTTGATTATGGGACTTGTTTCGGAGCGATTGTTTGCGTCGCAAGTCGTCATGCCTGAAGTGAGTGTGTATGTTGATAATCAAGAAGAAGGGGCTTTGCGCTCAACCTTTACAGAAGTGTTTGAGCATCTAGAATCTACGCAAGTGTTGACGTTAAAAGATAGTGCGGATAGTGCCGATTTCATGATTACGATTCCTCGAAATTTTGGCGAGAATTTGCAACAAGGGATAGACAACCCAATCCGCATCGAAGAAAAAGCGTCACATTCCGCAAAACGTTTGGCACTATTAGAAGTCTTGATGAAACAAGTGACGCAGCCGATGGTCGAAGCTACCGCGTACGGCAAATTGACCAATAATGCTCAATTGGGTAGCGAAATCGTACAGCAAATTACTTTGGAATTAAGTCGCGTACAATATCAAGAAGAAGTGTATCAAGGGACGAATTTTGTGTCGGGGATGCAATTTCAATCCATTGCGGGGATGAGTTTCGCGCTGTTGACCGTTTTGACGAGCGTAATGATTGCAGCGGTGAAACCTGAATTAGCAGGCGTCAATAAGCGAACCGCTTTAGTTCCACTCATGCCAAAAGAACGCGTGTTATTCAGTGTGATTTCGACGACAATCGTTTATAGTGCGCTGTTGGTAACGTATATGCTTATTTGGAAATTGATTGAGCCGTCTACTTTTGAAGGCAATCCACTCATCTATTTAGGGTTGGTGACGCTGAACGTTGCCGTAATCAGTAGCGTTGGTCATTTGTTGAGCCTTTTTGTCAATGAAAAATCAGCCAATAGCATGAGCGGAATTGTGACAATGGTGGTGTTATTGTTGTCTGGATTTGTGCCGTTTGATAAAATGTCTGATAATCCTATTTTTCAAGTGATTGGACGTAATCCAATTCGTGCATGGTTAGTTGAGCCATTTTTGACGAATTTGAGTGGGGCGTCCGTTTGGCAACAACATTATATGAGTTTAATTGTGAGCGCAATTGTTATGATGTTGAGTGTATGGATAAACATTCAAGTATTGCGCCGTAGAGAGGAGTATCATCAATGAAATTATGGAACATGACTTATTTTCAATTAAAACGCATTATCAAAATGCCAAGCATTATTGGTATTATCTTATTTTATGCGGTGATGGCGTTCGGAATTAGTATGATGATGTCCTCGTCTAATTCAAGCGTGTCTTCAAACGAAACGGTAATTATTTTGGCAGCGGAGAATGAAGCTTTGCACGAACGTTTAGCCAAAACAGACTATCCAGCCAGCGATACAACTTTGGAAGCGGCACTGGAGCAACTTGCCGCGGGCAAATTGGCGATGGTGTACCACATTCCCGAAAATTACTTGGCAACATTAGCTCCAATCAAAATTTATTCGCGTTCACCTAAGGCGCATGAAGTTTTATTTGAAACGACGTTTCATCAGTTAATGAAAGAAACCTTGACACAAGAAACACTGTTGAAATACGAAGTAGTTGAGGCATCTCAAGCCTATCAACCCATCGAAAACACAGCAGTTGTTGCCATTAAAGAAGCAGGCGATATTCAATGGGAAGGCGTGTCTTTCATGATAGTGGTATCGATGTATATTATGATGAACAGCGTGATTTTTGGGAGTGATTTGACTAATTTCAAGAAAAATTACGTCTTAAAACGTGCGATTTTGACACCGAATACGAATTTGGGCATTACCTTTAGCTTTTTCTTAGCGTATGCAATCATTATGAGTGTTGTTTATGGTGGTATCTTTACGATTTTTGCGCTCAATCATACGATGACGATGACGCAACTAGGGTTTTCGTTAATCGCACTATTTTTGTCGGTAGGTTTCAGCTTGGCGATGAGTTTAGTCTTATTCCGTCTATTCAAAGAGCCAGGACTTTGTCAAACGTTCGGGATGTTATTTTCGATAGGGATGCTAAGTTTGACGATGGCGCCGAATTTCATCGAATCGGAATGGGTCACCAATATTAGCTACTTATCGCCACAAACATGGCTAGTCGAAATGTTGGACAAACAGCAATTATTGCCTGGCGCGCTCATTATTTTATTGATGATTGCTGTGTTGCTCACTTCTGGTAGCATCAAATTAGAAAAATATTTATATAGCTAATGCGATAGGCTCCTAAAAAAGGGGCCTATTTTTTTGCTAGAAGTGTAACGTAGACCTCACTTGACAAATTTATGAAAACGTTGTACTATAATAACCCATTAAGGTTGAACCGCGATTGAAGTGGTTGCCGTTTTATTTTAATAGATAAGGAGCAACGTCATGGATAAACAATTGATTCAAGCTGCATTAGAAGCGCGCAAAGCGGCCTACACACCGTATTCCAATTTCAAAGTAGGAGCCGCTCTACTTGCAAAATCTGGCAAAATTTATAAAGGTTGCAATATCGAAAATGCGTCTTACACGCCAACAAATTGTGCGGAACGCACGGCTTTTTTTAAGGCGGTAAGTGAAGGTGATTATGGCTTTGAAGCGATTTGTGTAGTCGGCGGTGCGGGTGAAGAAGTGACCGAATTGGTGGCGCCATGCGGTGTTTGCCGTCAAGTGATGATGGAATTTTGCGATCCTGAGACGTTTCGTGTCATTGTTGCGGTCAATGAAGACCATTATGTCGAAATGCGTTTGAATGAATTTTTGCCGATGGGATTCGGACCAAAAAATTTGAAGGAGCATACGCATGATTAAAACGACGCATATTTTGTGGCAATCTAATGAATATGACTACGCGCATGCGATAGATTTTGTTCCGAATGTGGTGAGTTATTGCCATGATGACGCGCGCATTCGTCCTGCAATGCTCATATTGCCTGGTGGCGGCTATGGATTTGTGTCGCCTTCAGAAGCCGAAATCGTCGCCAAGGCGTATTACGAGCGCGGTTTTAATGCGTTTGTTTGTACGTACACAACGAACTTTTTTCATCAATATCCGTTGCAATTACAACCGTTGAAAGATGTTTCGAGAGCCACGCGTTTTATCCGCAAAAAGGCTGCCGAATTTAATATCAATCCTCAACAAATTGTCGTTGCAGGTTTTTCAGCGGGCGGGCATTTGGCAGGGAGTTTGGCGGTACATTATGCGGATATGATTGACGAGCAGTCTGCTTATCAAGCGATCTCTAATCGACCTGATGCGGTTATTTTGGCATATCCTGTCATTACGAGCGGCACTTACACGCACCAAGGCTCGATGGAAGCGTTGCTTGGCACTCAACCGGCGGAACAAGCCTTGCACTACATGAGCTTGGAGCATCACGTCACGGCTCAAACCCCGCCATCTTTTATTTGGCACACGGCTGATGACTCTGTCGTCCCCGTCCAAAATAGCTACCTTTACGCAGAAGCATGTTTGAAAGCAGGCGTTTCGTTTGCGCATCACGTATTCACAAGTGGCATTCACGGCTTGTCGCTTGCCACAGACGAATGGGCAAACCAGCAATTCGGCGAATTATACACACGCCAGCAATGGGTCAACGTCGTGAATGCAATTGGCGACCAACTAGACCCTCAAAAAGTCGCGCTTATTCAATCAGGACGCGAATATTGCGGTAGCGTACTCTCACCGAATGCCAACGTCGCTGCGTGGTTTGACTTATCCATCAACTGGTTACAACAACAATTGTATTTACAAGATCTATAAACTTTTTGTTTATAGGTCTTTTTTTTATAAAAAAAACTTGCATTCTTTGTGTATTACCCGTATAATACAGTTATAAGGTGTATCAAGTGGTTGATACACAATAGAAAGGAGTTGAAGAAGCATGGAGTTTGACAAAAAATTACCCATTTATGAGCAGTTGGTACAATATTTTAAGCATTCGTTTGTAGACGGAACATATCAAGCGGGAGACGAACTACCGTCAAGGCGTGAAGTCGCGCAACGAATGAGCATCAATCCCAATACGGTTCAACGCGCTTATAAAACAATGGAAGAGGAGGGATTGATTGTGACAGAAGCCAATGTAACAAGTCGTTTAACGGACGACCTCAACAAATTAGCACAGCTCAAATTCGATCTTGTTCGCGAAGCAATGGAAACTTTTTATGAGGCGGTAAGGCCGCTAGGAATGGATACCGAAACGCTTCTACAACAGCTCAAACAACACATTCAACAAAGACAAGGAGGTCAGCCACATGTTAGAAATTAAACAGTTGTCCCAAACTTTTGGCAAAAAACACGCCCTTAAAAATGTAAGTTTCACGGTCAATCGTGGCGAAATTACTTGTTTGATTGGCACAAACGGTTCAGGTAAAACAACGATTATGAACGCCATTATGCAACTTTTTCCTGTGACGAAAGGCGAGGTTTTATTAGATGGCAAGGCGATTAAACATCAAGATTTTGAACGGATTATTTATATTCCAGATGAAGTGGCTGTGTTAAAATCATGGACGATTCAAGAAGCGTTGGATTTTATGGCAACTTTTTATAAAGGATATAATGCGCGACGGGCGGCGGAATTGTTAGAATTTTTCAAGTTGAATCGTGACGACAAAATTGCTTCGCTTTCTAAAGGAACGGTTGCGAAAGTGAATTTAGTGATGGGATTGTCGGTAGATTGTGAATATATTTTGATGGATGAGCCATTCACAGGCATTGACAGTTTAGCGCGCGAACAAATTGCGCAAGTGTTTACGACGCAATTGATTGAGGACCGCGCTGTATTGATTTCAACGCACGAAGTGCATGAAATTGAACACTTAGTGGATAAAGTCGTCCATATTCAAGATGGTGAATTGTTGGGCGAGTATGATTTAGAACTATTGCGACTCAATGAAGGCAAAGGCATTGCTGATTTATTAAGGGAGGCGAGCTTATGATGCAAACATCTTTTATGCAGTTACTTTTTCATGAGATGAATCGTGCCAAAAAGTTTTATTTAATTTTATGCGCGGGCGTCTTATTGAGCCAATTATTCCATATCTCAACAGAAGTGTACCATTTCATAGAATATGGGCGCGTGGCTGGCGGAGAAGGGATTACGTATATTAGCTTGAGTATGTTGTTGCATCGCAACGGTGGTTATCACTTAATTGTAGTCATTACAGCGATGCTATTATTAGGATATGCAATTTTGATGTGGGCGCGCGAATGGCTATTCCAAGGCAAATTCATTTATCGGTTAATGATGTTGCCTACGAATCGTCTTGCAATCGCTTATGCAAAAATTGTGGCGGTGTTGTTAATGATATTTGGGATACTTAGTTTGCAAGCAGTTATTCTTTGGGGAATCAATGCGATTTTGCCGCAAATCTTGCCGCATTGGGTACGCTATGAGGAAGGAGTCCCGGCGCTGTATCCAATTTTGCCACTCAAATTGAGTGAGTTTGTGATGATTTATACGGTAGGAACGGGGTTTTTGGTTGGCATCTTCAATGTGGTTATTTTCTTATGTAGCAGTCGAGCAATGGGTTGGTTAAGACGTATTGCGGTGCTTGTGTTGTATGGATTGTTGAGCTATAATGTATTGCTTATGTTTTCGGTAATTTCTGGACAGTTAGTATTGACGAGTCAAGAGCATTTTATTTATATTGGCTTGTGTGCAGTCATTTGGTTAGTGGGACATTTGGCCGTCATGCACTATTTCATCAAGCGTCGTTTAAGTATTTAAGGAGGTCATCTCAATGAAAAAATATTATACATTAAGTTTGATGTGTGTGATTGCTGTAGTAGGATTGTTTTATTTTGGGAGATTTCAAGGGGTGTCTCATACACTCGTCTGGGAAACGCAAGTAGGAAACAGCACTCAATTATTAAATGATATTGTGTGGCAAGTTTCGTTAGAAGAAGGGCAGCGTTCTTTTTCGTATGTGTTACATGATGGGCAAGCTTCCTTTTTAGAAGATGGTTTGTCAATGGTTGCAAGAGCTGAGACTGATGAAGTGCTGAAGCTTTTTCCGATACATAAGCGTCCAGAGAGTTCAAGCCAACGAGTTAAATTGAACAATCAATTTGAGCTATGGGTGCCATTCGAACGTGATAAAAAAACATTGGCTTATACTTTAATTGACTTAAACAATCGACAATTTTCAAATCATAAAGTAGCTTTGCCACTCGAAGTTGATTCGTATGTGACGATTATCGACTATGTAGTGAATGGTCAAGTAGCAGAGTTGTTAATTGCTTGGGAAGATTGGAGCGAAACGGACAATGGAATGACGCAACAACTTGCATGGGTTCGTGTTGATTTGCCAACGGGAGAAAGCAAGTTGCTCAAACATATCAAAGATGCAAAGTTTGATTACAATGGCATGGGCTACCGCGATAAAGGGGTAAGCAGTCACGCTTTAACGACGTATTATTATGATATGGAAAAAATGACGCTATCTATCACGCGTTATTTTCCCGAAACATTGGATAGTAAAGTTACTGAGATTAAGTTGACTGATGAATTAGAAAATGCCCAATTTTATACGCAAGACGACCAGCTATACATGATCGAGCGTCGTTATGAAACTGGTGAAAATCGCTTGATGCGTTATAACGAATCTAAGCGCTCATTTGAAAAAGTGCCCGAATTGACAGGAACGCTCTTTTTCAAAGAGGATTTATTGTACGAAGTTCGCGAAAATGGTGAAGTGAAAATCATGGATTTACGCACCGATGAATTGCGCTATCATGGCAAACTGACAACCTCCTCTAAGGACGTCGAATCCTTGTCGTTGCGTGTGGATTATTAATTAAAAAACAGCACATGAATACAAAGTGTGCTGTTTTTGCTTGTGCTTCATGTTTGGTTAGCGTAATATATTAGGTAATATTATATTGCGAATGAGGAAGTGCAAGATGGAAAAATACTCAAAATTAAAGCAAAGAATCCGAGAAAATTTAGATACATTCGATGTTGATAATGGGTGTAGTCTTGAAAATCTTCTTTTAGCAGAAAAGGAATTAGGGTTAACTTTCCCTGAAGATTACCGTCAGTTTTTGTTAGATTTCGCAAATTTGGCAGCGGGACCTCATGAAATTTATGGGATAATCGAGAACAATTTTTATGGCAAAGGAATTCCGAATGGTATTTGGCTAACATTATCAGAAAGAAAAGAGTTTAATTTACCAAGTTATTTAATTGTTGTTAGCGATGGTGGATTGGGTGATTATTTTTGTTTGAATTATAAAAAATTAAATGCAAAAGGCGTTCCAATGGTAACTTCTTATTATCCAGGATACGATGAGAGTGTTCAAACACATGAAGTTATCGCTGAATCGTTTGAAGATTTTCTTGAACAGATTGTCAATGAAACGTTGGAAGATTATTTAGATAACTAGCGAGAATTAAAATTGGATAGGAGTGGAGTAGCGAGTGGCTAATTTAGATACATTGACTATTGATGTTTTTGCAAGGCGTTTGGAAGAGATTTTGGAAAATGAACGGAATCGTATAAAAACGAACGCTGCTGTAAACATAGAAGTATTAGATAAATTACTCACTTTAGCAGAAAAAATAGAACAACTTTTGGTAGATGAAACGATAATTCCACGAAAATGGGCTGGGAGACTATTTGAATTGAATCGCCTGCTCATTTCGGAAATCGAAACGATTCAACTACCACTATCGATTCCTGTCAAAAAAACATTGTATTTTTCTGAGAAAGTTTCTGATATTTTTGGAACAAGAATAAATGTTATTGAATGTGCAAAATCAGACCTAGAAATCTCTTTTTACTTAAGTCAAATTGATGAATTCTATTTGGATATTTGCTTTTCAGCCAGAATGGAAAAACGAATGAATAAAGCGGCTTTTGATAAATTAGGCACTATATTAGCGGAGGTTCTCATATATTTGGATGAACGAGATACGATTGCGCGCGCATTAATGAGGTATCTTTTTAGCTTGTGGGAGCAAGTATATACAGAATCTGAGTACACACTTAAAGGTTCTGAATTACGACAAGCTGAAGTCGAATTTGCGAATAAAATTGTAAAAATATTCGGAAAAGAATAGGACATTAAAGAGATGATGAGTAATGAAGAAAATTAGAATTTTATTTTCATAGAGGCAATATCCTACGTGGATATATGATGAAAAAGGAAATGTAATAAATCCTGTTTTTCCAGAAGATTTGGAAGATAATGGAGAATTAGAACAAAAGTTTGATGATTTACAAGCAAGATATGACGCTATATTTATTGATGAAAATCATGAGTTTTCATACAAAGGATTTTCAACTGAGGAGGAAAGAAATAAATTTGTTAAAGATTTAGATTCGGCAGTTCAAGAACTTAGAGAATTATCAATGGGAAAATATATTATTGTTGTTGAGGATAGGGATACTATATATGTTAAAAAACACCCAGACCTCGTTTAATCGTGGTCTGGGTTTTCGGTTGAAGTGGAGTTAAGTGTGATAATAGGATTGAAAAATTGGTCGATTTTTTTGTAGGAGTCATTGAACCAGTAGTTAAATTTTTCGGAAAGCGATTCGAATGAAAAATGCTGACTAAAATTCCGCGTTTGGTGCTGCTTCATGAGGGCAAAGGCAATCGTTAAAACATCTTGAAAAGATTGCGTCATGTAAGTTCGATCTTTTTCGTTAAGGGTACTAATAGCTTGCTGAATCGCCTTGAGAGAACCCCAGAAATCATTCGACAATTCATTGAGTGATGCGATATCCGCTTGTTTGAACACATCAAAAATCGTATCAAAAAAGTATTGAAGTTCTTCTGTGTTACGATTATCGAGCCACTGTGCAAATGTTTGGTCAATAATAAGACTCAAGGTAGAAACTTTATCCAAGTAAACAAAGTCGCCTTCGTGAATTTCCCAATTCAAACTATTGTGTTGCTCCAATCCGAAAGCACGACTTTTGACGACGTGTGGCGTTGACGCATGTTGCATTAACTGTCCGATAATCGCATCTTCAGGGACGTAAGTAGACAGTTTATTTTCAAGTTGACGATAGCTGTCTTTTTCCAAAAAAGTAGCATTAAATCCAGGTGCGTCGAATGCGTAAATATGAATTAAGCGTTCAAATTGAGTAGGCGCTAGGTGTGCACACGCAAAAATGGCTAAATTACCGCCTTTGGAGTGGCCGCTAACATAAATATGGCCGTCTAATTGCTCAAGCGTTTGCTGCAAATAGTTGACAGCCGCTTGTTGTGCTGGAATCGACTGTAAATAGCTAATTTTGAAATCTTCTTTCCATCCGACGAGCGTATCATCGGTTCCGCGAAAAACAACCAAATAATGATTTTCGTCGATTTGGTAAGTCGCTGCTGCAAATTGCATTTCATCTTCCAAATGCACTTCGTTGATAAAATGGGCTAACTTGAGATGCTTGAATCGAGTAGACTGCCCGACGTGTTCCATCAATTTTGCGCGCGCTTCACTTGCCAAAAAAGCATTGTTTTTGAAATGTTGGGGATGGTTTTCTAAATATGAAATCGCGATTTTTTCCAAGGAAAGAAAGCTGTCAAGTGAATGTGGCACGACATCATCAACTGGCAAATAAAGCAGTTCTGTGAGTAGTAAAATGTCGGTGGCGTTAAGTGGCTGTTCAGTAAAGCTTTGTGTGCCAATGGTTTGTAAATAGTTTATTAGTGTCGTCATATGTATCACGCTCCTCATTAAAATTGTAGCGCATTTTGCGAGATTATGATATAATTTTTTGATAACATTTTGAAGAAAGGGAGATATTTTTGGAAAAATGGTCTAAATTATTCAAGGGATTTTTCTGTGTTCTTTTATGGTTTAGCTTTATTTGGTTATTTCGCAATGAGTTTTTGATTGGTGGCAAATCGGAAATTGTCATTGAAGCGTCTCAAGAACATAATGCGTTGAGTCGCGATGCGAAACAAACGTTGAGAGGATTTAAGCTGAATGGGCAACACATTAGTGAGCATAAAATCGAAACGGATTTTTACACTTATACAGTTGTCGACCCTGAATATTTTGCCGATGGAAAAGGCGAGCGATTAACCTTCAAAGTGCCTCGTATTAAAACGTTACAATTTGAATATGTAAAAATGCCTGTCACAGGGGTATTGAAAATTTATTTTAATGGCAATTTGTACCGCGAAATTGACACTTACAATGTGCTTTGGGAGCGGCATGATTTATTAGTCGAATTTCCGATGCGTATAGGGATTGATCAATCAAACTTTTGGTGGTGGCTTTTTGCGTTGATTGGAGTCATTGCGACTTATTATGTAATGCGCGATAAGAAAATACCGCGCGCTTATTACGTAGCTTACGGAGTTTTAGGGATTGTATCGTTTGCAGTGATACAGTGTTTCCGAGAGTTATTTCCAATTCGTATATGGAATACGGATTTTGGGTTTTATACCATTTGGGCTGCGGGGATGTGTATGGTTGCCATTGTCGCGATTGTCTTGTGGTGGCTTGAAGGATTTCTTCATTTGCGCCGAAGAAAAGGAATGTTTGTCTTATTGAATGGGGCAATCGTATCTTGTTTAGCGATGTACTTTATTGAAAGTGGCTATTCGCGCTTTGTTTATTTGCTGCCTAGAAGTTATCTGTTTAACTGGATTATTTGGATGTGCCTATATTTGTTTATTTATTGGGTATTTCAACAAGTATTAGTTGCAAATGTACTCATTTTTGTGAGTGCAGTGATTTTAGGAATTGTGAATAGTGTGCTTATTGAGACACGGCAGACACCGTTATTATTGTACAATTTGAAGCAAATCCGAACGGCTTTGACGGTAACGGATAAAGTGGAATATCAGCTAACGACAAATCAAATCGTTTTAATCGTTATTAGCTTGTTTGTGTTGATGATTTTGTTGCTTTCGCCGATTTCTACGCAAAAATTTTCATGGAAACGCCTAGGAATTCGGTGGGTTAAAGCAGCGGTGATGGCGACATTGAGTGTGACGCTTATTTTTCCACAGATCATTAGTCGTGCAAATATTCCGTTAGACTATTGGCGTTCGCAATATACGTATTCGAAGTATGGGTTTATGTTGTCGCTTTTAGCTTTCGATGCGGAGTCAAAAATTGACAAACCACAAGATTATTCGCTATCAGCGGTGGAGCAAATTTTGTCGCAATATCCTCGCTATGCGACTAAAAATACGACATATCCTAATATTATAGTCATTCAAAATGAATCGCAAGTCGATTTTTCGAATTTGGAAGGATTAAAGTTGTCGCCTGACCCGTTAGCTTTCCAGCATTCGTTGGCAAAAAATATGCCGCACGGAAGATTGAATGTGTCGGTGTTTGGTGGCGGAACAGCGAATACGGAATATGAGTTTTTGACAGGGAATTCGAATGCGACGTTGTTGAACGGGATGTTTCCTTATCAACAAGTGGTGACGCGTTCGCAATATAGTATTGTGGACTTTCTAGAACATTATGGCTATGAAACAACGGCGATTCATCCTTATCAAGCTTACAATTATAATCGCGATACGGTTTATCGTCATTTTGGGTTTAATCATGCGTATTTTTTGGATGGAGAACAGACCATTGCTGAGTTTATGGAACCGGAGTATGAACGAAGATTTGTTACCGATAAATCTCTTTTCAAAGGGATTGCAAACTTATACGAAAATAAAGGGACCGCGCCTTTGTTCACATTTGTCGTGACAATGCAAGGGCACGGGGGTTACAAAGATCCTAATTATAAAACAGAAGTTGACTTAAATCTTCCTGAAGAACAATCACAAGCGGAACGTATTTTCTTGACAAGTCTCAAAAAAACCGATGCTGCGTTTAAGGAATTGGTGGAATACTTTGAAACATTCCGTGAACCGACGGTCATTTTGATGTATGGTGATCATCAGCCGACTTTATCGGATGGGTTTTATGAGCAATTTATGGATAGTCAAGATAAATCAGCTAAATATACAGTTCCGTATATTGTGTGGAGCAATTTTCCAATTGAAGCGCCTGAAGGACCTACGACATTTAGTCCGAATTTTTTGACGCCATATTTGTTAAAAACATTGGAAAATAGCGAATATAGCTTACCGATTCCATCGTATTATCAATTTTTGTGGGAGGTTATGCAAGAAACGCCTGTCTATACAACGTGGGGTTACAAATTGCCAGACGGTACGTTCCAATCCGAAATGGACTCGAAATTGTATCAAGATTACTTAAAAGTAGAATATCAAAATGTGTTTGATTCATTCAAATTACCAGATTTTTATTATTAAACTTGCAGTATGTAGCGAAGTTTGTTATAATAACATTGTTAAAGACGTTAGGAGGGAGTGAGCGGCAACGCTCGCTCTTTTCGTAGTATCAATTCAGAAAACGAGGTGAAATATGAGTGCTATTTTGGAAAAAGTTATACCAGTAATTGAGCCGATTGTAGAAGCGCAAGGTTGTCAATTAGTGGATATTGAATATGTCAAGGAAGGCCGTTCATGGTTTTTGCGTATTTATGCAGATAAGCCAGAGCGCATTGACATTGAAGATTGCGCGTTAATTAGCGAGCAAGTTAGCGAAGCATTGGACAAAATTCAACCCGATCCTTTTCCAGAAGCGTATTTTTTGGAAGTGTCGTCACCAGGAGCCGAACGACCCCTTAAAACAGAAGAAGCCGTTCGTCAAGCCGTCGGCGAATACATTCATTTGGCGTACTACGCGCCGCAATATGGCGAAAAATTTCATGAAGGAACGTTGCTTGAAGTAACAGAAAGCGCGTACGTGCTAGAAGTTCGCATCAAAACGGCAACCAAACGTCTTGAAATTGACAAAAAAGCAGTCGCAAAAGCAAGACTAGCGATTAAGTTTTAATAAAGTGTTGAGAGGATTATTGAACAGATGAGTAAAGAATTAGTGAAAGCCATGCAAGTTCTTGAAGAAGAAAAAGGTATTTCGCGTGCCATTATTAAAGATGCATTGGAATCCGCTTTAGTGCTAGCTTACAAAAAAAATTATGACCAAGCTCAAAACGTGGAAGTCGTTTTTGACGAGAAAAAAGGCACCATCAAAGTATTTTCTGTGAAAGAAGTGGTTGAAACAAACTACGACAGCATGCTCGAAATTAGCTTGGAAGAAGCTTTGAAAATTAACCGCGCTTACGAAATTGGTGACAAAATCAAATTTGAAGTGACGCCGAAAGATTTTGGGCGTATTGCGACGCAAACCGCAAAACATGTAATCATGCAACGCATCCGTGAAGCAGAACGCGAAATCGTTTATGCAGAATATAGCCAATACCAAGATGAAATTTTGACAGGAACCGTAGAACGTCAAGATGCGCGTTTCTTATATGTGAACATCGGACGCATTGAAGCTGTCATGCCAACGAACGAACAAATTCCGACTGAACATTTTAGAATGGACGAGCGTATCAAAGTGTACGTTTCAAAAGTCGAAATGACAAGCAAAGGTCCGCAAGTCGTTGTTAGCCGTGCGCATGGCGACTTCTTGAAACGATTATTCGAACAAGAAGTGCCTGAAATTTATGACGGCATTGTCGAAGTGGTTAGCATCGCACGCGAAGCCGGCGACCGTGCAAAAGTTGCCGTACGTTCACGCGACAAAAACATTGACCCAGTCGGTACTTGCGTCGGCCAAAAAGGTCAGCGTGTCCAAGCCATTGTCAATGAATTGAACGGCGAAAACATGGACATTATTGAGTGGGATGAAGATCCAGCACAATATATTCGCAACGCAATGAATCCCGCTCAAGTAGTGGATGTCATTTTTGATGAAGCGAATCACGCGTGTATCGTTGTCGTGCCTGACCACCAATTGTCGTTAGCAATCGGAAAACGTGGACAAAATGCTCGTTTAGCAGCGCGCCTCACGACATACAAAATCGACATCAAATCCGAAGCAGCGTATGCAGCTTACTTAGAAGAATTAGCGAATCCAACCGCAGTTGAAGAAACACCATCAGCGGAAGAAAACGCGTAATTTTTGAAACAGGACGGTGGGAACAATGAAGCCAAAACAGCAACCTAAACGCAAAATTCCAATGCGTAAATGCATTGTATCGCAACAAATGTATCCTAAAAAAGAACTCGTCCGCGTTGTCAAAACTAAAGAAAATGAGATTTTTCTTGACCCAACAGGACGCCAAAATGGACGCGGTGCTTACATCGCCTTAGAACCCGAACTCGCATTAGAAGCCAAGAAAAAAAGAACATTCGACCGCGCTTTTGAAATGAAAGTCAGCGATGAATTTTACGACGAACTTTATCGCTACGTTGACCATCAAAAAGCACGCAAGGAATTATTCAATGAACAATAGACAAAAAAAATTAAATATGTTAGGTCTTGCCAATCGTGCAAGAAATTTAATATCGGGCGATGAATTCGTCAGCGACGCCATCAAAAAAAAGAAAGTGCATGTCGTCATTTGCGCAAACGATGCTAGTCAAGCTACTAAAGAACGCTACGAAGCACTGTGCCAACGCGAAAACATCCCGCTCGATTTAACTTTTGACAAATACGAAATTAGCCAATCAATCGGCAAAAGTCGCACACTTTGCGCCATCGCCAACCAAGGAATGGCAAAGCGATTTTTGTCGTACGATGAAGACCTCAGACAAGAATAGGAAGGTGAATACATGACAGCAAGTCGCGTATATGAATTCGCTAAAGAACATAATATGAGCAGTAAAGACTTACTCGCTCTAGCGAAAAAGAACGGAATTGAATTTAATAGTCATATGTCCAGTATGACGGACGAGCAGACACAAAAGCTGACACAACTCGTTTCAGCATCCAAAAAGCCTGCACAACCAAAACAATATAAAGAACATAAAGAACAACCTGCAGCAAAAACAGTAGCTCCACAAGCGAAAAAGGAATCTGCTAAAGCGGCACCAAAATCAGAACAGCCACGCAAAGAGCAAGTAAAGCCGCACACGAATCAAGCTGCTAAATCGCAAGAACGCCCACAACAATCTAGTGCGCACAAACAAGCTACAAAACCACAAGAACGCACGGCGCCACAAAACAACAAACCGCAAGATCGTCCACAACACGCTGCAGCACATAAACAACCCGCAAAACCACAAAAGCCACAACGCCCAGTCGTTCGCGAAGAAGACGAAGTCGGTAAAGTTCAAGCCATTAAGAGCAAAAAACGTTTTGGGGAAGATACGCAAGACGGTGGTTCTAAACGTTCAGGTCCAGGCCGTCGTAAAGACCGTCGCAAAAACCGTAATCAACCACAAGTAGAATCTAAAGGCATTACCGCGCGTAAATTTAAGGAATTACCAGAAAAACTTGTCTATTCAGAAGGCATGAATATTCAAGATATTTCCAAATTGATTTATCGCGATGCTTCTGAAATCATTAAAAAATTACTCTTTTTAGGAGTGATGGTTAACCAAAACCAAGCACTTTCTAAAGAAGTGATTGAATTGATTGCGATGGAATACGGTATTGAACCAGAAGAAAAAGTTATCATTGATAATGCTGACTTAGATCGTCATTTTGAAGAAGAGACAGACAGCGAACACTTAGTGACGCGTCCACCTGTTGTCACCATTATGGGACACGTTGACCACGGTAAAACAACATTGTTAGACCAATTGCGCAACTCGCAAGTTGTAGAAGGCGAAGCGGGCGGTATTACACAGCATATCGGCGCTTACCAAGTACGCATTCACGATAATGTGATTACGTTTTTGGATACGCCAGGTCACGAAGCGTTCACAACGATGCGTGCGCGTGGTGCAGACGTAACAGATATTGCGATTATTGTCGTAGCAGCCGATGACGGCGTAATGCCACAGACGGTTGAAGCGATTAACCACGCAAAAGCAGCGGACGTGCCAATTATTGTTGCCGTCAACAAAATTGATAAACCTGCAGCCAATCCAGACCGCGTTATGCAAGAATTGTCTGAACATGCGTTGATTCCCGAAGCATGGGGAGGCGACACAATTTTTGTGCCGATTTCAGCGAAATTTAACCAAAACTTAGAAGAATTATTGGAAATGATTTTGTTAGTGGCGGAAGTACAAGAATTAAAAGCAAACCCAGACCGTTTAGCAATCGGAACGGTTATCGAAGCACGCTTGGATAAATCACAAGGCTCAACCGCAACGTTACTCGTTCAACAAGGTACATTGAACGTCGGAGATCCAATCGTTGTCGGAAATACTTACGGAAAAGTTCGTACAATGTTAAACGACGCAGGAC